>NZ_SMRO01000002.1:618552-1237104 GCF_004359985.1 Paraburkholderia flava | reverse complement strand
ACGAATTCTGGTCGACGACGTACGCAACGCTGGAACGCAGCGCGAGCGCATCGGGCGTGTCGTGCAGACCAAACGCCTGACCCACCGTCGGCGGACGCGGCTGGAACGCGACGCGGCGCACCACGGTGCGATGACGGCCGTTCATCGTGTACGCGACGCGGCGCTTCTTCGCGACGACGCGCGGCGATTCGTCGCTCGCCTTCGCGGCGGCGGTCTTCACGGCGACACCTTTAGCGGCGGATTTCGAGGACCGCGCAGCCACCTTCGCAGCAGCAGGCGTGGCCTTGCGCGTGGTTTTGGCGGACTGGGCGTGGACGGTACGTTTGGCGTGCGTAGCCGTGGACGCGGCGAACGCGTCTACCGGCACCGCAGCAAATGCCGCAGCGATGACGGCCGAAGCGGTCACCGACAGCACGGCGCCGAGTACGGCACCGTGGAGCGTTTTGAGCGGCGAAAACATGTCGGTTTTCATTCGTGTTCTGAAGGGAGCGGCGGGAGTTTTCCGCAAGTGTAGTAAAAGCGTGAAAAATTAGCAATATTAAGCACTTATCGGTTCTCGTTAAACCTCGTTGTAAGGTTTGATTGAGTGAACCAAACAAGTCTTGTCTTTCGATCGAAAAAATCGATCGTATGGGTAGCAACCGCGGGAACCCTGCTTGCCGGCTTAACGGCCAATCCAGCTGTGGACTTGATGGGGGCAAACGCGAAGCAGTTTTAGCCCCATCGCCCAGGACCTGACCGACGACGGAACCACGCGGTGGCGCGCATTCGACCGCAGCCCGCAAGTTAACGTTCCGTGACAATAACCGGTTTACATCGAACGCGAATTTTGCCCCACTTCCGACCGCGCTGCAGCGTGCACCACAAGAGGCGACGGGTTTTCCGCAGCCTTCATCCAGTCGTCATGCTCTTCGCATAACGTGTTGTTTTATCAGTAAATTCTTAATATTGTGCGATGCACAAAAAGAACTTGACATCCCGAGAGGCTCACCTAAAATGGGAACCATTGTGCGACGCACAAAACGCATACGGCGCGATGCATGACCCAAAACCGTGCCGGGTGCTACCCAGGTTTCTGCCGTTAACCCACACGGTCTGCGCCAGACAGATCGTAATCAGGAGCGTAAACATGAGTCTGCTGACCCCCGAGCAAATCGCCGCAGCCCACAAGGCCAACCTCGAAACGCTGTTCGGCCTTACGACGAAAGCGTTTGAAGGCGTGGAAAAGCTGGTTGAACTGAACCTGCAAGTCGTGAAGTCGACGATCGCTGAGAGCCAGGAAAACGCGCAGCGCGCGCTGTCGGTGAAGGACGCGCAGGAACTGCTGGCACTGCAAGCCAGCCTGACGCAACCGGTCGCGGAAAAGGTTCTGTCGTACGGTCGTCACCTGTATGAAATCGCATCGTCGACGCAAGCCGAATTCGCCCGCGTCGCGGAATCGCAATACGAAGAGCAGAACCGCAAGGTGCAAGCGCTCGTTGACAACGTCGCGAAGAACGCACCGGCTGGTTCGGAAACCGCTGTCGCCGTGATCAAGTCGGCCATCACCGCCGCGAACACGACGTACGAAACGGTTCACAAGGCAACGAAGCAAGCTGTCGAAATCGCTGAAAGCAACTTCAACGCAGCCGCATCGGCCGCGCAGAAGGCCGCTACGCAAGCAGCCGCACAAGCTTCGCGCTCGACCAAGAAGGCTGTCTAAGCTTCTGCACCAAACGATGCGGGGCGTCAGGCCTCTCGCAGTAGCAGGATCGAATCGCAAGATCATCGAGCTGTACCGTATCAGGCAACAGCGCCGTGCCGCTCTCCTTCCGGAGAGTTGCACGGCCCAACGCTCCGATACGTCAAGCAGCGTATCGTTTCCCGGCTCGGCCGGGATTTTTTTGGGCGATACGTAAGCGCTACCTCAGCGACACTCGAGCAACACCGATCTGCATCCACACATCCGTGCCAGAAAAAACGGCGCGCCCCGCAAAGGGCGCGCCGTTTTTTTATCGCCGACATCTGTCCGCTATCAGAGAACGGACATCACACGCGTCATTACTTCTTACGTTGCGGCGGCAGGTCGGTACAGACACCTTCGTACAGTTCGGCAGCCATGCCCACCGATTCGCCGAGCGTCGGATGCGGATGGATCGTCTTGCCGATATCCGTCGCGTCCGCGCCCATCTCGACCGCGAGACATACTTCGCTGATGAGGTCGCCGGCATTCAGTCCGACGATCCCGCCGCCGATCACGCGATGCGTCTCTTCATCGAACAGCAGCTTCGTGAAGCCCTCGTCGCGACCGTTTGCGATCGCGCGGCCGGACGCTGCCCACGGGAACACCGCCTTGCCGTACTTGATGCCTTCGGCCTTGCACTGGTCTTCGGTCTTGCCGGCCCACGCAACTTCCGGGTCCGTGTAAGCCACCGACGGAATCTGCAGCGCGTCGAAATACGCCTTCTCGCCGTGCGCCACTTCGGCCGCGACGTGCCCTTCGTGCACGGCCTTGTGCGCGAGCATCGGCTGCCCGACGAGGTCGCCGATCGCGAAGATGTGCGGGACGTTCGTGCGCATCTGCTTGTCGACTTCGATGAAGCCACGGTCGGTCACAGCCACCCCCGCCTTGTCCGCGCCGATCTTCTTGCCGTTCGGGCTACGGCCCACGGCCACCAGCACGAGGTCGTAGCGTTGCGGCTCGGCCGGCGCTTTCTCGCCTTCGAACGACACGTAGATACCGTCGTCCTTCGCTTCCGCAGCCGTCGTTTTCGTCTTCAGCATCACGTTTGCGAAACGCTTGCTGTTGTACTTCTCCCAGACTTTCACGAGATCGCGGTCGGCGCCCATCATCAGACCGTCGAGCATTTCGACGACGTCGATCTGCGAGCCGAGCGTCGCGTACACGGTTGCCATTTCGAGGCCGATGATGCCGCCACCGATCACGAGCATCCGTTGCGGAACCTGACGCAGTTCGAGCGCACCGGTCGAGTCGACGACGCGCGGATCATCCGGAATGAACGGCAGCTTCACCGCCTGCGAGCCGGCTGCGATGATCGCCTGCGCGAACTTGACGACCTTCTTGCCGCCTTCGGTCTGCACTTCGAGATGGTGCGGATCGACGAACGTGCCGACGCCCGTCACCACTTCGACCTTGCGCGCCTTCGCCATGCCGGCGAGACCGCCGGTCAGCTTCTTGACGACGCCGGACTTGAAGTCGCGCAGCTTGTCGAGATCGACCTGCGGCTTGCCGAACGTGATGCCGTGCGATGCAAGCGCAGCCGCTTCGTCGATAACGAGCGCGGTATGCAGCAACGCCTTCGACGGAATACAGCCGACGTTCAGACACACACCGCCGAGCGCCTGATAACGCTCGACGAGCACCGTCTTCATGCCCAGATCCGCCGAGCGGAATGCCGCCGAATAACCGCCGGGACCCGAACCGAGCACGAGCATTTCGCATTCGATATCGGCGCTACCCGAGAAGCTGCCGGCCTGCGGAGCAGGAGTAGCCGCCTTCGGAGCCGCCGCTTGCGGTGCGGGCTTCGCCGCTTCGGTTTTCTCAGGAGCCTTCGCAGGCGCCGCTTCCTTCGCGGGCGCAGCAGCCGATGCCTCGACCGTTGCGATCACCGTGCCTTGCGACACCTTGTCGCCCGGCTTGATGCGGACTTCCTTCACAGTGCCAGCGACGTCGCTCGGCACTTCCATCGACGCCTTGTCCGATTCGAGCGTCAGCAGCGACTGCTCTTTCTCGATGACGTCGCCGGGTTTGATGTTCACTTCGATGACATCGACATCGTTGAAATCGCCGATGTCCGGCACCTTCACTTCGACGAGACTCATGGTGTCCCCTTCTTTTGTTGATCGCGATCGGGCGGACCGGCGGCATCAGCCGACATACGCCAGCTTCAAAAAGCCGCAGACCCTGCGACGACGTCCGCGACGCGCGGCATCGAAGCCCGCGTCGCGGCCGTCTTCAATCGACGATCAAAGAATCACACGCCGGAAATCGGCAAGAATAGACGACAGGTACGCATTGAAGCGCGCCGCCTCGGCGCCGTCGATCACGCGATGGTCGTACGACAGCGACAGCGGCAGCGTCAGGCGCGGCACGAACTGCTTGCCGTCCCACACCGGCTTCATCGCTCCGCGCGACAGGCCGAGAATCGCCACTTCAGGCGCGTTGATGATCGGCGTGAAGTGCGTGCCGCCGATACCGCCCAGCGACGAAATCGAGAAGCAGCCGCCCTGCATCTGGTCCGGCTTCAACTTGCCTTCGCGAGCGGCCTTCGACAGATCCGCCATTTCCTTCGCGATGTCGACGAGCCCCTTCTTGTCCGCATCGCGGATCACCGGGACCATCAGACCGTTCGGCGTATCCGCGGCGAAACCGATGTTGTAGTACTGCTTGAACACCAGGTTGTCGCCGTCGAGGCTCGCGTTGAACGTCGGGAATTTCTTCAGCGCAGCGACGCACGCCTTGATCACGAACGCCAGCATCGTGAACTTCACGCCGGCCTTTTCGTTTTCCTTGTTCAACTGCACGCGCAGCGCTTCGAGCTCGGTGATATCGGCTTCGTCGTTGTTCGTGACGTGCGGAATCATCACCCAGTTGCGATGCAGGTTCGCGCCTGAGATCTTCTTGATGCGCGACAGCGGCTTCGGATCGACCGGGCCGAACTTCGTGAAGTCGACCTTCGGCCACGGCAGCAGATTCAGTTCGCCACCACCCGCAGCAGCCGGCGCAGCACCGGCAGGCGCCGCACGCTGACCGGTCATCACGCCCTTCACGAACGCGGTGATGTCGTCCTGCGTAATGCGGCCCTTCGGACCCGTGCCCTGAACACGCGACACGTCGACGCCGAGTTCGCGTGCAAACTTGCGCACCGACGGCGACGCGTGGCTCGCGCGCTGCGTGCCACCGACGCCTGCGGGAATCTCAGGCGCGCTTGCAAGCGCGGACGGTGCCGACGGCGCGGGCACCGCAGCCTGCGGTGCATCGGCGGATTTCTGTGCCGGCGCCGCTTCCTGCTTCGGCGCCGGAGCAGGCGCTGCAGCAGCACCCTCGCCTTCGAGCAGTACGATCACGGAGCCTTCCGACACCGCGTCGCCTACCTTCACCTTGATTTCCTTGACGACACCGGCAGCCGGGCTCGGCACGTCCATCGTCGCCTTGTCGGATTCGAGCGTGACGAGCGACTGTTCCTTCTCGACACGATCGCCGACCTTCACGGCCACTTCGATCACCGGCACGTCCTTGTAGTCGCCGATATCCGGGACCTTCACTTCCTGAACGCCGCCACCGCTCGCAACAGGAGCCGCGGCAGGTGCAGCAGCCGGCGACGGCGCGGGCGCAGGTGCCGGAGCAGCAGCCGGTTGCGCACCATTCGCCTGGGCCGGCTTCGCCGCGCCTTCGGCGCCGTCGAGCACGACAATCAGCGTGCCTTCCGAAACGGTATCGCCGAGCTTGATCTTCACTTCCTTGACAGTGCCCGCTGCGGGGCTCGGCACGTCCATCGTCGCCTTGTCGGACTCCAGCGTCACGAGCGACTGCTCTTTCTCGACGGTGTCACCCGCCTTCACCAGCACCTCGATCACAGGAATGTCCTTGTAATCGCCGATGTCCGGCACCTTCACTTCAATCGCTTGACTCATTGTGGGTGTCTCCTGGGGCGCACGTGCCTTCCCATGCGGGAAGGCACGTGCGACACACGCGGGGGGTGATGCCTTAAACGGTCATCGGGTTGGGTTTGGCGGCATCCAGGTTGTACTTCGCGAGCGCATCGGCAACTACCTTGCGTTCGATCGTACCTTCGTCGGCCAGCGCGTTCAGCGCGGCGACGGTCACCCAGTAGCGGTCCACCTCGAAGAAGTGACGCAGATTCTCGCGCGTGTCCGAGCGGCCATAGCCATCGGTGCCCAGCACGACGAAACGTTGCGGCACGAACGCGCGGATCTGTTCGGTCAGCGCGCGCACGTAGTCCGTCGATGCGATGACCGGACCTTGTGCATCCTTCAGCAGCTTCTCGACGTGCGAGACCTTCTTCTCTTCGCTCGGATGCAGCAGGTTCCAGCGCTGCACTTCGTGGCCTTCGCGCGCGAGTTCGGTGAAGCTCGGCACGCTCCACAGATCGGCGGCGACGCCCCAGTCGTTCTTCAGCAGGTCGGCGGCGGCGATCACTTCGTTGAAGATCGTGCCCGCACCCATCAGCTGCACGCGCGGACCCTTCGATGCTTCAGCCTTGCGGAACGCGTACATGCCCTTGATGATGTCCGCGGCCACGCTGTCGCCCTGCGGAATCGCCGGGTGTTCGTAGTTCTCGTTCATCACCGTGACGTAGTAGTACACGTCTTCCTGCTCCTGCACCATCCGGCGCAGGCCGTCCTGCATGATCACCGCGAGTTCGTAGCCGAACGTCGGGTCGTAGCTGATGCAGTTCGGCACCGATGCCGCCCACAGCAGCGAGTGGCCGTCTTCGTGCTGCAGCCCTTCGCCGTTCAGTGTCGTACGGCCTGCGGTACCGCCCAGCAGGAAGCCGCGCGAACGCATGTCGCCAGCGGCCCATGCGAGGTCACCGATACGCTGGAAGCCGAACATCGAATAGAAGATGTAGAACGGGATCATGATCTCGCCGTGCGTCGAATACGACGTCGCGGCTGCGATCCAGTCCGACATACCGCCGGCTTCGTTGATCCCTTCCTGCAGGATCTGGCCGGTTTCCGATTCACGGTAGAACATCAGCTGATCGGAATCTTCCGGCACATACTTCTGGCCGTCCTGATTCCAGATACCGATCTGACGGAACAGGCCTTCCATACCGAACGTACGCGATTCGTCCGGCACGATCGGCACGACGCGTTTGCCGAGCGCCTTGTCCTTCAGCAGGATGTTGAGAATCCGCACGAACGCCATCGTCGTCGAAATCTCGCGGCCTTCGCCCGTGCCCTTCAGCAGCGGCTCGAATACTTCGAGCGCCGGCACCGGCAGCGATTCCGCCTTCTGCCGGCGAGCCGGCAGATAGCCGCCCAGCTCCTGGCGGCGTGCGCGCATGTACTCGAGTTCCTTCGAGCCTTCTTCGAACTTGAGGTACGGGACGCTCGCAAGATCTTCGTCCGCGATCGGCAGACGGAACTGGTCGCGGAACTGCTTCAGCTGCTCCACCTGCATCTTCTTCTGCTGGTGGGTGATGTTCATCGCCTGACCGGCTTCGCCCATGCCGTAGCCCTTGATCGTCTTCGCGAGGATCACGGTAGGCTGGCCCTTGGTCTGCGTCGCTTCCTGGAACGCCGCGTAGATCTTGTGCGGATCATGGCCGCCGCGGTTCAGATTCCAGATGTCGGCGTCGGACCAGTCGGCGACGAGCGCCTTCAGTTCGGCCGTATTGAAGAAATGCTCGCGCACAAAAGCGCCCGACTCCGACTTGTACGTCTGGTATTCGCCGTCGACGACTTCCATCATCCGGCGCATCAACGCACCCGTGCGATCGCGTGCGAACAGCGCATCCCAGCGGCTGCCCCACACGACCTTGATCACGTTCCAGCCGGCGCCGCGGAATTCGCTTTCGAGTTCCTGGATGATCTTGCCGTTACCGCGCACCGGACCATCAAGGCGCTGCAAATTACAGTTGATCACGAACACGAGGTTGTCGAGGCGTTCGCGGCCGGCCATGCCGATCGCGCCGAGCGATTCCGGTTCATCCGTTTCGCCGTCGCCGAGGAACGCCCACACCTTGCGGCCTTCGGTCTTCGCGATGCCGCGCGCCTGCAGGTACTTCATGAAGCGCGCCTGGTAGATCGCCATGATCGGACCAAGGCCCATCGACACCGTCGGGAATTGCCAGAAGTCCGGCATCAGCCACGGATGCGGATACGACGAGATGCCCTCGCCGCCCACTTCCTGACGGAAGTTGTTCAGCTGGTTTTCGTTCAGACGTCCGAGCAGGAAGGCGCGCGAGTAGACACCCGGCGACGAGTGGCCCTGGACGAACACGAGGTCGCCGCCATGCTCGGCGGACGGCGCATGCCAGAAGTGGTTGAAGCCGACGTCGTACAGCGTCGCGGCCGAGGCGAACGAAGCGATGTGGCCGCCGACGTTCGTATCCTTGCCGGCGCGCAGCACCATCGCGATCGCGTTCCAGCGCGTGTACGAGCGGATGCGGTGTTCGATGTCCTGGTCGCCGGGGATCTTCGCCTGACGCGAAACGGGAATCGTATTGATGTAGGGTGTGTTGGCCGAGAACGGCAGGTGTTCGCCGTGTACGCGGGCGAATTCGATCTGCTTCTCGATCAGGTAATGAGCGCGGTCAGGCCCGACCGCAGAAATCACGCCATCCAGCGCTTCAAGCCATTCGCCGGTTTCCTGTGGATCGTCGTCTTTTTCGGCGGCGACATATTTCATGACTTCGTCGGGTACAGCGGACATGCTCGTCTCCTGGAATGGAAGGAACGCCTCTTTGGACAGACTGAACGGATGACGCGGACAAGGTTCATCCACGGCAGCTAGCTTTGCCGCCGATTGTAATGAGTCGCCCGATGTCCTTGCAACAAAATTTTCGAATTACGAGATTCATTCTCATAATGCGAAAAATTGCTGCGGCGCACCTCGTATTGACGCTTCCTTTGCCGATACGTCGGCTAGTTTGCTCCGAATAGGGGGAGTTTCCGTGCTTTTTTGCGGCATTTGAGCCCGACACGCTGCGCTACAATGCCGCAATGTTGACCGAACGGCTTTTCGCACGCTCGGCGCGGCCGTCCGGTTCGCCGGCGGACTCGTCGCCGTCCCGCTGGCACCACGGACCGTGGTGGTCGAACTCCTATTTGCTGACGCCGCTCCTGTCGATCCTGGTGTTCCTGATCGTCATGAGTCTGATCCTCTGGAGCCTGAACCGGCGCGAGCAGCAGCAACAGGAAGACACGCTCTATCGCAACGTCGCGTGGGCGCAGCAGCAGATCCGCCTGTCGATGACGGGTGCGCAGGAACAGATCCAGGCGCTGTCGCGCGACCTCGTCGCCGGCCATGCCGATCCGCATTCGTTCCAGGTGTCCACCACGGACATCATGCAGGGGCATCCCGAGATCCTCTACATGAACTGGTACACGAGCCAGCAGCAGCCGCGCTGGCCCAATACCGCGCTACCGCTGTTCGGCCAGCGCCTCGCCAAACCCAACGACACGCAGATGGACGAGGCCGTCAAGGCCGCGTTCGCCGAGGCGCGCAACACGCGCCGCCAGATCTACTCGCCGCTGATCTACGACGACGTCGGTAACGGCTATCTGACGCTGCAGACGCCGGTCTATCGCGACCGCGAATTTCTCGGCACGATCGCCGCGGTGTTTTCGATCGAAGGGATCCTGAAGCACGACATCCCGCCCGAGCTGTCCGCGAAGTACAAGATCTCGATCATCGACGTCAACAATCGCGAGCTTGCGACGACATCGTCGCGCCCGCGTCTGCCGCGCGACGTCTACTACGACCTGCCGCTCGACCCGCCGGGCCGTGGCGTGTCGGTGCGCGTGTACTCGTATCCGCAGATGACCAACTTCACGAACAACACGCTCGTGTGGCTGGTCGCGGGTCTGTCGTGCTTCGTGCTGTGGAGTCTGTGGAGCTTGTGGAAGCACACACGGCAACGCTTCGAGGCGCAGCAGGCGCTGTACGCGGAAGCGTTCTTCCGCCGCGCGATGGAAAACTCCGTGCTGATCGGCATGCGCGTGCTCGACATGCACGGCCGCATCACGCACGTGAACCCCGCGTTCTGCCGGATGACCGGCTGGGACGAAAGCGACCTCGTCGGCAAGAACGCACCGTTCCCGTACTGGCCGCGCGACGCGTATCCGGAAATGCAGCGCCAGCTCGACATGACGCTGCGCGGCAAGGCACCCTCTTCCGGCTTCGAGCTGCGCGTGCGTCGCAAGGACGGCTCGCTGTTCCACGCGCGCCTCTACGTGTCGCCGCTGATCGACAGCTCGGGACGGCAGACCGGCTGGATGTCGTCGATGACCGACATCACCGAGCCGAAGCGCGCGCGCGAAGAACTCGCCGCCGCGCACGAGCGTTTCACGACCGTGCTCGAAAGCCTCGACGCCGCCGTGTCGGTGCTGGCCGCCGACGAAGCCGAGCTGCTGTTCGCGAACCGCTACTACCGGCACCTGTTCGGCATCCGCCCGGACGGCCACCTCGAACTCGCGGGTGGCGGTTTCGACAGCGGCGAAGCATCGTCCGATTCGATCGACATGGTCGACGCCTACGCCGGCCTGCCCGCCGCCGCGCTGACCGAAAGCACCGCCGACGCGCAGGAAATCTACGTCCAGAGCATCCAGAAGTGGTTCGAGGTGCGGCGCCAGTACATCCAGTGGGTGGACGGCCACCTCGCGCAGATGCAGATTGCAACCGACATCACGACCCGCAAGCAGGCGCAGGAACTGGCCCGTCAGCAGGACGAGAAGCTGCAGTTCACGAGCCGCCTGATGACGATGGGCGAAATGGCGTCGTCGCTCGCGCACGAACTGAACCAGCCGCTCGCCGCGATCAATAACTATTGCTCCGGAACCGTCGCACTGGTTAAATCTGGTCGAACGACGCCCGACAACCTGCTGCCCGTGCTCGAAAAGACCGCGCAGCAGGCCGTTCGGGCAGGCATGATCATCAAGCGGATCCGCGAATTCGTGAAACGCAGCGAACCGAAGCGCCAGGCTACCCGCGTCGCCGATATCGTCGCGGACGCGGTCGGTCTGGCCGAACTCGAGGCGCGCAAACGCCGCATCCGCATCGTGACCGACCTGCGTTCGCGGCTGCCCGTGATCTATGTCGACCCGGTGCTGATCGAGCAGGTGCTGGTGAACCTGCTGAAAAACGCGGCCGAAGCGATGCACGATGCGCGACCGAATGCGATCGATCCGGTGGTCCGCGTGGTCGTGCGGCTGGACAGCGGGTTTGTTTGCATCAGTGTTGTCGATCAGGGGCCGGGCGTCGACGAGGCGATGGCCGAGCGTCTGTTCGAGCCGTTCTACAGTACCAAGTCGGACGGCATGGGGATGGGTCTCAACATTTGCCGTTCGATTATCGAATCGCATCGAGGTCGTCTGTGGGTGGTCAATAACGTCGAGGCGGACGGCCACATCACAGGTGCGACCTTTCACTGCAGTCTGCCCATTGGGGAGCCTGACGGCCCGAGCAACGGCGGGTCCGAGGCGCCGATACCACAAACCGTTACGGGAGAGCCATGAACACCCCAGTCACCACACAGGAAACCGTCTTTGTTGTCGACGACGACGAGGCCGTGCGAGATTCGCTGCGCTGGCTGCTGGAGGCGAACGGCTACCGCGTGCAGTGCTTCTCCAGCGCCGAGCAGTTTCTCGACGCGTGGCAACCGGCACAGCATCCGGGGCAGATCGCGTGTCTGATTCTCGACGTGCGGATGTCGGGCATGAGCGGGCTCGAATTGCAGGAGCGACTGATCGCCGACAACGCGTCGCTGCCGATCATCTTCGTCACGGGTCACGGCGACGTGCCGATGGCCGTGTCGACGATGAAAAAAGGCGCGATGGACTTCATCGAAAAACCGTTCGACGAAGCCGAACTGCGCAAGCTCGTCGAGCGGATGCTCGACAAGGCGCGTAGCGAAAGCACCAGCGTCCAGCAGCAACGTGCAGCGGCAGAACGCCTCGGCAAGCTCACCGCGCGCGAACATCAGGTGCTCGAGCGGATCATCGCAGGCCGCCTGAACAAGCAGATCGCCGACGACCTCGGCATCAGCATCAAGACGGTCGAAGCGCATCGCGCGAACATCATGGAAAAGCTCAACGTCAACACGGTCGCCGATCTGCTGCGGCTCGCGTTGTCGAACAAGCCGCAACAGCAGCAGTAGTAGCAGGCATCCATCCATCGTTAAGCCGGGCGCCGTCGCATCGGACGCCGCCACGACGAACGTATTGACGCCGAGCTCGTGCATGCACGCATGCGTGTGTGCCGCTTTCCTGTCTGTCGAAGAGGCCCGGCCTGTGTGGCCCGGCCTTTTTGTTTGTGCGTTTGCGCGGCAGGCGTTTCAGCAGCATCGCCCGCACACCGCTCCCCTCGTCGCACGCACTCGCGACGGTATAATGTCGATCCC
This sequence comes from Paraburkholderia flava, assembly GCF_004359985.1. NCBI lineage: Bacteria > Pseudomonadati > Pseudomonadota > Betaproteobacteria > Burkholderiales > Burkholderiaceae > Paraburkholderia > Paraburkholderia flava. The sequence continues at coordinate 1,225,015 of NZ_SMRO01000002.1, read as the reverse complement.
GGCGCATCGCAGTTTGTGCGCCGCGCGCTTTTCCCGACCCGCCAGGTTCCTGCAGAAAACCGCCACCACATTCGCCCTGCCTGCAGCCCGCATTTCTATCGCTCTGACCGACCATGACAGCCAAACTGATCGACGGCATCGCCCTTTCCAAGACCCTGCGCACCGATGTCGCGACACGCGCCGCTGCGCTGACGGCCCGCGGCCATCGCCCCGGCCTCGCGGTCGTTCTGGTCGGCGACAATCCGGCGAGCGAGGTGTACGTCCGCAACAAGGTGAAGGCCTGCGAAGACAACGGACTGTTCTCATCGTATGACCGCTATCCCGCGACGCTTTCCGAAGCCGACCTGCTCGCGCGCATCGATGCGTTGAACCAGTCGCCGGAGATCCACGGGATTCTTGTGCAGTTGCCGCTGCCGCCGCATATCGACAGCCACAAGGTGATCGAAGCGATCGCACCGGAGAAGGACGTCGACGGCTTTCACGTCGCCAATGCAGGCGCGCTGATGACCGGCAAGCCGCTATTCCGTCCGTGCACGCCGTACGGCGTGATGAAGATGTTCGACGCGTACGGTATCTCGCTCGCCGGTGCGAACGCGGTTGTGATCGGGCGCTCGAACATCGTCGGCAAGCCGGTCGCGCTGATGCTGCTCGAAGCAGGCGCGACGGTCACGATCTGCCATAGCAAGACCCGTGATCTCGCCGCGCACACACGCACCGCCGACGTGATCGTCGCGGCCGTCGGCAAGCGCAACATTCTGACCGCCGATATGGTGAAGCCGGGCGCGACGGTGATCGACGTCGGCATGAATCGCGACGACGCAGGCAAGCTCTGCGGCGACGTCGACTTCGCGGGCGTCAAGGAAGTGGCCGGCTACATCACTCCGGTGCCGGGCGGCGTCGGTCCGATGACGATCACGATGCTGCTCGTCAACACGATTGAAGCTGCTGAACGCGCGGCGAGTCGCGCTTAAAGAGTGACGCGCGCGCTTCTGTCCGCGCGCTCCTGCTTCTGCGTCAATTTCAGTTCGCCGGCTCGACGTTAGTATCGTCGGCGCCCGACGAGCGGCCAGATGTCCCCGGCGCACGCGCAATGCGTCGCCGGCACCAGTGCAACGCGGGCCGCTCGACAAAATGCCACGACAGCGCCGCGCACAGCAGAATCGCCGGCGACGCGATCAGCAGCCCAGTCAGATGATCCAGCTTCGGCGCCACCGCGGCGACACACTGCTGGATCGCGAATCCATACAGATAGATCCCGTACGAGTAGTCGTTACGCGGCACCCAGCGACGCAGCCACGGCGTCGTGCCGGCCCACAGCACGCCATACGCGAACGCCAGATAGAACAGCGGCTGCGCAGCCGCCGTATCGTGGAACGCGAAGTACAGTCCGAACAGCGCGAGCGCCGCCATGCCGTCGATCCGCACGTATTCGCGCAGCCCGTACAGCAGCATCCCCAGCATGAAGAACGGTTCCGGCCAGAACGAGTAGCCGCCGGGTTTATCGGCGAAATCGCGCAGCCCGATCTGCAACGGATCGACGTGGACATGCAGCCCGAACGCGACGAGCCCGATGAGCGCCGCCGCGACGATTCCGCGATTCGTCGACAGCAGTCCGACCATTCCCGTCGCGAGCACGATCAGATAGCAGCGGACTTCGAGCGGCAGCGTCCACAGCGGCGCGCTGACGTCGGGACCGAAGCGGTTGTGCTCGAACACGCCGGGCAGCACCCAGCCGCGCTTCAGCACGAGCGTCGAGAAGTTGTCGAGATTGGCCCACGTCGCGTGCAGATGGAAATACGCGGACAGCGGCAGCGTCGTGAACAGCGGCCCGATCGCGAACACCGCGAATAGTGAGCCGACCGCAACCGCCGGCCACAGACGCGCGACCCGCAGCGCTATGAAGCGCGGCGCCGAGCGCTGACGCGCGAAGCTCGCGGTCACCAGCATGCCGCTCAGCAAGAAGAACGCGTACACACCGAAAGGGCCCGAGCCGTCGAACCCGAGCGCGGTCCCGACCGGATCGCTGGTGCCGTCGGGCAACTGGATCAGGAACGCGTGGTAATAGACCACCGAGATGGCGGCAATCAGACGCACGAGGCCGAAATTGTTCCCGTTGCGCGACAGCGAATGCGAAAGCAGATTCATCGCGATAACAATGACCGTGCGGAAGAGGAAAAGAGAAAAGGACAGGCAGGCCGGCGGACGTCGCGGCACTGGACGAAGCATGCCCGTCACGATGCGGCAAACGCCCGGCGATGACGGTGCGCTCGCCCACAGTCGCGGCGCATGTCCCAGGCGCGACGAGCGACGCGAAACCGGCCCGAAAAAAATCGAGAAAAAACCTCCACCGCGCCCTCGCCGCGAAGTTCTGGTAATTTGTCCCGTAGGTGGACTGGAATCGCCGCGCACTGCCCCCATACTGTTCACATGGCCCGGGCGATCGGCGTGGCCACGCGGTCCGGTCCGGCGCTGCGGCGGTTTCGCCGGCAGCACGCCATTTCGCCTGCCCCCTTTTTCGCGTCAGACAGGAAGCACCATGTCCCAAACCCAATCGACATCCGACAATCCGCTCCTCGACTTCTCCGATCTGCCGCGCTTCGGTGACATCCGCCCCGAACACGTGACGCCCGCGCTCGACGTGCTGCTCGCCAACGCGAGCGCCGCCGTCGAGCGGGCCAGTGCGCCCGCCACGCCGTCGTCGTGGGCCGACGTCGTCGAGCCCGTCGAGCACGCGACCGAACCGCTGTCGCGCGCGTGGGGCGTCATCGGCCATCTGAACGCCGTCGCCGATACGCCGGAGCTGCGGGCGGTGTACGGCGAGAATCTGTCGCGCGTGACCGAGTTCTGGTCGAGCGTCGGACAAAACCTCGCGCTGTACGAGAAGTACAAGGCGATTGCCGCAGGCGGCGAATTCTCGTCGCTGACCGGCGAGCGCCGCAAGATTCTCGATAACGCGCTGCGCGACTTCCGCCTGTCCGGCGCCGAACTGCCCGAAGACCAGAAGCCCCACTTCGCCGAATTGCAGGAGCGCCAGGCAGGGTTGTCGAAAGCATTCTCCGATCACGTGCTCGACGCGACCAACGCGTACGCGTACATCGCAACCAGCGAAGCCGAACTCGCCGGTCTGCCCGAAGACGTGATCGCGGCCGCGCGCGAAGCGGCGGAACGCGAAGGCAAGGAAGGCTGGAAGTTCACGCTGCACTTCCCGTCGTACTTCCCCGTGATGCAGTACTCGGAAAACCGCGCGATGCGCGAAGCGATGTACCGCGCGTACGTGACGCGCGCGTCGGAGCTCGGCGCCGCGTACGGCGGCGGCAAGCCCGAGTGGGACAACACCGCGAACCTCGCCGAGCAGTTGACGCTGCGTGCCGAAGAAGCGCACATGCTCGGCTACCGCAACTTCGCCGAGGTGTCGCTTGCACCGAAGATGGCGGAGTCGCCGGAACAGGTGATGGCGTTCCTCAAAGACCTCGCCGACCGCGCGCGTCCGCATGCGGAACGCGACTGGCAGGAACTGCGCGCCTTCGCCGCCGACGAACTCGGCATGACCGAACTGCAGCCGTGGGACACGACGTTCGCCGCCGAGCGCCTGCGTCAGAACCGCTATGCGTTCTCGGAGAACGAGGTCAAACAGTACTTCCCCGAAGACGCGGTGCTGAAGGGTCTGTTCAAGGTGATCGAGACGCTGTTCGGCGTGCGCATCCGTCGCGACGAAGCCGCGCTGTGGCATCCGGATGTGCGTTTCTTCCGCGTCGAGAATCAGGACGGCGGACTCGTCGCGCAGTTCTATCTCGACCTCTACGCACGCGAAGGCAAACGCGGCGGTGCATGGATGGACGATGCGCGCGGGCGTCACAAGCTCGCGCACGGCGCCGTGCAGACGCCGGTCGCCTACCTGACGTGCAACTTCTCCGCGCCGGTCGGCGGCAAACCCGCGTGCTTCACGCACGACGAAGTGATCACGCTGTTCCATGAAACCGGACACGGCCTGCATCACATGCTGACGCGCGTCGAGGAACTTGGCGTGTCGGGGCTCAACGGTGTCGAGTGGGATGCGGTCGAACTGCCGTCGCAGTTCCTCGAAAACTTCTGCTGGGAATGGGACGTGCTGTCCGACATGACGTCGCATGTCGATACCGCGAAACCGCTGCCGCGCGAACTGTTCGACAAGATGCTCGCGGCGAAGAACTTCCAGAGCGGTTTGGGCACTGCGCGGCAGATCGTGTTCTCGATGTTCGACATGCAACTGCACGGCGACTTCGATCCGTCAGGCCCGAAGAGCGCGAACGATCTTGCACGCGAAATCAACGAGCGCTTCCACGTCGTGCCGCAGGCATCGTTCTCGCGCTGGCCGAATACGTTCAGCCATATCTTCGCGGGCGGTTACGCGGCGGGCTACTACAGCTACAAGTGGGCGGAAGTGTTGTCGGCCGATGCGTATGCGGCGTTCGAAGAAGCCGCGCAGGCGTCGAACGGCAGCGTGCTCGATGCGGCAACCGGCACGCGCTATCGCAAGGAGATTTTAGAAGTGGGCGGCAGCCGTCCCGCGATGGAATCGTTCAAGGCGTTCCGTGGCCGCGAGCCGCACATCGATGCGCTGCTGCGGCACAACGGGATGACGCCTGCGGCGACGAACTGAACGCTGTCGATCGTCTGACCAGACCGGCGCTCCGCCTCGTGCGGGCGCCGGTTTTTTATTCGCGATGCAGCCGGAAATCGACCTCGGACGGCCGCCCTTCCAGCGACAGCACCGCACGAGCCGCAGGCGCACGGCTCACCACCTTGCCGCGCCGTACAACCGCGAGCCGCGCTGCGCGTAGACGGATCGCCTCGACCGGATCGCGCGCATCAAGCACCACGCAGTCCGCCGCACAGCCCGGCGCGATCCCGTAGCCGTCGAGCCCGAGGATGCGCGCCGCGTTCACCGTCACCGCGTCGAAGCACGCATGCATCGCGTCGACGCCCGTCATCTGCGCGACGTGCAGCCCCATGTGCGCGACCTCGAGCATGTCGCCGGATCCGAGGCTGTACCACGGGTCCATCACGCAGTCGTGGCCGAACGCGACTGTGATGCCCGCGGCCAGCATCTCGGGCACACGCGTCATGCCGCGCCGTTTCGGATAGGTATCGGAGCGGCCCTGCAGCGTGATGTTGATCAGCGGATTCGCGATCGCTGCGACGCCAGCCTCGCGCATCAACGGCAGCAGCTTGCTGACGTAGTAGTTGTCCATCGAATGCATCGACGTCAGATGCGAACCCGCGACGCGACCATGCAGTCCGAGCCGATGCGTTTCGGCAGCGAGCGTTTCGATGTGGCGCGACAACGGATCGTCGGATTCGTCGCAATGCATGTCGACGCGTAGCCCCTTGTCCGCCGCGAACTCGCACAGCAGCCGCACCGACTGTGCGCCGTCCGCCATCGTGCGTTCGAAATGCGGAATGCCGCCGACCACATCGACGCCGAGCGCAATCGCACGCTTCAGGTTGTCGAATGCGCCGGGACTGCGCAGCAGACCATCCTGCGGGAACGCGACCAGTTGCAGATCGAGATACGGTGCGACGCGACGCTTCACTTCGAGCAGCGCTTCGACTGCGAGCAGCCGCTCATCGCAGACGTCGACGTGACTGCGAATCGCGAGCAGCCCGCGCGCGACGGCCCAATCGCAGTACTGCAACGCACGTTCGACGAGCGCATCCTGCGTCAGCTGCGGCTTCAGTTCGCCCCACAACGCGATGCCTTCGAGCAGCGTGCCCGACGCGTTCACGCGCGGCAGTCCGTACGACAACGTCGCGTCCATATGGAAATGCGGATCGACGAACGGCGGCGTGACGAGCGAACCCGCCGCATCGATTTCTTCGGCTGCGGTTGCCGCGAGATGTGGCTCGACCGCGACGATGCGGTCCGCGTCGATGCCGATGTCGACGAGTCCTTCGTGTCGCGCTGTACCGCGCGGCAATGCGGCGCGACGGATGATCAGGTCCATGAGCGTCTCCTGTGACTGGTTCCGATTCTATCGGCACCAGAAAGCCGTGCGGGAAATCGGCGAATCAGACCGACGCAACCTCGTCGGGCCCGGCTTCATCGTCCTCGTCGCTGTCATCGAACAACACAAACTGGCCATGCTGCGCGGCATCGTCCTCTTCGAGCCGCACGCCGACACCGAGCAGCCGCACCGGCTGATTGCGACGCGCAAAACCTTTTTCGAGCAGGCCGAGCAGCGTCGGCACATCGGTCGCATCGCCGACGCATTCGACCGTCGTCCGCTGAAAATCGGCGAAGCGGATTTTCACGAACAGCTTGTGGATCGCCGGCCCTGCCTGCGCGCGTTCGATGCGCTCGTCGAGCATCGCGGTGAGTCGACGCACTTCGTCGGCGCACGCATCGAGCGTCGTGAGATCAGTGACGTAAGTGGTCTCGACGCTCACCGACTTGCGCTCCTGGTCCGCGCGAACCGGCCGCACGTCAATGCCGCGCGACAGCTCATAGAGCCGCTTACCGAACACCCCGAAGTGCTGATGCAGATCGATCAGCGACCACGTGCGAACATCCGCGCACGTCACGAGCCCGAGTTTTTCGAGCCGCGCCGCCGTCACCTTGCCGACGCCGAAAATCTTGCGCACCGGCAACGCGGCAACGAACGCATCGACCTCGTGCGGTCGCACGACATGAAGGCCATCCGGCTTGTTCCAGTCCGACGCGATCTTCGCGACGAACTTGTTCGGTGCCACACCCGCCGACACCGTCACGCCGACCGTCTCGCGCACGCGCTCGCGAATCTCTTTCGCCATCAGCGTCGCACTGCCCTTGCAGAGCGTGATGTGCGTGACGTCGAGATAGGCTTCGTCGAGCGACAACGGTTCGACGTCGGCGGTGTAGTCGCGATAGATCGCCATGATCTGCCGCGACGCGATGCGGTACTTTTCCATCGACGGCGGCATCATCAGCAGATCGGGACACTTGCGCATCGCGAGCGCCGACGACATCGCCGAATGCACACCAAAGCGACGCGCCTCGTAGTTGCAGGTCGCGACGACGCCGCGATGCTCGGGCCGGCCGCCGACCGCGAGCGGGCGACCGCGCAGCGACGGGTCGTCGCGCATTTCGACCGACGCGTAGAAGCAGTCGCAGTCGCAATGGATGATCTTGCGCGGCGGCGACGCTTCAGACGAATGCGGACGGGAATCGGGATCGGGCGTATCCAAGATGCCGATACTGTACAAAAACACAGGGGTTTTTACAAGAATCGGACACCGGTTTCCGCGCTTTTTTGACGTATCCGTATCGGCCGCGCGCGCACGATCCGTATCGCTGTGCGGCGCCATACGGGTCCTATACTGGCCGACAACCCCATCGCAGGGCAAACAGAGGAAAGCGCGGATGAAAACGATCGGAGTGATCGGCGGAATGAGCTGGGAGTCGTCCGCCGAGTATTACCGGCTGCTGAACCGTTACGCGAAAGCGCGTCTCGGTGGTCATCACAACGCGCGCAGCGTGATGGTGACGGTGGATTTCGCGCAGATCGAAGCCGATCAGCGCGCCGGCGACTGGGCATCGCTCGGCCGCCAGATGGCGGATGCGGCGCGACAACTCGAACGCGGCGGTGCCGATCTCGTGATGCTCGCCACCAACACGATGCACCGCGTCCATGAATCGATCGAGCAGGCGATCAATGTGCCCTTCCTGCACATCGCCGATCCGACCGGCGCGGCGTTGCGCGAGGCCGGTATCGAACGCGTCGGCCTGCTCGGTACGCGCTATACGATGGAACAGCAGTTCTACGTGGGACGTCTGCGCGAACGTCACGGACTCGACACCGTGATCCCCGACGACGACGAACGCGCCGACGTGCACCGGATCATCTACGACGAGTTGTGCCACGGCACGATCGACGCGCAATCGCGCGATACGTATCGGCGCGTGATCGATCGCCTCGCCGCACGCGGCGCGCAGGCGGTGATACTCGGGTGCACGGAGATCACGTTGTTGATCAAACCGGAAGATTCGACGCTGCCCGTGTTCGACACGACGGCGTTGCATGCGCAGGCGGCGGTTAACTGGGCGATCGATGAAGACAGCGCACGCAGCAGCTAGCGATGAATCGAGCACCGCAAATGAAAAAGCCCGCATCGCGTGATAAGCGAAACGGGCTTTTTTAATGCGTGGTTGCGGGGGTAGGATTTGAACCTACGACCTTCGGGTTATGAGCCCGACGAGCTGCCAGACTGCTCCACCCCGCGTCAGAGGAAGCGAATTGTACTGACGCATGCTGGATGCGTCAAACGAATCTGCCGATTATTTTTCGTGCGCCGAACGATCGCGCGCGAACGCACGGAATCGATACGCTCAGCGACTCGCCTACGAGCACTGCACACAGGCAACACCCGAGGTTCGCGGTAAGATTCATGCAACCAGATTCAACCGGGAAACACCGATGAAGTTAGCCACGTGGAACGTGAATTCGCTCAAGGTCCGTCAGCAGCACGTGATCGACTGGCTCGAAACCAGTCAGACCGATGTGCTGTGCCTGCAAGAGCTCAAGATGCCCGACGAGAAATTTCCGCGCGCCGAGTTCGAAGCGAAGGGTTACCGCAGCTGGTTCGCGGGACAGAAGACCTATAACGGCGTCGCCATTCTCGTGCGCGACGGGCTCAACGTGGACGACGTCACGGTCCTACGCAACATCCCGGGCTTCGAGGATCCGCAGCAGCGCGTGATCGCTGCGACGATCGACGGTGTGCGCGTGATCTCCGCGTATTTCCCGAACGGTCAGGCGCCCGGCACCGAGAAATTCGCGTACAAGCTGAGCTGGCTCGCAGCGCTGCACGCGTGGCTCGAAAAAGAACTCGTCGCGTATCCGAAGCTCGCGCTGCTCGGCGACTACAACATCGCACCGGACGATCGCGACGTGCACGATCCCAAGGCATGGGAAGGACAGAATCTGGTTTCGCCGGAAGAGCGCGCCGCATTCACGGGGCTCATCGCGCTGGGCCTCGTCGACGCGTTCCGTCTGTTCGATCAGCCCGAGAAAACCTTCTCGTGGTGGGACTACCGGATGCTCGCGTTCCGCCGCAACGCGGGGGTACGTATCGATCACATCCTGCTGTCGCAGCCGCTCGTCGCGAGCTGCACGTTCTGCGACATCGACAAGACGCCGCGCAAATGGGATCAACCGTCGGATCACGCGCCGGTCGTCGCACAACTCGATTAAGACGTATTGATCTCGCAGGTCTTGCGCGCGAAGCATGCACTGCACACGCGCAAGACCTTTTGACCGTCACGACTCCAGGTGCAGTTCCTGGATCTTGCGCGTAATCGTGTTGCGACCGATACCAAGCCGCTCGGCGGCTTCGACCTTGCGGCCACGCGTGAAGTCCAGCGCTTCGCGAATCACCGCCGCTTCGAAACGACGCGACAGTTCGTCCATCACATCGGGCGAGTTCTCGCGCAGCAGACGCGCCACCTCGGTACGCAAACCGTTTTCCCAGATGCTCGCCGGCGGCGTCGCGGGCAGCGCTGCTCCGCCCATCAGCGGCGAACCGATCACGCCGTTCGATGCCGCGACACCCGACGCAGCAATACCGGCGATCCCGGCGGATGCACCGCTCGCGGCCTCCCCCACCCCGAGGCCACCCATCCCTGCCACACCGTTGCTGTCAGGCCCGAGATCGGGCGGCAGATCCTTGATCTCGATCGTCTGCGCGGGCGCCATCACGGTCAGCCAGTTCGCGAGATTTTCGAGCTGACGCACGTTGCCCGGAAACGGCAGCGACGTCATGTAGGCCAGCGCTTCATCCGACACGCGTTTCGGCTCGACGCCGAGATCGCGTGCGCTCTTCTGCAGGAAATGTCGGGTGAGCAGCGGAATGTCTTCGTTGCGTTCGCGCAGCGCGGGCAAGCGCAGACGGATCACGTTGAGCCGGTGATACAGATCCTCGCGGAACAACCCCTGACGCACACGCGCTTCGAGATTCTGGTGCGTGGCCGCGATCACGCGCACGTTCGCACGCAGCGGGTTGTGTCCGCCGACGCGATAGAACTGTCCGTCGGACAGCACGCGCAACAGACGCGTCTGCAGATCGAACGGCATGTCGCCGATTTCATCGAGAAACAGCGTGCCGTTCTCCGCCTGTTCGAAGCGGCCCTGGCGCATCGCCTGCGCGCCGGTGAACGCACCGCGCTCGTGGCCAAACAGTTCGGATTCCAGCAGATCCTTCGGAATCGCTGCGGTATTCAGCGCGATGAACGGTCCGTTCGCACGCGGACTATGCCGATGCAGCGCGCGCGCCACCAGCTCCTTGCCGCTGCCCGATTCGCCGGTGATCAACACGGTCGCCGCCGAATGCGACAGCCGACCGATTGCGCGGAACATGTCCTGCATCGCGGGCGCCTGGCCGAGCATCTCCGGTGCATCGGCGACGCGATCGTCCCACGTGTGTTCACCGCGCACGCTCTCATCGACCGCGCGACGGATCAACTCGACGGCCTTGTCGACGTCGAACGGCTTCGCGAGGTATTCGAACGCGCCGCCCTGAAACGCAGCGACCGCGCTGTCGAGATCGGAGAACGCCGTCATGATGATGACCGGCAGACCGGGCACCTTCTCGCGCACCGTCTGCAACAGTTCGAGCCCGGAGCCGCCCGGCATCCGGATGTCGGACACCAGCACCTGTGGGCTATCGTGGTCGAGTGCGCCGGCTGCCTCGCGAACGTTCGCGAAGCTGCGCGTCGCGAAGTTCTCGCGTGCGAGGGCCTTTTCGAGCACCCAGCGGATCGATTGATCGTCGTCTACTATCCAGATCGGCTTCATATTGGTCGTTCAGAAGGAAGGCGTGGTCCTAGCAGTCGAGCGGCAGCAGGATCTGAAACTCGGTATGTCCCGGCCGGCTTTCCACTTCGATCAGTCCGTCGTGCTGCTGCACGAACGTCTGCGCGAGCGTGAGGCCGAGACCGCTGCCGTCTTCGCGCCCGGACACGAGCGGATAGAAAATGCGGTCGCGAATATCGGCCGGAATGCCGGGGCCGTTATCGATGATATGCAAGTCCAATGCCAGCTTGCACAGGCGTTTCGCGATCGTCACCTTGCGCGCGACGCGTGTGCGCAACTCGATGCGCGCATCGCCCTGCGAGATGCGTTCGCGCAATGCTTCGGCCGCGTTGCGGACGATGTTCAGCAGCGCCTGGATCAGTTGTTCCTTGTCGCCGCGCAGATCGGGCACGCTCACGTCGTAGTCGCGCTCGATCGTGAGGCCGCGCGGAAATTCCGCCATGATCACTGCGCGCACGCGTTCGCATACTTCGTGGATGTTCACGTCGCCGACGATGTGCGGATGTCGGTGCGGCTCGAGCAGACGGTCCACCAGTGTCTGCAGCCTGTCTGACTCCTTGATGACCACCTGCGTGTATTCGCGCAGTTCGTCGCGTTCGCGCGCGCCGAGTTCGAATTCGAGCAGTTGCGCCGCGCCGCGAATGCCGCCGAGCGGATTCTTGATTTCGTGCGCGAGATTGCGGATCAGCTGTTTGTTGACCGAAGTCAGATCCTGAATGCGCTCTTCGCGATCGGTGCGCAGATGGCGCTCGTTCTCGAAGAGTTCGAGCAGCACGTAGTCGGGCGCGCTCTCGAGAAAACCGACGATTGCGTGCACGTGCAGCGGCTCGTGCGCTGCTCGCTCGAGCACGGCATCAAGATGCGTCGCATGAAAACGCTGCTCGGCGATCGATGCGATCGTCGCGACCAGTTCGTCCGCGTTCGCGTAGATGTCCGGCCACGTCATCTGCGTCAGTTGCCTGCGCGACAGTTCGAGCATCGCTTCGGCCGTCGGGTTCGCGAACGCGATGCGCAGCGTGCGCTTTTCGAGCACGAGAATGACCGTCGGCAATGCCTCGAACCCGGGGAGCAGACCCGAGTCGACGAGCTGCGGATCGTCGGACAACGGTTCCGCCACGCCCTTCCTCGCCTTGATCAGATTCTTCAGAACCATCGTTCAGTCTGGCCGGTATGAGACAGTGAAGTACAGCAGTTGCTCGCGAGGCTGCAACGAAAAAGGGACGGCGCCGCCGTCCCTTCGTTACCGATCGCGAGCGTCGGGCGCGCGCTTCGCTGCTAGTCGCAGACGAAGCGCCATCGCCGTTTACAGCGAGTAGTACAGTTCGAACTCGACTGGGTGCGTGGTCATGCGCACGCGTTGCAGTTCGCCTTCCTTCAGATCGAGGTACGCATCGATCATCGTGTCGGTGAACACGCCGCCGCGCGTCAGGAACTCGCGATCCTTGTCGAGCGCTTCGAGCGCCTGGTCGAGGCCGGCACATACGGTCGGGATCTTTGCATCCTCTTCCGGCGGCAGGTCGTACAGGTTCTTGTCGGCAGCTTCGCCCGGATGAATCTTGTTCTGCACGCCGTCGAGACCCGCCATCATCAGTGCCGAGAAGCACAGGTACGGATTGGCCAGCGGATCCGGGAAGCGCGTTTCGATACGGCGACCCTTCGGGTTGCTCACGTGCGGAATACGGATCGATGCCGAACGGTTGCGCGCCGAGTAAGCGAGCTTCACCGGTGCTTCGAAGTGCGGCACAAGACGCTTGTACGAGTTCGTACCCGGGTTCGTGATCGCGTTCAGCGCGCGTGCATGCTTGATGATGCCGCCGATGTAGAACAGCGCGAATTCCGACAGGCCTGCGTAGCCGTTGCCCGCGAACAGGTTGACGCCGTCCTTCCAGATCGACTGGTGAACGTGCATGCCCGAACCGTTGTCGCCGACGATCGGCTTCGGCATGAACGTCGCGGTCTTGCCGTACGTGTGCGCGACGTTGTGGACGATGTACTTCAGTTGCTGCGTCCAGTCGGCGCGCTGCACCAGCGTCGAGAATTTGGTACCGATTTCGTTCTGGCCTTGGCCCGCCACTTCATGGTGGTGCACTTCGACCGGGATGCCGATCTGCTCGAGCAGCAGACACATTTCCGAGCGGATGTCCTGGAACGAATCGACCGGCGCGACCGGGAAGTAGCCGCCCTTCGTGCCCGGACGGTGACCCGTGTTGCCGCCTTCGAATTCCTTGCCCGACGACCACGGTGCTTCTTCCGAGCCGATCTTGACGAAGCAGCCCGACTGGTCCGTGTTCCACTGGATCGAGTCGAAGATGAAGAATTCGGGTTCCGGACCGAAGAACGCGGTGTCGCCAAGACCCGAGCTCTTCAGATAGGCTTCAGCGCGCTTTGCGAGCGAGCGCGGATCGCGTTCGTAGCCCTTGCCGTCGGCCGGTTCCACGACGTCGCAGGTCAGCACGAGCGTCGATTCTTCGTAGAACGGGTCGATGAACGCGGTGTCCGCGTCCGGCACGAGCAGCATGTCCGAAGCTTCGATGCCCTTCCAGCCGGCAATCGACGAACCGTCAAACGCATGGCCGCTTTCAAACTTGTCGTCGTCGAATGCCGACACCGGCACCGAAACGTGTTGCTCTTTGCCGCGCGTGTCGGTGAAACGGAAGTCGACAAACTTGACGTCCTCGTCCTTGACGAGTTGCATGACGTCGGCCACGGATTTACTCATAACCTATCTCCTGATTAACGAATTCGGCGGATCGAGCCGCCGCCCAAATCTAGCTGACCCGTCCGGGCCCGTCCACCCGATCCTTCGAGTGGAGCGAAAAACCGGCGATCGAATCGATCGGCACCAATAAAGCAGCTTCCATGCCACACATGCGCCAAAGCAGCGCAATCCTTTTGCCGGCGTGCGTCCGCGGGGAATCGACCCGGTCGTTGCCGCGGCTTCGCCAGGACACACGACGCACTTCGGCACTATAGCGGTGCATTCGTATGTCCCGCGTTATCTTCGAACACAAAAATGGTGCATTTCGCCCATTCTGCACCGATCCGGCGCATCCGCGCGATCGCTTCGTTCATCGCGTGTTGCGTCGCGACGAATGCGCGCGGTACTGCTCCGCGTGCCGCGCCATCAGCGCGTAGCAGCGCGCCCGCGCCACACGCTAGAATGATTTTTTGGTCCAAGGAGAATCGCCGTCATGAGCACGCTCGAACAGTTGTACGCCCAGGCGGATAAACGCCGCGTCGAAAACCAGTTGCCGTATGCCGGCGCCGTGTCCCCTGCCGAAGCCTTCGAGTTGCTGCAGCTCGATCCGCAAGCCCGGCTCGTCGATGTCCGCACGCGCGCCGAGCTCGACTGGGTGGGTCGTCCGGTGATCGGCGACGGCCAGTATGCGCACATCGAATGGACGCGCTATCCGGGCGGCGTGCCGAACACAGAATTCGTCGAGCAGCTTCGCCAGGTCGTGCCGCCCGATACGCCCGTCTTGCTGCTGTGCCGTAGCGCCGCGCGCTCGAAGCTCGCCGCGATCGCGGCCACCCAGGCCGGCTTCACCCGCGCGTTCGATCTGCTCGAAGGATTCGAAGGCGACAAGGACGGCCAGGGACATCGCAAGACGGTTTCCGGCTGGTGCTTCCGCGGACTGCCGTGGATCGGCGCCTGAACGACCTTGGCGCATCTTGAGCTATCGTCGGCACTGGACATGACACGCCGATGATGCAAACGCCGCAGCGATAACGAAATGCCTCCGCACAACGGAGGCGCGCATTCAACCCTGCGGCTTCGCGCCGCCTGCCTCCGCCGCGACCTCGACGATATCGCCGCCGAGCAGATGCACGCCTTCGCGCAGCTTCACGAACGCGGCAGCAACCGCTTCGGGCTCGCCCTTCACGCCCAGATCGATGTGCCGGCGCGCGTAGATGCCGCCGCGCTCCGCATCGCCGACGCTCGGCAGACTGAACACCCGCACGCCCGGAAAATCCAGCTCGATCTTTTCCATCAGCGGCGTCAGCGTCGATTCGGGCAACTCGAATACGAACAGCGATTTCTCCGCGTGCGGCGTCGCGTGATGCAGATGCGCGTAGCGCGAGTCCAGCACCCATTCGATCATCGGCCACGCCATCACCGGAAAGCCCGGCACGAAATGATGATCGCCGACCGAGAAGCCGGGAATCTTGTTGTAGCCGTTCGGAATGATCGACGCGCCGCGCGGAAACGTGCCCATGTTCAGGCGATGGCGATTCTCCGGCGAATCGAGATCGATCGGCGTCGGCGAATTCGCCGGATGCATGTCGCGGATGCGCTGCTGGATCAGCACTTCGGCTTCGGAATGCAGTTCGAGCGGCACGCCGAGCGCGGTGGCCGCGCACTGGCGCGTGTGATCGTCCGGTGTTGCGCCGATGCCGCCCGTCGAGAACACGATGTCGTCCGACGCAAACGTGCGGCGCAGCGTCGCGACGATCCGTGCAGGATCGTCGCCGACGTACTCAGCCCACGCGAGTTCGAGACCACGCGCGCCGAGCAGTTCGATGACCTTCGCCAGATGCTTGTCGGTACGTCTGCCCGACAGGATTTCATCGCCGATGATGATGACGCCAAATGCCATTACGGCCTCTCGATAAAAGTCAGTAGGGAGTCACCGCCGTGCGCGCGCCCTGCTCGTCCGCGCGCATCCGCTGCAGCGCGCGCAGGCAGTAGTAGCCGAACCAGAGCGCCGAAAACACGAGGATGAACGCGTAGATCCAGATGGTCACGGCCGTGATGACCGGAAACAGCACGATCAGCCAGACCGACGACGCCCACAGCAGCGTCGGCAGCGAACCGAGCAACCCGCTCGCGACGCCGATCAGCAGTAGCGGCAGCCGGTAGCGACGTATCAGCGCACGCCGTTCGTCGGCGCTCGCATGCAGCGCAAGCGCATCGTAGGTCATCACGCGATACGTGAGCCAGCCCCACAGCAGCGGCGGAATCAACGCGAAGAACGGCGGCACCAGCCACAGCGGCAGCGTGATTACCAGCAGCACGAGACAGATCACGGTGGTCACGAGCGAATGCGCGAGGCTACCGTACCATGTTCCGCCGCGCCGCATCTCGAGCGCCGCGAACTGCCGCGCCGACAGATGGCGGATCACAGCGGGCATCGACAGCGTCGCGATCAGCAGCAGCACGGTGACGACGATCAACGGAATCGCCACCGCGATCACGATGAACGGCGCGATCACCGCATGCAGCGACGAAAACCCGAGCCAGCCGAACAGGTTGTACAACGTCGTCGTGAACGACCAGCCTTCGAGCCACGTGCGCGTCGCGCCGGTCAGCGTCTGCCAGAAGAACCACAGGATCAGGCCCCACCCGACCGTGGCCGCCGCGAACGGCATGAACGTCAGCCACAGCATCCGCGGATGAAGCGCACTCGTCAGCGCGCGCCCGAACGAGCGCAACAGATCATTCATGCGAGCCGGTGCCGGTGAATGAAGCGGTGGGAAGAAAAGGAAACGGAACAGTCATCGGGACAGGATAAACCAGTCGCGATGACGTCGGTAGGTTGTGGGACGGATGGGCGAGGAAAGACAGATCGAAGGAATGCAGCAGCAGCGAGACAGCAACGCCCCTCGTCAAACCGCTGCGGCATCCTCGCCAGGCGAACCAGGCGAACCCGGCGTCCGCCCCTTCGACGAAAGCCGCTTCGCGATGCGCTTGAACGCGAGCCCGTGCTGCGCCCAGAAACCCTCGCCGTACGACCGCCCGTCGAGCTGGTCGCGAATGCCGGTCGGCTCCATTTCGCGGCTCCACGACACGCTGCGGAACAGCATGTCCCACCACGGAAACAGCACGCCGAAATTGCAGCCGTACTTCAAGCCTTCGTGCCCGTAACCGATCGCGTGATGCCGGCGATGGAACGTCGGGCTGACGAGCAGCCGCTCGCCGAGCCAGCCGAAGTACATCCGGATGTTCGCGTGCTGCACGCTCTGCGCGAGATTCGTGATCGCGACCAGCACGACGAACTGCGCCGGCGGTACGCCGATAAACAGCGCGATCAGCGCAAAGAAACTCGCCTGCAGCAGATCGTCGAACAGATGGTTGCGGTCGTCGGCCCACAACGACATCTGCCGCTGGCTGTGATGCACCGCGTGCAGTTCCCACCAGATGCCCACGCCATGCTGCCAGCGGTGATACCAGTAGCCGGCGAAATCGAGGATCAGCAGATAGATCGCGAACGTGACGAGCGGCTGCGTCGTCACGCCGGGCCAGATGTTGTCGATCTCGATGTTCGCGATATTGCGCAGCCGCAGCCAGCCTTGAACGTTGTCGAAGAACGGCTGCAGCGCGAAGAAGAAAAAGAGGTTCAGGATGCCGAGCTTCGCGATCCACGTGTAGATCACGTCGACGCGCACGGCCTTGCGGTTGTCCCACTTCTCGACCGGGCGCAGCGCCTCGAGCGGCCGCAGCACCGCGTACATCGCGAGCACTTCGAGCACGCCGACGATCACCCAGTACAGGCTGTCGTACGTATCCTCGTCGTAGTCCATCAGATCGAAGCGATACAGCAACGGCTGCACGACGTCCACGTACAGCGCGGTCTGTATCGTGGAAACGAGGCTGTCGAGAGCGGAGAAGATCAGATGGAACATGGTACCTGTCACGCTTCACACGTCGTGCCGGCCCGCATGCGGACCGGCGTTACCGCGACACGTGCTACCGTCACGCGCCGTTCGGCGCGGTGACCGGCGCGCGGTCGTAGAAATAGATGCCGTGCGGCGAACGGCCGACGGCGATCGTCTGGATCAGCTTGCGCGTCGTCAGGTCGATGATACCGACGTGCTTCGCGAAGCGGAACGTTACCCATAGATACCGTTTGTCGGCCGTCAGTTCCATATCGTCGGGCCCCGGCATCAGACCGGTGATGTCACCGACGTTGGTCAGCGTGTCTTCGTCGATGATGCTGATCGTGCTCGCCACCCGGTTCGACACCGCGACGTGCCGGCCGTCATCGAGCGAGCGGAAGTTGTGCGCGCCCTTGCCGGTCGGAATCGTCTTCACGATCTTCTGGTTCCGCCAGTCGACCACCGCGACGTAATCGGCGCCCGTCATGCCGATCAGCAGGTATTTCTCGCCCGGCGTCATCCACAGTCCGGCGGGCACCTTGCCGACTTTCATCTTCCATTTGACGGTCTGCGTAGCCAGATCGACCGCCGCGAGTTCGCCCGAGACCTGCAGCGTGACGAACACAGTCTTGCTGTCGTTCGTGAACGCCATGTGACTCGGCATCACCGCGAGCGGCAGACGCTTCGCGAGCGTCAGATCGTGGCCGTCGTAATGATAGATGTCGAGCCGGTCGAGCCGCAGCCCGGTCGTGACGAGCCATTTACGATCGGGCGAAAAACCGAGTTGATACGGATCTTCGATGTTTTCGATCCAGCGTTGCGGCTTGCCGGTTTTCGGATCGACGAACAGCAGATTGTTCGACACCGAATTCGCGACGATCAGCGACGAGTTGTCCGGCGTCGCCATCAGGTGATGCGGTTCCTTGCCGGTCGGCACGGTCGCGACGACCTCGTGCGTGGTCTCGTCGATCAGGCTCAGCGTCGCTTCGCCGGAATTGAGCACGATCACGTTGTTCGCGTGGACTGCCGGGGAGAAAAAACCTGCGGCAACGGCGAGTGCCGCGCCTGCTGCGAACGTGCCGGTCAACTGATTAAAGCGGCGAAGGGAAAATTTGCGCATGAAGTGTCACATCGAAGAACAGCCGTCATTGTAGAACGTTTGCCGGCGCGCGCGGTTGACGCAAATCGACCGCGCGCGGCGAATCCGTTCAACGCTGCATCGATTCCCAGACCTTCGCGAGCCGTTTGACCGACACCGGCATCGGCGTGCGCAACTCCTGCGCGAACAGCGAAATGCGCAGTTCTTCCAGCAGCCAGCGGAATTCGGTCAGACGCGGATCGGCGACACCGCCGCGCTGCGCGAGCGCACGCTGATAGTGCTGCGCGAGCGGCTGACATTCCGCCGACTGCCGCGCGTCGCGTGCCGAATCGGCCTTCAGCTTGTCGATGCGCAGCGCGATGCCCTTCAGATAGCGCGGAAAATGCGCGAGCTGCGCATACGGCGTATCGATGACGAAGCGCTTGCCGACCAGCGCGTCGAGCTGGTTCTGCATGTCCGCATACGCGGCAGCGAACGGCTTCGCCTGCGGCAGCTTCTTCAGCACGGCGGCGTAGTCGCCGAGAATCTGCCCGACGAGCCGCGCGATTTCCTGCGCGAGCAGCGTGAGCCGCCCCCTGCCTTCGTCGCGGCGCGCGTGAAAACTCGCGTCGTCGGTGGGCAGCGGGTCCTGCAGACACGCGCGGTCGAGTGCGACGTCGATCAACTGGTCGCGCAATTCTTCCTGCGTGCCGCGCGGCATGAACTGCATCGCCATTTCGCGCAGCCCCGGCAGGTTCTTCTCCAGATAGCGAATTGGCTCGCGCAGCTGCAACGCGAACAACCGACGCAGCCCCGCACGATGAATCCGCGACGCTTCGTCAGGAGAATCGAACACTTCGACGTCGCAGTGCGTGCCGCGATCGACGAGCGCCGGATAACCGAACAGCGTCTGCCCGCCACGGCGGATTTCGAGCAGTTCGGGAAGCTTGCCGAAATTCCAGGTCGTGAGGTTTTCGTACAGCGCGGTGGCGGTCGCGGTCGCAGGTGCCGATGCAGCGCCCGTTTCGCGCGGCGTGGACGGCGCTTTGCCGCGAGCCGCGCCACCACCTTGCGTTGGAGTCTGCGCAACCGTGCGCGCGTCACCCGGCGCATCGTTCAGCGTCACCCCCGCCGCAATCTTCTGAAACTGCTGCTGCGCCTGACCACCAAGCTCCGCACGCAACTGCGAAAGATTGCGGCCCATCGCAAGCTGCCGCCCGTGCTCGTCGATCACCTTGAAGTTCATGAACAGGTGCGCGGCCAGCGTCTCCAGCTTGAAGTCCGCCTGACGGACAGCAACCTGTGTCTGCTCGCGGATGTCGGCGATCAGCGTCTCCAGGAACCCACCCGCGCCGAAGCGCTGCCCTGCCGTGCGCTCGACAAAACCCGCCGCATATTCGGGCAGCGGTACGCAATGGCGGCGCAACTTCTGCGGCAGCGACTTCAGCAACAGCTGGGTCTTCTCTTTAAGCATGCCCGGCACGAGCCATTCGCAACGCCGCGCATCGACCTGGTTCAGCGCATACAGCGGCACCGCGAGCGTCACGCCGTCGCGCGGCGTGCCCGGTTCGAAGTGATAGGTCAGCGCCATCTCGACGCCGGACATCGTCATCCGCTTCGGGAACAGATCGGTCGTGACGCCGGCGGCTTCGTGACGCATCAGATCGTCACGCGACAGGAACAGCAGCCGCAACTTCTCTTCCGGCTGACCGCTCTTTTTCACCTCGTCGCGATACCAGCGCTCGAACGACGCGCCGGTATGGATGCCCTGCGGAATCGCCTGGTCGTAGAACCCGAAGATCAGCTCGTCGTCGACCAGCACGTCCTGGCGGCGTGACTTGTGTTCGAGTTGCTCGATGTCGGCGAACAGCTTGCGGTTGTGCGCGAAGAACGGGAGCTTCGTATCGAATTCGCCTTCGACCAGCGCGCCGCGGATAAACAGCTCGCGTGCCCGCGCCGGATCCTGGCGGCCGAACGCGACGCGCCGCCGGTGATACACCGTCAGCCCGTACAGCACCGCCCGCTCGAACGCCGACACCTGCGCCGCGCGCTTCTCCCAGTGTGGCTCCGACAGCGATTTCTTCAACAGATGCGCACCGACGCGCTCGATCCACTCCGGCTCGATCTTCGCGATACAGCGCGCGTAAAGCCGGCTCGTCTCGACGAGTTCGGCGGCGATCACCCAGCGCCCCGCTTTCTTCACGAGCGCCGAGCCCGGCCACAGGAAAAACTTGATGCCGCGCGCGCCGAGATAGTGCGGCTCGTCGTCGGCTTTCAGACCGATGTTGCCGAGCAGCCCGGTCAGCAGTGCGAGATGGATCTGCTCGAACGTCGCTTCGCTTTCGTTCAGCCGCCAGCCGTGTTCGCGGACCACCGTCAGCAGTTGCGAATGGACGTCGCGCCATTCGCGCAGCCGCAGATGCGACAGAAAATTCGCGCGGCACGCGTCGGCGAGCTGGCGATTCGACTTCTTGTGCTCGACTGCTTCCCCGAACCACGCCCAGATTTTCAGCCACTGCAGGAATTCGGAACGCTCGTCGGCGAACTTGCGGTGCGCCTGGTCGGCCTGCTCCTGCGCTTCGACCGGACGGTCGCGTGGATCCTGCACCGACAGCGCGCTCGCGATGATCAACACTTCGGCGAGCGCCTGCTGATCACGCGCGGCCAGAATCATCCGGCCGACGCGTGGATCGAGCGGCAGCCGTGCCAGTTCGCGACCGAGCGGCGTGAGCGCGTTGTCGTCGTCGACGGCGCCGAGTTCGTTCAGCAGCTGGTAGCCGTCGGCAATCGCGCGGCCCGGCGGCGGCTCGATGAACGGAAACGTTTCGATGCCGGTGAGATGCAGCGACTTCATCCGCAGGATTACCGACGCGAGCGACGAGCGCAGGATCTCCGGATCCGTGAAGCGCACGCGCGACTGGTAATCGGTCTCTTCGTACAGGCGGATGCAGATACCGTCGGCAACCCGGCCGCAGCGACCCGCGCGCTGGTTCGCTGCGGACTGCGAAATCGACTCGACCTGCAACTGCTCGACCTTGTTGCGGTACGAATAGCGCTTCACGCGCGCGAGCCCCGTATCGACGACATAGCGGATGCCCGGCACCGTCAGCGAGGTTTCGGCGACGTTGGTCGCGAGCACGATGCGGCGCGCGTTCGACGAACGGAACACGCGCTCCTGCTCGGCGGCCGACAGCCGCGCGAACAGCGGCAGGATCTCGGTATGCGGTGGATGGTGCTTGCGCAGCGCTTCGGCGGCGTCACGGATCTCGCGCTCGCCGGGCAGGAACACGAGTACGTCGCCCGAGCCTTCGCGGCACAGTTCGTCGACTGCATCGACGATCGCGTCCATCAGATCGCGATCGCGGGCTTGCCCGCTTCTGGCGCGGTCGCGTCCGCTCGTGCCTTCAGCGGCTTTCACGGCGGGACTATCTTCGGCCACTGGCCGGTAGCGCACTTCGACCGGATACAGCCGCCCGCTCACCTCGATCACCGGCGCGGGCTTTTCGTCGCTGCCGAAGTGACGCGCGAAGCGGTCCGCGTCGATCGTCGCCGATGTGATGATCAGCTTGAGGTCGGGCCGCTTCGGCAGAATTTCTCTCAGATAGCCGAGCAGGAAGTCGATGTTCAGGCTGCGCTCGTGCGCTTCGTCGATGATCAGCGTGTCGTATGCGCGCAGCAGCGGATCGGTCTGCGTTTCGGCGAGCAGGATGCCGTCGGTCATCAGCTTGACCGACGCGCCCGGCGCGAGATTGTCCGTAAAGCGCACCTTGTAGCCGACCACTTCGCCGAACGGCGTGCCGAGTTCTTCGGCAATCCGTCGACCGGTCGCCGACGCCGCGATCCGGCGCGGCTGCGTGTGACCGATCAGCCCGCTGCCGCCCGCGCCGAGACCGCGTCCGAGCGACAGACAGATTTTCGGCAGCTGCGTCGTCTTGCCGGAGCCGGTCTCGCCGCTGACGATCACCACCTGGTTCGCCGCGATCGCCCGCGCGATCTCGTCGCGTCTGCCGGACACGGGCAGCGCTTCGGGGAACGTAATCGGCGGAATGGGATTCGGTTCGACGACGCGCGGTGCGCGCGGCGCGCTGCGGTTGGGCCGCTCGGCGCGCTCATTGCGGTCGGTACGGTCGGTGCGGCCACCCTCGCCGCGCGGCTTGTCGCGGCGCGGTGAAGGTGCAGACGGCGATGCGGACGGAGTGGCAGACGGCGACGCTGACGGCAACACAGACGAAGCAGCAGACGACGCCGGCGAACGCTGCGCATCGCGCGGCACCGGCGCCGTGTCGCGGCGAGGCTGCGCCGGTTTGTCTTGCCCGGCGCCCGATGCATTTTTTGCGTTCGGCGAGGCGGGACTTTTGGGTACATTCGACATGGGGGCGCATTATAATCCCGGCATGAATTCTCAAACCGACCTCGTCCCCACGCCCGCGAGCGCGCCGGCCCCGTCCGCCGCCACGGAATCCGACTTGCAGCATGCGCAGTTCGTCGACTGGATGCGATCGGTCGCCCCCTATATCCACGAGTTCCGCAACAAGACGTTCGTCGTCGGGTTCGGCGGCGAAGTCGTGCATCAGGGTCTGCTGAATGCGCTGGTGTCCGACATCGCGCTGCTGCAGGCGATGGGCATCCAGATCGTGCTGGTGCACGGGTCGCGTCCGCAGGTCGAGGAGCAGATGAGCCTGCACGGCGTCGAGTCCGAGTTCTCGCACGGCATGCGCATCACCGACGCCCGCGCGCTCGAATCCGCGAAGGAAGCCGCCGGCGAAGTGCGTCTCGACATCGAGGCCGCGATCAGCCAGGGTCTGCCGAACACGCCGATGGCGCACGCGCACATCAACGTCGTGTCGGGCAACTTCGTGACGGCGCGGCCGGTCGGCATTCTCGATGGCGTCGACTTCGCGCACACGGGCGTCGTGCGCAAGATCGACGCGGAGTCGATCCGCCACTCGCTCGCGAGCCGCAAGCTGGTGCTGCTGTCGCCGCTCGGCTTCTCGCCCACCGGCGAAGCGTTCAACCTGTCGATGGAAGATGTCGCGTCCGCCGCCGCGATTGCGCTGCGCGCCGACAAGATCGTGTTCCTGACCGAAACGCCCGGCCTGATGCAGGACGGCGAAGAAGGCACCGAACTGGTCCGCGAACTGTCGCTCGACGACGCGTACAAGCTGCACGAAACCGGCGAGGTCACCGGCGACGCCGGCTTCTATCTGAAGCATTCGATCCGTGCATGCCGCGGCGGCGTCGCGCGGGCGCACATCATCCCGTACGCGCTCGACGGCAGCCTGCTGCTCGAACTGTTCCTGCACGATGGCGTCGGCACGATGATCTCGTACGAGAACCTCGAGAGCCTGCGCGAAGCGACGCCGGACGACGTCGGCGGCATCCTGACACTGATCGAGCCGCTCGAAACCGACGGCACGCTCGTGCGGCGCGGACGTCACCAGATCGAACGCGACATCGACCACTTCTCGGTGATCGAGCACGATGCGGTACTGTTCGGCTGCGCGGCGCTGTATCCATACCCGCAGGAGCGCATCGGCGAAATGGCCTGCCTGACCGTCGCGCCCGAAGCACAAGGCTCCGGCGACGGCGAGCGCCTGCTGAAACGCATCGAGCAGCGCGCACGGGCGCGCGGCCTCACGCGCATCTTCGTGCTGACGACGCGCACCGAACACTGGTTCCTCAAACGCGGCTTCGTGAAGGCAACGGTCGACGACCTGCCGGAAGATCGCCGCCGCCTCTATAACTGGCAGCGCAAGTCGCTCGTGCTGATGAAGCAGCTCTGAGCGCACACAATAACGACTGCCGCCCCACCCCGTTACAGGAGAAGCACAGAATGGCCCGTATGGTTCAATGCGCGAAGCTCGGCAAGGAAGCCGAAGGCCTCGATTTCCCGCCGCTGCCGGGCGAGCTCGGCAAGCGGATCTACGAGAGCATTTCGAAGGAAGCGTGGCAGGCATGGCTCAAGCAGCAGACCATGCTGATCAACGAGAACCGTCTGAACATGGCCGACCCGCGCGCGCGCCAGTACCTGATGAAGCAGACCGAAAAGTTCTTCTTCGGCGAAGGCGCCGATCAGGCGTCGGGCTACGTGCCGCCGTCGCAGAGCTGATCGCTTCCCGATCTGTCGACCGATCCGCGCCGCGTGCGCGGATTTTTTTTGCCTTTTTCGAGCCGCCGAAAGCGTCGTCCGGACGTGATCGACGCGTACCCGGCGATCCGCCGGAATCGCCCGCCACATAAGGGTTAAGCGGACGCTCCACTCCTCCCGCAGCACCCCGCGTTTGCGCGATCCTCTGTCATCGTGCTATCATGTGCATCGTTTCAACAGCAATTCACCCTCATTCGCGTTCAATTCGCGGCTGGGTTGCCGCTTGGCACCAGCGTCCTTCGGGGCGTTTCCAGGCAGCGTCGCCCGTCACGAATCGGATAGTTTTTTATACAAGAAGGCTTGTCGGTTACTCGCAGTTTGAGCTGCGGTTCGAGCCGCGGTTTGAGTCGAAACTCATCACCGGCCTTTTTCGTTTCAAGCCTTTCAATGGCGCAGGCCGCAGTGCCCGCGTCGTCCTGCATCTGCCCCCCTCCACGGCCACGCAGATGCAACCCTGTCAGCACCTCGAACGAGTGCAATTTCGCGACGGCCCGTGCGATGCGGGGGCGTCGGCGTTTTTCTTCGCCACTGCGTGACTCGCCGGCTTCGTGCCGTCGTCCGCTCGCGAAACTGCACTTTCCCGACAACCGTGGCCCGGCGTTCGCGTCCGGTCGCAGTCCATTGGAAAGGGAGTTTCACCTTGACCGCATCCAGCAACGGCTTCTGGCGACATCGCAAGCAGGACGATCGCCTCACCCTCGACGACATCACCGTCGTCGACAAATCCCTCCTGAAGCGCGCAGTCGGCGCGATGGCACTCGGCAACGCGATGGAATGGTTCGACTTCGGCGTGTACAGCTACATCGCCGTGACGCTCGGCCAGGTATTCTTCCCGTCGAGCAGTCCGTCCGCGCAGTTGATCGCCACGTTCGGTACGTTTGCAGCCGCGTTCCTCGTGCGGCCGATCGGCGGGATGGTGTTCGGGCCGCTCGGCGACCGCATCGGCCGGCAGCGTGTGCTCGCGATGACGATGATCATGATGGCGTGCGGCACGTTCGCGATCGGCCTGATTCCGTCGTACGACTCGATCGGCATTCTCGCGCCAGTGCTGTTGCTGGTCGCGCGGCTCGTGCAGGGTTTCTCGACCGGCGGCGAATACGGCGGCGCCGCGACCTTCATCGCCGAGTTCTCGACCGACAAGCGACGCGGTTTCATGGGCAGCTTTCTCGAATTCGGCACGCTGATCGGCTACGTGCTCGGCGCGGGCACGGTCGCGTTGCTGACGGCCACGCTGTCGCATGACGCGCTGCTGTCGTGGGGCTGGCGCGTGCCGTTCATGATCGCCGGGCCGCTCGGTCTGGTCGGTCTGTACATCCGGCTGAAGCTCGAGGAAACGCCCGCGTTCAAGAAACAGGCCGACGCGCGCGAAGCCGACGACAAAGCGCATGCGCCGCAGCCGCTGCGCGAACTGCTCGCGCAGCAATGGAAGCCGCTGCTGCTGTGTGTTGGCCTCGTGCTGATCTTCAACGTGACCGACTACATGGCGCTGTCGTATCTGCCGAGCTATCTGTCGGCGACGCTGCACTTCGACGAAACGCACGGTCTCTTCCTGGTGCTGCTCGTGATGGTGCTGATGATGCCGATGACGCTGTACGCAGGACGGCTGTCCGATCGCCTCGGCCGCAAGCCGGTGATGCTCGCGGGTTGCGTCGGCCTGTTCGTGCTGTCGATTCCCGCGCTGTTGCTGATCCGTACTGGCGACACGCTGCCCGTGTTCGGCGGTCTGCTGATTCTCGGCGTGCTGCTGTCGTGTTTCACTGGCGTGATGCCGTCCGCGCTGCCCGCACTGTTCCCGACGCGCATCCGCTACGGCGCGCTCGCGATCGGCTTCAATATCTCGGTGTCGCTGTTCGGCGGGACGACGCCGCTCGTCGCCGCGTGGCTCGTCGATACGACCGGCAATCTGATGATGCCCGCGTACTACCTGATGGGCGCGTCGCTGATCGGCATCGTGTCGGTGCTCGCATTGCGCGAGACGGCGCGCAAGCCGCTGCCGGGTTCGGGCCCGAGCGTCGCGACGCATGCGGAAGCGCACGCGGTGCTGCGCGGTCATCGCGAGGCGGAAGAGATGGATGAGGCCTACGAAGCGAGTGCGACTGCGCGGGCTTGATGCATGAAAGAAGAAACGGGCCGGCGTCGAGAGACAACTCGATGCCGGCCCGTTTTGCGTTCTGTCGTGCGTCGCTTTCAGTGCGGCGTTAAACCGTCAACGTATGCAGCGTCGCCGTCGCGCGTGCGTCCGTGATTTCCAGCATCCCCACCGACACCGGCAACTTGAAACGCCGCGGCCCCGCGCTACCCGGATTGACGAACAGCACGCCGTCGCGCGTATCGACGAGCGGCTTGTGCGAGTGTCCGGTCACCACGACGCCGATATCGTCGCGAAGCAGATCGTCGGTCACGTCGGCGATGTCGTGTACGACGAGGATCGTCACCTGCTGGATGGTCAGTGTCGTGTGAACGGGCAATGCATGCGCCCATGCACCGGTGTCGTTGTTGCCACGGACGACAGTGAGCGGCGCGAGCGCGGCAAGCGCATCGAGTACCGCGCGCTCGCAGATATCGCCGGCATGCACGATCGCATCGCAACCGGCGAGCTGGGTCAACGCCTCGGGACGCACGAGGTTGTGCGTGTCGGAGATCAGGCCGATGCGGGACGTCGATGATCGGGTGGACATGGGTGATTCGGCGATGACGTTAGCGTTGATGGTAGAGCATCGAATGAAAACACACGCGGTCACACCACTGTGGCAACACGCTGCCGCCTTCCGACCAGCCCCTTCGTCGCCCCCTGCACCACCACCGACACAACCGCCGCGCACGCAAAAGCCAGCAGCACACCGGTATGCGGCAACAGCGTCGCGGTCACCGCGAAGAACGCCGCGAACGAAGCGCGCCCGATCACCATACCGCGCGTCAGCAGCGCGACGAAGCCCGCTCCATGTGCGCGCTGCGCGGACACCGCGAGCACCATCCCGAGCAACGGAAACACCGACAGCAACCCGCTCCACGCAGCGCCCATCGATGCGGACAGCGCCGTCACCGCGAGCGTCAGCAACGCGCCTGCGAGCATCCGCATGCCGAGGTCGACGGCACCGATGCGCGCGACCGGCACGACCGTCGTCGTGCGCGGCAGCCAGGTCTGCGACACCATCACGGCCGCGCACGCGGCGGCAAACGCCCACGGCAATTGCGCAGGCAGTTGCGCGAGCAGCAGCACCGCGACGCCCCACGCGACGAGTCCGGCGCTCGCGGCAAGCGGCCATGCGAAGCGTCGGCAGGTCCATGCATACGCGAGGTTGAACGCCTCCGACCCGGCGATCGCTGCAATCGAAGCAAGCGATGCCTGCGCAGCAAAAACAGGCCCGCGTTCGAGCGCGAGCAGCAGCACGATCGGCCCCGAGACCACCGGCAGCCCAGCGAGCCAGCCCGAGACTGCCGGTCCCCACACGCGACCGGCTATCGTGAGCGCCGCCAGAAAACCTGGGACGAGCGCGAGCTTGAGCGCGAGCAGCACGTCAATCCTCCTGTACCACGCGCTCGATGCGCCGGTCCGGAATGAACCACAGCACAGCGGCGAACGTGTAAAGCCCTACCGATATCCACGGCTCGACGAACGCGAGCACCACGCCCGCCAGATAGATCACGACCGACACCTTGCCCTTGATGTCGCGCCCGACCGCTTTCGCAATCGTCGAGTCGCGTCCGTGGCTACGGATCAGCACGTGAATCAGGATGAAGTACGCGAACGCCGCCATGCACAGCACGAAACCGTACAGCGCGGTCGGCCACGACGCGAGATGACTCTCGCCGATCCAGTGCGTGACGAGCGGAAACAGCGACAGCCAGAACAGCAGATGCAGATTCGCCCACAGCACTGCGCCGTTGACCTTCTGCGCCGCATGAAAAGTGTGATGGTGATTGTTCCAGTAGATCCCGACATAAACGAAGCTCAGCACGTACGCGAGAAACACCGGAATCAGCGGACGCAATGCGTCGAGACCGATGCCTTCGGGCACCTTCAGCTCGAGCACCATGATCGTGATGATGATGGCGATCACGCCATCGCTGAAGGCTTCGAGTCGTCCTTTGCCCATCTGCCGGGTTCCCTGTCGGTTGGCGCATTGCGCGCGGGTGACGGGATTATCGGCGATGCGCGGGCGGGTTGTCGATGCCGCTCGGCGTGCGGCATCGACCCGTTTCATCTCGTTATTCGAGTGGCTTTAGTCTGTCGAGCAACGTGGGGATCAGTTCGCTGATCGTCGGGTGAATGTGCATCGCGTATTGCAGCGTGGTGTATGGCGCATCGGCGGTCATGATGTCGATGAACGTGTGGATCGCCTCATCGCCTTCGATGCCGTGAATCGCCGCGCCGAGAATGCGCTTCGTCTGCGGATCGACGAGTGCCTTCATGAAGCCGTCCGTTTCGCCGCGCTCGCGTGCGCGGCCCACGCGCGACATCGGCATCGTCGCGATCAACGCGGGACGGCCGCTCGCGCGCACGTCGCTCTCCGATAGCCCTACGCGTGCGAGCGGTGGATCGACATAGACCGCGTACGCCATGATGCGATCGTCGACGCTGCGCTTACCGCCATCGAGCAGATTCGCGGCGACGATCTGGAAGTCGTCGTAGGACGTATGCGTGAATGCACCTCGACCGTTGACGTCGCCGATCGCCCAGATGCCGGGCACGCGCGTGCGCAACTGGCCGTCGACGGGAATCATGCCGTGCCTGTCGGTCGCGAGGCCGGCCGCGTCGAGGCCGAGATCGTCGGTGTTCGTACGACGGCCGGTGGCGAACAGCAGATGGCTCGCGTCGACGGGTTCGCCGCTGCTGCTACCTGCTGCGAAGCTCACGCGCACGCCGCTGCCGTCGACCGCGAGCGGCTCGACGCGCGCAGGCTCCGCGCCGAAGCGAAACACGATCCCCTCGCGTTCGAGCACCGACTGCACGCCATGCGCGAAATCCTCGTCCTCGCGCGCGAGTATCCGATCGCCGCGCACGAGCACCGTGACGCGGCTGCCGAAACGGCGGAACACCTGAGCGAATTCAAGCGCGATATAACTGCCGCCGACGATCGCGAGATGATCGGGCAACTCAGTCAGTTCGAGTAACGAGGAATTGGTGTGATAGCGGATGCGCTCGAGTCCTTCGACCGGTGGAACCACCGCGCGCGTACCCGTGTTGATGAAGATCTCGTCGGCTTCGAGGTCTTCTGTCGTGCCGTCGTTGTTTTCGACGCGCAGCGTGTGCGGGCCGGTGAAGCGCGCATGCCCGTTGAACACCGTCACGTTCTTCGTGCCGCGCAGCCATTTCTCCACGCCGTCGCGCGACTCGGCCACGACGCCGTCCTTGCGCGTCTTCACCTTTGCCAGATCGACATGAACCGGGCCGCCGATCTGCACACCCAGTTCCGCCGCGTGCCGCGCGACATGCGCGGCACGCGCGCTCGCTACATAGCTTTTGGTCGGCGTGCAACCGACGTTGACGCAGGTGCCGCCGAACGCCGCGCGCTCGACGACCGCCGTCGTTCTGCCGCTTTCACCGAGGCGCGCGGCAAGCGGCGCGCCGCCTTGCCCTGTGCCGATGACTACCGCGTCGAAATGCCGAGGCATGACCGATCTCCCGAAGCTGTTGGCTCCGCGTCATCTTACGCCTCGATGTGGATAGCTCCTGTGCGCTTGCGCATTGTCATCAGTGAACCGCGCATCAAGCCGCGCAATCGCCGCAGTCGCCGTGATGGAACAGCCGGCGCGAGCGCTGCAACGCGGCCTGAGCACCGCGCGTCGCGACCATGAAACCCACCTGCCCGAGATTGAAATCCTGCGACACCATCAATTGCATGAGCGAGACCATCGGCAGCACGAGTGCCGGGTGATATAGCTGTCGTTCGATCAGATCCTTCATGGCCGCTCCCATCGCGCGGAGCCGCTTCGGCGCTGCGCTGCAAATGACGTTTCGATGAGAGCATTTTAGGAACCCAGCGCCCGCAGATAAATGGGCGGAATACGAAGTCACTTGTCGCGTGAAGCGAACAATCGCCGGCAGCGCGGCGGACCGTGCGTGGCGGACGCTCGGCACGCCCGCCGGCGCGGGTTCGACGCCTAGTCGAGCGGCGTCGCGATGAACTCCGGCAGCGCCTCCGCGCGCGCCGACAACGCTGCGAGCGCCGGATAGCGGACCGGATCCAGCGCACCCGGCAGCATGAAGTCCGTGAAGCGCCACGCCACCGCGATCGTGATGTCCGGCTGCATCAGCCGTTCGCCGCACAGCCAGCCTTCGCGATTCGCGATCATCGACTCGAGCTGCGTGTACGCCGCGTGCATCTGCGTGTTCACGCGGTCCACCCACGGTTCGTGCTGCCGCTCGACGGGCCGCAAGTGGCGCTCGTACACCTGCTGCATGGCTTTTTCCGTGGCAGCGAGCGCGAAGCCGACGAGCTGCAGCCGCGCGGCTGGGTCCTCGGGCATCAGCCGCTCTGCCGGCGCGACCTTGTAATCCAGATGATCGAGGATCAGCGACGACTCGATCAGCAACGTGCCGTCGTCCTCGATGAACGTCGGCGCCTTCACGACCGGATTGATCTTCACGAACGTGTCGTAGTCGCGAAACACCGACACGTTGTGACGCTCGAACGGCAAGCCGAGCACGCCGAGAGAAATTGCGACGCGACGCACGTAAGGGGAGTCCAGCATGCCGATCAACTGCATCTTCGTGCTCCAGATAAGGAAGAGGATCGCCGGGGAACGCCGGCTCGCGAAGCCGCGATGAAGCGGCTTCGCGAGTGTCGCATTCCTGCGCGTCGCGCTCAAGGCTCGGTGTATTACGGCGTGCTTGCGTGGCGATGGCGGAGCGGGACGGCGATGCGAGTCTTGCTGTCACGGCGTGGCTTCGCGGCGTGCGTGTACGTGTGCGCGTGGGATGCCGCGCGGAAGTACGCACGGAGATACCCGTTCGACTCCCCTTCCCTCGCCTTTTCGTCGCGCCGTGCATGACCGCCTCCTGTTCGTCGTCCGAAGCGCGATTTGCGCGCTTTCGTTGCACGACGAACGGCGATCCGCCGGTTCGACACGACACAACAAAATTCTTTGCGCGGCCGGCACGCTGCAGCATCGCGTCGCGCGGAACGGCCCCTGCTTCCCGTTACTTCAACTGCTCCTCGATCGATCGCGTCAGCGGCGTCTGGACGTCGCCGGTATGGCGGGTCGATACCGCTTCGATCAGCACGATCCAGCACTCGTCGTGCGCGACCGGGTTGTGCAGCACGCCCTTCGGCACGACATGCACCATCCCTTCGGAGAGTTCGACCACGCGACCGCCTTCGTATTCCATCCGCAGATGGCCGCGCAGGATGTAGAACAGCTCGTCCTCGTCGCGATGGCTATGCCACGTCAGCTCGCCCTTCACCTTCGCGAGTTTCATGTACTGATCGTTGACCTGCGCGACGACTTTCGGCGACCAGTAGTCGGTCACGTCATCGAATGCGGACGCGAGATCGAACGCTTCCGCGAATCCTGCTTTACTCATGCTTATCTCCACATCGGAATGATCGATACCGCGAGCAGGATGCCCAGTACCGTGTTGACGGTTCGCCATTGACGCGGCGTACGCAGCAGCCGCGCGAGCAGCACGCCGGCCGCGCACCACAGCGCCATCGACACCAGCGCGCTGCCGCCGAACGCACAGGCGAGCAGCAGCGCGAGGTGCAGCGGCCCGTTCGCGAGCATCGCGAACGACGCGGCCGCGCCGAGCGCCATCGCCCAGCCTTTCGGGTTGAGCCACAGCAGACACGCGCCGCCGACGAGCGTCGTCGGCATCGCGGAGGCCTGCGCGCCGCGCCTGAGATCCGGCGGCCCGCTGCGCGCGATCTGCCACGCGAGCCACAGCAGATACGCGCTGCCGATCGCCTTCATCGCCGTCTGCAGCGCGGGGGCTGCGAGCAGCACGCTCGCGAGGCCGGCGGCGGATGCGGCCGCGAGCGACGCGAGACCCACCGCGATGCCGGCCATCAGCGGAATCGAACGGCGAAAGCCGAAGCGCGAGCCGGACGCCGTCGCGAGCGCGGTTGCACCGCCCGGCGTGATCGTCGCGACGACGACGAACAGGAGCAGCGGCGCAAGCGAACCGGCGCCTGCAGTAGACACGGAGGAAAGCACGGACATGGCGGACACGCTGACGTAACCCAAAGAGACGTCACTGTAGCCAGCCGGCCATCATTAGAAAATCGAAAGATTCTGATGCCATGTATTAGCTTCTATAATGCGACGATGGCACGCAACCTTGTCCACAACCTCGATATCTCTCTTGTCCGCACGTTCGTCGCCGTCGCTGAGCGCGGCAGCATGACGGTCGCCGCGAACACGCTGCACCTCACGCAGGGCGCAGTGAGCCAGCAGATCAAGCGGCTCGAGGAATCGTTCGGCTCCAGCCTGTTCGAACGCGTCGGGCGTCAGCTGGAACTGACGCAGGTCGGCGAGCGTTTTCTCGGCAAGGCAAAGCGCCTGCTCGGGATGAACGACGAGATCTGGGCCGACATGGCCGCGCGGCCGCTCGCAGGACAGGTGCGGCTCGGCGTGCCGTACGACCTGGTCGGCGCAAGTTTCTCGCCGATCTTCAAGGCGTTCACCGAGGCGTGGCCGAATGTGGAGATGTCGATCGTCTGCGGCTCGTCGCCGGAACTCGCGGACTGGCTCGCGCGCGGATCGCTCGACCTCGCGGTGGTCGAAGAGCCCGCGACCCATGCGGGCGGCGAATGTCTGCGGGTCGAACGGCTGGTGTGGGTCGGCGCACGCGGCGGCAATGCGCACCTGAAGCGGCCGCTGCCGATCTCGATGGTCACCGACACCTGCGCGTTTCGCGACAGCGTGCTCGACGCGCTGCGCGAGCACGACATCGAATGGCGCACAGTGTTCGAGAGCGGCAACATCGAAGCGACGACCGCGACGGTGCGCACCGGCCTCGCGATCACCGCATGGCTGGTGTCGACGGTTCCGGCCGATCTCGACATCCTCGGCGCGGATGCGAAGCTACCGGAGTTGCCGCCGTTCGCGATCAGCCTCTACCTGCCGGAGCATGGCGGCAGTCCGGTCGCGCGCGAACTCGCGCAGTTCGTCAGGGATGGGTTGTTGAAGCAGCATCGGGCGGCTGCGGCTTGATGAGGTGGATCAACGGAGTGATTTGATCCACCACAGCGCGAGCTTATGACGTGCGTTCAGGCGCGGGGGGCGGGATACGCCGTTCCGCTCACGATGTCGTCGATAGCAACACCGTCCCAATCGACCGATTGAACATCGCGACGCTTCACGCCCAGATACTGGCTATGACAATACAGCCCCTGCACCCATTGACCGCGCAGATAGGGATCGGCAAGCGACGAGAACTTCCCCGTGATCGGGTTCGCCATCGCGGCTTCAATACATTCGAAGCCGAGCGCCGGGGAAAATAATGCGCGGAGTCCCATGTCGCTGAACTGGAAGAAATGCCACGGACGTTCATGCGACGAGTACGAGAAGTGTGTCTCGATGAACAGCATTCCGCCGACCTTCAGCAGTTTCGATATTTCCTGCGCGACGACCCAAGGCATGGCCAGATGCTCGAACACCGCGGTCGAATAGATCAGGTCGAATTTCTGTTCCTTGTCGAAGTACGTGGAAAGCTTGTGGGCATCGCCCACCACGTCGACGTTATTTCCCGGGTAGTAGTCGAATCCAGTGTACTTCGCGTTGGTGAACAGACTTTTGGCATTGGATACTCCGGTGACCTCGCGGCTACCGATCTCGAGCACGCTCATGCCCTCGTGATTTCCAAGCTCGAGAACCAGATTGCTCTGGTTTAGATGGGCGTTTTTCAGCTTGTCCGGCGCCGGGATACTGTTGTCCAGCAACGCGCGATCTATCTCGGCATCGGACATCGTCGGCTTGAACTGCATCCTTTGCTCGTTCTGCCCGTATCTGACGAAGTGTGCGAATCCCGTGAACATCGGGTTTCTCAACGCTTCCTGTGCAAGATCTGCATTGGCGAGCAGGTAGCCCAATTCGCTGAAATTTTCAAAAGTCGCGAGTTCTTTGATCATCTTGGGGAAAGTTTTGACTGCAACGGTCACTAAGAATGTGCATCGGCTTTTCAGCCGGAGAGATAGCTTAACCGGGGCAATCAGACTGGACCAGGATGAACTGGTTGTGACACTCGCGTGTGTCGAGTTTGCGCGTGCGTTTTGGTAGTCGATCCGGCCGGCGCTCGAACGGTATCATCGGGCCTTCGCTCAAACAAGGCCCGCCTCGCCTGACGCGATGATTCGACCAAGGGTTCAACATCGTGATTCGCTAGCGCCTCGCCGGGTTGCGTGAGCACATCCGCTTAACCGTAGATGCAGCCCCCAGCGAAGCGCTTCAACCTCACCGCCCCACAGCCAGCACCCCACTCGCCCCACGACGTCCCGCTTCGACGAGTGCGCCGAATCCAAGCCCGATCGTCGTCCACAGAATCGCCTGCATGCCGAGCGCGGCCATGCGAAATTTCCACAGCAGCACGGCCGGGAAGGCAGCGGGGACTTCGTTGATCGACGGCAGTCCGGCCTGCACCGCCGCGATGATGACGATGAACACGCCGGCCGCGAGAATCGCGCCGTTCCATGCGCCGTAGCGCGCCGCCGCGCGACGCCGCAGCTTCAGCGAGAACACCGTCGCCGCGAGCGAGATCGCGATCATCAGGAAGTACAGGCCCGTCCGATAGCCGATCGTCTCCGGGTCGCCGACCGATGGCGGATTGGCCGGGTATTTGAGCCCCGGCACCACGACGATCGACACGAACGCCGCGAGCGCCAGGCATGCGGACAACGCGCGTGCGCCGAGCTTGCCGACGCGGCCGTACGCATACGCGAACACCAGCGAGAACAATCCGCCCGCCGCTGCGCCGTACACGACGCAACCGGTCAGCAGACCGAGCCCTGCCTGCGTATGGCGGCTGACGAGTTCCGGCTCGGGCGCTTCGCCTTTCGCCGCATCGGCTTTTTCTTCGAACGAAATCGCGCGATCTACCTGCGGTTCACCCGCGATCCTCGCGAAACCGAACGTGAGCAATCCTGCGGCGATGCCTACGAGCATCCCGCGCATCAACAATCGACCTGTCATCGCAATGCTCCGTCAGTGGCAGGGAAAGCCGAGCAGATGGCGGCCGTCGTGCACGAACTCGTGCACATACATGCCGGGAATCAGCGATGTCGCGCCTTCTTCCGCGCCGACGAAGTAGATCGCCAGCAACAGCAGCAGACCGCCGAAGACGAACCACGGCAACAGCTCACGCAGCGGGATGGGTGCCGGCTGGGCAGCCGGTTGGAAAACAGCATCGGTCATGACGGACTTCTCCTGGGGTTGCGCGCCCCGATAGTCGTTGGAAAGAGAGGACGCAAAGCTAGGGTCTGGCTTCCGGTTCGTCGATGAACCGATTACAGTGGCGCGACCGCGCCGGGCTTGCACCGGCTTCCTTGCTTTGGTGACGGTATTCTACGCGTTAAACCTCGCTGTGCCGCCCTACGGTGAAGCGCTTTACAAGGGACGATGTGATGCACACACGGCTCTGGCTCGTGAGCCACGCGGCCACCGCGGCGATGCGCGCGGGCCGCTTTCCATCGGACGATCCGCTCGACGCGCGCGGCATCGCTGACGCGCACGCGTATCGCGAGCGGTTCGATGTGCCGCGCGATGCGACCGTATTCGTCAGCCCCGCTCTCTGCGCACGCGAAACAGCCGACGCGCTCGGCCTCGCTGCACAGCCTGCGTCCCCGCTCGCCGATATGGACTACGGCCACTGGCGCGGCCAACGTGTCGCCGATGTCGCAAACGCCGATCCATCCGCGCTGTCCGCATGGAGCACCGACCCCGACGCCGTCGTGCCCGGCGGCGAATCGTTCGCTGCGGTAGCGACACGCGTCGCGCGATGGCTCGATGCACTCGACGACGTCCCTTTCGTCGTCGCGGTCACGCATGCGGTGGTGATTCGCGCGGCTGTGCTGCATACGCTGAAGATCCCTCTCGCTGCAGGCATGCGGATCGAAATCGGGCCGCTGTCGAGGGTGGAGCTGCGGCGTTCGATGCGTGGTTGGGTGTGGTGGCCTGGTGCGTAGCGTGCGTGCGCTGAAGGATCGCGCACGCTACGCTGCGGCGTCGCTTTGCTGCGGTTGCGGTCGGGTCGCATCGCGAATTGACGGAGCCTCGTCTCGCGACTTCACCTGCGCGATCGCCATGCTCACCATTGCATCGTCGCCCCCACGCCCGCCGCGCTGCTACCGCTGGTCACCCCCGCGCCGGCCCGGACTTGCAGGTTATCGGTCAGGCGCGCGGTCGCGCTAACCGCAACCGCCTGGTAACCACGATACGTGCCGACACCTACACCGAGCGCAATCGTCTTGTCCTTGTCGACATCGCCAATCATGCTGAGCGCAGTCACCGCCGCGATACCCGAGTATGCGTTGCGCGCGGTTTGATCGATGCTCTGTTGCACACCGGCGATGCGCCTGTCCGTGTAGCTGTTCGCTTGCCGCATTCCGTCCGACGTGACCCGGTTCAATTGATCGAGATTGACCGCATCGGTGGCTTGCGTGCCTTCCGCTACGTTGACGAGTTGCCGTTGCTGCGCGGCATTGCCTATCGAGACGACATTGCGGCGGCCGCCATCGTTCGAATTCGCTCCGATCGCCGCCGAATTGGCACCGGCGGTGACGGTGGGCTTGTCGGCGCCGGTGCCCTTCATGTCGGCAGCCACGCCGTTGGCGGTTCTGATCTGCTCGACACGTTCGTAGATACCCGTCGATAGCGACGAAAGCTGCGCGCCGACGTTTGCGACGCCGGTAGACAACGAGCCGATGCCCGTCGACACAGAGGTGGCCAGCGACGCCACGTTGCCGTCGGTCGTGCTGAGGCCGGTGGACAGCGAACTCATGCCGTTCGCGATCGACGTCGACAACGAAGATACGTTGCTGCCGGTCGTGCTCAGTCCGGTGGACAGCGAACTCATGCCGTTCGCGACCGACGTCGACAACGACAATACGTTGCTGTTTGTCGTACCCAGCGCTGTGGACAGCGAACCGATACCCGCCAAGGTCGACGTGGACAGCGACGTCAGTTGCGACACGTTCACGGCGTCGGTCGGCTGGACGCCGTCGGCGACATTCGCAAGCGCTACAGGCTTTTGTGAGTTGGCGCCGCCCAGCGTGACTTTCGTGTGATCGGGGCTGTCGTACTGCACCGAATCGGCGACGACGGTCGATAAGGAACTGACGTTGCTGGCGGCAGTACTTAGAC
The DNA here is from genome assembly GCF_004359985.1 of Paraburkholderia flava. Taxonomy (NCBI): domain Bacteria; kingdom Pseudomonadati; phylum Pseudomonadota; class Betaproteobacteria; order Burkholderiales; family Burkholderiaceae; genus Paraburkholderia; species Paraburkholderia flava. Next base: position 1,187,067 of record NZ_SMRO01000002.1, on the reverse strand, counting down.
CGGTCGACAGTGAACCGATGTTGCCGTTGGCCGTGCTCAGGCCGGTAGATAGCGAACCGATGTTGCTGTTCGCTGTACCCAGTCTAGTCGACAGTGAACCGATATCGCCGTTGGCTGTACTCAAGCCCGTCGATAACGAACCGATACCCGTCGAAACAGAAGTGGACAGCGACGACAGCTGCGCACCGTTCACTGCGTCCGTGCTATCCGGACTTACCGTGGCCGGCATAAGACCGGTGATCAGATGCCCCTTCATATCGACAGTCGCGTTGATTTCGACCTTGGAAGATTTAATGGCCAATGTGCCATTATTAAGGCCAACGATCTGCACTGCATTGCTTACATTATTCGCGCTCTCTAAATACCCATTTCCATCCCCAGTATTTCCAATTGAAAAAGAAAAATTCCCATCAGATGGGTTTTCTGTATGCGTACCATTGGCATCAATAATCACGCCAGCGGTACCATGAAATGCAGCGAAATACCCACTGTTACTCGCCGGAGGCGCAGTCTGCGCCAGCGCGAGATTCACGCTCAAGCCACTCCCGGAAAACAGCAAAACCACGCGAACGATAGCAAGCGAGTAGCGTCGCGAAGGCGATCCCGATCTCAAGCGCCCCGACGAAGATTTCCCTCGCCCACGAACAAGCTCCGAAGCAGCAACCCAGGCGCCCAGTGCCGGATTCCACATTGACCGATACAAGCGGTTCACAGTCCCCTCCCTTTATTAGAAAATAAATAACGCGAACGCCTTTCAGACAGGCATCGTCGGATTACGATTTATTTTCTAAAACTAGCAGGGATCTTATTTTTGTTTGTGAACCTACGTGACATACCACCTTGATTAACAGTTATCAACAAATAACACGAGTCGAATAACTCCAGATACATCTGTTTTATTTATTTCATTTCGAATATCTTCATACGGCAATGAACTCGCAAATGAAAACGCGGCCGGGATCGACGCGAATCGATCCGGCCAGACGCACTCCATGAATTGAACAAAACCGAAGCGCGCGTCCACGCGCATCACGCGCCGCTCAATCGGCCTTACCCGCCGGCTCGTAAAACAACGCGAACAGTTCCGACTGCGAACCGATGCCGAGCTTCGCGTAGATATGCTTCTTGTGCGCGCGCACGGTCTCGAACGAGATCGTGAGCTTCTCCGCAATCGCTCGCGACGAGAAGCCGCTCAGCGACAGCATTGCCACTTCGATCTCGCGCGCGGTCAGCGTGCCGCGCCCCTGCTTGCCGGACAATGCACCGACGCGCGCAGGAAAATCCACCAGTTCGGCACCGGCCGAAGCCGCGCGCTCCGGCACCGCACAGAATTCTTCGTGTCGCAGCCGCTGCTGCATCAACGCGAGCACCCACGGCGCGAACAGCGTCAGCAGTGCAATCTCCCGTTCGTGATAACGCCGCGTGCAACCGAGCGAAAAACCCATCGTGTGATCCGCATCGATCACGACATTGAAATGCACCTCATCGCCGACGATGTTCTTGCGGAAATAGCGCAGGTAGTACTCGGTCATGCGGAAGTTGTCGGGCGCGACGTCCGCGAGCGTATAGAAGCCCGATGCGTGCGTTTCGAACGCGGCGAGATAGAACGGATCGAGTTGATAAAGCGCCGCGAGATAGTCCTGAAACATCAGGTCGATCTGCCCGTCCGGCATCGCCTGCTCCGCGCAGACGAACGGCGGCGCGTGACGCGCGAAACGCAGCGCCACCCAGCTGTCGAAGCCGATGTGCCGCTCGAGTACTCTCGTCAGACGCGCCCAGAAATGCGGGCTGTCGAGCGCGTCGATGGCCGAGCCAATCTCTCGATGAAACGCGAGATCGCGCCATTCAAGCTCCATCCGTTCTCCGTTGAGGTAACCCACGTGGGTGATTTGCGAACAAAAATAACACGCCGATAATGCGCCGAAGGACATCGCGTGCGCCCGGGCCAATCCGCGCCGGCGCACGGCAACCGCAAGGAGACAGACGATGCAGGTAGAACTCGCGCAACTCGCGCTCGTCGACGGCGGCCTCGAACGCAATACGCGTAAGGTCGTTGAAATAATCGATCGCGCGGATGCGGCCGGCGGCACGCAGCTCGTCGTGTTTCCCGAAGCGACGCTATCGGGCTTTCCGACCCGCGACAACGTCGCCGACGTCGCACAGACGCTCGACGGCCCCACGCTCACTGCTGTGCGCGATGCCGCGCGGCAAGCCGGCGTCGCGGCTGCGGTCGGTTTTGCGGAACGCGACGGCGACCGCTTCTACAACACGACGGTGCTGATCGATAGCAGCGGTGCGATCGCACTGAAGTACCGCAAGGTGCATCTGTGGGCGTCGGATGTCGGCGTGTTCACGCCCGGTGAGCGCTACGACACGTGCCTGTGGAACGGCTTCACGGTCGGTCTACAGATCTGCTACGACATCGAGTTTCCCGAAGGCGCCCGCGCGCTCGCATCGCTCGATGCGGACCTGCTCGTCGTCACCAACGGCAACATGGATCCGTTCGGCCCCGTGCATCGCCGCGCGATCGCCGCGCGCGCGATGGAAAACCAGATGTTCGCCGTGATGGTGAACCGCTGCGGCCCCGGCGACGACAACCTGACCTTCCCCGGCGAATCCGCGCTCGTCGAGCCGTCGGGAGAAATCGCTGCGGTCGCGGGTGCCGACGAAACGGTGCTGCGCGTGAACGTCGATCGCTCGCTGCTCGAAGCGAGCCGCGAACACTATCGCTATCTGCATGACGCACGGGTGCCGCTCGCACTCACCCGCGTCGAACACGACGACGGTTCGCGCTCGCTCGTGATCGAACCGCGCCGTCGTCGGGATTAATCCGCACACTCACGTTTCGTGATTCAACGCTGCACCTTCAGTAGCGCTTCACTGCTGTTCCGTCGGTCGCGCCTCCTGGCGCGGCCCGTTCAAGCCGTCGTCGTATCGCGCCCATTCGGGGCCGCGCTCCGCAAGAGAGCGTTTCACGCCTGCCCGCAGGCTCAGGAGACATCATGCAAGACAGGGAAGATCAACCGCATCTGAAACGCACGCTGGGCCTGCCGTCTGTGCTGCTGTTCGGCCTCGCGTACATGGCTCCGCTGATCGTGTACGGCACGTACGGCGTGCTCGCGAAAGCCAGCGACGATACCGCCGCCCTCGCCTACCTGCTCGCGCTGATCGCAATCGCGTTCACCGCATTGAGCTACGGCAAGCTCGCGCGGCTTTATCCGGTGGCCGGCTCCGCGTACACGTACACGCGCAAGACGTTCAATGCGCACCTCGGTTTCATGATCGGCTGGGCGACGCTGCTCGACTACTTCTTCCTGCCGATGGTGATCTGGCTGATCGGGGCCGCGTATCTGAACGCCGCGTTTCCGCACGTGCCCGTGTGGATCTGGATCGTCGCGTTCATCGTGCTGACGAGCGCGCTGAACATCGTCGGTATCGAACTCGCCGCGCGCTTCAACATCGTGCTGATGGTCGTGCAGCTCGCGATCGTCGCGCTGTTCGTCGGCCTGTGCTGGCACTATGCAGCCGCTGCAGCCGGCCCCGGCGGCATCGCCGCAGCCGAACCGTTCTTCCGGCCGCACGTGCCGCTGTCGTCGACGATGGCGGGCGCCGCGATCGCCGCGTACTCGTACCTCGGCTTCGACGCGGTGTCGACGCTCACCGAGGAAACCATCGATCCGAAGAAGAACATGCCGCGCGCGATCCTGTTGATCGCGCTGATCGGTGGCGCGATCTTCGTGATTGCGTCGTACACGATGCAGCTCGCGCATCCGGGCGTCGAGTTCAAGGACACCGATTCGGCCGCGTTCGAAGTCGCGAAGATGATCGGCGGCGACATCTTCGTCAGCGTGTTTCTCGCGGGGCTGATCCTCGCGCAGTTCGCGTCGGGGATCTCCGCGCAGGCGAGCGTCGGACGACTGCTCTACGCGATGGGCCGCGACGAAATCCTGCCGAAGCGTGTGTTCGGTTTCATCCATCCGCGCTTCAAGACGCCGGCGATCAACATCGCGATCGCGGGCATCGTCGGATTGATTGCGTTGAAGCTCGACGTCGCGACGTCGACGTCGTTCATCAACTTCGGTGCGTTTCTCGCGTTCACGGCGGTGAATCTGTGCGTGGTGCGTATCTATCTGTCTGGCGAACATGGCGACAAGCGGATCGGCTTCATCGGCGGGCTGGTGTTTCCGCTGATCGGCGCAGTCGCCGATATCTGGTTGCTTGTGAGTCTAGAGAAGACGGCGCTCGTCCTGGGCGCGATCTGGTTCGTGCTGGGGCTGCTGTATCTGTGCTGGATTACGCGGCTGTTCCGGCAGGCACCGCCGGAGGTGGCGATTTGATTTGCGGGTGATATCGTGACGGGCGGTGCCGGCCTGGGAGGCGGCGCCGCTCGTGATGCTTCTGTGCCACCGCGCGCAGACTCCAGGAGAGAACGATGAAGCACGCCGGTTCAGCCTCACTCGATCAACTCGACAATACGCTAGGCCTCCTGCGCGAACTGCCGGGCCTGAGCGAAAAATCGCGCGGCGTATTTTATCGACGCGGTAAAGCGTTCCTGCATTTTCACGAAGACCCGACGGGGCTTTACGCCGATCTGCGTGCCGGGGATGTCTTTGAGCGGTACCCCGTCAACACGGCGGCTGAAAGAGCGAAGTTCGTGGCACTGGTGCGCGTGGCGTTAGACCAACGCTAAAGGGTTAAGGGCGAAGAAAACCCTCGCCCCCACACCCCGTTCAATACAACGGCGTCCCAGCGTTATAAGCACCGACAAACGACTGCCAGTCCAGATTCACCTGCGCTGCATAGCTGAACGCGAAGCTCGAAATCTCCGATGCCAGTCCGCTGGTGCTCGTGACCGCATCGGTGATCTGCTTGTCGATGCTGTAGCTGACGATCGCGCTGTTATAGTCCTGATCCGAGATCGCGTGAGCCGATGCGAGCGCCTGCCCGAGATAGGTCGCGGCGGTATTGAGCTTGCCCGCGCTGGTCAGCTTCGTATAGTCGAAATCTTCCTCGAAGGGCGACTTCTCGTGGAAGTAGAACGTCATGCCGTTGATCGTCGCGTAGCCGACGAGCACGTCGGCGTTCAGCGTCTGCGCCTTGTTGGTCAACGCGACGCGCGCACCATCGTTGCTGCCGTCGGCGGACGACAACGTCTGCCCGTTGCTGCTCGCCACCGCAGCGGCGCTCGCGGTTTCCTGCTTCACTTCGAGAATCACGTCGTCGGACGTGGACGTCGACTGTCCTTCGATCAGCACGTAGTAGCGCAGCTTGCCGAGACTGCCCACGCCCGAACCGAGCTTCTGGTGAATGTCCTTCACCTTGTAGTAGCTCGTCGCGTACTGCTTCGACGAAGCGATCGTGCTGATGTAGCTGCTCATCGCCGCCGAGATGCTGCTGTACGTCGTGCTGTTCACCGCGACCAGCGTGCCGGCGATATTCTGGAACGCGCGCACGCCGTTCGTCACCTGTGTGTATTTGCTTAGTAGATCGGAGCGGCTATCGTCCTTCGAATCGCCGATCGTCGATTGCACCGCACCCGACGTGTTGCCGTTCTTCAGCTGGAAGCTAAGTTCGTCGTTGCTGCCCTTGAAGTCGCTCATCTCGCTGATGTACGCGCCGACCATCGTCTTGATCGCGGTCGTGATGTCGCTGTCCGCGATGCCGTTCGCGCGGCCCGCGAGGACCATGCTGGTCGCGAGTCGGCGCAGGTCCCACACGTACTGGCCGAGATAGCCTTCGTCGAAGTCGTCGACGGAAAACACGTTGTTGCCGCCGCTGTCCTGCCACGCGCCGAAATTGCTGATATGCGCGTCGCCGCCGATCCACGTGTAACCGGTCTGCGTGGTCGTGTAGCTCGACGCGGGCAGCGTCTTCATGTCCTGATAGAAGATGTGATCGGTGCCGCGATAGAACGAGAATGCGTCGCCGGCCATCGTCGACATTTTCGTCGCGAGATCGGTGCTGTCCGTGGCCGCGAACGGATGGTTGGTGTTATAGATTTGCGTCACCACCCAGCTGGTGCGCGAGGTCTGCGCATGCGCAGAAACTGAGCCCAGCAGACAGGCAGCGGCGGACAGCGCGATCCACGATTTTTTCATTGTCTTCCTCGGATAAAGAAAAGGAGCGACACGGTCGCTCCTTGCGGTTTCTTATGATGGCTGCGTCATTCAAGCAGCGCGGGATGACAACGGCGTGACGGGGTACTGAGGGTTATAGTCGCGTGAATACTGCAGCCCGCTATTTCGAACTACCGGCAGGAAACCTCATGACGCTCTCAAAGCAATACGGCAGATTCCTTTTGCTCGGCGCGTTGCTGGCGTCGACGGGACCAGCAGCTGTATTCGCACAGGAAGCCACACCGCGCACCGCTGCTCGCGAGATTCCGGAGATCGGCATCGATCGCTCGGGGTTAAGCATGCAAGACGAAGCCGTTCGGCAAAAGACGCTGAAAGACATTCGCACGCTTCATGCAAGCTGGTTTCGCGACGGACCGAGTTCGGGATCGGCACAGGCCGTGATCAATTTTGTCGATGAGGTTCGGCTGGCGAAACAGCAAGACCTGAAGGTCCTGGTCAACATCCTTCAGATGGACGAAGACTACGACGTTGCATTGCCGATGAACGATCACGGCTGGAGAGCAAAGAAACTCAGCCAGATCGATCTGGCTAGATTCTCGCAACGATTCCGCCGCCTGCTTGACGCGTTGAGAGCGGCCAATCTGTCCATCGACGCAGTGGAATTCGGCAACGAGGACGACACGTACTACTACGACGCCGATGTTCCGAATGGACACAGCGCCAGCCCCGATGAGTTGCATACCTGGTTGAAGGGCTATGGCGAATTCCTGAAGACAGGTGCCACGATGCTGCACGACCCTCGTTACTATCCGCAGGCAAAGATCGTGACGTTCGGAATCGCGCATGGCTATACGGCGCCCGGCAAGCCGCCGCAGTGTCTTCCGAACCCGGCGCATGCGGTTGCGATGTTGAGCAACGTCGATGGTTTCAATTATCTCGACAACACCGGGTATCGCGTCGACGGTTATGGCACGCACATCTACGCGTCGCCGCGCGATCCCGGCGCAGGCGCGACCGCGCTGCTGCGTCAGGACATATGGGCGCTCGGCCGAAACACACCGTTCTGGATCACTGAATGGGGATTCACGGACGCCACGAAATTCCCTAACCAGAAGGGGCAAACCGCAAGCGACGGGATGAAAGCAATGCTCGATGCGTTCGACGACCTGAGTCAACGCGCGCCGGTTGGCCCGATGTTCTTCTACTCGTACAACTCCGGGCTGCAGGATGCCGATGGCAAACCGGCTGGTCTCGTGAATTCGCAAGGGACATTCGTCCCGGCGGCAAACGTGTTGTCGGCGCGGGCAGCGCAGGTTCCCGCACGCTAGACGCATTGTCTCTCACCGTTGCCGGGTCCAGAGATCGCCTTGTGAGAGCACAGGCCGATCGCACGTCCCGTGAAGAACGACACCACGCGAAGCATGACGAGCAGTCTATTTCTCGCGTCGGATCGAGCGATTAGTGTTGAATCATCCGCGAACCCGAGCCGTTCGATTCGAGCGAAGGCCGACGCGGTGGCAGAGAAACGTAATCGACCGGCAACTGCACGGCGATCGCCTCCTCTGTCTCGAGATTCATTCCCGATGCTCAAAGACCGCAAGGAGAAGCACCATGGCGACACTCGTCAACCTCACGAAAACGACGCCCACCGCAGTACAGATCTGGGGATTTCACGATCCATGCAACGTCCGGGACGTCGCGGCCGCATTGAACACGATCGCGGCCGGCCTGAGCGGCGACGGCCACACCATTCACGTGATGTCGGGAACGCACGGATACTGCAGCGGCCAGGTCGGCGCAGTGGCGACACGCGAACAGAAATTCGCGGCGGAAGACCGCGCGCTCGCGGCCCCGAAAACGAAAGACGGCAAGACGGTTGCCATCGCGGTGCACGACTTCAACACCGACAAGCTGCCCGCCCCCGATCCGGCGACGGCCGCGCTCGCGAAGCTGAACACCGACATGCGCAGCATCGTGGGCAGCAGCACCGGCACCGCGACGTTTCTGCTCGCGTACTGCTGTAGCGCGGGGACGCGTTAAAACCGTCGCGCATTGCCGCTAGCAGTTGATGGTGGAACACGCGGCTTCGATCGCTCGAAGCCGCGTCACGTTAAAGGCCGACGTTCCCTCGGCCGCCGTTCCACTGCCGGTAGCGCTGCGTCAGCTTGCGCGTGCGTAGCTGATCGATCACCAGCGTGAACGCCGCCGAGTACGCCGCTGCGTTTCGACCGGCACGTCCTGTACCGAGCGCGCGCAGCCGACGCTTGACGAGCGCCATCCGCGCGAGCGCAGCCATCATCTGGTCCTTCCAGCCTACCGATTGCGCGGCGACCGTATCATTGCCGCCCGCTTGCCAGCGCGCCGGCAGATCGGGGGCAAGCGCAAGCGCGGTCGCCATGCCGACCATCGCCACGCCGCTGTCGACGACCGCTTCCGCAACCGCACGGCGACGAACGCCGCCGGTCGTCATCAGCGGCATCGTCGCCACAGTAGCCAGCTCTTTCGCGAACGCGAGAAAGTACGCTTCGCGTTCGAGCGTGCGACCGTCGGCGGCACGTCCCTGCATCGCGGGACTTTCATAGCTGCCGCCAGACAGCTCGACGAGATCGACCGGCAGTTCGTTCAGCCACAGGATCACCTGCTTCGCATCCTGTTCGGAGAAACCGCCGCGCTGGAAATCCGCTGAATTCAGCTTCACGCCGACACCGAAGCCCGGCGACACGCGCGAGCGCACCGCGCGCACGACGTCGAGCAACAGACGTGCGCGGTTCTCGAGACTGCCGCCCCACGCGTCGGTGCGTCGGTTGGTTAACGGCGACAGGAACTGCGACAGCAGATAGCCGTGTGCCGCATGAATCTCGACGCCGTCGAATCCCGCGCGCTCGGCTGCAGCCGCCGTGGTCGCGAAGCGTTCGATGGTCTCGTGGATCTGCACGTCGGTCATCGGTTGCGGCTGCGCGAAGCGTTTGCTGTACTTGCCGAGCTCCAGCGCGACCGCCGACGGCGCCCACGCGGCACCGCCCAGATCCGCGCTGACCTGACGCCCCGGATGATTGATCTGCATCCACACCTTCGCGCCTTTGCGATGGCTTTCGCGCGCCCATTCGATGAACGGCTCCAGCGACGTGCCCGCCTCCAGTACGACGCCGCCCGGACCGGTCAGCGCGCGGCCGTCGACCATCACGTTGCCGGTAATGATCAGACCCGCGCCGCCGTCGGCCCACGCACGGTACAACCGATACAGCGTCGGACCGGGCAGCTGCCCGGGGTCGGCCATATTCTCTTCCATCGCCGCCTTGGCGATGCGGTTCGCAAGCGTGGTGCCGTTCGGCAAACGCAGCGGGGTGAAAAGGGAGGAAGCAAGGGAGGAAGCCATAGCTGAAAGCCCGGAAATAACGATGACACCGCTATACTAGGTTTCAAGTCAACTTGAAGGTCAAGGGCGATGAAAATCGGCGAACTGGCGGCACAAACGGGCCTTGCACCCTCCGCGATCCGTTATTACGAACAGAGCGGCCTGCTGCCCGAACCGACGCGCGGCCCGAACGGTTACCGCGTTTATCCCGAAGCGGCGATCGAACGGCTGCGTCTGATCCGGAATGCGCAGCAACTGGGTTTTTCGCTCGATACGCTACGCGATGCGTTCGCCAGCACCGAAACGTTGACGGCCGACAATCTGCTGTGCGGACTCGATAAGCGGCTCGACGAGATCGCGCAGTCGATGGCTACGCTGCGCGCACAGCGTAGCGAATTGCAGCGGCTGCGTGCGCTGGTGGTCGATGCGCGTGAGACGGGGACGTGTGCGGGGATTGTGAAGGGTACGCACGCGGAGACGGGGGCGTGTGTCGAGGCGCCGGGGGTTTCGTCGCATAAGCCGGAGCCGGGTCAGCCGCGCAAGCCATCCAGGCCGCGTGCGCCTGCTGCTCCCGTGCGCACTGTTCGCAACGGTCTCGCCCAGCGCTAGTCCTATCACACCGACTCCGCGAAATTCTCCGTATAGCCGAGCAATAACGTCGAACCGCCCTGCACGATCTCCGCGAGTTCGTGCCACGCATCGCCCGTTGCTTCGCCGGTGCAACCATATAGCGTGGACAGATCTGCGACGAGATGTTCGGCCTGCTCCGGCTGCAACGGCTGCTCGCGCACGAAGCCGAGCCACGACGCACCGATCCCGAAGAAGCGATAGCCGTGCTGCTCCTGCATGCGCCGGATCACCGCGTGATTCCGGAACACGTTCCAGTCGCTGACGAAATAACCGTTGGGCAAGCCGGCGATCAGCAGATCGTCGGACGGCACCGGAAGCCGCTGCACATACACGACGTCGTCGAGCACGTTCGATGGTTCGCGGTTCATCGCGACCAGTGCGTCGATGTCTTCGTCGGCGGTGGTCAATGTGCCGGGCACGTCTTCCCATGTCAGCCGCAGTTGAGGGTTCTGCAGTTGCGCGGCCACGTGTGCGAGACGCTTTGCATCGAACGCGTGAACCGAGTCCCGGTTATCGAAATCGATCCCGTCGTAGTCGATGTCGATGTCGATGTGTTCGTGCTGCTGAGCGTGGCCGCTGGTGTAGCAGCATTGATTCAGATCGTCGAGCGTGCAGAGGAAGCGGAACCCAGGCTCGGTCCGATGCAGTTCGTCCAGGAAGGCCAGAACCTCCTGCAGCGAATCTGGATTGGCAAGGCGCCTGCAGCTGAATGTATCGACTGGCCTGAATGGCTTTGAAGGATCGGGGTTCCGGAAGTCGATAGCATCGATCTGCATGGAGGTGGCCGCCCGGGAGAGAGACTGTCCTGCCTGTCGTGCAAATCGCAGCACGCGAATCGCACACACAGGCAGGACGCAAAGCAAAGAACGTCAGTCGTCGGCCGTCTGCGCAGCAGTAGCCGCTTCAACCGACTCAAGCTCGCCAGCCCGCGCCTCATCATGCGGCACAACCTCGATCGGAACAATCGGAATCCGCCGATGCGCAGGCCCGCCACGCGACGCCGCGAACGGCATCGCATGTTCCGGCGCACCGCATTCGCGCAGCAGCGAACGCAGTTCGTTGATCACCGGAAACACTTCGTGATTCCAGTCCGCGCCCTGGCGATCGTGCGCTTCCTGCTCGCGCTCGACGATCCAGCGGTCTTCCTTGAAAATGCGTTCGGTGAACCACACGAGCAGCGGCCACGCAACATCGAGCAGCACACCAACCCGCGGACGCCGCACCGACAGCAGCCCGAACGTGCGGTTCGTGCGCTGTTCCGCGTCGAGCGGCACGTAGACGATCCACAGATCCATCACGACCGTCTTCGACGAGTTGACGATACGCAGAGTCTGGTACGGATACTGCGTGCGGATCGTCATCACGTCCTTGTCGTTACCCGACGTGCCCTGACGGCTCTGCCCGAAAATGATCGCCTCGCCGACCGGCTGCTGTCCTTCCATCCGCGCGAACGTGTAATCGACTTCGACCCAGTCGTCGCCGCGACGCCGGCCGAGCGAACGCGCGCGCATCTGACCCATCTGTTTGCGATGCAGGAACTGATGGTTCATGTCCATCAGGTTCTCGTGCATGAACGAGTAATGGCACGCGACTTCGCGGCCGAAGCGCCGCGTCTTGTACGCGGGGTCGCTCGATGCATCGAGGTTCGGCAGCGGACTCTGCTCCGCGAGCGCGGGGTCGCCGGGGAATACGAAAATCAGTCCCGATACTTCGCGGCACGGGTACGAACGCACGCCGTTCGGCAAACGCTCGCGCCCAAGATAAGGGACGTCGATACAGCGGCCGGTGCAGTCGTAGGTCCAGCCGTGATAGCAGCAGCGGATCGACTCGCCGTCGACCACGCCGCCATGCAGCGGCACCTGACGGTGCGCGCAGCGGTCTTCGAGCGCAAAGATCGCGCCCGACTCGGTGCGCACGAGCACGATCGGCTCGCCGGCAAACGTCACGCCGTGCGCCTTGCCGCGGCGAACCTCACGCGACCATGCGAGCGGATACCAGTGATCGGGATGAATATCGACGCGGCGCAGATCGCGCTCGGACGTCTCGGGGGCAGAACCGGTTGCACTGCCTTCCAGCGGGGGAACTGCATGCACGGGAGAAGCCTCCTTGTACAGCGGGGTGGGCGGCCTGGCCCACGGATGATCTCTGGCCTGGGCCGACAGTTTACTCGATGCACACGCTCCCCGGGGCCTGGGATCTGCACTCACCCAGGCGCCGGGGTCTTCTCCCGATTCCTCCGTTGCACATCAAACGCACCCGCCCCGCCCGCGGTTCAGCCCCCGCTACGCACGACCGGCTCGACCTCGCGACGCCGGTTCGCGACCCGCACCGCGTCGAAATACGCGGCATTGGGCGGCCGCTTCAGATAGCGTCCCGCGCCGCGTTGCGCACGCAGCTCGCCGTCGGCCCACACGAGTTCGCCGCGCGACACCGTGTGTGTCGCCACGCCCTGCACGGTCATCCCTTCGAAGACATTGAAGTCGACGTTCTGATGATGCGTCTTGACGGAGATCGTCCGCGACGCCTGCGGGTCCCACACGACGAGATCCGCATCCGAGCCGACCTCGACCGCGCCTTTACGCGGATACAGGTTGAAGATCTGCGCGGCATTGGTCGACGTGACGCGCACGAACTCGTTCGGTGTCAGACGCCCCGCGTTGACGCCGTGATGCCACAGCACCGCCATCCGGTCCTCGACGCCGCCGCAGCCGTTCGGAATTTTCGTGAAGTCGTCGCGGCCCATTTCCTTCTGCGAGGCGCAGAACACGCAGTGATCGGTGGCCGTCGTATGCAGATGACCGGCCTGCAAACCAGCCCACAATGCATCGCGATGTTCCTTCGCGCGAAACGGCGGGCTCATCACGTGAGCGGCCGCGCGATGCCAGTCGGGATCGCGGTACACCGATTCGTCGATCACCAGATGCCCGGCCAGCACTTCGCCGAACACACGATGTCCGTCGCTGCGCGCGCGCACGATCGCATCGAGCGCATCTTTCGCCGACACGTGCACGATATACACCGGCACACCGAGCACCTGCGCGATGCTGATCGCGCGATTCGCGGCCTCGCCTTCCACTTCAGGCGGTCGCGACAGCGGATGCGCCTCCGGTCCGGTGAAGCCGCGCGCGAGCAGTTCGCGCTGCAGACGGAATACGAGTTCACCGTTTTCCGCGTGCACGGTGGGCAGCGCGCCGAGTTCGAGCGCGCGCGAGAAGCTGTTCACCAGCACCTCGTCGTCGGCCATGATCGCGTTCTTGTAGGCCATGAAATGCTTGAAGCTCGACACGCCGTGCTCGTGAACGAGCGTGCCCATGTCGCGGTACACCGAGTCGTCCCACCACGTCACCGCGACGTGAAAGCCGTAGTCGGACGCGGCTTTTTCGGCCCAGCTGCGCCAGTCCTGGAACGCGGCCATCAACGGTTGACGCGGCGACGGGATCACGAAATCGATGATGCTCGTCGTACCGCCCGCGAGTCCCGCCGCCGTGCCGGTGAAGAAATCGTCGCTGGCGCGCGTGCCCATGAACGGCAGTTCCATGTGCGTGTGCGGATCGATGCCGCCGGGCATCACGTACTGGCCGCCGGCATCGACGATCGTCGCGCCGGCCGGCGCATCGAGATCGGCGCCGATCTGCGCGATCGTGCCGCCGGATGCGCTGTCGTGACACAGCACGTCCGCGCGATAGCTACGGTTGGCGTCTACTACGGTGCCGCCGCGAATCAGGGTTGCCATGATGTCTCTCTCTCCGTGCGACGACGCTGCGCAGATTGCGCAGCGTCGTCTGTGTACCTACGTGTTGCTCGTTACGTCATGCGAGGCATCGCACGCGCATGCTCAAGCCCGCGCCACCCGCGTCCGCGCACTCCCCGCCGACTTCATCCAGATCCCATACACCAGCGCGGCCAGCGCAAGCCCCACGAACCACGCATACGTGTAGAGGCTTTTGAACGCATCCGGCACATTCGGAAACGACGCCGGAAACGCGGTGTTCAGAAACCCCGGCAGATTCGGCAGCACACCGATCGCCAGTGCGACCACCGCCGCGATGTTCCAGCCGCCGACATACGCATACTCGCCGCGCTCGTCGAACAGTTCGCGATGATCGAGTTCCGTGCGACGGATCAGGAAGTAGTCGACCATCATGATCCCGGCCACCGGCCCGAGCAGCGCCGAATAGCCGACGAGCCACGTGAAGATGTAGCCCTGCGTGGTCGCGAGAATTTTCCACGGCATCATCACGATCGCGATCGTCGCGGTGATCATCCCGCCGGTGCGGTACGAAATGCCCTTCGGCCACAGGCTCGAAAAGTCGTACGCAGGGCCGACGAGATTCGCCGCGAGGTTGCAGCACATCGTGTCGAGCGTGAGGATGATCAGCGCGAGGCCGACGCCGATGCCGGTCATACGGCTCGTCAGATCGATCGGATCCCAGATCGCCTGGCCGTAGATCACGACCGTCGCCGATGTGACGACGACCGAGATCACCGACAGCAAAGCCATCGGCAGCGGCAAACCAATCGCCTGGCCGATCATCTGGTCGCGCTGCGTTTTCGCGAAGCGCGTGAAGTCGGGGATGTTCAGCGCGAGCGTTGCCCAGAAGCCGACCATCGCGGTGAGGCCCGGCCAGAACGTCGCCCAGAACAACCCTGCTTTCTTCCCGCCGGCGACGAACTGCGACGGCGTCGACAGCATCGAACCGGCGCCGCCCGCCTTCGACGTCGCCCACCACACGAGCGCGATGCACATCACGACCTTGATCGGCGCGGACCAGCTTTCGAGCCAGCGGATCGAATCGGTGCCGTTGACGATGAAGTAAATCTGCAGTGCCCAGAACGCGAGAAAGCACGCGGCCTGGCCAATCGAAATATCGATGAACGGCAACGCCGTGCCGTGCAATGCGTTGCCGGTCAGGATGTTCAGCAGCGTATAGATCGCGCTGCCGCCGAGCCACGTCTGGATGCCGTACCACCCGCACGCGACGATCGCGCGCAGCAGCGCCGGCAGCTTCGCGCCCTGCGTGCCGAACGACGAGCGCACCAGCACCGCGTACGGAATGCCGTGCTTCGCGCCCGCATGACCGATCAGCAGCATCGGCACGAGCACGATCACGTTGCCGAGCAGCACGGTCATCACCGCCTGCCACGGCGACATGCCCTGCTCGGTGAGGCCGGCTGCCAGCATGTACGACGCGATGTTCATCACCATGCCGACCCACAACGCAGCGAAGTGATACCAGCGCCACGTGCGCTGCGTGCTGCCGGTCGGCGCGAGGTCGTCGTTGTAGAGCGCGCTGTCCTGGACACTGGCCTGCAATGGCGAATCGCCGGGTACCGCGGACTGATTCATCGAAAGATCTCCCATCGTCGAAAAGCCGGCGCGCCGTCATGAATGCGGCGCGTCCGGCGGGAGCACGCGAGGCGTGCGGTACGTGCTGTGGTTAAAGTGTTCTGCTCATGCGGCGTGTGCCGTGTGGTCCGCCTGCTCATCGGTCGCGACGACACGCGCCGGGTTGTTCGGATGCGTCGTCCAGTTCGACGATGCGCCCGAGTCGACGCGCTCCATCGTGATGCATTGATCGACCGGGCACACGTGCATGCATAAATTGCACCCGACGCAGTTCTCGTCGATCACATCGAAGTGACGCTCGCCGTCCTTTTCCTTCGTGATCGCCTGATGCGACGTGTCCTCGCATGCGATGTGACACAGCCCGCACTGGATGCAGCGGTCCTGATCGATGCGCGCCTTGATGTCGTATTGCAGGTTCAGGTATTGCCAGTCGGTGACGTTCGGGACTGCGCGGCCGCGGACGTCGTCGAGTGTTGCGTAGCCTTTTTCGTCCATCCAGTTCGACAAACCATCGGCGAGATCGGAGACGATCCGGAAGCCGTAATGCATCGCGGCCGTGCACACCTGCACGCTGCCCGCGCCGAGCACGATGAACTCGGCCGCGTCGCGCCACGTGGTGATGCCGCCGATGCCGGAGATCGGCAGGCCTGGGGTTTCCTTATCGCGTGCGATTTCCGCGACCATGTTCAACGCGATCGGCTTCACCGCCGGTCCGCAGTAGCCGCCGTGCGTGCCCTTGCCGTCGACGGTCGGCATCGGCGCCATCTGGTCGAGATCGACGGCGACGATCGAGTTGATCGTATTGATCAGCGACACGCCGTCGGCACCGCCCTTGTACGCGGCACGCGAGCCGAGCCGGATGTCGCTGATGTTCGGCGTGAGCTTCACGAGGCACGGCAGCCGCGTGCCCTCCTTCACCCAGCGCGTGACCATCTCGACGTACTCGGGCACCTGACCCACCGCCGCGCCCATCCCGCGCTCGCTCATCCCATGCGGGCAACCGAAATTCAGTTCGACCGCATCGGCGCCGGTATCCTCGACGAGCGGCAGGATCCATTTCCAGTCGCGCTCATTGCACGGCACCATCAGCGACACGATCATCGCGCGGTCCGGCCAGTCGCGCTTCACCTGCGCGATCTCGCGCAGGTTCACGTCGAGCGGACGATCGGTAATCAGTTCGATGTTGTTCAGCCCGGCCATACGCTGCCCGTTCCATTGCACCGCGCCGTAACGCGAGCTGACGTTGACGACGTGCGGATCGAGTCCGAGCGTCTTCCACACGACACCGCCCCAACCCGCCTCGAATGCGCGGTTGACGTTGTAGGCCTTGTCGGTCGGTGGCGCGGACGCGAGCCAGAAAGGATTCGGCGACGTGATGCCGGCAATCGTGCAGCGAAGATCGGCCATGTTCGGCTCCGTGGGGATTGCGTTTGTTATGTCGTTTGCGTGGAGGCGGCTTACGCAGCGCGTATCGCCGTGCGCGCGAACATCCGGTCGATCGATGCCGCCGCGAGCTTGCCGTCCTGCACCGCCTGCACCGTCAGATCGAGACCGGTCGCCGCGCAGTCGCCGCCCGCCCATACGTCGGGCAGCGACGTGCGTCGCTCGTCGTCGACTTCGATGCGTGCGCCGTCGTGTGTCAGCAGGTCGGCGTCGAGCGCATTCGCGATGAGAGTCTGGCCGATTGCCTTCAGCACCATGTCGGCTTCTATTACGAAGCGCTCGGCTTCGTTGCCGTTCGCTGCGCGGCGTTCGAATTCGACGCCTGTTACGCCGTTTTCATTGCCGAGTACGCGGACCGGTCTTGCATCGAGTACCAGCGCCACGCCCTGCGTTTGCGCGAATTCGCGCTCGGCCCACGTCGCGCTCATCGCATCGACGCCGCGCCGGTACGCCATCGTCACGCTCTGCGCGCCCAGCTTGCGGCTTTGCACGGCCGCATCGACGGCTGTATTGCCGCCGCCGATCACGACGACGCGCCGGCCCACCGGCAGCGTCGACAGATCGTCGGCCTGGCGCAGCCGCGCGATGAAATCGACTGCATCGAGCACACCGGCGAAACCCTCTCCTTCGATCTGCAACGCACGCACACCCCCGAGCCCGATACCGAGAAACACCGCGTCGTACTGCGTGCGAAGCTCGGTGAGCTTCACGTCGCGGCCAAGCATCACGTCGCCACGCCAGTCGATTCCACCGATCGACAGCAGCCACGCCACTTCCCGTTGCGCGAAATCGTCAACGGTCTTGTACGCGGCGATGCCGTACTCGTTCAGACCGCCCGCTTTTGGACGCGCATCGAACAGCGTCACCGCGTGACCGGCCATCGCGAGACGATGTGCGCATGCGAGTCCCGCTGGGCCTGCGCCCACTACCGCGACACGACGTCCGCTATCCGCCGCACGATGGAATAACGTCACACCCGCGCTCATCGCCCAGTCGGTCGCATGACGCTGCAACGCACCGATCGCGACCGGCTCGCCGTCCTGGTGATGACGCACGCACGCGCCCTCGCACAGGATCTCGGTCGGGCACACGCGCGCGCACATGCCGCCGAGCGGATTCGCCGACAGGATGTCGTGCGCCGCGCCCTTCAGGTTGCCGTTGCCGATCTTGCGGATAAAGCTGGGGATATCGATCTGCGTCGGACACGCGTTCACACACGGCGCGTCGTAGCAGTAGTGACAGCGGCTCGAAGCGACGGCCGCGGCCTGCGCGTCGAGCAACGGCGCGACGTCGCTGAACTGGCACGCGAGTTCGGCGGCGGGCAGACGGCCGGAGGTGATGTCTCCCGTTTCCTTGATGGTCATGCGCACTCCTTGAAGCGGGTTGCAAGCGGGTGGCAAGCAGGTTGCAAAAGGCGGCACGAATCCACCGCCTCATAAGAATGAGAACGTCCGGACTGCGGTATTCGTTAAACGAGTTTCAGCGGATGTCAGGAAGCCGGTTCGCGTGCACGCTCGAGCATCGCGTGCAGCAGCACGTTCGCGCCGGCCTCGATCCATTCGAGCGTCGCGTCTTCGATTTCGTTGTGACTGATGCCGTCGATGCACGGCACGAACACCATCGACGTCGGCGCGACCTTCGACAGGTAGCAAGCATCGTGGCCTGCTCCCGACACGATGTCGCGATGCGGATAGCCGAAGCGCTGCGCCGCGTTGCGCACCGACTGCACGCACGCGGTATCGAACGCGATCGGCGCGTAGTAGAAAATCTGCTCAAGCTGCGTCTCAAGACCGATGCCGTCCGCGATACGCGCGACGCCTTCGCGCAGCTCGGCATCCATCTGCGCGAGCACCGCGTCTTCGGGATGACGGAAATCGACGGTGAAGAACACGCGGCCGGGAATCACATTGCGCGAGTTCGGATGCACCTGCATCATGCCGACCGTCGCGCATGCGAGCGGCGCATGATCAAGGCCGATGCGATTCACCAGATCGACGACACGCGCCGCGCCGAGCAGCGCATCGCGACGACGCGGCATCGGCGTCGGACCCGCATGCGCCTCCTGCCCGGTCAGCACGATTTCGTACCAGCGCTGACCCTGCGCGTCCGTGACGACGCCGATGGTCTTGTGCTCCGCTTCGAGAATCGGCCCTTGTTCGATGTGCAGTTCGAACGCCGCGTGAATGGGCCTTGGCTGGCCGCCGCACGGCACGTCGCCCGCATAGCCGATGCGCTGTAGTTCCTCGCCGATCGTCTTGCCGTCGACGTCCTTGCGCGACAGCCCGTACTCGAGCGTGAACACGCCCGCGAACACGCCCGACGCGACCATCGCCGGCGCGAAGCGCGAGCCCTCCTCATTGGTCCAGATCACGACTTCGATCGGATGTTCGGTCTCGATGCCGCGATCGTTCAGACTGCGGATCACTTCGAGCCCGCCGAGCACGCCGTAGATGCCGTCGAAGCGGCCGCCCGTCGGCTGCGAATCCGCATGCGAACCGGTGACGACCGGCGTCGCATTTGCGTTGCGACCCGCGCGGCGCATGAACACGTTGCCCATCTGGTCGACCGTGACCGTGCAGCCCGCCTCCTTCGCCCAACTGACGATCAGGTCGCGCCCTTCGCGGTCGAGGTCGGTCAGCGCGAGACGGCACACACCGCCCTTGGGCGTCGCGCCGATCTTCGCCATCGACATCAGGCTGTCCCATAGACGCTGGCCGTTCACGTGGATCGACAGGTCCAGCGCGGCTTCGGTCACTGCGTTCATCGCATGCACTCCTCGTCGGGATGGAGCGTCGGCTCCGTCCTTGCAGGCCGCCGCGTTGTAAGCGGCGGGTGGGGAAAAGGACGCTTCGAAGCGTCTTCGTGAATTGCTTTGTGCTGCTTGGTGCTATGCCGTGCTGCATTGCGTTGCGTCGTCGCGGGTCGTGCCGCGCGCCTGGGCGGTGCATCCGTGCCGGACTTCCAGGCATTTCGCCCGCCGCCGGTGCATCGCCGCAACGCAGTTTCGGTCCCTCTGTTTCTGCTGCGCCAATCCTGTCCGATTGGACAGGTTTTATACGATTTGCGCCGCGATTTCAATGACTTCTTTTCGAGCGAAAAGCGTGCCATTGCGAGATAGCAGAAACCCTAAGCAGTGGATGAGCGACGTGCAGGCGGGTCGATGCGACGAGTGCGAACCGGTCATGCCGATGTGGCTACAATGAGGCGCGATGAAACCCGGTGAACAGCACCGGGCACCCGCTGCATCGCAACGACAAGGCCCGACGATGAAGAGCGACGACATGCCTGCGACGAATGCGGGTTCCGCGGAAACCGCCGCGCCACGACGGCGCAAGGCGCACATCCGCCATACGAACGAAGCGCACCTGCTCGCGTGCGCGGAGGCCGTGTTCGCCGAACGCGGCCTCGAAGGCGCGAGCACCGCGATGATCGCGGAACGCGCGGGCCTGCCGAAGGCCAACCTGCACTACTACTTTCCGACCAAACGCGATCTGTACCGTCGCGTGCTCGAAGACGTGTTCGAAGACTGGCATCGCGCCGCCGATACGTTCGATGCGAGCAGCGATCCAGCAGAAGCGATCGCCGGCTACGTACGCGCGAAAATGGCGTTGTCGCGGCGCCGGCCGCTCGGTTCGAAGGTGTGGGCGAACGAGATCATCCACGGCGCGACGCACATGCAGGACATACTCTCTGAACGCGTGAAGCCATGGATGGAAACACGCATCACGATGATCGACGACTGGATCGCGCGCGGCCTGATCGCGCCCGTCGATGCGCGCACGTTCCTGTTCACGATCTGGGCGCTGACGCAGCATTTCGCCGATTTCGATGCACAGATCACGGCGCTCGCGGGCAAGCGCGCGCTGTCGAAGAAAGCATTCGATGCGACGACCGAAGAAGTGGTTACGCTGGTGTTGCGCGCGTGTGGCGCGACTGAAAAAGAAGGCCATCCTCGCGCCTGATGCATTCGCGCGATCAACCGAACACGGAGTACTCCGATGTCATTGCTTGGCAAGCTCTTCGGCAGCAAACCTGCACCCGATAAACAGACTCTCTCTGCTGCCGACTACGCGGAGCGCTACGCCGCCCATATCCGGTCATGCGATCCCGGCTACGAAGTCAGCGTGCAGCACGGCGATAACGCGGCGATGACGAGTGTCCACTGGAAAGACGACCAAGGCGGTACTGCGAACCAGTTTATCGGCAACTACTATAGCCGCTATCTGCTCGCGCCGAACACGATCGAAGCGCTGTTCGAAGAGCAACGGATGCAGGCCAAAACGACGCTCGCGAGTTTCGGTCAGCCGGGGCCCGTACTCGATATGATCATGCCGATGCTAAAGCCGGTCAGCTGGCAGCACATTGCGTTGAACCAGCTTAAGCAAGGCAATATCCCGACGGAGGAAAGTCCGTTTATCGTCGAGCCGTTCGTGGGTAACCTCGTGCTGACTTACGTCGAGGATCGCCCCGATCAGATGGGTTTTCTGAATCCGAAGCAGGCTGCGGAGCTTGGACTGAACCAGGCATCGCTATTCGAAGCTGCGCGATCGAATCTGCGCAAGCTGCTGCCGCAACTCGTCGTCGAAGGCGGCGGTGGACGCTACGCGGCACGGCTCGATCGCAACTACGATGCAAGCATGATTCTGCTGTTCGACGAATGGCGCGACCGTCTCGCGCTTCAGGACGAGCCGGTGATCGCGCTGCCCGCGCGCGATGAACTGTTGATCTGCGGCAGCACGGATATGGACAGCGTCAATGGCTTGCGGCAGATGGCTGCGGAGATCGTGGCTGGCTCGCCTTATGCGCTGTCTGCCGAACTGTTTGTGTGGCGGGAGGGCCGGCTTCAGGTTCTGGCAACATGATTCACGTCCAATGACATCGGATTCGGGTCACGCAGTGTCTTCAGGAATGGCAACTGCGCGAGGGCCCCGCCCTTAACTCACCCATTGCGACTGGAGCGAACTCCATGCAGCTTCTCGATCATGTTTCGATCGGTGTTCCCGACATTCAGGCAGTGCGTCCGTTCTACGATTCGATCATGAAAGCGCTGGAAGCGACGAAGGTCTATGAGCGTCCCGATGCACTTGGGTATGGCGAACGCTGCTCGTCGGACGACACGGTATCGACTTGTCTTTCGGTTTATCTGGACCCCGCGACAATCGGCGAGAACAGGCGTCATTGGTGCTTCAAGGCGCTGTCCCGCAAACACGTCGATGATTTTTTCGCTGCGGGTGTAGCTGCGGGAGGACGCTCCGATGGCGAACCTGGTCTTCGGCCTCGCTACCATGCCGACTACTACGCGGCGTTTCTCTTCGATCCCGCCGGCAATCGCGTAGAGGCGGCATGTCATTCCGCGCAAGGTTGATACGCTGCTAGCGAGTAACAGAGGCAAGCTGATTTCGCACACAACCCATCCAAAACAAACGTGAAAATCAAACCCGGCCTCATCCTCGAACTCGTCGTCAATCTGGTGCTGCCGTGGCTCGCGTATCGAATCGCGCAGCCGCACTACGGCGATACCGGTGCGCTCTACGCATCGGCCATCCCACCGCTCGTATGGAGCATCGTCGAATTCGCGCGGTTGCGCCGCGTCGATGCGCTAAGCGCGCTCGTTCTGCTGGGCATCGCGCTGTCGATCGTGATGATGGCGCTGGGCGGCAGCCCACGCGTCCTGCTGATGCGCGAGTCGCTGGTGTCGGGCGCAATCGGTGTCGCGTTTGTGGTTTCTCTCGTTCTAACGCGGCCTTTGATCTTCTACCTCGCGCGCGCATCGATCGCGCGGCAGCAGCCCGACAGCGTCGAACGTTTCGAAACGCTATGGGACGACAAGCCTTCGTTTCGCAGCGCGATGCGTTTGATGACGGCCGTCTGGGGCGGCGGACTCGTCGTCGAGATGCTGCTGCGTTGCTGGTTCGCATGGAACTGGTCCATCGAACGCGCGCTCGTCGTGTCGCCTGTCGTCAGCTATTCGATCTACGGGGTGCTGATCTTCTGGACCTTCTGGTATCGCGGCCGCCTGCAAAAACAGGGGCGGGAAGCCAACCTGCTTTAGGCCGCCGCGTCACACAGCTAAAAACTCACGACGCCCCTCGTCACGGATGGATGGTTTCGCCACGCTTCAGCATGCCGATGAATTCCTCGATCTTGCGCGCCCGCGTTTCGGGCTTTTTCGCGTTCTGTATCCGAAACAGGATCGCGTAGCGGTTGCGGCTGTTCAGCGTGGCGAAGAACGCGCTGGCTTTGGGATTGGCGTCCAGCGCGACCTGCAGATCGTCCGGCACCGTCGAGTTGCGAGCGGACGTATAAGCCATTTCCCAGCGACCGTCTTTCCTGGCTTTCTCGATTTCCCGCATGCCCGGCGGACGCATTCTGCCGTCGGCGATCAGTGCTTCAACCTTGTCCTTGTTGAGCTGCGACCAGATGCTTTTCGCGGAGCGTCGAGTGAAGCGCTGTAACCAGTACTCCTCGCTCTCGGCCTGCTTCTGACCATCGATCCAGCCATAGCAGAGCGCGCCCTCCACCGCTTGCGCGTAGGTCAAGGTCGGTTGTTTGGCGCCCTTCTTCGCGAGGCGCAACCATATCCCGGTCGACGTACCTTCGTTTTGCGCCAACCAGTTTTCCCAATCGTGCTGGGTGGCAAATATCAGATGCGCTTCAGTCATGGCAACGACCCGCGTAGTTGGATTCATGATCGATCGCAGTATATTCGCCGCAAATTTCTCTACCCCTTTTCCTCAACCCCGCCAGCACACCCGCGCGTGATACAAAACGTCGCCATTCCTTTCTGCCTGCCATGCAAATCCGCTGCCTGGTCATATAGCGGGAAGCCCATTACGCGGCCCCAACGAGCACGCTCGATAAACGATGCCGTAAGCCACACCGTAAGCTTCCGGTCAAAATGCGTAACAACTGTGAGCGCGGCTGAAACCTCTTGCACGGAGGATCGACCTACACTCGAAGCGCTTTACCTTCATCTATCTGTTTGTACCGGCCCGCGCTCCAGTGCGGGTCGCTTTTTGCGCGTTGCCATGCGCTGCAGGAAAAGATCGTGATCAGGCTCCTCGTCGCCCTCGCATCAAGCGTTACGCTCGCCGGCTGTATCGTCGCACCTCCGTATGGTTACGCGCCGGCTTACGGCTACGGCTACTACCCCGCGCCCGCCTATTACGCGCCGAGCGTCGGTGTGGATATCGGCATCGGCCACGGCTGGCGCAGATAGTCGGGCTTGTCTCTCCGGCGTTCGATGCCGCGAACGATATCGCGGGAAACCATGTCTTATGAGTCTGGGTCGTAACCGATCCGGCGCTGCCCTTTCGACCATATTTCGTGCAGATTTCAGCACGCATTCCATGCACGTGGGCCGGCGTTTATTGGGCTCGGATCTTCGAGGGAACGCGAGTCGTTCCCCGTCGCGCGCTCATCGACCAATCCGCTTTCGTCACTGCATCTGAATCGCCCATGGATATACCCGGTTCCCCGGTCGCAAGAACCGTGAGCTCCGTCGCACTCGCGGCGATGGGCCACCTCTACGACAGCGGCGCACGACTGATGCGCCGCATCTACGACCGCCGTCTGCACGACGCGGCCGTGCTCGACCCCGCACGCGATTTCCCCGATGCCGCGCGTTTCGAAGCGAACTGGCAGACGATTCGCGCAGAAGCATTGCAGGTCGCGGCCAGCCTCGCACGCATTCCGCGCTTTCACGAAGTGATGCGCGAGCAAGCCGACATCTCGGACAACGACGGACGCGACTGGCGCATGTACATCATGCAGGCGTACGGCGTGCGCTTCCCGCGCAATCTCGCGCGCTGCCCGACGCTCGCGTCGATCGTCGCGCAGTCGCCCGACGTGCTGTCAGCATCGTTCTCGTTTCTCGCACCGGGCAAGCACATCCCGCCGCATCGCGGGCCGTTTCGCGGCATCCTGCGCGGCTATCTCGTGCTGTCGATGCCGCTCGATGAGCAAGGCCAACCCGCTGCGACGCTGACCGTCGACGGCCACGCACATCGGCTGCACGACGGCGCGTTCATGCTGTGGGACGACACGTTCATGCACGAGGTACGCAACGCGAGCGACGAAGTGCGCATCGTGCTGCTGCTGGACGTCCGCCGTCGCCACATGCCGTTCGATTTGCGGCTGCTGTCGAACGCGGTGATTGCACTCGTGCGGTTGGGCATCCGGTTGCACGGGTCGAAGATCGCGGTCTAGCTGTGGGTTAGTCGACGCCGAGCCGGACCGGTCGAGACTGGCCACATAAACGCTAGAGCAAAACACGCCTCGCAGTGAGTGCGCGTTCACGCGCGCACTCCCGCGCACCCCCTCTTCGTACGCAACGTACGACGCGCACCCCGACTCGCCTTCCCCCTTTCTGCTCCTCATCAGCGCGATTCGCGCACCGCGCGCTCGCCGCTACGCGAGACCGTCGCCGCTCCGTGTATACCCTGTTGCAGTCATTTTTTTTGCATGAAACACTGCCCTTCATCTGCTGTACCGGACTTCATTCCGATATACCAGACAACAGGATCGCCAGCGTGCAATGACCTCGCCCCCACAAGCGGCAGGCGTCGGCACCGCGCACACCTGTTGACCGCCCTCTCCTTCACGCACGAAGAAGCTCTCACCAGATCGGGATCGAACATGAGATTTGTCAGGGAAAGCGCAAGATTCACCGGCGTGCTCGTCGCAGCCGGTCTGCTGATGCTCGCGGGCTGCACGAAGGTCGCCGCGCCGGAACAAGGCGCTACCGCCACAGCCGATTCGACGTTGAAGCAGGTCCTGCAGCGCGGCACGCTTCGCGTCGGCGATTGCCTGACCTTCGCGCCGTTCGGCTTCTACAACAAGGACGGCCAGCCCGACGGCTACGACGTCGACCTCGCGAAAGAACTTGCGAAGCAGATGGGCGTGAAGCTCGAGGTCGTGAACACGACCAGCGCGAACCGCATTCCGAACCTGCAGACCAGCAAGGTCGACGTGGTGTTCTGCAACTTCACGCGCAACCTCGAACGGGCGAAGGAAATCGCGTTCACGAATCCGTACGTGGTCGCGAGCGAGGCGCTGCTCGTCAAGAAGAGCAGCGGCATCAAGTCGATTCAGGACATGTCGAATCGCACGATCGCGACCGTCAAGGGTTCGACGAACGGCGACGAGGTGCGCTCGCTGAACATGCAGGTGAAGATCCAGGAATTCGACAGCTCGCAGGCCGCGATCCTCGCGGTCAAGCAGGGCCAGGCCGACGCGATGATCGAGGACAACAATTTCCTCGCGTATCAGGCGTCGCTCGATCCCGATCTGGTCGTGACCAACGAAGCGCTCGTGCCGCTCGAGTACAACGCGTTCGGCGTGAAGGCCGGCGATCAGGTCTGGCTCAACTATCTGAACCTGTTCCTGTTCCAGGTCAACGCATCGAAGGAAAACGCGCAGTTGTACAAGAAGTGGTTCGGCGCCGAGCCGCGGTTTCCGCTGAATCCGCAGTACTGAAACCCGGCTGACATCGCGCGGCTCGATCGACGGAGACACCATGAGCTATGAATGGGTGACCCTTGCGGGTTATTGGAGCGATTTCGTTCGCGCGTCGTGGCTGACGCTCCAGGTCACGCTGCTGGCCTTCGTCGTCGCGCTGGTGCTCGGCCTGCTCACCGCGCTCGCGAGTACATCGCGCGTCACGTTGCTGCGCGCGATCGCAAGGGTGTACGTCGAAGCGATCCGCAATACGCCCGTGCTGCTGCAGATTTTCATCGTGTTCTTCGGGTTGCCGTCGCTCGGCGTCACGCTTGGCGCGTATACGGCTGGCGTGATTGCGCTGGGCCTGAACGTCGGTGCGTATCTGGCCGAAGTGTTTCGCGCGGGGATCCAGTCGGTGCCGCGCGGTCAGCTCGAGGCGGCATCGATTCTCGGCCTGGACCGCTCGCAGATTTTCGTCGAGGTCGTGTTGCCGCAGGCCGCACGCGCGGTCTATCCGGCGATCGTCAACAACCTGATCCAGCTGCTGCTCGGTACGTCGCTGCTGTCGGCGATCGCGCTGCCGGAGTTGAGCGGCACGGCGACGGTCATCAACGCGCGCACGCTGCTCTATATCCAGACCTTCTCGATCACGCTGATCGCCTATCTGGTCTTGAGCAACGTGTTGTCGTGGGTCGCGGGACAGATCGGCGTGCGGGTCTTTCATCCGCCGCTCGTCGTGAAGAAACGCACACGCTGGCCTTTCGCGGTCGCGCGGCACGCCGATCGCTAAAACAGGAGACCGACCATGTCGAGCGAACTGCTCATGACCAGCCTGTCGATCCTGCTGCAAGGATTGCTGGCTACCCTGCTGCTCTCCGCGGCGGCGATCGTCGGCGGTACGCTGATTGGACTGCTGGCCGCCGTGCTGCGCTCGTTCGGGCCATGGGACACGCAGCGCATCGCCACGCTCTATATCGAACTGTTTCGCGGCACGCCGGTGCTGATCACGCTGATGTTCATCTACTTCGGCGTGTCGTACTTCGGCTATGCGATCGATGTTTTCGCGGCAGGTGTCGTCGGCCTGAGCGTCTATCAAGGCGCCTATATTGCCGAGGTGTTTCGCTCGGGCATCGAGGCCGTGCCCAAGGGCCAGTGGGAAGTGTCGCAGATCCTCGGGCTCAGCAAGATGCAGGCGTTCTTCTCGGTGATCCTGCCGCAGACCGGAAAGATCGTGCTGCCGCCGCTCGTCGGCCAGTATCTGTCGCTGATCAAGGACACGTCGATCGTCAGCATGATCGGCATGTCGGAATTGATGCATGGCGGCCAGGCCATCGTCGACCGGGTCGGCAAACCGGTCGAAATCTATGGCCTCGTTGCCGTGCTTTATTTCATCGTGTGCTTTCCCCTGTCGCAGTGGGTACGCCACCATGACCGAAGAAGGAGCCTGCTGTCATGACCACCGTTACCACCGCTACCACCGTTCCCACCGTCACGGCGACGAAGCCCATCATCAACCTGGCCGGCGTCAGCAAGTCGTTCGGCGCGCTGCAGGTGCTGAAGGAAATCAATCTCGATGTGCGGTCGGGCGAAGTACTCGTGCTGATCGGTGCATCGGGCTCGGGCAAGAGCACGGTGCTGCGCATCATGAGCGGCCTCGAAACCGCCGACACGGGCGAAGTCTGGGTCAACGACGTACCACTGCACGATGCGCGCCGCGCGAAGGAAATTCGCGGCCACGTCGGCATGGTGTTCCAGCAGTTCAACCTGTTTCCGCACAAAAGCGCGCTCGGTAACGTGACGCTCGCGCTGATCAAGGCACGCAAGATGAACGCGGCGGATGCACACAAGCGCGCGATGGATGCGCTCGACCGCGTCGGTCTCGTCGATCGGGCCGAGCATTACCCGAGCCAGCTTTCCGGCGGACAGCAGCAACGCGTCGCGATCGCACGCGCGCTCGCGGTCGAACCGGGCATCATGTTCTTCGACGAAGCGACGTCCGCGCTCGACCCGGAACTCGTCGGCGAAGTCACCGAAGTGATGCGCGGCCTCGCGCGCGACGGCATGACGATGGTCGTCGTCACGCACGAGATGGGCTTTGCGCGCAAGACGGCGGATCGCGTCGTGTTCATGGACAAAGGCGTGATCGCGGAACAGGGGGCACCCGAGCAGATTTTCGTGAATCCGCAGAACGAACGGACCCGTCAGTTTCTGCATCGCGTGCTCGATCATTGAGTACGTCACTAAAAAAAACAAACCGCGATCCCGATCGCCGACGGAGTTGAACGCATGTCCGCAACAGAATCATCGAGGGCGAGAGGGGTCGACCGCGTAATCGGTATGCTCAGGCAGTTGCATATCGCGCGGCGTCCGATGACGATGCGCGAGTTGATCGAAGCGACCGGCGCGCCGCGCTCGAGCATCTACGAACTGGTGACGATACTCACCGAAGCCGGATGGCTCGAAACCTCGGCGGACGGGAATGTGTTTTTCGGCCGCGAAATGCACTACTACGGCTCCGATTACGCGATCCATAACGATCTGATCAGCCGCGCGCATCAGGCGATCCTCGCGCTCGTCCGCACGCACGACGAAACCGCGCAGCTGTGCATCCTCGAAGGCAACAAGTACACCGTGGTGCTGTCGGAAAGCAGTTCGCGCCCGTTCAACATCAGCTCGGACATCGGCGTGAAGGTGCCGATTCCATGGACCGCGTCGGGTCGCCTGCTGCTGGCGCATCTGAAGGCGGAAGAAATCCGCAGCCTGATCCCGGATGAAGACTTTATCCTCGACAACGGCCGGCGCGTCGAATTTCAGGACTTTATTGCGGACGTGCAGCGTGCGGCTGAACAGGGGTACTGCTGCACCGAAGGTCTGTCCCACACGTTCCGGCTGTGCATGGCAGCGCCGGTCCACGACCGCACGGGTCTTCCGGTTGCCGCGCTGTGCTTCATGACGAGTCGCGACACGGATCCGCAACGGCGCGCGACGATGCTCGAAGATCTGATCCGGTCTGCTAAAGCGCTGTCGCGAGCTTAGGGGTCGTTCGCACCCCTACCCCCGCGAATGCCTCGCACCGATCTCCTGCAGATCGAGATCGTGTTCAAGCTCATGCAACAGTTCGTCGTGCAGTTGCCCCGAGCGATGCAGCCTCAGCAGTTCCGCGCGGCCCGCGGCGACCGCCGCGAGTATGACGTCGTAGTGCGCGGCGCGCGCGCCGACGGGAAACGACTCTTCCTGCTGGATCCGCGCGGTGATTTGCGCACGATAGCTGTACTGCTCGAAGAGCCGCGGATGAATCAGCGTGCCGTCCGGCGCGCGCACCAGCGGCTCGATCGCGGCGAGCTGCGCGGCTTCGAGACGGGCCCACGCCTGAATTTCGGTCAGATGATGGGCAGCACGCACATCGTCGCGCGTGAGACGGATTGCCGCTATCAGCGGACCGATCGTCGTGCCCTGCAGCAGCACCGTCACGAGTATCACCGCGAACGCGGCGACCAGCGCGAGGTCGCGGCCCGGTATCGTTTCGGGTAGCGACAGCGCGATCGCCAGCGTGACCACGCCGCGCATCCCCGCCCAACTAACGACCGTCGCGGCCCGCCAGCCTCCGGTCGGCTCGACAGGTCCGGCGGACCGGCGCCGAACAAGACGCTCGAACATCGAACGCAGCCCGACCGCACTGAACACCCACACGAAGCGCGACAGCACGACCGCTCCGACGATCGCGGCGACGGCGGGACCATACGCGTCGAGCACGTCGCCGAAACCACCGAGCCGCACCACCACGCCGCGCAACGACAACCCGATCAGCACGAACACCAGCGCTTCGAGCAGAAACACAACGACCTGCCAGAACGCCGTGCCGCGCATCCGGACCGACGCCGAAAAGATTTCATGCTGATGCCAGCCGAGCATCATCCCGCACGTCACCGTCGCGAGCACGCCCGACACGCCCGCCATTTCGCCGCCGATATACGCGATCCAGCCGGCCAGCACCGACGCGGTGATGACGAGGTATTCGTCGTCGAGCGCGCGCAGCAAACGAACCACGAGCCAGCCGATCGCAAGACCGACCGCGACGCCGCCCAGCGCGAGCGCGCCGAACGTCAGCGTCGCTTTCCCGAAGCTGAATGCGCCGGTCAGCGCAGCCGTGATCGCGAAGCGGAACAGCACGAGACCCGCCGCGTCGTTCAGCAGGCTCTCGCCTTCGAGCAGCGCCATCAGCCGGCGCGGCAATGCGACGCGCGCGAGCACGGCCTTCGCGGCGACGGCATCCGGCGGCGACACGATTGCGCCGAGCGCGAAGCACGCGGCCCACGGCAACCCCGGCACGACGAGATGCGTGATGTAGCCGACCACGAACGTCGTGAACGCAACCGCGCCGACCGCGAGCAGCAGGATGCCGCTCAGGTTGCGCTTGAAGTCGTCCCAGACGAAGAAGTACGCGCCGTCCATCAGCAGCGGCGGCAGGAAGACGACCAGCACGAGATCGGGATCGAGCGTGACCGGCGGCAGACCGGGCACGAACGCCATCGCCGCGCCGCCGACCAGCAATGCGGCCGCGGGCGGCAGCCGCAGACGCTTCGCCGCGAGTTCGAGCACGATGATCGCGATCAGCGACAGCAACACCAGTTTGAAAGCCTCTACGGAAGACATGGGCTCTGCCTCGGAAAAATTGGAAACGGGCGTGGGTTATGCAAGCGACGCCGCGCGATGCACTTCGGCCATCCCGATCAGATAGCCGCGCACCGCGATCCACACGCGTTCGCGCAACGCGGCCGCGTCGGTCTCTTCGCGCTCGCCGGCCATGTCGACGATGCCGTGCGCGAGCGCGAGCACGTCCTGCGCGGCGACTTCGCGGTTAGCGACGACGGGCGCATCGGGATGCGCAAGCGCATCGACGATCACGCGATGCAACTGCTGCGCGACGCGTTCGTTCTGATCGCCGAGCGGCAACCGGCGCTCTTCGAAATCGATCAGCCGTGCAAGCGCCGGCCGACGCATCTGATGCGCGACCGCCGCATCGATGATCCGCGCGAGTGCGCCGGTGCAGGTCGTTTCGACGGACGCGCGCCGCGCGTCGTCGAGCAGTACGCTGGTCTCGCGTTCGATCAGCCGTGCAGTGAGCGCGTCGCGATTCGGAAAGTACTGATACAGCGACCCGATGCTGACGCCCGCGAGCGCTGCGACCGCGTTGGTCGTGTAGCCGTCGGGGCCGCGCGTTTCGAGAATGCGTGCGGCCGCTTCGAGGATCGCATCGACGGTCGCAGCGGAGCGCCGTTGCAGAGGTGCCTTGCGGGGTGCGAGTGGAGCGTTGGGGGACGTGCGGGTCATGGGCAAAAAAGATTGAGTCAAATGCTGCTGGCTAACATGATCGAACGGCCTCAGCCGCTCGTGCTGCTAAAGATTCGCTGAGCCAGGCTACCGCGCCAACCCGAATCGAATCACACGATCTTCGCACCCCGCTCCTCGAGCATCTGCCGGAGAATGCCGCGATGGCAGCGCTGCTCGTCCTCGCAATAGCAGCCGACCGAAAAATCCGCCGACGCGGACAGCACCGCCAGCGTATCGAGCACCTTGCCCGGATCGCCGTCCATCTCCGCGCGAAAGCGGCGCACGAACGCGTTCCATTCGGCATCGGTGGTCGCGGCCTTCGCCTGCGCCATCAGCGGCAGACTCGGCGCGAGCACCGGCAACCAGACATCGTAGTAATCACGCGACGCGAACTCGCTTTTCGGCACGCCGCGCGGCGGTCGTCGCACGGTGCCGATGCGCACGCCTTCGTGTGCCGCGCGCGGCGAACCCAGCCTGACGATACGGATGCTCATCGTGGTCTCCTGCGATCGAGGGGTCGATGATTCCGGACAGTAGCCGCGTTCGGCCGCATTCGCAACCGGGGGCGATGGTGCGATGCATAGGCGGCACCGCGTACAGGGGTATAGACGTAACAGCCCGCACGCGTGTGACAATGCGGGGCACTTATTTTTGCGTATTTACGCGATAGCCCCACGGAGCCTCTAATGATCGACTGGTCTGCCGTTCTGGCCGTGTTTTCCGTGTATATCGTCGGCGTGATGATGCCCGGGCCGAACTTCGTTGCGGTCGCGCACAAGGCTGCGTCGTCGACGCGCCGTCAGGCGCTCGCGATGGTGCTGGGGATCGTCTTCGTGAACCTGTTCTGGGCGTCGTGTGCGATTCTCGGCGTGGGGATCGTGTTCGCGGCGTTTCCGTGGATAGCGGTCACGGTGAAAGTAGTGGGTGCGGCTTATCTGATCTGGTTCGGTGGCCGGCTGATCGTCGCATCCGTTGGCGCACGCCCACAAATCGACGCCGGCGACGCATCGCTGCAGACCGGCAGCCTGCGCCGCGCGTTCGCCCAGGGCTTCGCGACGAACATCGCGAATCCGAAATCGATGGCGTTCTTCGCGGCCGTGTTTGCATCGGCGACGCCGGCGCATGTGTCGCCGGTGACGTTCATCGCGATGCTCTCGGTGGTCGGTGTCGTCGCGACGTCGTGGTACGGCTTCGTCGCGCTCGTGCTATCGCATGCAGGCGTCGCCGCGCGCTATCGACGCGGCAAGGCATGGATCGACCGCGCGTGCGGCGCGGCGATCGTCGCGCTGGGTGTGCGGCAGCTGTTGCGTTAGCCGCGTTGACCATGACGCGCGGCGTTTATTCCACCCGATGCGCAGCAAACCCTTCGACACCCGGCGCGACGTCTGCCTTCAAACTCAGCGCGGGAATCTCGTACTGCCCGCCGTTCTGACGGCGAAACGGTAGCGGCGTAGCGGTTTCGAGCGTGTCGATCCGCTGCCCGAGCGATTCGCGGATCTGCGCGACGCGGTCCGCATCGGTCTTGCTCGTTCGATACACGACGAACGGCGGCAGCACATCGAAGCCCGGGTAATACAGCACGCCGTGATGGATCGGGAACAACAGGTCGTCGATCGGCCCGTTGATGCCGCGCGGACCATAGTGTGATTCCCAGCCGCCGGTCGTTACCAGCAGCATCGCGCGCTTGCCGGCCATCGAACCCTCGCCGTAACGATCGCCCCAGCGCCGGTCCGAATGCTCGCCGACGCCGTACGCGAACCCATGCGCAAACACGCGATCGACCCACCCTTTCATGATCGCGGGCATCGTGAACCACCATAGCGGAAACTGCAGGATCACCGTATCCGCCCACAGCAGCTTCTGCTGCTCGGCAGAAATGTCTTCGCGCTGCTCGCCCAGCTTGTAGCCGCGCTCCGATTCCGCGATCGGATCGAACGGCGCGGTGGATTCTCGCTGCGGATAATCGGCTGCATCGAGCGGCGCTTTCCAGTTCATCGCGTACAGGTCGGACACCTGGACGGTATGACCAGCGCTGGTCAGCCGATCGACCATGAAGCGATTGAGCGTGCCGTTCAGCGAACGCGGTTCGGGATGGGCATAGACGATAAGAACTTTCATGACGGGGTCTCTAAAGAAGAAGAACGATGCGCCAGCGTACCGCCGCCCGAGGTATAGTCGAAATGAATTGTTCAGATAGCAGGTATTCGAATGACTAATTTACGTCGACTCGACCTCAATCTGCTCGTGACGCTCGATGCGCTGCTGGAAGAGCGCAACGTGACGCGCGCGGCGCAGCGGTTGAACTACTCGCAGCCGTCGGTGAGCGTGCAGCTCGCGAAACTGCGGGACACCTTCGGCGATCCGCTGCTGCTGCCTGGTCCGCGCGGCATGATGCCCACCGCACGCGCGCTCGAACTGCTCGAACCGTTGCGGCAGGCGCTCGGCGAACTGGAACGCGCTGTGCTGCCGGCAACACCGTTCGACCCCGCGACCGCGCAGAACACGTGGCACGTCGCCGCAACCGACAACGCCGAACAGGCGATCCTGCTGCCGCTGCTCGCGCGTCTGCGCACGCTCGCGCCGCATACGCGGCTCGCGGTGATCCAGGCCGAACCGCCGCGCCTCGGGAAACAGGCGCAGACCGGCGCGATCGATCTCGGCTTCCATACGACCGATGAAATCCCGGAAGGTCTGCGTTACCGTCCGCTGTTTCGCGAGCATTACGTGCTGGTCGGACGCATCGGGCACCCCAAGCTCAAGCGCCGGCCGACGCTCGCGCAGCTGTGCCAGCTCGAGCACGTGATCGCTTCGCCGGACGGCGGCGGCTTTCGCGGCGTCACCGATACCGTGCTCGAACGCGCGGGGCTGCAGCGCCGCGTCGTGCTGTCGGTGCCGCATTTTCTGTTCGTGATGTCGGCGGTCGCGAACACCGACCTCGTCGCGATGCTGCCGTCGCGGCTCGTGCGCGGCGTGCCCGGTCTGAAGGTGTTCGAACTGGCCGTCGACATCCCCGGCTATGAAATGTCGATGTTCTGGCACGAACGCTCGCACCGGGACCCCGCGCACCAGTGGCTGCGGGAGCGGATCGTGGAGACGGTGTAGGGTCGTCGAAGGAAAACTCCCCTCCTTCGCCTCGCCGAACGCAACTTCGCGTGCCGCGTGTTGAAAACGCCGCGGACGCATACAGTCTCTCGCATGGTTGGCGTAGCTCCCTAACCCATTTCTCAGGAGAACATGCGATGAGCGCTGCAGTGATGAACGGTGGTCCCGGGCTTGTTCAGTACAACCCCGGTATGCAGTTTCCGCAACAGAACAACAATGCATCGATGATGTTGCAGATGCTGGTGACGCTTCTGTCGGAATTCCAGCAACTGTTGCAGACCGCCGAGCAAGGCGGCCAGCAAGGTGGTCAGGGCGGACAGCCGGGTGCCGGTGCGCAGCCCGGTGGCGGCGCGCAGCCGGGCGGTGCGCCGGTCGCGGGCGGCGGTGCGCAACCGGGCGCGGTTGGCGGCACGCAGCCGGGTGTGATCGGCGGTGGCGGCCAGCAATTCAACGCGCAGAACGCGTCGGGTGCGCTGTCGAGCTATATGAGCGCGAACGGCGTGCAGTCGTTGAATCCCAGCCAGCTGTACCAGCTCGCATACAACCCGCAAGGCAACGCGACGCCGACCGATTCGGCCGCGGCCAAGTGGATGCTGCAGAACCCGAGCGTCTTCAACCAGATCGAAACGCACGACGTGCCGGGTTCGGATGGTATCGCTGGTGTGAACGACTTCCAGTGGGCCGCACAGGGCGGCATGGGGAACGCCGGCGGCGCGGGTGGTGCAGGCGGTACGGGCACCGCGCCGTCGTTCGGTGGTGGCATGCCGCAAATGCCGCAGATGCCGATGGGTGGCGGAATGCCGATGGGCGGCACGATGCCGCAGACGCCTGCGTTCCAGATGCCGATGCCGCAAACGCCGGCCTTCACGATGCCTCAAGGCGGCGGCACGCTGCCGCAGAACGGCGGTGCGCAACAGATGAACGCGCAAAGCGCATCGGGCGCGCTGTCGAGCTACATGACCGCGAACAACGTGCAGTCGCTGAATCCGAACCAGCTGTACCAGCTTGCGTACAACCCGCCAGCAAACGCGACGCCGACCGATTCGTCCGCAGCGCAGTTCATGCTGCAGAACTCCAGCGTGTTCAACCAGATCGAAACGCACGACGTCGCGGGTTCGGATGGGATCGCCGGTGTGAACGACTTCCAGTGGGCGGCGCAAGGCGGGGGTTGAGCAGCGGATGCGCGAGCGGCAAGTTTCATTTCACGAATGACGCCCGCCTGGAGATGACGCGTGACAGAGAAAACCCGCGCGGCCTTTGGCTGTCGCGGGTTTTTCGTTTCAACGCATGCGGATCGCGAGCGCACCGAGATTCAGCGCGAACGCCGTCATCGCGCTATGGGTTGAGCCGAGCGCATGCATCAGCGGCACGGTCAGGAACGTGCCGCCGAAGCCGAAGATCATCATCACCGGACGCCGGCCGATGCGATCCGACAGCCAGCCGTCGGCTGTGGGGTGGCGTTGAGACGACGGTCGTTTGCGGCCGCTACGCTTCCCACCTCGCAGCCTGCTCGCGAATCGCAGTCGCAAACCGCTCCGCGCTCCACGATTCCGCCAACGCGCGACGAAACAGCCCCTGCTGACTTTCCGGCGCAAGTCCACCGCGCGGTGGGTCTTTGTCCAGATTCGTCGGAAACGGATAGCCCTCTGCACACGATGCGATGACCGCTTCGACTTCCGCTGGCTCCAGGCTCGACGCTGTCGTGTGTTCGAGAAGAATGGGGTACAACGCTTCGCACATGCGCGGGCGATTCAACGATTCCATCGCACGGCCATACGCCGACGAAATCTGCAGCAGGTTCGCCATCCGCTGAACGGTCGCTGTCCGATTCGCGCCGGCTGCGTGGAATAGCGCGGGGTTAAAGAACAACGCATCGCCTTTTTCCAGCGGCAACTGGATGCAGTGTTGCTCGAAGTAATCGCGGAAGTCCTGACGACGCCACGCAAGATAGCCCTGCGCATACCGCTGCGAAAACGGCAACAGCTTGGTCGGCCCGCTTTCCACCGGCATGTTGCTATGAGCGACGGCGCCTTGCAGCGTCAGAAACGGCGACATCGCGTGAACGTGCGCCGGATAGCGTTCGGCTTCCGCGACCGTCTGGAATCCGAGGTGATAATCGCGGTGCGCCTGTTGCGCCTGCCCACCCGGACG
Source organism: Paraburkholderia flava (assembly GCF_004359985.1). Taxonomy (NCBI): domain Bacteria; kingdom Pseudomonadati; phylum Pseudomonadota; class Betaproteobacteria; order Burkholderiales; family Burkholderiaceae; genus Paraburkholderia; species Paraburkholderia flava. The sequence continues at coordinate 1,150,190 of NZ_SMRO01000002.1, read as the reverse complement.
CACGACGTTCACTTGCGACGTCATCTGAAAGTGCGGCCCGAGCCATGCTCCGGCGATCGCGTAGAGCGCGGTATTCGCGAAGTATCGTGCGAACACCGATGGCGCGCGCAGACAGAGCTTCTGTTGCGCATTCCATATCCGGTCGTTTGCACCGGCCTTCGCGAAATGGTCCGCTGCTGCGACGCCGGATTCGCGTTCGTCGCGGATGATCGCTTCGAAGACCTCGGTCGCGTCATCGATGGGCGCTGTGTCGGCATAGGCCCGTTTTAGCACCAGCACACCTGCGCCGCGATTTAGAACCTCGATCCATTCCTGCTGCAGGTTTGCGCGGTCTGTCGTGTCTTCGGTGTTCTCGATGCAGCCGCGTAGCGAATCGCAGTCGTACACCGGGACGTGCTCGCACATCTCTGCGGCAAATCGCGGACGGTCGCTCTCCTGCTCTCCGTGCCCTGTGCGAAGCGCGGCGATGAAATCTTCGAGCGAACAATCCTGCTCGCGATACCAGTGGCGTGATTCCGTGCGTTGCATGGTGTCTCCTGCTGTTCCTCTGCCAAAGATAACGCGGTGGAGATCAGGCTTCGGAATTGTCTTCGCAGTCTTGCCAATACTTCAGCGGGTCGCGATGATCCGGGTACTGCGCATCGAGCCAGTCCGACAGAATCTTCCACTGCGGATGATTCGGCCCGCTTCTCGTGTCCCAGAACGACTCTTTGAGAATGCTGTTACCGCCATCGCGATCGCGGACGACAATCCGGCAACGCTCGTCCGAATCGTGGAATTCGGCTTTCAGGTAGTAGCGCGGCAGTATCTGCAACGTCGCGTTCGCGCCGAACCTGCCCTCGGCTCGCACCACCTTATCGCTGTAAATTCTCAGCACGCCGTCCACGGACCGGTCTGCTCTCCATCCAACCGGCAGCCTCACGACGCATTCGTCCTTGCCGATCTTGACCCAGTCCATGCGCCACGCGCGGGCGAGCACATCGCGCATGTGGGCGGCATCGTCATAGCCTCGCGGTATTTCCATCTGGGTCGGGAAAACCACCAGGTCGTCGCGGCCCTGCGTGGGCTGGCCGACGGGCTTGAAGGGATCGTCGTCGAACGGATTCGCCTTTCTGCCCGACGACGACATGGCCTTCCCGGTCGATCCGCCACCAAACAGACTCTCGGCAGCCTGCCGTGCACGTTTCGATTTTTCACTGCTCATCACTATCTCCGGGAAGTCTGAATTGAAGGGGTGTTCCGATATGGGGGATTTTCACGCATATTTTATGCGAGCGTCAGTGCCGGGGGAAATTTCGTAGCAGGCCGAGCGGCCGCTGGAGGGGATTGCGAGGAAAATCCGTCGTCCTCGCTTCGGGGTGCTCGGGAAGATGGCGGATGCGCCACCTCCCCTGCTGTTAGCGATATGCGCGTAGCAATCAGATTCGCTTCGCCTCACGGATACTTTTCAGGAATGCACGCGTTCTGTCGCGCGTGGGGTCGCCGAAGATCTGTTCCGGCGGCCCTTCTTCATAGACGGCGCCGTCGCACAGAAAACAGATCTTTGACGACACTTCACGCGCGAACCCCATCTCGTGCGTGGCGAGCAGCATCGTCATGCCTTCGTCCGCGAGATCTCGCACGATATTCAGCACTTCGGAGACGAGCTCCGGATCCAGCGCGGACGTGATTTCATCCAGCAACAGCACCATCGGGTCCATCGCCAGCGCACGGACAATTGCCACGCGCTGCTGCTGACCGCCGGACAATCGATCCGGATATTCCTTCGCCTTATGCTCAAGACCAATGCGCTTGAGCAAGGCCATCGCGCGCGCTTCTGCTTCGTCTTTAGGACGCTTCAGCACGCGAATCGGCGCGAGCGTCACATTCTCGAGGACGCTCATATGCGGAAACAGGTTATAGCCTTGGAACACGATGCCGATGTCCCGACGCAACGCGTCCACGTCCACGCCTGGACCGGTGATCCGGTCTCCGTGGACCAGTATTTCGCCGTCGTCGATCAGTTCGAGGCCATTGATGCAGCGGAGCAGCGTCGATTTCCCCGAGCCCGACGGGCCGATCAGGCATACGACGTCATGCTCATTGACCGTCATCGCCAGGCGCTTGATGACTGGCACGTCACCATAAGACTTCGAGATATTGCGAATGTCGATGAACGACATGGGATCGTCTCCTCAAACGCCACCGGCACGCATACGTGCGCGATCACGCCGCATCATCCGCTCGACGAATCTTGTCTGCGGAATCGATACGACGATGAACAGCAAAGCCACCGTGCTAACCGCGGAAAGGTTGTAGTAGTTCGACGCGATCAACATCGATTGATTGAATGAGTCGATGACACCGACGACCGAAACCAGCGCGGTATCTTTCTGCAACGAGATGAAGGAATTGAGCAGCGGCGGAATGATCTGCCGGATGCCCTGCGGAACGATGACAAACCGCAACGTCTGAAAGTGCGACAGCCCAAGCGAACGGGCAGCGGCGTTCTGACTCCAGTGAATGCTCAGGATGCCGGCGCGATAAATTTCCGCGACGTACGCACCCACCGTCAACGTCAACGCGACAATCACGAAGACCGTCAGCGACATGTCCTTAAGCACGGGTATGCCCGTCAACGGAATACCGAAGCCGACCAGATAGATCACCAGCACGGCGGGGACCGCGCGAAAGATATCGACGTAAGCCGTTGCGATCAAACGAATCGGTTTGCCGGCGGCACCCGGCGCGAACATCGCCAGCGCCACGATCAACCCCCAGATCAGCACCAGCACTTCCGCGATGATCGAAACCTTGACGTTCATCCAGAAGGCGGTCAACACCAACGGGAACGTCTTGACCATCAACGGCACGAGGAAGAACGTCCTGGCCACCGCCTGGTGGTTGACGAGGAAGAACTGAAACACCAGCACGACGACCAGTTGCGCCAGTGCATAGCCGAACGCGATCAGGCAATGATCTCTTGCTTGCGAACGCGCCGCCCGCGCGTCTGCGTAATTCTCGCGCGCAACCGCATCGCGAATGCGACCGCTCCATCTGAGTGCGCGAGTCAGCGGCAAAACGATCGCAAGGGAGAGCAACGCGAGCAGCACCGCGCCCGCGTTGACCACTACGCTGTTGAATTGAGCAGCGATGAGCGGTGCACGCAAAACGCTAATCGTGTACCAGCTCGCCAGCACAACGACGAATACCGCAGCGATCGACATGAGCAGTAGCGACGTGGGCACACATGGCGTCTTTCCCATCCGCAGACGACGTCCATTTCCTGCCGGACTGGGTACGACGTCACTCGCCTGCCGTGTTGCTTCGCTCATGGTTTCGGCTCTCTCGATCGGGCTCGGAATTCGTTTCGCTTAAGGGCTCAGCACCGGTACGGTGGCCGGGTCCTTGCCGAGTTCGGGAGTCAGGTATTTGGCGCTCAGCTTCTGGAGGGTGCCGTCTTTCTTGAGGCCATCGACCAGCTGGTTAAATGCCGCGAGATTCGGAGAGTCCTTGTTCACCAAGCCGCCCCACTTCTCACCGGTGTCGAAGCGACCCACGACTTCCACCGCGCCATTCGAGTTCTTCGCACGCAGCAGGACATTCGGTGTGTCGTAGACAACTGCATCGACCTGCCCGGCTGCGAGCGCCGTGTACATCGACGGCGGGTCGTTGAATACCTTGGGCTGCTCGGTAGGCTTGATCTTGTCGACGATGTAGTCGTAGGCCGTCGTGCCGCGCTCGACTGCATAGCGCAGACTGCTCAGATTCTTCTTGTCCACCTTGGTCCCGGTTTTGACGAGAACGCCCTGATCCGAGCTGAAATAAGGATCGGTGAAATTCACGATCTTCTTGCGTGCATCGGTGATCGTGATTTCGCTCAGCGCGATATCGAATCCCTGCGATTGCCCGGTCAGAATCTGCTGGAACGAACGGCTCACCAGGATCACTCGATCAAGCCCCGCACGATAGGCCATGTTTGCCGCCATGCAGTACTCGAATCCGTCCTTGATCGTATCGAGAGAGTCGCCGTTCCACCAGCCCGGCACACCGAGAACCGGTCTGACCGACAGCGCACCCGGCACGACGGTCGTCAATTTGACGGAGCCCTTTTGTCCGGTTACCTCGCAGTTGCCGAAGTCCGGTGCTGCGAATGCCGTGACGGCAAACGCGCTTAAGGCGACTGATAGCGTCGCGCGATAAAGCCACGCCGTGAGATTCCTTCCAGGGGAAATAATGCGTTGCATGACGTCAGTCTCCTCATTGGTAGAGTATGGGACCTTCAAGGACTGTGGGCGTTACTAGATCAACCGAAGCCAGGTGTCGCCGGCTGCGCAATGCCGCCGTGAGGCATGCCACCCGACACGTCGCCCCAAAGGACTGCGTGATCTTCAGGCAACGCGCGAGAGTTCGGCACCGACAACCAGAGTCGCATCAGCATGCGATCCTGCCCGGTCGTCACGTCGTCCTTGAAGGCCGTGCGGCCATGATAGATGACGTGATTGTTGAGAAGCTGGATATCGCCGGGCGCAAAGCGCATCTCGAAGCAATGCTCCTGTGCGAGCTCAAGCAGCATGCGGATCGCTTCGTGTTCGGCATCGGTCAATTTGCGCACGCTGGGGAGCAGTTGAGCATTCTCGATGTAAGTCAGCGAAAAGTGACTCGTCAGCTTGCCGTCGCGCACACCGAAAACCGGCAGATCGTAGGTGACATACTGGCCACCGGCCTCTTCCCCGAAGCGGCTGCGCGAAATGGCTTTGCAAAGCAACGCATGCAAATCCGGCCGACGCTTCAGCATTTCGTTGTAGACCGTCGCGCTGCTCGCGAGCTTGCTGACTCCACCCTCGGACGCCTGACGGACACAAAGCAGCCCGACAACGTCGCAGCGATCAGTATGAAAGCGCAATTCTCCGGGAGACAAGGTCCGGGCACCCGATGAAAGAAATTCCTTGCCCGATGCATCCACCGTTGCACCGTATAGCTGCGCACCGATTCCCGCGCCTTCGTCTTTTATCTCGCGCATCAACTCGCCGCGGCGATTCTGGAACATCGGCGTACCGAGGTAGCGACCGAGCGCGTACCAGATGCGGCGTAGCTGTTCCGCGTCGTAACGACTGACGTCGAGGCCGCGGATTTTCACCATCCCTGAGCCGTTTTCGAGCTCTTCGCGCACGTCGTCGAAAAACGCTTCGGAGCCCGGCAACGGAAAGTTGTCGCGGTTCACGTCCTTCCAGTCGATACCGCGCGATTTTTCGACTGCTGCATCGATCCCGTCCAGCACGGCATCAGGAAACTCTTTCACCCAACGCGGGTTCGCATGCATTTCGACACCGTTCCATAAGCATGCTCCTTGCAGATAATCGGCGGAATACATTAGCTCTCCAAATTGAATTGATGCCTCGTCACGCTTGCTGTCTGACACGAAGAATCTTGTTCACCCTGAACGTCTGACGTATTCCGTTGGGGCGCTCTGCCGTATCGAAGAATTGTATATACAAGGTATGCACAATAGGTTGAACCTTGAATCACAGCAAGGAGTTCTCGCTGGCGTCCGGGAAAACACTTAAGTGGGGCTGGTGGCGTTTATTCGCGTTGCCTGTGTTGCGTGTTCGTTGCGGCGGGATAGCTCTTGAAGCTGCCCGCGATCAGGGGGTTTTCTGTACTTGCCTCAGGCTTGTATATACAAATTAAGCAGCCAATTCGGGGTTCACAACCAGGGCAAGTGCTTAGGCGGGATTGCAGTCCCGAGCAGGCGGGAATTCGCCCGCAGTCACGGCGCGCACTACGAATGGTGAATACCGGAGCAAGGTCAAAGCGACAGCAAGTGTTCTCGTGCGTGCGGCGATCTATCGTGGGTCAGGGCAACGAAGTTCTCTATCGCACCCACCACCGTGCCGCACGCTGGACGGCTTATATATTGCAGGCACTCGGGAAACTTCTTGCGCTCACCACATCGTATCCAATGGATACATCAATGATCAGTACGTTTTTGGGCTGAAGTAAAATTCCAATGCTAAAGTGGTGTCTTCCAAAAACTTCCAAACTGCGCGATGAACCGCAGAATGAAGATCGTAGGTGGCCTTCAGCTCGCCACGCTAACTGGTGCGGAGATCGGTGCACTGGCACGGCCGGTTGTGCAGCGATCGGACGGACCGGTCATTTACGTAGATCACGCCGACACCGAGACGTTGCGGAACAAGTATCAAAGCGATCCATATGTCGATACATCGGCAATCGTGGACGTCGGTGGGGTCTGGGGCAAGAATACCCTTCTCGAAGCGCTGGGTAAGAAGGTCGACTATATCGTGGCTTCACATGTGATCGAACATGTTCCCGATCTGATCACGTGGCTCTGCGAGCTCGTTGCAGCCCTAAAGCCTGGTGGCGAAATCCGGCTAGTGATTCCCGACAAGCGCTTCACCTTCGATTTCAAACGACGGGTTACCGTGCTCGCAGACGTGACCCCCGCATATCAGGCGCGGACGCGCCGCCCGCTACCCGACCAAGTATTGGATTTCGCCAGGTATTACACCCTGATCGATGCAGCCGATCGATGGCGCGGCAAAGGGTTCGACACGCCCACGGAGTTCACGCTGCAGCAAGCTCAGGCCTTCGCGTCAGACGCTGCCAGTGGTACATATCGGGACGTGCACTGCTGGGTCTTTACACCTGCCAGCTTCGCGAGCCTGATGCGCGATCTTGTCGGCGCAGGACTGATCGCGGTGCAGTGCTCGCAGTTCTACGACACTGAGCTAGGCGACATGGAATTCTTCGTGCAAATAAAGGCCGGTAGCGACCTTTCGAGCTGGCAAGAAATGGAGAGGCAATGCACGGACTGGGAGCGCACGCTAATCCGCCGGTTCCATCCGCGCGTGATGCGCCACCGTCTCCAGGCTACGTTCCCGCGCGCAGCATCCGTCATCCGGAGGATTGTTCGGCGCTAGACACGTGCACGCAATGAGCTCTATCTTCCCCAGCGAGGATGCCCTTACACACAGCACAGGGGTTCGCATGCGCGGTGACAAACGACAGTAGCCTCTCACCGATGCGATGGGCGAAATCCAGCTTTCTCTGTCTGGCGTCGAGGTTGCGACGCGGTAGAGCTATCTCGTGAAGCGGGCGACCGCGAACCTGTTTGCGTGGATGACAATGGGAAGTCTTGAGTACCCTAATCGGCAAAACGCCCTCAAACCGTTGACTTGCAGCGTTTTCTGGTAGCCCACGGAAGATGCCTGGAAGAACCTGGTGCCGGGGACCGGACTCGAACCGGCAAGCTGTTAAGCGGCGGATTTTCGTCACACCACGTCTTTCGACGCCGGCCTCGAGAAGAAACTCGCGAACCGTTCGTGCGCTGGACTATGCCTTCACCGTCGCATGCGCAGCAGAATCTTCCGCCGCGCTGCCTTAGGCGCCCCCCGTCTAGTCTCTACACCTTCCGCACCACGCACAGCGAAGAAGCTGCGTGCATGGAGGGCTTGGCTCGGCGTTGCCTCGGCGCGCGCTGCACGTCAGGGGGTTCGCCGAATTTGAGGGGTTCTGCACCGGCCGTTTCCGGCCGGGCACTCAATGTTTTAAGTCCGCTATGTTTACCAATTTCATCACCCCGGCAAGGGCGGACGCGATTCTACCATCGCCCCGCAGGCCGGCCAAACGGAGCGCCCCGCCCCGTCTGCCTCTGCAGTCATCGCGCAGTCATAAACGGCCCCGATAATCCGTCGAAGAAAACGTTTTCAACGGGGTAAATCTTGACGATTCCGACGATCCGGGACGTCGCCGCGCATGCAGGTTTCTCCATCGCGACGGTCTCGCGCGCGATCAACGCGCCGCACACGGTCAATCCAGTCACGCTAGAAAAAGTCCGTCAGTCGATCGACGCGCTGCACTTCCGTCCCAGCCCGATCGGTCGGCAGCTGCGCGGCGAACGCACGCGGCTGATCGGCGTCGTGATGCCGACTGTCGCGAACCCGGTGTTCGCCGAATGCCTGCAAGGCATCGACGATCTCGCGTCCGCGCAAGGCTATCGTCTGATGCTGATGACGACGCAGTACGACGCCGATCGCGAACGCCACGCAATCGAAACGCTGCGCGCACAACGCGTCGAAGGGATGATCCTCACGGTCGCCGATGCGGACACGCATCCGATGCTCGATGAACTCGACCGCGACGGTCTGCTCTACGTGCTCACGCACAACGACACGGTGCGTCGTCCGGCGGTATCGGTCGATAACCGTCTCGCCGCGTACGACGGCGTGCGCATGCTGATCGCGCACGGCCATCGCCGCATCCTGATGCTCGCGGGCACGCTCGCCGCATCGGACCGCGCGCGGCTGCGTCATCTCGGCTACGCACAGGCGATGCAGCAGGCCGGTCTCGCGCCAGCGCCCGCGCTCGAAATCGACTTCAACGCGGACGAACTCGCGCCATCGGTGCTCGCGCATCTGACCACCGGTCCGCAGCGCCCGACCGCGCTGTTCTGCAGCAACGACCTGCTCGCGATGGTCGTGATGCGCGGTCTGCGCCGCGCACGTCTGCAGATTCCGACCGACATGTCGATTCTCGGCTTCGACGGTCTCGCGATGGGCGAGCTGCTGTCGCCGCCGCTCGCGAGCATCGTCGCGCCGAATCGCGAGATCGGTAGCGCTGCCTGGCAGCGCCTCGTCGCACGTCTCGACAACACGAACCACGACGCGCCGCTCGCATTGACGCTGCCGCACACGCTGCGCGAAGGCGCGACGATTGCGACGATCGCATCCACGTCGTCGACAACGCTCGCTCATCCGTCTGCAGGCACGCGTCCGCGCAGTGCCGTCTGATCCGTTCCCGTTCCGCCCGACCATCAGGAGACCCGCTGTGATCCGCCGTTCCCGCTCCGGCCCTACCCTTTTCTCACGGACGCTGCGCAGAGCCGCATCGTTCGCACTCGCCACGATCTCGACCGGCGCATTGCTCGCAACATTCGTTGCGCCGACGTCCGCATCCGCCGACGAAACCGCGATCTGCTACAACTGCCCGCCCGAATGGGCCGACTGGGCGAGCCAGATCAAGGCGATCCAGCAGAAGACCGGCATCCGCGTGCCGTTCGACAACAAGAACTCGGGCCAGGCGATCGCGCAGATGATGGCCGAGCAGAAGAGCCCGGTCGCCGATGTGGTTTATCTCGGCGTGTCGTCGGCATTCCAGGCGAAGGACAAGGGTGTGATCCAGCCGTACAAGCCGGCGCACTGGGACGACATTCCGGCGAACCTGAAGGACCCGCAAGGCTACTGGTTCGCGATCCACTCGGGCACGCTCGGTTTCTTCGTCAACAAGGATGCGCTTGAAGGCCGGCCGGTGCCGCAATCGTGGGCCGATCTGTTGAAGCCGGAATACAAAGGCATGATCGGTTACCTCGATCCGTCTAGCGCATTCGTCGGCTATGCGGGCGCGGTTGCGGTGAACGAGGCGCTCGGCGGCAACTTCGATAACTTCCAGCCCGCACTCGACTGGTTCCGCAAGCTGAAGGCCAACGCCCCGATCGTGCCGAAGCAGACCGCGTATGCGCGCGTGCTATCCGGTGAAATTCCGATCCTGCTCGACTACGACTTCGACGCGTACCGTGCGGAGTACAAGGATCACGCGAACGTCGCGTTCGTGATTCCGAAGGAAGGCACGATCGCGGTGCCGTACGTGATGAGTCTCGTGAAGGGCGCGCCGCACGAAGCGAACGGCAAGAAGGTGCTCGATTTCGTGCTGTCCGACGAAGGCCAGAAGCTGTGGGCGAACGCGTACCTGCGTCCGGTCCGTGCGAACGCGATGAGCGCCGACGCCGCCGCGAAGTTCCTGCCCGCGAGCGACTATGCACGCGCCCATGCCGTCGATTTCTCGAAGATGGCCGGCAAGCAGCAGAGTTTCGGCGAGCAGTATCTTCAGGTGATGCATTGAACGACATCACGTTCCCGCTGCGCTGGCGCGTTGCATTGCTCGCGCCGGCGCTCGTCGTGTTCATCGCATTCTGGCTGCTGCCGATGGTCGCGCTGCTGCAGGTGAGCGCCGACGGTCACGCGTTCGCGACGTACCGCGCGTTGCTGTCGAACGAGCGCTACATGCAGAGTCTCGGCGCGACGGTGCTGCTGTCGGCTGCAGTGACCGCGGCGACGCTCGTGCTGTCGGTGATCGCGGGTCTGCTGCTCGCGCGCAGCGAGTTTCCGGGCAAGCGTTTGCTGCTCGCGCTGCTGACGTTCCCGCTCGCATTTCCCGGCGTCGTCGTCGGTTTCATGGTGATCATGCTGGCGGGACGTCAGGGGTTGATCGGCGCGCTGTCGATGAAGCTGACCGGCGATCGCTGGGTATTCGCCTATTCGATGGCCGGTCTGTTCATCGGCTATCTGTACTTCTCGATTCCACGCGTAATCGTCACCGTGATGGCATCCGCCACCAAGCTCGACGCATCGCTCGAAGAAGCCGCGCGTTCGCTCGGCGCATCGCCGTGGCAGATCATGCGCGACATCGTGTTGCCGGCGCTGTCGCCTGGCCTGATCGCTGCGGGCGCCGTGTGCTTCGCGACCGCGATGGGCGCGTTCGGCACCGCGTTCACGCTCGCCACCGATATCTCCGTGCTGCCGATGACGATCTACACCGAGTTCACGCTGAACGCGAACATGGTCACGGCTGCGGGTCTGTCGATCGTGCTCGGCATCGTCACGTGGCTCGTGCTCGCACTTGCGCGCAATGCGACGGGTTCTGCCGTCGCGGCGACCGCATGATCCGTGCGCCGCGCAATACATCGTCCGATCCGCGCTGCCTCATGAATTCACCGACCCATACCGCCGCACCACAAACACGCCTTTCGTCACGCTTCCAGTCGCGCGCGCTGCTCGCCATCGCGCAATGGGGCGTCACGCTACTGCTGTGCGCATTCCTGATCGTGCCCGTCGTGATGTCGATCGTCGCGGGCCTGACCGTCAATTACTTCAAGGGCGTATCGAGCGGCCTGACGCTGCGCTGGCTCGCCGAAGTGTGGGCACAGTACAGCGGCTCGGTGTTTTTATCGCTTGAAATCGCGGCGATTACGCTCGCTGTGACGCTCGTGACAGGCGTGCCGGCCGGCTACGCGCTCGCACGCAGCAAAACGCGCGCGGCACGCTTCGTCGAAGAGCTGCTGGTGCTGCCGATCGCGCTACCCGGACTCGCGTCGGCGCTCGCACTGCTCGTCGTTTACGGCGGCTTTACCGCGTTTCGAATGAGCATACTGTTCATCGTCGTCGGGCATGTGGTGTTCACGCTGCCGTTCATGGTCCGCGCGGTCGCGGCGATCTGCGCGAGCGCGGACCTGCGCACGCTCGAGGAAGGCGCTGCGAGTCTCGGCGCGACGTTCATGCAGCGCTTCGTGACGATCGTGCTGCCGAACGCGCGGCCCGGCATCGTCGCGGGTGCGCTTGCGGTGCTCACGCTGTCGATCGGCGAATTCAATCTCACATGGATGCTGCACACGCCCGACACGAAAACGCTGCCCGTCGGTCTCGCCGATACGTACGCGTCGCTGCGCATCGAGATCGGCAGCGCGTACACGATCCTGTTCTTCATTATGACAATGCCGCTGCTCGTCGCGATGCAGTGGTTCGGCGTCGACCCGACCGGCCAGCGCAACACGACGAAACGCCGCCGCCCGCGTGCAACCCATGCCGCCCCTGCGGCGCCGCTTTCCACCGATCCGCAGGAAGATTCGCCATGACCCCCGCCTCGATTCCGATCACCCTCACGCAGTGCGCGAAGACGTTTCGCGGCACACGCGTGCTCGAACCGCTCGACCTGCGCATCGACGCCGGCGAAACGCTCGTGCTGCTCGGCCCGTCGGGTTGCGGCAAGACAACCACGCTGCGGATGATCGCCGGGCTCGAAACGCCCGATGCGGGCGGCCGCGTCGCGTTCGGCACCGACGACGTCACCGCGCTGCCGATCGAGCGACGCGAAGTCGGCATGGTGTTTCAGAGCTACGCGCTGTTTCCGAACCTGACGGTGCGCGGCAACGTGGGCTATGGGCTGCGTATTCGCGGTGTCGATAAGGCGGTCGCGCACGGCCGCGTCGACGAACTGCTCGCGATGATGCGGCTCACCGCGCACGCGGACAAACCTGTGGATCAGCTGTCGGGCGGCCAGCGTCAGCGCGTTGCGCTTGCCCGCGCACTTGCACCGCGACCGCGCGTGCTGCTGCTCGACGAGCCGCTGACCGCACTCGACGCACGACTGCGCGACACGCTGCGCGGCGAAATGAACGCACTGCTGCGCGGCCTCGGCATCACGACCGTGTACGTCACGCACGATCAGGCCGAAGCGATGGAACTCGGCGACCGCGTCGTCGTGATGAGCGCGGGACGCATCGAACAGATCGGCTCGCCGCGCGATATCTACTACCGTCCCGCGAGCCGCGCGGTCGCGCAGTTCATCGGCACGATCAACCGGCTGGCTGGAGAAGTGCGCGCGGGACAGTTGACGACTATTGGCGGTACGGTACCGCTGCCTGCCGCGCACTCATCGAATGCAAACGCCACCACGTCGCGCGAACTGTTCTTCCGTCCCGAGGACGCATACCTCGCCGATCCCGCGCATGCGCATCTGCGCGGCACGATCGAGGCTGCCGCATTCCTCGGCGAACGCACCCGTCTGACGATTGCCGGCGCGGCGCCCGACGCGCTCATCGTCGACGTCGCAGGTCGCGTCGAGCTGGCGCGCGGCACGCCGGTCGGCATTTCGATCGGCGAAGACGCGCTGATTGCATTATCGTGATGAAAGCGCGGTTGACTGACTGCACCGCTCACGCACCGACCTACCAGGATTTTTTATGTTGCTTGCCCAGATCAGCGATCTGCACATCAAACGCCCGGGCGCGCTCGCGTACCGCCGAGTCGACACCGCCGTGTGTCTCACCCGCTGCGTCGAACGACTGAACGCGCTGCTGCCGCGCCCCGATGCCGTGCTCATCACCGGCGATCTCGTCGACCAGGGCACCGCCGAGCAGTACGCGTACCTGAAAACGCTGCTCGCCCCGCTCGAGATGCCGTACTACCTGATGGTCGGCAATCACGACGACCGCACGGCATTGCGCGAAGCGTTCCCCGACCGCCCCGAACTCAAGACCGAAGGCGAGTTCGTCCAGTACGCGATCGACGTCGGCCCGTTGCGCATCGTCGCGCTCGATTCCGTGGTGCCGGGCCAGAGCGGCGGCACGCTGTGCGACGCGCGACTCGCGTGGCTCGAAGCCCAACTCGATGCCGCGCGCGACCGCCCTGTCGTCGTCGCGCTGCATCACCCGCCGTTTGTCACCGGCATCGGACACATGGACGAAATCCGACTCGAGCCTCGCGCCGCTGAACGGCTTGCGGCAATCATCGCGCGTCATCCGAACGTCGAACGCGTGTTGTGCGGGCACGTGCATCGCCCGATCTTTGCGCGCTTCGGCGGCACGATTGCATCGGCGGTTGCCTCGCCCGCGCACCAGGTCGCGCTCGATCTGCGCGACGACGCACCGTCCGCGTTCTCGATGGAGCCCGCCGCGTTCGCGCTGCATCGCTACGATCCCGCGACCGGGATCGTCACGCATCACGCGTACGTCGATGCGTCGGATGGGCCGTATCCGTTTTATGAACCCGAAGGCGCGTTGATCGATTGAGCGGTGTGTTTCCTCGCGAGCCCGGAGTCGCTGACGAGCCCGTAAAAGGGCTCTGAGCGGCCTGCTGCACGATCGGCGGGGCTCCGGTATCATCGGCACGCTCGAAGTCCGTCTGCCGGCCTGTGTGCCGGCTCATCGTCTGCCGTTCCGCTCATGTCCACGCCCCACGCCAACTCTTCCGCGCCGCCCGACCGGTCGCTCGCCGGCCTGCTGCTTCTGCTCGCCACGATCGCCGGCGTCGCCGTCGCGAACATCTATTACAACCAGCCGCTGCTTGACGACTTCCGTCGTTCGTTTCCGCAAAGTGCGGAGTGGGTCGGCGTCGTGCCGGCCGTCACGCAGCTGGGCTACGCGGCCGGGATGTTGTTGCTTGCGCCGCTCGGCGACCGCTTCGACCGACGTCGTTTGATCCTGCTGCAGATCGTCGGCATGTGTGTCGCGCTGCTGGTCGCCGCGACCGCGTCGACACTGGCCGTGCTGATCGCTGCCAGCCTCGCGATCGGCATACTCGCGACGATCGCGCAGCAGGCCGTCCCGTTCGCTGCTGAACTCGCGCCGCCGGCACGCCGCGGCCACGCGGTCGGCACCGTGATGAGTGGCTTGCTGCTCGGCATTTTGCTTGCGCGGACTGCGGCGGGTTTTGTGGGTCAGTATTTTGGCTGGCGTGCGGCGTTTGGTGCGTCGGTGGTGGCGTTGCTGGCGCTATCGGTGGTGATCGTGATGCGCCTGCCGCGCAGCCAGCCGACGTCGACGTTGCCGTACGGCAAGCTGCTTGCATCGATGTGGCATCTGACTGTCGAACTGCGCGGGCTGCGCGAATCGACGCTGACGGGTGCGGCGTTGTTCGCCGCATTCAGTATTTTCTGGAGCGTGCTTGCGTTGTTGCTCGCGGGTGCGCCGTTTCACATGGGGCCGCAGGCTGCTGGGCTGTTCGGGATCGTCGGTGCGGGTGGTGCGCTTGCTGCGCCGTACGCGGGTAAGTTCGCTGATAAGCGCGGGCCGCGCGCGATCATTTCGCTGGCGATCTTGCTGGTCGCGGTGTCGTTTTTGATTTTCGGGGTGTCGGGTGCGAGTATTGTCGGGCTGGTGATCGGTGTGATCGTGCTCGACGTTGGTGTGCAGGCGGCGCAGATTTCCAACCAGTCGCGGATTTATGCGCTTAAGCCTGAGGCTCGGAGTCGCGTTAATACGGTTTATATGGTGGGGTATTTTATTGGTGGCGCCGCCGGGTCTGGTGTCGGCGCGGTTGTCTGGCCTGCGTTTGGGTGGATTGGGGTTTGTGTTGCAGGTGTTTTGTTTGCTGCTGCGGCGGGGTGGAGTCATTCTCGTGGGCGACGGGAAGCTGTTGTTGCTGCTTCTTCCTGATTTTTTGTTTTTCTGT
Source organism: Paraburkholderia flava (assembly GCF_004359985.1). Lineage (NCBI taxonomy): Bacteria > Pseudomonadati > Pseudomonadota > Betaproteobacteria > Burkholderiales > Burkholderiaceae > Paraburkholderia > Paraburkholderia flava. Next base: position 1,135,185 of record NZ_SMRO01000002.1, on the reverse strand, counting down.
TTATTTCCGCTGAGCGGTGCTTAATTGCGCCTCGCGGCGCAGGCGTTGCCCCTGTGCGGGGCGGCACCTACTTTTCTTTGCCGCGGCAAAGAAAAGTAGGCAAAAGAAAGCCGCCGATACGAAGCTTCTCTTTTCCGTGTGTGACCCCAGTGGCACTCGCCTAAGTGGGCACCACGTTCACGCTGGATAGTGGTCCGAGACGAGATCGTCCCCCGCATAGCGACGCGGAGTGACAAGGGGCTCGCACATCCCGCGGCGCACTGGTGTGCGCGCGGACCGGTCTGCATGGGAAACCATCTGGAAGATTGGGGCACAGGCAAAACGCGACCGCGTTGAGAGTCGATGAGTGACCGCCACGAACATATGGCCGCATGTATGACCGCATGCAATGGCAGCCCGCCAAGCGATCACATTAAACCGAGGGCGTTATGCCTCACGGCGGCGAAGCCCGCCGGAACGGAAGACTGCCTTGTCACTAAGGCAAGCGGTGCGAGGGCTGATCTCGTCTCGGACCACTAAGCAGAGTGGGCGTGGCGCCCACTTAGGCGAGTGCCACCGAGGCAACACGCGGAAAGGACAAGGTAACGTTTCGAGCGGCTTTCTTTGCCTACTTTCTTTGCCGCGGCAAAGAAAGTAGGTGCCGCCCCGCACAGGGGCAACGCCTGCGCCGCGAGGCGCAATTAAGCACCGCCCAGCGGAAATAAACAGAGAAAACAAAAACCACCCACCGCTACGCGAAAAAACATCAACGCCTTTTCATAAGAAAAACAAAAACCTTCTCATGAACAGAAACATCCACAATCTCATTCCCAGTCTGCTTCGCGAACGCAGCGAAGTCCCTCTGCGACCCAGGATCCGTCGCCAGCACCTTAAGAATCTGCCCGCTCTCCATATCAGCAAGCGCCTTCTTGGCGCGCAAAATCGGCAGCGGGCAGTTCAGCCCGCGTGCATCCACTTCCTTATGAACCTGAATCTGCATCGACGGTAACCTTCGTGACGGGCGTCGAACGACGCCGCATAGATGCTCCGATTCTACCGCAGCCTCCCCGCGCTCACAGCGTCACCGCCTGCCCGCTCTGCAGCGACTCCCGCAACGCACTGCCGATCCGCGTCGCCTCCAGCGCATCCGCGAGACTCGCCCCCGCCTGCTCGCCGCTAGATGAACCACCCAACGACACCGCCGCCACAAAAGCCTGCGCCTCAGCAAGAAAAGCATCCTCGAAACGCTCAAAGAACGTCGGCGTGCATTCGTTACGCACCCCACCCGCATCGAGAATCTCGACGCGATTCACACGCGGAATCCGCCCGATCGTCATCGCGCCCGCCGTGCCGATCACCTCACTGCCCGTGTCGTTGCCGTGCGCCATCGTCCGCGACGCGTAGAACATCGCAATACCACCGCCTTCGAATTCGCAGATCGCCACGCCGTTGTCGACGTCGCCAAATTCGCGCAGCCCCTCATGCAATGCAATCGTGCCGGTCGCGTACACGCGCGTCGCGCGCGGTTTGCCGAGCAGCCAGCGTGCAACATCGATATCGTGCACGGTACAGTCGAGAAAAATGCCGCCCGACGTCGGCGCAAAGCGCACGAAGAATCCATCGGGGTCGTTACGGTCGCAGGTCTGCGAGCGCACGAGAAACGGCCGGCCGATCGCGCCCGCGTGGATCTTGTCGAACGCATCGCGGTAGCTCGGATCGAAACGTCGCATGAAGCCGATCGTCGCCTGCAGATGCGGATAGCGTGCCGCCTCGGCAATCACGCGCTCGCACTCGGCGAGATCGAGCGACAGCGGCTTCTCGCAGAACACATGCTTGCCGGCCTGCAACGCATCGACGATCTGCTGCGCGTGCAACGCCGACGGCGTGACGAGCCACACGGCATCCACATCCGGGTCGGCGAGCAAAGCAGCATACTCAGCATAGAGGCGCGGTTCGGGCAACGTATCGCGCGCCCACGCAAGCTCTTCTTCGAGCGGACTGCATGCCGCGACGAGCACCGCGCCCGGCACACGGTACGCGAGATTCTGCGCATGCCGGCGCCCAAGCCGGCCCAGTCCGACGATACCGACGCGCACCGGTCCCTTACGTCCACTCGAACTCATCGCACAGCCTCATCGAGCTTCACCGCGCGGCCTTCACGCCACGACCGCGTCGCGGCCTCCGCGAGTTCAAGCGCCTTCATCCCGTCGGCGACGGTCGTGCGCACCGGCTTGCCATGCGTCACTGCTTCGAAGAAATGCGCGATTTCAAGCGCATACGCCGCGCGGTAGCGTTCGAGGAAAAACGCCTCAGGCACGTCGCTCGATACTTCGGTCTTCGAATACGCGACCACTTCGGTCGGTCGCACGTTACCGGCCTGCAACATCCCTTCGCTGCCGAGCACTTCGAAACGCTGGTCGTAACCGTACGCGGCGCGGCGTGCGGTGTTGATCTGGCACAGGCGGCCACGCTTCGTGCGGATCGTCACTGCAGTCGAATCGATGTCGCCCGCCGCCGCGATCGCGGGATCGGTCAGGCAGCTGCCGGTTGCGTGCAGCGTGTCGGCTTCGTCGTCGAGAATCCAGCGGAAAATATCGAAGTCGTGGATCAGCATGTCCTTGAAAATGCCGCCCGAATGCTTGATGTAGTCGACCGGCGGCGCACCCGGATCGCGGCTCGTCACGACGAGCATTTCCGGCGTACCGATCTCGCCCGCGTCGATGCGCGCCTTTAGCGCGGAGAACGTCGGGTCGAAGCGTCGTTGAAAGCCGATCATGCACACGACGCCCGCTTTCGCGACCGCATCCGCACAGGCACGCGCGCGTTCAAGCGTGAGGTCGACCGGCTTCTCGCAGAACACGTGCTTCTTCTGCGCGGCCGATTGAAGGATCAGATCCGCGTGCGTGTCGGTGCTCGAACAGATCACCGTCGCGCCGACCGACGCGTCGCCCATCGCGCCGTCGATGTCCGCGACCTGCGCGCCGTGTTGCGCGGCGAGCGCGGCAGCGGCTTCGCGGTTCACGTCCACCACGTACTTGAGTCGCACGCCCGGCTGTCGCGCGAGATTCGCCGCGTGAATGCGGCCGATGCGGCCGGCGCCGAATACGGCGACGTCGATCGTCTTGCCGGTTGAAGTTGTGTCAGTCATCGTAGCCTCCAGTGTCTTTCGATTCTTCTACGTTCAGTTCGAGCTTGTACGCGAGCGCGATAAACAGCGCCTGGCACAGGCAGATGGTGCTGGTCAGCGAGCGGAATGCGAATGCGCTCCCCTCCTTCACATACAACTGGGTCGTCGCATAGCGCGCGAGCGGCGACAGCTGGCTGTCGCTGATCACGAGCGTCTTCGCCTGGTGGTGATGCGCGACGCGCAGGCAGTACTGCGTTTCCTTGCCGTACGGCGCGAAGCTGATCGCGATCACGACATCGCCCTTCTTCACGCTGCGGATCTGTTCGCGATACATACCGCCGAAACCGGATACGAGATGCACACGCTTCGGCGTGTGCTGCAATGCGTAGACGATGTAACTCGCCACCGGAAACGACCGCCGCACGCCGATCACGTAGATGTTGTCGGCGTGCTGCAGCATCTTCACGGCGGCGTCGATCTGCGCGTCGTCGAGCCCTGCTTCAAGTTCGTCGAGACCGCCGCGGCAGGCCGCGACGAATTCGCGCGCCACCGAGCCGCCGGACAACCGGCCGCCCGGCTTGTCGTCGATCAGTTTGCGGATGCGCTGCTGGTAGCTGGTCGCCGAGGCGCTCTGGCCGGTGTACGCCTGGCGAAACACCGCCTGCAGATCGGAGAAACCGGAGAAGCCGAAGCGCTGCGCGAAGCGCACGACCGCCGACGGATGCACGCCGCAGCTCGTCGCGATATCGCTGGTGCGATCGACCATCACGCTCGAGCGATGCTGCTCGATATACGTCGCGACGCTCTTCAACTGACGCGGCAGCGATTCGTAATTTTCGGCGATGCGCTGCATCAATTCGTCGACGCTCGGCAACTCTTCAGTGCTGTCGTCCGCCATGGTCGTCTCTCTCCTCTTTTTTGCGCTGCAAAACCGCGTCCTGCGTATCTTCTAAACGCCTGCATCGATCGCAGAACGTGCTGCCGATTATAGGCAGCCCATTTCCGAAATGGAACGGATTTTCCATTTTTATTTGCAGTGAAATTTTCATTGCAACACGCAAAAAGATCGCCTAATCTTGGTCGTGAGCAGCGTAGCGGCGTACATGGACGTAGGTAGAAACACGTAACAACCCATCCATGTAGTCGTGCGCGAGCTCCCTTCAAAAACGACAGACCGAGAAAGGTGGAGACATGAGACTTTGCAAAGGCAAGGCTTCGCTCAGGATGCTGGCGGCAGCGCTTGCGCTGGCGACCGGGTTCGGCGCGGCATCGGTGGCGCAGGCAGCGGATGCGCACTTCGTGCTGATCAGCCACGCGCCGGATTCCGATTCGTGGTGGAACACGATCAAGAACGCGATCAAGCAGGCCGACGAGGACTTCAACGTTCAGACCGATTACCGCAATCCGCCGAACGGTGACATCGCGGACATGGCACGCCTCGTCGAACAGGCTGCTGCGCGTAACTACGACGGCGTGATCGTCACGATCGCCGACTTCGACGTGCTGAAAAGCTCGATCGGCAAGGTGACCGAGAAGAAGATCCCGCTCGTCACGATCAACTCCGGCACCGAAGAACAGAGCGCGCAACTCGGCGCGATCATGCACGTCGGTCAGCCCGAATATGTCGCGGGCCATGCGGCCGGCGAGAAAGCGAAGGAAGCCGGCGTCAAGTCGTTCCTGTGCGTGAACCACCTCGCCACTAACACGGTGTCGTTCGATCGCTGCCGCGGTTTCGCCGATGCGATCGGCGTCGACTACAAGACCTCGACGATCGACTCAGGCCAGGATCCGACCGAAATCCAGTCGAAAGTCAGCGCCTACCTGCGCAACCATCCGAAAACCGACGCGATCCTGACGCTCGGTCCGGTGCCGGCCGCGGCGACGCTGAAGGCCGTCCAGCAGATGGGCCTCGCGGGCAAGATCTACTTCTGCACGTTCGACTTCTCCGACGACATCGCGAAGGCCATCCAGGCCGGCACGATCCAGTTCGCGATCGATCAGCAGCCGTACCTGCAAGGCTATATCCCGGTCGCCGTGCTCGCCATCGTGAAGAAGGAACACACGACCGACCCCGCCAAGATCCGCGCACTGCTGCAGGCGAATCCGAAGTTCAAGGCCCGCCTCGAAGCGTACGGTCTGCAACCGTCGTATGGACCGAAGAACATCCGTTCGGGTCCGGGCTTCATCACGAAGGCGAATCTCGACAAGGTCATCAAGTACGCGGGCCAATACCGCTAACGCCTGGTCGTTCAGTTTCATTCAGTTAGCCGCCAGCTTCACGCGCGGCGCCGCACACGGGCGGCATCGGTGGAGTGCTTCCGCCATCGCTGCCCCGTTCATCGCGGCTTGAATTGCTTAACCTGTTTTTCACCGGACGGCCGACGCATCTGCGTCGTCCGCGCCGGGTATCGAGGAGACATCATGGGCGTTGCCGGCAAACACTACCCTTCGCATGCGGGTGAAAACTCGGACGAGCAGTCGTCGAGTGCATCCGCGTCGCCCGCCGCTCCGGCGGCCACCGCTTCGGCGGCCGCTGACGAACGCATCCGCAAGGAATCGTGGTTCGGCCATCTGCTGAATCGCCCGGAATTCGCGGCGATTTCCGGCACCGTGCTGGTGTTTATCGTGTTCGCGCTCGGCGCGGGCGGCTCCGGCATGTTCAATCTCGACGGCGTGATGAACTGGTCGCAGGTCTCCGCGTACCTCGGCATTCTCGCGATCGGTGCGTGTCTGCTGATGATCGCCGGCGAGTTCGATCTGTCGATCGGTTCGATGATCGGCTTCGCCGGCATGATGGTCGCGATCCCGGCGGTGTATTTCCACTGGCCGCTGTCGCTGGCCATCCTGTTCGCGTTCGCCGGCTCGATGCTGCTCGGTGCGCTGAACGGCTACCTGGTGATGCGTACGCGGTTGCCGTCGTTCATCGTCACTCTGGCCTTTCTGTTTATCCTGCGCGGTCTCACGCTCGCGCTGTCGATCATGGTCGCGGACCGCACGATCATCTCCGGTGTCGGCGATCTGGCGAAGCAGGACTGGGTAGCTAACCTTCTGTTTCATGGCGTTGCGCTGCATGGCCTGTTTGCGTGGCTCGCGCACATCGGCGTGGGGCAGATGCTCGACAACGGTCAACCGCTGGTGCCGGGCGTCCCCAAAGTCATCCTGTGGTGGTTCGCACTTGCAGCCGTCTTCGCATTCGTGCTCGCCAAAACCCGCTACGGCAACTGGATTCTGGCAGTGGGCGGCGATGCAAACGCCGCAAAGAACGTCGGCGTGCCGGTGCGCCGCGTAAAAATCTCACTGTTCGTGCTGACCGCGTTCTGCTCGTGCCTGTTCGCGGTGCTGCAGGTGTGCGACATCGGCTCGGCTGCTGCAGACCGTGGGCTGCAAAAAGAATTCGAAGCGATCATCGCTGCGGTGATCGGCGGCACGCTGTTGACCGGCGGCTACGGCTCGGTCATCGGTGCGTGTTTCGGCGCACTGATCTTCGGCGTCGTGCAGATCGGCATCACGTACACGAACGTGAGTTCCGACTGGTTCCGCGTGTTCCTCGGCGTGATGCTGCTGATCGCCGTGCTGTTCAACCACTACGTGCGCCGCCGCGTCGCGCAATCGTAAGTCACGAGGAGACGACCATGTCCGAACCTGTCAAAGACACCGCAACTTCCAGTGGCGACACGATCCTCGCGCTCGAAAACGTCAGCAAGTATTTCGGCAAGGTGATCGCGCTGTCCGGCGTCACGCTGCGCCTGAAGCGCGGCGAAGTGCACTGCCTGCTCGGCGACAACGGCGCCGGCAAGTCGACGCTGATCAAGACGCTCGCGGGCGTGCATCAACCGTCCGCCGGCGAATATCTGGTGGACGGCAAGCCGGTTCATTTCGAATCGCCGAAAGACGCGCTCGATCTCGGCATCGCAACGGTCTATCAGGATCTTGCGCTGGTGCCGCTGCTGTCGGTCGCGCGCAACTTCTTCATGGGCCGCGAGCCACAGAAAAAACTGTTCGGCTTTCTGAACGTGATGGACCTGCAGACCAGTGCCGTCACCGCGCGCGACAAGCTCGCCGAAATGGGCATCAACGTGCGCGACCCGCATCAACCGATCGGCACGATGTCCGGCGGCGAGAAGCAATGTCTCGCGATCGCACGTGCGATCCATTTCGGCGCGCGCGTGCTGATTCTCGACGAACCCACCGCCGCGCTCGGCGTGAAGCAGAGCTTCAACGTGCTGAAACTGATCCACACCGCGCGCGCGAAAGGGATCTCCGTGATCTTCATCACGCACAACGTGCACCACGCGTATCCGATCGGCGATTCGTTCACGCTGCTCAATCGCGGCAAGTCGCTCGGCACGTACACAAAAGAAACCATCAGCAAGGACGAAGTGCTCGACATGATGGCCGGCGGCGCCGAGATGCAAAAGATGATCGGCGAACTCGACGGCGCGGTGATCTGACGCCCCTCATCTGACGCCCCTCATCTGACGCCCCACTCGCGCAGCCCAGACTTCCAGGAATCCCCATGGCTCTAACCACTTCCAATCAAACCGGCACGAGCCGCTTCGCGGCGGGCCGCACGCGCGACGTCGTGTGCCTCGGCCGTCTCGCGGTCGATCTCTACGCACAGCAGGTCGGCGCGCGGCTCGAAGACGTGTCCAGCTTCGCGAAATATCTCGGCGGTTCGTCGGCGAACATCGCGTTCGGCTGCGCGCGACTCGGGTTGAAATCCGCGATGCTCGCGCGCGTCGGCAACGACCACATGGGCCGTTTCCTCACCGACTCGCTCGCCCGCGAAGGCTGCGACACGAGCCACGTCGCGATCGACCCGGACCGCCTCACCGCGCTCGTGCTGCTCGGCCTGAAAGACCGCGACACGTTCCCGCTCGTGTTCTACCGTGAGAACTGCGCAGACATGGCCGTCGACGAAGCCGACTTCGACGAAGCATTCATCGCATCGTCGAAAGCGCTGCTGATTACCGGCACACACTTCTCGACCGAGCAGGTGAACCGCACGAGCCGCCGCGCACTCGACTACGCGCGCCGCAACCAGGTGCGAACGGTGCTCGACATCGATTACCGGCCGGTGCTGTGGGGCCTAACCGGCAAGGCCGATGGTGAAACCCGCTTCATCGCGAACGAAAGCGTCACTGCGCATCTGCAGCGCATCCTGCCGCTCATCGATCTGGTGATCGGCACCGAGGAAGAATTCCGCATCGCCGGCGGCAAGACCGATCTGATCGACGCGCTCGCGATGGTCCGCGCCGTGACGCCGGCCACGCTCGTCGTGAAGCGTGGTCCGCTCGGCTGCCAGATCGTCGACGGCGCGGTGCCCGCCTCGCTCGACGATCTGCCAATTCAGGGCGGCGTCGAAGTCGACGTGCTAAACGTGCTCGGCGCGGGCGATGCATTCGCGTCCGGCTTCCTGTCCGGCTGGCTGCGCGACGAACCGCTCGAAGCTTGTGCTCGCGCGGCGAATGCGAGCGGCGCACTCGTCGTGTCGCGTCACGGCTGCGCACCCGCGATGCCGACGCCCACCGAACTCGCGTACTTCCTGCGCGAAGCGAAAGCGGACCCGCAGCGGATGCGCCGCCCCGATCTCGACGCGACGCTCGCGCGGCTGCATCGCGTGACGCCGCCGCGCACGCCGCGCGACGAAGTGCTCGGCTTCGCATTCGATCACCGCAACCAGTTCTTCGATCTCGCGCAGCAGACCGGTGCCGACGAAAGCCGCATCGCGCGTCTGAAGGGGCTGTTCGTCGAAGCGGTCGCGCAGACCGAAACGGCGCTCGGGTTGCAAGGGCGTGTCGCGGTGCTGATCGACGACCGCTACGGTCAGGATGCACTGAACGCGGCGACGGGTCGCGGCTGGTGGATCGGTAGGCCAGTTGAACTGCCGGGCTCGGTGCCGCTCGTGTTCGATCACGGCCGCTCGATCGGCACGACGCTGGTCAACTGGCCGCAGGAACACATCGCGAAGTGTCTGGTGCAGTATCACCCCGACGAGCCGATCGAGCAGCGGCTCGAACAGGAAGCGCAGCTGCGCGCGCTGTACGACGCGGCGCAGGCAAGCGGCCACGAACTGCTGCTCGAAGTGATTCCGCCGAAGCATCTGCCGCAGGGGCCCGACATCGTCTATCGTGCGTTGAAGCGGCTGTACAACATCGGTATCTATCCGGAGTGGTGGAAGCTTGAACCGATGGACGCCGCGCAATGGAAAAGCATCGACGCGCTGATCGCCGAGCGCGATCCGTACTGTCGCGGTGTCGTGCTGCTCGGGCTGTCGGCTGCGGTCGACCAGCTGTGCGACGGCTTTCGCGCGGCGGCGGCATCGGCGACCTGTCGCGGTTTCACGGTCGGGCGTACGATCTTCCATGAAGCGAGCCATGCATGGCTCGCTGGACAGATCGACGACGACGAAGTGATCGCGCGCGTGCGCAAGACGTTCGAAACGCTGATCGACGCGTGGCGCGATGCGCGCAACGCGGCCGGCGTGACGAACATCGCGACGAAGCGCGGCGCTCATCAGGAGCAGGCGGCATGAATCAGCGCATCTTGCATCACGAAGCTCAAAACCAGCCGGCGCCCGCGACCGGCACGATCCGTCTCACCGCGGCGCAGGCAGTCGTCCGCTACCTCGCCGCGCAGCGCGTCGCGACCGAAGACGGCAGCGGCACCGAGCCGCTGTTCGGCGGCGTGTTCGCGATCTTCGGGCACGGCAACGTCGCGGGTCTCGGCGAAGCGTTGTACCAGCATCGCAACGAACTGCCGACACTGCGCGCACATAACGAACAGGCGATGGCGCACAGCGCGATCGCGTATGCGAAGGCGCATTTTCGTCGCCGGATGATGGCGGTGACGACGTCGATCGGCCCGGGTGCGACGAACCTCGTCACGGCCGCTGCACTCGCGCACGTGAACCGTCTGCCAGTATTGCTGCTGCCCGGCGACATCTTCGTGTCGCGCGCACCCGATCCGGTGTTGCAGCAAGTCGAGGATTTCCACGACGGCGGCATCTCCGCAAACGATGCACTGAAACCCGTGTCGCGCTACTTCGACCGCATCGTGCATCCGGCGCAGTTGCTGAACGCGCTGCCGCGTGCGATCCGTGTGCTGACCGATGCCGCGCTGTGCGGCCCCGTCACGCTCGCGTTGCCGCAGGACGTGCAGGCCGCTGCGTGGGACTTCCCCGCTTCGTTCTTCGAGCCACGGGTCGTGCGTCCGCATGCGCCCGCGCCGCGCATCGACGAACTCGAAGCGGCTGTAGAACGGCTCGCGCAGGCAAAACGTCCGCTGATCGTCGCGGGCGGCGGTGTGCTGTACGGCCATGCCGCCGATACGCTCGCGACATTCGCGGCCGTGCACGGCGTGCCGGTCGCGGAAACGCAGGCGGGCAAAGGTGCGCTCGCGTGGGATCATCCGCTGAATGCAGGCGCGCTCGGCGTGACCGGTTCGCCGGCAGCAAACGGCCTCGCACACGACGCGGACTGCGTGCTCGCTATCGGCACGCGGCTGCAAGACTTCACGACCGGCTCGAACACGCTGTTCACACAGGCCGACGTGATCGGCATCAATGCGAATGCATTCGACGGCCTCAAGCATCGCGCGCTCGCGGTCGAAGCCGATGCACGTCTCGCACTCGATGCGCTCGGCGAACGCCTGCGCAACTGGCACGCGGACCGCACGTGGACCACGCGCGCGCAGAGGGCCGCCGAAGGCTGGCGCAACACCGTCAGCTCGCTGACGAACACGCCGCAGCGCGAAACGGTACTGCCCTACGACGCCGACGTGATCGGCGCGGTGCAGCGTTCGCACCCGCGCTCGACGACCGACGACATCGTCGTCTGCGCGGCCGGCACGCTGCCCGCCGAACTGCACAAGCTGTGGCGCGCGGGCCGGCCCGGCGCGTATCACGTCGAGTACGGCTATTCGTGCATGGGCTACGAGATCGCCGGCGGACTCGGCGCGAAACTCGCGCGGCCCGAGCGCGAAGTGATCGTGATGGTCGGCGACGGCAGCTATCTGATGATGAACAGCGAGATCGCGACGTCGGTGATGCTCGGTGCGAAGCTGATCGTCGTAGTGCTCGACAATCGCGGTTACGGTTGCATCAACCGGTTGCAACAGGCGTGCGGCGGCGCACCGTTCAACAACATGTTCGACGACTGCGTGCAGGGACCGGCGGGCGCACCGGCAATCGATTTCGCCGCGCATGCGCGCGCGCTTGGCGCGAACGCCGAACACGTCGCGAACGTCGCGGAACTCGAAGCCGCGCTGCAACGCGCGCGCGCCGCCGATCGCACCTACGTGATCAGCATCGATACCGACGCAGCCCGCACCACCGACGATGGCGGCTGGTGGTGGGAAGTCGCGGTGCCGGAAGTGTCATCGCGCGAAGCGGTCCGCGACGCGCGTGCGCAATACGAAGCCCAGCTCGCCGCGCGTTCGCACGCTGCCGGCGATGCCGTCAACGATTGATCGAGGAACCGCGCATGACTCCGTTCGAAGTACGCATCGGCATCAACCCGCTGTCGTGGATGAACGACGACCTGCCGTCGCTCGGCGGCGAAACACCGCTTGAACTCGCACTGACCGAAGGCCGCGAGATCGGCTACCAGGGGTTCGAACTCGGCAACAAGTTTCCGCGCGAACCGCAGGCGCTCAAAGCACTGCTCGCGCAATACGACCTGTCGCTCGTGTCGGGCTGGTACTCGGGCCGGCTCGCGAAACGCAGCGTCGAAGAAGAAATCGCCGCTGTCGGGCCGCATCTCGAACTGCTCGCTAAAAACGGCGCGACCGCGATGGTGTACGGCGAAGTCGCCGACACGATCCAGGGCTCGCCGCGTCCGCTGTATCAACGGCCGCGCTTTTTCAGCGAGGCTCAATGGGACGAATACGCGGCACGTGTCGATGCATTCGCGCGCTACACGCTGAGTCACGGCGTGCGGCTCGCGTATCACCATCACATGGGCGCGTATGTCGAGACGCCCGCCGATGTCGACCGTCTGATGGCGAAGACCAGCGACGCGGTCGGCCTGCTGTTCGACGCGGGACACATCACGTTCGCGGGCGGCGATCCGCTCGACGTGCTCGACCGTCACATCGCGCGCGTTTGCCACGTGCACTGCAAGGACGTGCGGCCTGCCGTGATGAAGCTCGCACGCAACCGCAACTGGAGTTTTCTTGAAGCGGTGATCGCGGGCGCGTTCACGGTGCCGGGCGACGGTGCGGTCGATTTCCCCGCGATCATCGCGAAGCTCAAGCGGCACGGCTATCGCGGCTGGCTCGTCGTCGAGGCGGAGCAGGACCCGGTGGTTGCGCCGTCGTATGCGTATGCGAAAAAGGGTTATCAGACGCTGCGTGCGCTCGTCGATGCGCCGCTTGAACCTGCGGCATCCACGAAGGAGGCAGCATGAGCCTGCTCGTCAAGGCAAAGCGCGAAGGTCAGACGATCGCGCGCGTGACGCCGGAGTCGGCCGGCTGGCAGCACGTCGGCTTCTCCGCGCATCGTGTCGCGCCGGACGGCATCCTGCAGGTGCTCGAAGCGACGCGCGAGGTGTGTCTCGTCGTGCTGTCGGGCACGGTCGATATCGAAACGCCGCAGACGCGCTGGACCGGCCTCGGTTCGCGCACGAGCGTGTTCGACGATGCGGCGCCGGTCGCCGTGTATCTGCCGCCGAAGGTGCGCGCCACGTTGCGCGCGCGCACGGCTGCGGAGATCGGCATCGCGAGTGCACCGGCCAAGGGGCAGTATCCGGTGCGGCTGATCGACCCATCGCAGATGAAGCGCTCGATGCGCGGCAAAGGGCAGAATACGCGCTACGTATGCGATATCCTGCCGCAGACCGAGCCTGCTGAATCGCTGCTGGTCGTCGAAGTGCGCACGCCCGGCGGTCATGCGTCGAGCTATCCGCCGCACAAGCACGACACCGACAACGTGCCGGTCGAAAGCTCGCTCGAGGAAACGTACTATCACCGGCTGAACCCGCCGCAAGGCTTCGCGTTCCAGCGCGTGTACACCGATTCACGCGACATCGACGAATCGATGGCCGTCGAGGATCACGACGTCGTGATGGTGCCGCGCGGCTATCACCCGGTCGTCGTGCCGTATGGGTACGACTCGTACTATCTGAACGTGATGGCCGGTGATCGACGCGTATGGCACTTCAAGAACGATCCTGCGCATGAGTGGATCATCGAGCGCGACTCGCGTGCGTAGTTAAAGTTAAGTTAAGGGGATTGTTTTGCGGCGACATCCACCGCAAGCGACCCGTCCTCTCCCATCCGCACCCTGCCCTTCGACACGTCGCGCCGATACGCGTACAGGTCGAAGTGCATCGGGTCGGCGCTCGAACTGTCGTGGATCAGCGTGCGACCGTTGACGACCAGCGAGTTGAACATCTTGATGTCGCCCGATTCGATCCACACGTAGCTGCTATTCGCTCCTCCTGCGACCGCCGGCGGATGCGCGATCGCAGCGCCCGCTACGCGCTGGAATTTCAGCACGAGCCCTTCGTCGGTCACCTCACCGCTTTCGAGCCGCCCTTGCAACACCGGCGGCGGAAACACCGTGTACTGATCGAACACGAGCTGATTGCCGTCGAGCTTCACGCCCTTGCGAGCGAACGGCGTCAACGACGCGAGCGGAATGTTCAGCGCGCGCAACAGACCCGCCTGAGGCACCCCGAGCACCGACACCGAGTCGGGCGTATACACGAGATGCCGCTCGTCGCGTACGGTGAGCGTGCCGTGCATCTTCGTCGGCAGCCAGACACCGGGGAAGTGATTCCACAGCTTGATGCCGCCAGTCACGTCGAGGCCGCCGTTCGCGGGCGTCAACTGCAGATCGTTCAGCGAGCGCGGCGAGTAGTCGAGCAGATAGTCGTTGAAGAGCGCGGCCATCGCGGGCCACGGCTCGACGACTTCACCGCCGAGGATATGGATGTCGTACTGATCGGGATCGTCGAGATCGACCGGCTGGCCTGGATGCTTCGGCACCATCTGCGCATCGAGCGTGCGGACGTGGAAACCGATGCGACCCGCGACGTAGAAGTCCACGTTCTGCACATGAATCAGCGGCGCGACGCCCGGCGAATGACGCTCGTCGATGACGACGCCTGCCGTGCCGCGTTGCGGTTGACTCATCGACGTGCGCAGGCTCGCCGGAATCACGCTGGCGGTGCCGGCGATGGCGGTCGTGCCGTCCGGCGAGTGTGCGCGCAATGCGGGCGGCACGCGCTGCCATTCGGCGCGCGCGAGTGCGAGCGATGCCTGTTGCGAGCGCAGGAAGCTGTCGTTGTAGCGCGCGGTTGCGCTGCCCGTTTGCGCGGCTTCCGTGGCCGTGTCGTGCGCTGCATCGGCGAGCGTCGGGTATGACGGCAGATGCACGTCGAGCGCGCCGGCTTCGTCGAACGTGAAGTAGCCCGCGGCCATCTGCTCGCGGTAGTGGTACAGGTCGAGTACGAACGGTGCGTTTGTGGTGCTTGACGTGCCTGTGTCGAGCGGCGTGATCGCCATGTCGATGTTCATCGGGATCGAGCGCATGAACTTCACGTCGCCGCCCTGGATCAGCATCCCGCGCGCGGGCATCGTCGCGGGCCACGCGATGTCGTGCAGCGTGCCGTCGTCGAGTGTGAAGCGCACGCCGGCCGGCGACGTGTCGATCCGCGTGATCGTCATTCGCAACGCGGGCGGCGGCGTCAGCTTCGCGACCGCCATCACGACGTCGTCGCCTTCGAGATGCGCGATCGGCGTGTCGACCTTCAGCAGATCCGCCATTCGCACGTGCGCGGCGCGCATCAGATTATCGGCAGAGACGCCCGCGACTTCGGTGTGATCCGCGTGGAAGACCATCTCGCTGGCGTTACGCATCGCGAGCGTGCCGGTCAACGCGATCGGCACCCAGCCGTCGCGCTGCATTTCGCCGGTGATTTTCAGGCGGCCGTCCTGCGGTTCGACGCGCATGTTGCGCAACGGCGAACCCTGGTACTGAAACAGATAGCGGTTAAAGATTGCCGTCAGCTTCGCCGCGTCGAGCGTGACCTCGCCGCGATGCACGCTGATCGACACGCTGGTCGGATCGTCGAACACGATCGGATCACCGGCGTGTGTCGGCGTCAGCGTCGCGGCCATCCGATGAATCATGAAACCGATGTCGCCGGTCACGCGAAAATCGACGTCGCGCGCGAACATCATCGAGCCGTCGATGCCGGAGTCGCGGAGCGTCAGCGGTCGCGTGCGGGCAACGCTCATGCCGCTTGCGGAAGGGACGCGGGCGGCGATGTGCTGCTCGTCGGCGAGTTGCTGGGCTTTGGCGGTTTCTAGTTTGGGACGGGGGGAGGATGCGGGGGTTGCGGTTGCGGCTACTGTGGCGGGAGTCGCGCTTGCGTTCGCATTGGAGTCCGCATTCGCGTCTGCGCATGCGGCGATGCCGAGTGCGCTCAGTGCAACGAGCACGATCGCCGACACTGCCAGCATGTAGCGCAGTTGCCTGGGTTTGCGCTGCGTATCCGCGCGGCGTTTGTTGTCGATGTCGTGCATTTCGTCTCCTCCCTGTGCGGTCCGCTCGGGAACGGCACACTGGACTATCTATCGGTATCGGCGCGTATGCGCTCATACGGCGGCGTAAAAGCGGCCACCTTCGCCCTTGATTGTCTTTATTTGTGGCCCCGTTGCCGACAAGATTCCTGGAGGGCCGGCACCAAACGCTCAGACGTTCGAATTAAACAACACGTGGGGCGGGGAACCGCGTGGGATGGGCGTGTATGTGTGGCGTGCGGGGGCTTGTCAAACGAGGGGAGCGTGGACGAACCCGTCGCGGGCGCGATGCGTGGCGTGCGGCAGCGCGGCAATCGGGTTGTGTAGCGCTGTCGCGCGACGCGGAGACCACGGGGCAAGCCGGTAGACGAAACGGCTTTTCACGGTACGCCCGCTATCGGTGATGGCTTCGATCGAAAGAGATTCGCATCGATGCATGCTTCACTCCATTGGCGACGTGGCATTAAAGAGCGAGGCCTCGCGGATTAAATCATTGCCCTTTCCAGGGCTATCGGACAGACCTTCGAGCAACAGTGCTACGTTCACGCAGACTGCCGTCCCCCTATCAAACACGGAGAACCACATGAGCGATGCCATCGTACGACATGCAACCCCGGGCGCCTTGACGGAAGCGTGGGCGAGAGAATTTTCGGAAGCAATCGAAATCCCCGCAGGCGCAAAGTACATCGTGTTGAGCGGCGTCGGCGCGTTGCCGTCGAACGTCGATGCCGATCCACGCACGGTGGCCTACTTCGGCGATACACGAACCCAAACGAAAAGCATACTGGATCAGATCAGCAAAACCCTCAGCAGCAAGGGCTATGCATTGGACGACGTCGTTGTCGTGCAGGCCATCTTTGTCGCCGATCCCGCGAACAACGGCAGGCCGGACTACGAAGGTTTTTCGAGTGTTTATCTCGACTATTTCGGCTCGCAGGCACAACCGAACTTGCCCACTCGCACCCGCTCGCAAGTCGTGGGGCTGGTAGAGCCTGGATGGCTTGTTGAAGTCACGGTGACCGCAGCCAAAGCGGCGTAACGGTTCGTCACGGTGCCCCTGGCCGCTGATGCGATGCGCGCGCATCGCCCACGCGGCCTGTTAGCGTCCCGCGCTCACTCGCCTGGCTGCAAGAAAGCCTCAACCACGAACAGCAAAAGTGACCACAATCAGAGCGGAAAAGACCACCGCCGGCGCAAGATGCTTGAACGACTCCCGGTTCCGCAACAGCGTAAAAAGCACACCGACCATAATCGCTCCGGCCAGCGTCAGCCCAAACACCCTGGTGTGTTGTCCAAAAAGAAGTACCGCACTGAGCAGCTCAAGCGCGCCACAGAGCAAGCGAAACCACGCCGGATAACCCCAGCGCGCAAAGTCGCTCTTCACCGCGCCGCGTCCTGCGAGATTGACCACGCCCGCCACCGCAAACAGAACCGTCAGGATCATCGCGAGAATCGATTCGAGAGATACGCCGTTCAACACCATCGTCATGCTCCGTCGATTTGCTGAGCGTTCGTGTGTCCAGAGAGGTCCGCAATCAGGCCAGGGCCGTGAGGTTGCCACGCAAGCACTCGCCGGGCGTGCTGACCGCTGACTGTCTGGTCGAGTGCCAGTGCATCGGCGAACGGTCCAAGCGATTCACGGGCATCGTCGAGCGGCCACGGATCGACACGGTCGACGCCGACCGATGCCCGAATCGCTTCACCTATTTCGGCAAGCGCAACGGCCTCTTCCGCGACCACGTTGAAGATCTGGCCCGCGACTCGATCGCCCCCGCTTGCCGCCTGCTCCACCGCGCTCAGGTAAGCCGTCGCGAGATCATCGACGTGAACGGCAGGCCAATGATTGCGACCATCACCGACGATCCGCACACTGCCTGCCTGATGGGCCATGCCGGCCAGCATGCCGAATACGCCGCCGCCGTAGCCGTGCACCATCGCCGGCCTGAGAATCACGGCGGCAATCGAGCGGCTCGCTGCGAGCGCCAGCACACGTTGCTCGACAGCCGGCCGCCACGCGACGAGCGGCGTCGGGTTCAGTGCCGACGCTTCGGTCACGGGCTCGCCTCCCGTATTGCCGTAGACCCAGGTGCCCGACGTGTAGACAAACGCCGCACCCGGACGCAAATACGCGAGCATCGCGACGACCGCGGCTTCGTCGGCAGCAGCGGCGGACGCATCGTTGGTCGACGCGGTGTGCACCACGCCATCGGCGGCACCGACAGTCGACGCAAAAGACTGCGGCTCACGCAGATCGCCAACATGCAGTTGCACACCGAGACGTACCAGCGCGCCGGCGGCCGCCGAGCTGTCCTGGCGCACCAGCGCCGTCACCTGATGGCCGAGGCCGATTGCCTTGCGCGCAACCGCCTGCCCGATAAAACCAGTACCGCCTGTCATGAACAGTTTCAAAGCGTTCTCCAATGATGGGTCGCGAAATCGAATGATCGGAAGAACGAGACTCATTGGTCTCGTTTAGGCGAATCTAAACGAGACTAACCAGTCTTGTCAACTACTCGACGATCTGCTATTTATCTGGGATGGACACTTCTTCCCTCCCCGACCTGAGCCCGCTGCAATACCGCAAGCGATCCGCGATCCTTGACGGCGCGAGAATCGTTTTTTTACGCGAGGGGTTCGGTCTGGCAACGATGGACGATGTCGCCTCGGCTGCCGGCGTGGGCAAACAGACGGTCTATCGTCACTTCAAGTCGAAGGAGGCGCTCTTCGTGGGTCTGGTGAGCTCGATGTGCGGCCAGGTGGGTGGATTTCTTGCCGGCGCTCGGGACGAGCAACCCGATGAATCCCCCGAAGTCGCGTTGCGCGAGTTGGGGCGGGTCCTGGCGCAAATCCTGATCGCGCCGGATTATCTGCGGCTGTACCGGGCCATCGTCGCCGAGGCCGAACGTCTTCCGGAACTCGGCCAGGTGTTTTACGAAAATGGCGCGAAGGTCGTGCGCGCGTTCGCTGCGAAAATTCTGCGCAAGCGGTTTGATGAATCGACTGCGGCATTGCGGGCGGCGACATTCGTTCAGCTGGTGCTGGGCGACGCGTATCTGGAACTGTCGATCGGCTACGCCGTGCCCGATGTTGAAGCGCGGTTTGCGCTGCAGATTGACGAGGCGGTGGCGGCTGCGCTTCGTTGAGGGATCGCGCGCAACGGCGTGTCGTGAGCGAAGCAAGACATCCGCATACGCGATCGCATCGACCACTCACGCTAAGGCAAAGTCCCAACCGACTTGCTGAACAGCACGACCGGCAACGCAGCCAGAATCCGGACCATCATCGCCGGAGGGTAGCCGGAATGACTTCGCACACCATCATCGACCGCTTCTTCCGCACGCCTGAACCGCGTGCAGATCCGCATCTCAACCGGCGGCGCATCCGCTCCGAAGGGCGCGCGGAACGCCGACACCCAAGGTCGTTTGTCGTCGAAGGCGACGTACATCGGCGTCGCACAGCAACTCGCGATCATCCGGCGGGTCTTCGTATGCGAGGTCAGCTTCGCCGGCTGGAGCAGGTCCGCGCCCCGTGTACACGCAATGCTGCCACGGCGAAACACCATGAACTCCGTGCCACCGTCGGCGCCCGACATCGGTGCTGAACTGCCGGATGCCGCATGACGTTGGCCTGCCGCCTGACAGTCGTCGCAGTAGCACGTACTGACCATCATCGGTTGGGCCCACGCGCTGATCTCGACCGTGCCACATTGGCAATGCCCGACGTAGGCTGGATTTTTTGCGGTCATGGGCGTTGCTCCTTGTGGCTCTACTAGCTCACACATCGGTTTGAAAGCGATGCGGTCGGCAAGAGGCCGAAGTCGCAATTACAGGGTCGCGATGACACGCGCGATCGTATTCAAATTCGATCGATGTATGCGGAGCCGACGGGTTGGCGTGAAAGAACTACCCCGCATGTTCACGCACATTCGACGAATGGCCGCTCCGGGTCAACCTTCAACGTGGTTCTCGCCCCCCGTCGTCTCAACGGTCAACCGGACACCGTGTACTCGAACGATCTGGCGCGTACGACCGGAACCGGTTTGCCGTGTTCCGGATTGCATGCGAAACAAACGCCTTCCGTCGTTAGCGACACCGCGCACGAGAATATGATGCCGTCGTCCGCTGCGTCATGCACGTACTCAAAGTGAAGAACACCTTCAAAGACCAGAACGTATCTCGTCACAGTCCCTGTCCCGGATTGACGATCGAATTTCAGGATCGCGGTTGCCTGGTCACCAAGCTCACAATGCATGGATCCGGACTCGTCTACAAACCGTCCGTCATGAAATTCGGCAGATGTCACGCATGAGTCATGCAGGCCGTGAGTTTCCCGAAGAAATTCATCGATTGCTTCCTGGCTTTTGACCATCCTCGGCATTTCAGTGGACGTAATTTTCCACCCATATCGTGATTGCTTGAGTGGCTCATTGTCGACGATCTATCGACGCGAACGATGAAAACGATCGATCGCAAACCCACTCCGACGCACGAACGACACACAACCTCGCTATCATGCGACCCCACTGCGTCGCCCACCCCCGAGCCCCGATGTCCATCACCGTCCCCTTCCCCACCGAACTCCGCGACTGGATCGCCGACAACCTCACACGCGGTGTCCCTCCGCAGACGATCGTTCAGGAACTGGTCAATCGAAAGAACCCGGTCGAACTCGCGTCGGGGATGGTCAACGCGATCACGTCGGCGTTTCTGTACGGCACGGCGTTGCCCGGCGACAAGCTCGAAATCGGCGGTGCGCCGGTGACCTACGAACTGGAGTCGCTGCGCGTGCCCGACGGTTCGCTGATTACCGTCGGCGAGCGCAAGGTGCGGGTCGTCGCGAGAATGCAGCGGCCTGCCGCGATCCAGCTCGGCAACTTTCTCAGCACGAGCGAATGCGAACAACTGATCGCGCTCGCGCGCCCGCGCCTGAATCGCTCGACCGTCGTCGATCCGGTGACAGGCCGCAATGTCGTCGCAGGGCATCGCAGCAGCAGCGGCATGTTCTTTCGTCTCGGCGAAACGCCGCTGATCGCGCGCATCGAAGCGCGGATCGCGGAACTCACGGGGCTGCCCGTCGAAAACGGCGAAGGCCTGCAGCTATTGAATTACGAAGCGGGCGCCGAATCGACGCCGCACGTCGACTATCTGGTCGCGAACAACGCGTCGAATCGCGAGTCGATCGCGCGCAGCGGTCAACGTGTCGGCACGCTGTTGATGTATCTGAACGATGTCGATGGCGGCGGTGGCGAAACCGTGTTTCCGCAGATCGGCTGGTCGGTGGCGCCGCAACGCGGGCACGCGCTCTACTTCGAATACGGCAACCGTTTCGGGCTGTCCGATCCGGGCTCGCTGCACGCGAGCACCCCGCTACGCGCAGGCGAGAAGTGGGTCGCGACGAAGTGGATTCGCACGCGCCGCTTCGTGCCACGCGATCAGGCTTAGTGCTAAAAAACGCGGCTCGAAAACGCGGGGCGATATAAACGCCCCGCCCTTCTCTACCGAAACCTCAACGCGCCATCACTTCGTCGGCCACCCAGCCGTCCGACGTCAGATGCACGCCCTCGCGCAACTGCATCGTGCCCGCGCCTTCGACGACGCGTTTAATCATCGGGAACACGCGCTGCACGTCGGCATCTTTCGCCCACGTCGCCGGTTCGATCTTGTACGTGTAGATCACCGACGTCGCGGTCTTGCCCTCGACCGGCGCGGGCCGTTCCCACCCGACCACCTTATCGAGCGTCAGCGTCGCCGCGCAGAAATCGGCCGGATGCGTGACGCTTCCGGTCGCGGTCGCGACCACTTCCGGAACGTGCAGATAGTATTTCTGGCCTTCGTCGGTCAACTGATACTGCCGCGCGGTCGCGGTGATCTTCTTGCCGGCCGGGTCAGTACGTTCGACCGTCATCGTCTTGCCCGCGACGAGGCCGACCTTCTCGAGCACTGGCATCTGGATCGCGTCGCGCGTGCCCGCGGCGACGTCGTCGGTCGTCACGTAGATCGGCCAGTCGTATTTCGCGAGACACAGGTGGCCGCGTTTCGCGAGGAAATCGTTGATCGTGGTCGTGAAATTCTCGCGGCTGACGTCCTGGCTTTTATCGTGGCAGCCGGCAAACAGCGTAAGGGAAATCATCGCAGCCGCGCCGCAAGCGAGGCGGACGGCAGTGGTACGTCGAATCATGGTGTGTTGCTCGAGTTGAATGACTGGGATGCAAATAAGGCACAGACAGATCGCAACGCGCGGCCACCCTTGCAGGCGAGCCGCGCGGGCTCATCGTCAGTTCACACAGGCACCGCTCGCAGGCGGCGTGGCGGGCGGCTGGTAACCGTCGGTCAGCGTGTTCAGGAAGCAGACCAGATCGGCGATGTTCTGCTGCGTCAGCTGCGGCGTCGAATGGATCGCACGCGGCTTCGCACCGTCGGCAGCGGTCGTGCCGCCGGCGTCGGTCTGCCCTTGCCCCATCGGCAGTTCTTCGTCGATGTTGCCTTGAAACGTGACCGGCAGATCGTTGAAGGACTGCGCGGTCGCGCCCGACGCCGCCGTCGGGAACAGCGCATACGACGGGTTCTGCACCATGTGCGTCGTATCGCCGCCGGTGCTCGGATACCAGTATTCCGGGTTCGTATCGCGGGTGTTGTAGAAGTTCAGTACCTGCGTCAGCGAATGGAATACGCCGTTGTGGAACAGTGCGGTCCGTGTCGCGACGTTGCGCAGCGTCGGCACCTTGAAGCGGCCGCAGTACGGATCGGGCACGTTGACGCCGGTGATCGAATCCGGACCGGCGCCGCTGTTGGCCGTACCCGGCGTATGAATGTTGTTGAGCGGACCGCACAGCCCCATGTCGACAAACGATGCGTTCGTGTTCGCCGGAATCGGATCAGGGTTGCCAGGAATCTGCGTGTCGTTACGCGGTGCGCCGATCGCCTGGTACGTGAAATCGGTCATCAGACCAACCGAGCCGTTGAAGTTCGCGCCGGCATAGTGGCAAGCCACGCATCCTGCGCCCTTATCGGTGTCGTTGAAGAGCTGGAGGCCGCGCATTTCCGCCGCCGTCAGCGTCCCGCCGATCTTGTTCGACTCGAACAGATCGAACTTGCTCGAGTACGGCGCGAAGCTCGGGTCTTCCACCTGATACGCCTGCAATGCGACGCCGACGTCGGTGAACGTCGCGTTCGCGTCGGAGAATACGCCCGCGCCGAAGGCCTGCTGGAACAGCGCCGCATACGACGCGCTCTGCACGGTCTGCACGACGACGGCCGGCGACGCATTGTTCATTTCGAGCGGATTGAGCAGCGGCAGCGCCGGCTGCGTGGCGAGCGTCGTCGCGCGGCCGTCTTCCATGAAGCCGCCGCCGGGCGCGTTCTGCGTGATGCCGTCGGGGTTCTCGGCGATGTCGTTGTACGGCGGCGTCATCGATTTATAGCGCAGCGAAGGCACCGCGCGCTGTCCCGCCTGCGACGGATCGGAGCCGAGCTGTACCGACAGGCTGTTCGGCGGCCCGTACGCATACTGCGGGTTGTGACACGTCGCGCACGACATGTTCTTGCCGCTCGACAGGTTCTTGTCGAAGAACAGTTGCTGGCCGACCTGCGCGGCCGCGCTCAGCGTGATCTTCGCGGGAGGCGCGAGACCGCCGGTCGAGCCACCACTCGACGAGGTCTGGCTCGAGCCGCTATCGCTGCCACCGCCGCCGCAGGCGGTCAGCAGCACGGAGAATGCGCACAGTACACCGAAGAAAATTTTTCGCATTTCAAGGTCTTTGATTGCCCGGGTCCTGGGACCGCTTCTGCGCGGTTCCGTTGAAGCCGAAGGTCACCCGACAACAGGAGTCACGATACGCAAACTGCCGGGCCGCACATTGCGGCCCGGCAGCGAGATCAAAAGCTTGTTGTCGCGGGAGACCATGCAGCGCCTCCCGCCAGTCACACACTTACTTCGCGAGTGCCCAGATGTTGGTCTGGCTTGCGTCCGGACCCGCAGCACGCGAGGCCAGCGACGTACCCGTCACGTCGACCGGGTTCAGCTTCTGCGTGTAGGTAGCCGGCGTGATGTACGCGTGGTTCATCGGTCGCACGGCGTCGAAGTGCGTATCCGCGCTGCCCGCGAGTTCCGGCAGGTTCAGGATGTTGCTGGCGATGAACGATTCCGTGTACTTCGCACGGGCGAGGTACGTGGCCGGCTGTGCCGGGTCACCGATCTGGAACATGTCCTGCATCGTACGCACCAGCGAGAAGTGGCTGTACTCGTCGCTGTCGACGATGTTCGGGTTGGCCTGGTTCGTTGCCACACCGAAGATCGAATTGCCGTGACCGTGGTTGCCGCCGTTGTACTTCGCCGTCGTCACCGGCGTGAACTTGCCGTTCGCGAACGTGAGCGGAGCCTGGTTGACGTCGGAGGTCACCGGGTTCCAGCCGCAGCATGCCGTCGAGCTACCTTCGCCTTCGTCGAACATCACGACGATCGCCACCTTGCGCTGCTTGTTGGCCCACAGCGGCGATGCCTGGATCTTCGTGATCACCTGACGGACATAGTCGTCGCCACGCTGAACGATCTGCGTGCTGCCGCCCGAGCACGACGGATCGGAGCCGGTGCCGTGCATGTCGTCGCACTGGTCAGGCATGATGAAGTTGATGCTGCCCACGTCGCCGGAGGCCAGGTCGGTGCTGAACTGGTCCGGGTTGTAGCCGGCCGGGATCGGGTAAGCCGTCGACTTCGCCCAGTCGGCTGCGCTGTACTGCGTGCCGAAGATGGTGCGGTTGTCGGCCATGAACTCCGGCAGGTTACGCGTCGGCTGATAAGCCATGCCCGGATGGTGCTTGGTCTTGTACAGCGCGTTCGGAACAGCGAATGCCGTGCCGTTGCTGCCCGGGCCCGTGTACGTGTCCGTAATCGCGGCATCGGCGATGCTGTCCGAGCGCGGGTCTTGACCCGGGTTCATCGACTCGCTGTAGGTACGCCACGTCAGGCCAGCCTGCGTCAGCAGGTTGAACAGCGACGGCGACTGGACGTTGTGGTTCGCGCTCGATCCGACCGTCGTACAGGCGGCGTTCGTCAGGCCCGTCAGGTGCGTGGTGTCCTGCGTCGGCAGTGCACCGGTCGCGACGAGCGGCTGGCCATCCGACGCCTTGCCGCCGGCAAACGCCACGTCCGTCGGGGCGTTCGCGCCGCTCGTGCCGGCACCGCAGCCCCACCAGTTGTCGTCGACGATACCCCAGTCGTCCGCACCGCCGAGTGCCGTGTAGTTCGGCTCGCTCGGGTTACCCGTCGAGTAGTACGTCGTGAACTGTGCGTTGCTGGCCAGGAACTGGTTGATGAACGGTGCGCTCGTCGAACCGAGAATACCCGGCGTGCCCGTCACCGGCGCCACGCTGTGGTTCTCCAGCATGATCACGAAGATGTTGTCGTAGCGCGGAATGCCTTCGACGTTGAACGCGGCCTGTTGCGATTGCGCGTACGTGATCGGCGCCTGCTTCGTCGTCGATACGACGGCGGTCGCGGCGGTCACGCCCGCAGCGCCGACCAGCGACGGATCGCCGCCCGGCACCGCGAGGTTGTCCGGATACTGGTCGTGACGGTCGAGCTTGGTCGTCGCGTACGTGTAGCGGTTGCCGAGTTCGTTTTCTTCGAACAGCATCGCCTGCTGCTCGGCACCCGACAGCTTCGTCACATCGCTCAGCAGATTCGCCGCGGTGATCGCCACCGACGACGCACCCAGGGCCGGCGCGCTCATACGCGTGACCAGGTTGGCCTTTTCGGTCGCGTAGGTCGTGCCGTTCGCTTCCACCAGACGCTGCACTTCGCTCGACATCGGGCTGATCACGACGTTCGTCGCGCCCTGGTCGGCGATCTGCGCAGCCGAAGCGCGCAGGATCACGTGGCTGGCGACGGCCGCACCGCTTGCCGTGTTCTTGGCATTCGTGCTGACATCGGCAATCAGTTGACCCGTGGCGGTCGATTGCAGCGAGAAATGACCATTCGCGTCCGTCGTTGCCGTGGCTTCCGACGCGTCGCACACACCATTGCCGTTCGCGTCGAGGCAAACCGTCGCGCCGGTGTAGTAGCCGGCCTTGACGGTCGGGTTACCGGTCGTGCTGCCCGGCGTGACAGCGGCCGCGTTCACGACGCCCGAGAACGTCGTCGGCGTCGGGTTGCTGGCCGTCGTCGCCGGATGGTTGTCGCTACCTCCGCAAGCGGCGAGCACACAGGCTGCCGCAATCGAAGTTAGAAGGAGGGTGCTGCGATTTGCTAAATGGACCGACATTGTGGGTGCCCCTGTAGGTTGCATGTGCGACTACTTTCTTCTTTGCAAACAGCTGTGCGTTACCTGCGGAGCCGGATTATCAAGTCGATAAATTAATATTTCGTGAAACCACCCGTTAAGGAATTTTACGATTCAATTTCTCAATTCCAACAGAATCATTACATCGCAAATAAGCAGCGGAGTGTCGCTACCTTGCAGACGACCCGCCCTGTCCTTCCCGTGCCGGAAGGCCTCCCGCCCCTGGACGCACTTCGCGCTCACCTGGAATGTCGGAAAAAGTAATGATCAATAAGGATGACTTGTAAGCTCGCGCTCCCATTTTTGAGCGCGTGCTTTTTTACGTGGAGACGGATTAGTCTCAGTCGTCGGCAGCGAATATTTATGTCGTGCCGAAGGTGTGGAATCCCGATGAACGCGTCGCTTCGCAATCCCTGGCAGACGATGCGGAGTGCATCGGTGCTGTGCTCGCTACCCGGGCGGAAAACGCGTGATGCTCAGCCGACGCCGAGCCATTCGTCGATCACGTCACGCCGCTCGCGAAACGCATCGAACGTGCCGTCGAACACGATCTCGCCATGCCCCATCACGGCGACACGTTGCGCGAGTGCATGCGCGATCGCGAGCCGCTGTTCGATCAGCAGCATCGCGACGCCGCGTTCGCTCAACGTGCGCAGACAGGCGGTCACCTGTTCGATGCGCTGTGCGGCGAGCCCTTCTGTCGGCTCGTCGATCACCAGCAGATCGGGGTCGCCGAGCAACGCGCGAGCAAGCGCGAGCATCTGCTGCTCGCCGCCCGACAGTGCGCCGGCACGCGTGCGCTGTCGTTCGTGCAGAACCGGGAACAGCGCGTATGCGTCGTCGAACGTGAAGCGCGGTGTGTGGCTGTGGCCGCGCCGCATCTGTCCGAGCAGAAGATT
This sequence comes from Paraburkholderia flava, assembly GCF_004359985.1. Classification (NCBI taxonomy): domain Bacteria; kingdom Pseudomonadati; phylum Pseudomonadota; class Betaproteobacteria; order Burkholderiales; family Burkholderiaceae; genus Paraburkholderia; species Paraburkholderia flava. The sequence goes on along the minus strand of NZ_SMRO01000002.1, from coordinate 1,108,376 downwards.
TTCGTGGACGGTCAGTGTGGGGAATACGTCGCGATGTTCGGGCACGTAGCCGATACCGAGCCGCGCGATCTCGAACGGTCGCAGCCCGCTCAACGAACGACCCGCGAAATTGAGTTCACCGTCGCTGCGGACCAGCCCCATGATCGCGCGCGCGAGCGTCGAGCGCCCCGAGCCGTTGCGGCCCGCGAGCGCGAGTACCTCGCCCGCTTCGATGCGCAGGTTCACGCCGTGCAGCGCCTGGCTCGCGCCGTGCCATGCACGCAGATCGCGGATGTCGAGTAGCGCTGTCATCGCGCGAAACCGTCTTTGAGGTCGCTGCCGAGGTAGGCGGCGCGTACCGACGCATCCGCACGGATCTCGGTCGGCGTGCCGGTCGCGATCACGCGACCGCCGACCAGCACCGAGATGCGATCGGCGAGGCCGAACACGGCATCCATGTCGTGCTCGATCATCAGCAGCGTGCGGCCGGCGGTCGCGCCGCGGATCAGTTCGATCGCGCGCGCGGCCTCCGCGCGGTTCATGCCCGCGGTGGGTTCGTCGAGCAGCAGCGTGTGTGCGCCGCCCGCAAGCGCGAGACCGAGATCGAGCGCGCGCTGCTCCGCATAGCTGAGCGTGCCAGCCAGCGTATCCGCACGCGCGCCGAGGCCGACCGCATCGAGCACCTGTTCGGCGCGTGCGTCGGCGGCACGGAAACGGGTCCAGCGACGCCACACGCTGCCGCGCCCGCGCTCCGCGAACAGCGCCGCACAGCGCAGGTTGTCGAATACCGACAGCCCCACGAACAGACTCGTGCGCTGAAAACTGCGCGCGAGGCCGCGTCGGCTGATCGCCGCAGCACCCAGCCGCGTGATGTCGACGCCGAACAACTCGATGCGCCCCGCGCCCGGCCGGCTCGCGCCCGCGATCAGATCGAACAGCGTCGACTTGCCCGCGCCGTTCGGACCGATCAGCGCGTGACGCTCGCCGGGCTCGACGACGAGATCGACGCCGCGCAGCACTTCGGTCGCGCCGAAGCGTTTTTCGATACGGTGGAGTGTGAGGGCGGCCGTCATGGGGCGGGGTCGTGCGATTCGCGAACGTTGGCGGCTACGGCTACGGCTGCGGTTGTGGCGACATGAAGCGCACTACCCTGTCCCTGTTCCTGTTCCCGCTTCACACGCATCGCTTCCGCGCTCGCCCATCGACGTCGCGCAGCCCGCGCCGCGACGAAGCCCATCGCCGCCAGCAGCACAACGACTGCGGCGATCGTTGCAACGTGCGCGTCGATCGGCGTCGTGCCGTCGGCGTGACCGGCCGGGAACCAGTTCGCGAGCGCTCCGTTGCTACCCGCATCGTCAGCGCCGAACTGTCGCGCGTACGCCCACTGCACCGCGACGACGATCGCCGCGACCCACGCACACACAGCGCTCGCGCCGAGCAGCCACGGCGCGACGCACGTGCGCCAGCCGTAACGCGTAAGCCGCGCGGACGCGCGCGCGGCGAAACCGGCGAGACCGTCGGGCGAGCCGACCACGACCGCGACGAACAGCAGTCCGAGATAGAACAGCCACGCGCGCGTGACGCTCGCGACCGCGACGCTGAAGAACGTCAACACGACCGCGCCCGCGACCGGCCCAAAGAACGCCCCGGTCCCGCCGATCACGGTCGCGATCAGCACGGCGCCGGAGCGCAGCATGCCGACGCTTTCCGTCGATACGAGTTCGACGTTGATCAGTCCCAGCGTCCCCGCGACGCCCGCGAAGAACGCTGCGCACACGACGCTCGCGTAGCGCACGCGTCGCGGCTCGCAACCGATCGCCGCCGCGCGCACCGGGTTGTCGCGCACCGCGTTCGCGATGCGCATGAACGGCGTACGCGACAGCGCGAACATCGCGACGCACGCGAGCACGCACCATATGGCGATCAACACGTACGCTTCGCGCGCGGGGCCGAAGGTCCACGCGCCGAGTGCGGGACCGCTCGCGCGATCGATCGCGACGCCCGCCTCGCCGCCGAACCAGTCGGGCAACGTCCACGCGGCGGCGGCGATCAGCTCGCCGATGCCGAGCGTGATCATCGCGAACGCGGTGCCCGCGCGACGCGTCGATACGTAGCCGGTCAACACGCCTACCAGCGCGCCGCCGATCCCGCCTGCGAGTGGCAACACCGGCAGCGGCACACCAAACGCGTTGAACAGACGAGCGGCGATCAACGCGCCGAGTCCCGCATGCACCACGTGACCGAGCGACAGCAAACCCGTTTCGCCGAGCAGGATGTTGTACGACAGCGCGAACACGATCATCGTCGCGGTTTGCGCGAGGTAGGCGAGCAGCCAGGTGTTGGGGGATTTCGACGATACGAATAGAGGCACCATCAGCAGCACGATGAGTGCGAGCCAGGGTGCGAGTGAGCGTAGCGAGGGTGTGCGCGAGGTGATACGGACGCGCTGGGAAGATGTGCCGATGTCCTCGTTTGCTTCATCCAACGCGCGCACGTCATGTGCCCCGCGTAATTCTCGCGCATCGCGTGACCGACGTGTTTCGCGCTCGCCGGACGCCGCACGCTCCCCGCCCCTCTCGCGCGACCCACGTCCCGCCCCCCGCCGATCAAACGGCCCGCGTGCGTCAGACATCGTCTTGATACCGGCCGAACAGTCCGCGCGGCCGCAGCGCCAGCATCGCGACGAGCAGCAGATACGGAATCAGCGGTGCCAGCTGCGCGAGCGTCAGGCCGCCCCACGCGGATGACATCGGTTGCCCGAGCGCCGCTGCGATGCCGCCCAACGACACGTCGCTCGCGACCGCGAACGTCTGCACACAACCCACGAGCAGCGACGCAGCCAGCGCACCGCCGAGCGACCCCAGTCCGCCGATCACGACAACGACAAACACGATCGAGCCGACCGATTCGGCCATCGCCGGCTCGATCACGAAGAGCGGTGCCCCGATCACACCGGCGAGTGCCGCGAGCGCGGTGCCCGCTGCGAACACGAACGTGAACACGCGCGGCACGTTGTGACCGAGCGCCTCGACGGCCTCCGGATGCGTCAGCGCGGCACGCACGATCAGCCCCGTCTTCGACACGCGCAACACTGCGTACAGCACCGCGAGCATCGCCAGCGACACCGCCATCATGAACGCGCGATAACGCGGAAACGCGGCGCCGTCGAACGTGAAGAGCGCACCGTCAAGCGCATGCGGCACCGGCGCGGCAAGCGCCTGCAAGCCCCAGACGAGCTTCACCGTTTCGCCGATCAGATAGGCGGCGCCGAACGTCAGCAGCAGTTCGGCGAGATGGCCGTGCGGACGCACGCGACGCAACAGCACACGCTCGAACACCGCACCCGCAAGCCCGACGACAAGCGGCGCAAACACGAGCGCGCCCCAGAAGCCTGTCTTCGCGGCGATCGTCACGCCGACATACGCGCCGAGCATGTAGAAGCTCGCGTGCGCGAAGTTGAGCACGCCGAGCATGCTGAAAATCAGCGTCAGTCCCGCCGACAGCATGAACAGCAGCAGCCCGTAGCTGACGCCGTTCAGCAGGTTGATCGCAAGCGACTGCATGCGGCTCGTGCGCTCAGTCAGCGGTGCTGGTGCCGGCGCCCGCCACGGCAAGCGGCAGAAGCGCGGCTCGCAGTTCGGCAGGCAGCGCGACCGGTCGACGCGTCGCGCGGTCCACGTAGACGTGCACGAAATGTCCCTGCGCGGCGGGCTGCGTATGCCCTTCGCGAAAGAGTCCGATCTCGTAGCGCACGCTCGACGAACCGAGCCGCACGACGCTTAACCCCGCCTCGACCTTCTCGGGAAACACGAGCGGCGCGAAGTAATTGCACTGCGTCTCGACGACCAGCCCGATCGTCTCGCCATGCTCGACGTCGAGCACGCCCGCGCGGATCAGATACTCGTTCACAACCGTATCGAAGTAGCTGTAGTAGACGACGTTGTTCACGTGGCCGTACACGTCGTTGTCCATCCAGCGCGTGGTGATCGGCAGGAAGTGGCGGTACGCGGCGCGCAGCGCGGGAGCGGGTTTGTTCATCGTGTGTCTCGCCAATGGATGCGCGTACGCGGGATCAAAGCGATTCGGTCAGCATCCGACGATAATCGTCGGCGCTCGCTTCGCGCGGATTGGTCTTGTGACAGTGATCGGCGAGCGCGCCCTGGATCACCTTGTCGAACACAGCCGGCTCGACGCCCATCTGCCGCAGACCGGTCGGCAGGCCGAGACGCGCGGTCATGTCGAACAGCGCCTGCGCGAGATCGGCGTGCTCGGGCAGCTTCATTGCATGACGCATCCGCGCGTAGCGATGGTTCGCGACCACCGTTTCCGAATGCTCGTTGAAGCGAAGCACGGCAGGCAGCACGACCGCGTTCAGCGTCCCGTGATGCAACGACGTGCGGCCGTTCACCGGCACGCCGCCGAGCGGATGCGACAGCGAATGCACGCAGCCGAGTCCCTTCTGGAACGCCATCGCGCCCTGCATCGATGCGCTCATCATGTTCAGGCGCGCGTCGCGATCGTTGCCGTCGGCGGTCGCGCGCTCGATGTGCGTCCACGCGCGTTCGAGGCCGTCGAGTGCGATGCCGTCGGCAGGCGGATTGAACGCGGGCGCGAGAAACGTCTCGATGCAATGCGCGACCGCGTCCATCCCGGTCGCGGCGGTCAACGACGACGGCAGGCCGAGCGTCAGCCCCGGATCGCAGATCGCCGCCTTCGGCAGCAGATGCCACGAGTGAAAGCCGAGCTTGCGCCCATCGTTCAGGATCACGATCGCGCCGCGCGCGACTTCGCTGCCGGTGCCGGCGGTGGTCGGAATCGCGATCAGCGGCGCGGCGGCTTCGGTGATGCGGCCGCTGCCGCCCTCGATCGTCGCGTAACTGGTCAGCGTCCCTGTGTGTGTCGCCGCGATCGCGACGCCCTTCGCGAGATCGATCGACGAACCGCCGCCGACCGCAATCAATCCGTCGCAACGTTCGTCGCGATAACGCGCGGCGGCCGCGAGCACCATCGCTTCGGTCGGATTCGACGGCGTGTCGTCGAACACCGGCACGTCGCCGAGTTGCAGCGCCGCGAGCGTCCGCTCGACGAGACCGGCCGCGACGACACCCTTGTCGGTGACGATCAGCGGCCGCGTGATGCCGGTCCGCGCGCACTCCGCGCGCAGTTGCGCGAGCGCGTCGTAGCCCAGATGGATATGCGTCAGGTAGTAGATGTACGCCATGCCAGTCTCCATTGGAATCAGCGGATCATGCTATGCGTGCGGCGGGTTGCCGGACGGTTGTCTGTCGCGCGTTATTGTCCCGGCCGTTCGACGAATTCGAACGGCAGCCCACGCCGGCGCATCCATTCGCCGAGCGCCTGACCGGTGCCCGCGCGCCACGGCCGCAGCTTCGCCGGTTCGACGAGCCGGTATTCGAGCAGTTCAGGCGACAGCGCGATCGTGCCGTGCGCGCGCACGTGGTACGCGATGATCAGTTCGTTCTTGCGGATGAATTCGTACACGCCGATCAGTTCGACGGTTTCCGCGTGCAGCGACGTCTCTTCGAGCACTTCGCGCGCGATGCCCTGCTCCGGCGTCTCGCCGTTCTCGAGAAAACCGGTGATCAGCGCGAACATCCCCTCCTGCCACGCGGCGTTGCGCGCGAGCAGGATCTTGCCTTCGTACTCGACGATCGCCGCGACGACCGGCAGCGGATTGTTCCAGTGGACATAGCCGCAGGTGTCGTCGGGACACGCGCGGCGCACGCGGCCGCCTTCGTGTTCGGGATCCGCGCGCTCGGAAAGCGGCTTGGCACAGCGGGGACAGTATTGGTAATCGCTCATGGTCGAGGGGTGGAGAAAGGTCGATGCGGGGCGTGGGTGGTTGTCGGGTTGCGGTTGCTTTGCAGTTTCGATGTTGTGCGGCTGCGCGCGGTCGGGTCTTTCACGTGACGCGTTACGAAGACCGCCGCGCGGGTCATGGTACCTCTCATGTGGCATGTGCGCGCGAACGTCTCGATAGCCAGGCGTCCTGGCAACCGGTCGCGCGAAGCGACGCGAAAGCGGATATTTTAGTGCGCGGCTCGGGAAGATGTTCGAGGGATCGGTGAAGAGAGGCGGAGGTACGGACAACGCGGGGATGCGAACGGTGCAGATCGATGGATCGAATGGCTGGGCACGCGTCGTACGTGGGCTGCTTCGTTGCAGCGGCTAGACGGCACGAAGGACGTGCGGCCTGGCTTCGGTGCTTCGGTGCACACACGATGCGGGTTTTTCCAAGCCGGGAACGCAAACACCGCAGTTCCCTATTTAGCGTGGCCGGACCCGAACAGTGTGCAAACACCTTCTACATGTGCCATCGCTTCATGCGCCCGCGCAATCGCTACGCCGAGGCTCTTCGCGTCGATGCACGCGGACCCTTCGCCTGCACTTAGCGTCGCGGCCGCCGTCCAACCACCACAACCGCAACAAGCCCAACCGCCCCCAACATCAACGCCCCAGCCGCAAGCCACAGAGCCGGAGAGAACGACCCAGTGCGCTCCGCGATCGGCGCCGCGACGAGCGGCCCGACGATCTGACCAAGGCCGTACGCGGCAGTCGCATAGCCCATCAGTCCGGCTGCGCGATCGCCATGCAGACGACGCGCCTCGCGCATCGCGAACAGCGTGATCGCGGTGAACGGCAATCCGATCAGCACGCTGCCGAGCGCGAAGCCCGCCGCCGTCGGCCATACGATCCCGAGCACGATCCCCGCCGCCTGCAACACATAGCACGCGGCGAGCAGCGAACGGTTCTCCCAGTGCGACGGCAGCCGCGCGGCGCACAACGCACCGACGATCAGCGCGACACCGAACATCGGCCAGAACAGATCGGGCCATGCGGACCCAGACGGCAACGCATGGCGCGCGATCACCGGAAGAAAAGTCGCCGTGATGATGTAGCCGAAGCCGGGAATGCCGTACAGCACGACGAGCCAGAACGCGTCGGCGCGATGAGTCGCGGGTGAGGCGCTGGCGGCTGCGTTGATCCGCTGAACCGGAGTCGCTGCAGCCGTTGTGGAAACGCGCGCAATCGCATCACGCGACGGCACGACGAACACACGCCACACAAGCGCCGTGAGCACCGCCGCGATCGCCGCAAACGCCGCCCAGCCCACCGACGCCCCGTACCCGGCCGCCGCCCCCGCGAGCAATCCCGTGCCCGCGATGCCGAAGCCCGGTCCCGTGTAGATCACGCCGCCCCACGCGTTCGCATTGAGCGTCGCCAGGCGCCGCAATCCCCACTGCGACGCGAACACGAACGTCCACGCGCTGACCACGCCCGCCGCGAAACGCACGACGACCCACACACCAAACGACGAGGTCACGCCCATCGCGAGCGTCAGCAGCACGGTCAGCACGAGGCCGGCACGCACCATCCTCGCGTGCTCGATGCGCAGCGCCGCACACGTCGTCGCGCCGAGGAAATAGCCCGCGTAGTTCGCTGACGCGAGCCAGCCGCCATGTCGAAGATCGAGCATCCCGCCCGACAGCATCAGCGGCAGCAACGGCGTGAACGCGAACCGCCCGATGCCGAGCACCACCGCGAGCGCGATCATGCAGCCGAGCGCGGCACGCCGGGCGGCATGCGGTTCGGAACGGTCGGCGAGCGAGGCGGAGGCGAAATCGGTCATGAAGCGATGGCGTGGAAACCAAAGGCAAAAAGGCGTTGCCGGATGGCGCTCATCCTAGCTCCACCACCTCATCACAAAAAATGAATTATCCTGATGCTACCCATCGCTGAGAGAGAAACATGGACCTCGCCGCCTTGACCATTTTCCGCGCCGTCGTGCGCGAGAACGGCATCACGCGGGCTGCCGCGAAGCTGAACCGGGTGCAGTCGAACGTGACGACGCGCATCCGGCAGCTCGAAGAGCAGCTCGGCACGGAGCTGTTCACCCGCGACGGTCGTCGGCTGGTGCTGACGCCCGCCGGCGAAACGCTGCTGCCCTACGCCGAGCGTCTGCTCGCGCTCGCCGACGAGGCGCGTCACGCCGTCCGCGAGAATCGTCCGAACGGACGCCTGCGGCTCGGCACGATGGAAAGCGTCGCGGCGAGCCGTCTGCCGAGCCTGCTCGCGCGCTATCACCAGACGTGGCCCGACGTCGCGCTCGAACTCGAGACGGGCACGACGGGTCGGCTGATCGAACGCGTGCGTGAATTCGAGGTCGACGCGGCGCTGATCGCGACGCCGCTCGACGGCGGCCTGCCCGGCGAGCCGTTCGAAACGCTGCCGGTGTTTCGCGAGGAACTGGTGATGCTGACGCCGCGCGGTCATCGGCCGATTCGCGAGGCACGCGACATCGCGCTGTCGACGCTCGTGGCATTCGAGCGCGGTTGCGCGTATCGCAGTTACGTGGAGCGGTGGTATACGCAGAACAATTTGCGGCCGGCGCGTGTGCTCGAACTCGGTTCGTATCACGCGATCGTCGCGTGCGTCGCGGCCGGTGCGGGCGTCGCGGTCGCGCCGCGCTCGGTACTCGAGCTGCAGCCGCAGATGAACGACATCGCGATCCACTCGCTCGGCGCACTCGGGAAAATCGATACGCTGCTGATCTGGCGACGTGGGCATTTTTCGGCGGCGCTCAATGCTTTGCGCTCAGCGTTGCTTGAGGACAGCAATATTGGCGAGACTGACGCGGACGCCGCTCGCGGTGAGGGTGTGTTGCAGCCGGCGTAGGACAACGCGACACGGTCGGGCAATCGAACCCGTACGAGCGAGCATCAAGCAGTCAATCAACCGAATCGCCCATAAAAAAACCGCGCGTTTCGCAACGCGCGGTTTTTTTACATCGGCCATCGGCAGTATCGCCAACGCCTACAGCCGAACCAAAGCCCGCTTAAAGCAGCCCTTCGACCCAACCCTTCACACCCGCAAGCGCCGCCGGCAACCCCGCCGGATCCGTACCGCCCGCCTGCGCCATATCGGGCCGTCCACCGCCCTTGCCGCCAACCTGCTGCGCGACGAAGTTCACGAGTTCGCCCGCCTTCACCTTCTTGCTGGCCTCGGGCGTCACGCCCGCGATCAGACTAACCTTGCCGCCTTCGACCGACGCAAGCACGATCGCAGCGCTCTTGAGTTTGTCCTTCAGCTTGTCGACGGTTTCGCGCAGCGTCTTCACGTCGGCGCCTTCGAGCGTCGCCGCAAGCACATGCACGCCCGCGACATCGACCGCCTGGCCGACGAGTTCATCGCCCTGGTTCGACGCAAGCTTCGACTTCAGCGCGCCGAGTTCCTTTTCGAGCGACTTCACCTGGTCCTGCACCTGCGCGATCCGCTGCGTCAGTTCCGACGGCTGCGCCTTCAATGCGGCCGCTGCTTCGCTGATGCGCGAGTCGAGTTCCTGCACGTAGCGCACCGCGTTGTCGCCGGTGATCGCCTCGACGCGGCGAATCCCTGCCGCGACGCCGCCTTCCGCCACGATCTTGAAGAAGCCGATGTCGCCGGTGCGGCTCACGTGCGTACCGCCGCACAGTTCGCGCGAGAAGCCGAGATCGAGCACGCGCACTTCGTCGCCGTACTTCTCGCCGAACAGCGCCATCGCGCCGCCCTTCACCGCGTCGTCGTACGGCATCACGCGGACGATGCCCGGCGCGTTCGCGACCACTTCCGCGTTGACGATCGCCTCGACGCGGCGGATCTGGTCGTCGGTCATCGGTGCGTTGTGCGCGAAGTCGAAGCGGGTCTTCTCAGGATCGACGAGCGAGCCCTTCTGCTGCACATGCGAGCCGAGCACTTCGCGCAACGCCTTGTGCATCAAATGGGTAGCCGAGTGATTGCGCACCGTGCGGGCGCGGCGCACCGCGTCGATTTCCGCCTTCACGACGTCGCCAACTTTCAGCGTGCCCTGTTCGAGCGTGCCGTGATGGCCGGTCACGTCGGCCTGCACTTTCAGCGTATCCGCGACTGCGAAGCGCACGCTCGCGTTGGCGAGCACGCCCTGGTCGCCGACCTGGCCGCCCGATTCCGCGTAGAACGGCGTGTGGTCGAGCACGACGACGGCCTGTTGACCGTTCTCGACAGCCTTCACCGACGCGCCGTCCACATACAGCGCGACGACCTTCGCGTCGTCGAACACGATCTCGTCGTAGCCGTGGAACGTGGTCTTCGCGCCCGAGTATTCGAGGCCCTGCGCCATCTTGAACTTGCCGGCCGCGCGCGCCTGGTCGCGCTGACGCGCCATCGCATCGTCGAACGCCGGTTCATCGACGGTGATGCCGCGTTCGCGACAGACGTCGGCGGTCAGATCGAGCGGGAAACCGTAGGTGTCGTGCAGCTTGAACGCGAGTTCGCCGTCGAGCGTCTTGAGACCCTTTGCATCGAGATCGGCCAGCGCGCCTTCGAGGATCGACATGCCGTGCTCGATCGTTTCGAAGAAGCGCTCCTCCTCCTGGCGCAGCACGTCGGTCACGCGCGCCTCGGCTTCTTTCAGCTCCGGATACGCGGCGCCCATCTGCGCGACGAGGTCCGGCACCAGCCGGTTGAAGAACGCGCCTTTGCGGCCGAGCTTGTAGCCGTGGCGGATCGCGCGGCGCACGATCCGGCGCAGCACGTAGCCGCGCCCTTCGTTGCCGGGAATCACACCGTCGACGATCAGGAACGAGCACGCGCGGATGTGATCGGCGATCACCTTCAGCGAGTTGTTGGTCAGATCGGTCACGCCGGTTTCACGCGAGGCGGCCTTGATCAGCGCCTGGAACAGGTCGATCTCGTAGTTGCTGTGCACGTGCTGCAGCACGGCGGCGATACGCTCCAGACCCATGCCGGTGTCGACGCACTGCTTCGGCAGTGGCGTCATGTTGCCCTGCGCGTCGCGGCTGAACTGCATGAACACGAGATTCCAGATCTCGATGTAGCGGTCGCCATCTTCTTCAGGCGATCCCGGCGGGCCGCCCCACACGTCCGGGCCATGGTCGTAGAAGATTTCCGAACACGGGCCGCACGGGCCGACGTCGGCCATCTGCCAGAAATTGTCCGACGCGTAACGCGCGCCCTTGTTGTCGCCGATGCGGATGATCCGCTCGACCGGCACGCCGACTTCTTTCGCCCAGATGTCGTGCGCCTCGTCGTCCTCGTGATAGACGGTGACCCAGAGCTTTTCTTTCGGCAACTGATAGACGCCGGTCAGCAGTTCCCACGCGTAGTGGATCGCGTCGCGCTTGAAGTAGTCGCCGAACGAGAAGTTGCCCAGCATCTCGAAGAACGTGTGATGCCGCGCGGTGTAGCCGACGTTTTCGAGGTCGTTGTGCTTGCCGCCCGCGCGTACGCTGCGCTGCGATGTCGTGGCGCGCGCATAGGGCCGCGATTCCGCGCCGAGAAAGACGTCCTTGAACTGCACCATGCCCGAGTTGGTGAAGAGCAGCGTCGGGTCGTTGCCCGGCACGAGGCTCGACGAGCGGACGATCGTATGGCCCTTCGATTCGAAGAACTTGAGGAATTTCTCGCGGATTTCGGCGGCTTTCATGGCGTGCGGGGAGCGGTCTCTGCTTGATCTGGCGACATCGCGGCGATGCGCCAGCGGGTTATGGCGCTGGTCGATGCCGGTCAGACGGTGAAACGACCGATTATACGGGATCAACGCCCGCGCGAGGGTGCGTGGGCGTTGGCGGGCGGGGGTCTGGCCGTTCGGCCGGGTTTGGGGGCATCCGCTTCGGTGACGCTCGCCTCGCCGGCCAGGCGCTAGCACCATTGCGCCGCACGCGCCTCTGCCGTTTGGCCGGATGCCCAGTCGCCCGGTATTCGCTTAATATGGCCAATCGCTGCGCCTGGCCTCGCCGTGCCGCAGCCCGCTCACAGCAAACTACTCGGGACCAGGGTCGGCGCTATATGAAACCGACTCCGGCCGGCAAGGAGACAAGGTCCGAACATGGGTGCACTCAGTCATCTCCGCGTGCTCGATCTCACCCGCGTGCTCGCGGGTCCGTGGTGCGCACAGACGCTCGCCGATTTCGGCGCCGACGTGATCAAGGTCGAACGGCCGGGTGTCGGCGACGATACGCGTCACTGGGGGCCGCCCTACCTGAAAACGCCCGGCGGCGAGGACACTCACGAGGCCGCGTACTACCTCGCGGCGAACCGCAACAAGCGCTCGGTAACCGTCGACATCGCGACGCCCGAAGGGCAGAAGATCGTCCGTGAACTGGCCGCGCACAGCGACGTCGTGCTCGAGAACTACAAGGTCGGTCAGCTGAAAAAGTACGGGCTCGACTACGACTCGCTGAAAGCGGTGAAGCCTGACCTCGTGTACTGCTCGGTGACGGGCTTCGGCCAGACTGGTCCGTACGCGCAGCGCGCGGGCTACGACTTCATCGTCCAGGGTATCGGCGGCTTCATGAGCATCACCGGCGAGCGCGACGCGCTGCCGGGCGGCGGTCCGCAGAAAGCAGGCGTCGCGATCGCCGATCTGATGACCGGCATGTACTCGACGGTCGCCGTGCTCACCGCGCTCGCGCATCGCGACCGCACGGGCGAAGGCCAGTACATCGACATGGCGCTGCTCGACGTGCAGGTCGCGATGCTCGCGAACATGAACTCGAATTTCCTCGCGAGCGGCAATGCGCCCGCGCGCTGGGGCAACGCGCATCCGAACATCGTGCCGTACCAGACGTTCCAGACCAGCGACAGCTGGATCATCGTCGCGGTCGGCAACGACGGACAGTTCCGCAAGTTCGTCGAAGCGGGCGGCCGCGCCGAACTCGCCGACGACGACCGCTTCGCGACTAACCCCGCACGCGTGCGCAACCGCGACGTGCTCGTGCCGATCCTCGCGGAGATGGTGCGCACGCGCGGCAAGCTCGAATGGATCGGGGCGCTCGAGGCGGCCGGCGTGCCGTGCGGGCCGATCAACGATCTGGAAGAGGTGTTCGACAACGAGCAGGTGATCGCGCGCGGGTTGCAGGTCGATCTGCCGCATCCGTCGGGCGGCACGGTGAAGCTGGTGCGCAATCCGGTGAACATGAGCGCGACGCCGCCGCAGGCCCGCTCGCATCCGCCGACGCTCGGCGAACATACCGACGAAATTCTGCGCGATGTGCTCGGTTACGACGATGCGCGGATCGCCGCGTTGCGGGGCCAGTCGGTGATTTGAACGCGGACGCCCGCCCCTACTCGGGCAAAAGCCCCGCCGCCCGATAACTGTCGATCACCGTATCGTAGAGCTTGATATCGGAGCGGCCTCGCGCCAGCAGTTGCGCGCCGGAAACTGCCGCGAAGATCGCGCGTGCGCGCTTCTTCGCATCTCTCGAAGCCACGATTTCTGCGGCCACCAGATTCTTCGCAAGCCACGCGACGTTGACGTCGACGAAGGACTGAATCTCCTTCTTCACGACGTCCGGCAGGTCGTCGTTTTCTGCCGTCATGAAACTGGCCAGACACATGCGGTTCTCGTTCTCGAGCGCGGCCCGGAACGTCCCTGGGAATTTGCGCAGACGGTCGGCGGGATCGGGCGTGCTGGCCGACAGTTCTTCCAGCGCCGCCGCTGCGTCTTCCCAGTAACGCCGCGCGACGGCTGCGGCCAGATCCGCCTTGCTCGGGAAATGGTGATAGAGGCTCGCGGCCTTGATGCCGACTTCCTGCGCAAGCGCACGCAGATTCAATCCACCGTAACCGTGCGCCTGCGCGATCGTCGTCGCGACGGCCAGGATCCTGTCACTGGAACTGGTGCTCGAATTTGTGCCCGCCTGCTTGTCCACGAATCGCCTCTCGATAAATACGAACCGCCCGCGCAATCGCCTGGATCGGTTGGCCTGGGTTGGCCTGAATAGCCGCTGCACGGCAGCGTATTCCCGATAGTAGCGTGCCGCCGCGTCCGCGGACAGGATGCAACCGGATCGCCCTCCCGATTCAAAGGTGTTGACGTCACCGAACATAAGCCCTAGTTTACATCCTAACAAACGTTAGGTAGTTTAAAAATCCTGGCTTTGTCGGCTTCCGATCCAACACTTTTTGAGGCTCCCTATGAGCACCGAACTCAGCACCGAACTCGTCTCCCTGGACGCAACCAGGCTCGCAGAATTGATCCGTAGCAAAGAAGTCTCGCCAGTAGAAGTCATGCAGGCGCATCTCGACCGCATCCAGTCCGCGGATCAGAAAATCAACGCGATCGTCACGCTCGCCGACGACGCGCTCGACGCCGCGAAAGCCGCAGAGGCAGCCGTTCTCGCGGGGAAAGAACTGGGACCGCTGCATGGCGTTCCGTTCACGGCAAAAGACTCCATCGACACCGCCGGCGTGCTAACCCAACGCGGCTCGCCGATCTTCAAGGGCCGTCTGCCCGACACCGACGCGACCAGCGTCGCCCGGATGAAAAAGGCCGGTGGCGTGCTGATCGCGAAAACCAACCACCCTGAGTTTTCCTTCTGGATCGAGACCGACAACCTGCTGTCCGGACGCACGAGAAACCCGTGGAATCTGGACCGTACGCCGGGCGGGTCGAGCGGTGGCGAATCGGCGGCCATTGCAGCGGGCATGTCGCCCATTGGGCTCGCGACCGACGTGGCAATCTCGGTGCGCGGTCCGGCGGCGCTGACCGGCGTCGTTGGCCTGAAGGCAACGCACGGACGCATTCCGATGACCGGCATCTGGCCGCGCGTGCCCCGCCGCTTCTGGCACATCGGTCCAATGGCACGCAGCGTGCGCGACATCGCGCTCGCGTATTCGCTGCTGGCAGGTCCTGATGGCGCAGACGGTTTTTCCACGGCTCCGCTCACGCTCGATACGGGCATCGGATCGACACCGGGCCGACCGCTTCGCGTGGGCTGGCTCGTCGAACCGGCCTTCGCCCCGGTGGATGCCGACGTAGCAGCCACCGTCCAGGCCTCCGCCGACGCACTGCAAAGCCTGGGCGTCACCGTGGAGCCGGTGCGCATTCCCGTGCTCGAACAGATCAACTCGCTCGAGTTGCTGTGGAAACTTCAGGTGATGGAAACGAAGCCCGCGTTCCGCGAGGTAACGGCCGGACACGAAGACAAGATCTTCAAGCATGTGCAGGCGGTCTATGACACGCCCGACACGTCGATCGCCGATTTCGTTCATGCAGAGCAGCAGATCGAACAGCTGCGCGACGGCTTCGCCGCGTACTTCCAGCGTTACGACGCGTTGCTCTGTCCGGTGACGCCGGTGCCGGCGCATCAGCACGACGCCACCGAGTTCGTCATCAACGGTCAGACCGTGTCTTCGTTGCACGTGATGAGTGCGACCGCGCCTCTGAGCGTGACCGGACTTCCTGGCCTGTCGATGCGGTTCGGCACGAGCCGCGACGGGCTGCCAGTCGCCGTGCAACTGGTCTCGCCGTGGATGGCGGAGTCGACGCTGCTGCATCTCGCTTCGCTGCTCGAAAGCGTGAGCCCTGTCCGGGGTCTTCACCCGGATTTGTCCAGCCTGTGATTCGCGTCGAGCGGATCGATAGAACCTGACCCGGCGCCGACGCATTCCGTATTGAACGGAAAGCGATCGGCGCCGATTTTCTGAACGAGCCTTCGGGAGAATCCAGACGTGTCGAACGCAGTGAACACACAACGCCGCCGCTTGTTGAGCAGTGCATCCGCGCTGGCGGGACTTAGCTTGCTAGACCTGGCGGGGATGGCCCACGCAAGCGCAGCGACGCCGGCCGTTTCGCCGCAACGAACGACTCCATCGACCACGCTCGGTCCGATCCGCCAGATCGACGCAGGCAGACTGAACATCGGTTATGTCGACACAGGCCCCGCCGATGGACCGGTTGCGATCCTGCTACATGGCTGGCCTCACGACATCCACAGTTTCACCGACGTGGCGCCGATCCTGTCGGCTGCGGGCTATCGTGTGATCGTGCCGTATCTCAGGGGTTATGGCTCGACGCGCATCCTCTCCGCGGACACGCCGCGCAACGGACAGCAGTCCGTCTTCGCGGTCGACGTCATTGCGCTGATGGATGCGCTGAAGATCGACAAAGCCGTACTCGCCGGCTTCGACTGGGGCGGACGAGCCGCCAACATCATCGCAGCGGTATGGCCGGAGCGCTGTCGTGCGCTGGTGTCGGCCAGCGGCTATCTGATCGGCAGCCAGGAAGCGAACCGGAAACCGCTGCCGCCGCAGATCGAACTGCAGGCATGGTTTCAGTACTACTTCGCAACGGAGCGCGGCGCCATCGGTTACGCGGAGCATCGCGACGAATTCAACAAACTGATCTGGCAGCACGCGTCGCCACAGTTCAGGTTCGACGACGCCACGTTTCTGCGCACAGCCCGCGCGTTCGACAATCCGGACCACGTCGCCGTCGTCATCGATAACTATCGCTGGCGATTGGGACTCACTCATGGCGAAGCGCAATACGACGATCTGGAAAGACGGCTCGCGCAGGCGCCGAAGATTTCCGTCCCGACGATCACGATGGAAGGCGACGCAAACGGCGCGCCGCATCAGCCGCCCGCCGCGTACGCGAAACAGTTCATCGGCAAGTATCAGCATCGCGATATCAGCGGCGGCATCGGTCATAACTTACCGCAGGAAGCGCCTGACGCATTTGCCGATGCCGTGCTGCAAGTCGTGAAGCTGTGACCGCCAGGCGTGCTGCTTGAGATTTGCGTGAGTCGGTCGCCCCGCCCATGCATTGCAATGGGCGGGCTCAATGTGCGTCAATGCGCATCCGGCGGCGGCGCCGCATTGGCGACCGGCTGCGTGAAAAACGCACCGATAAGTCCCACGCAGAAACACAACGCGACAGCAAGAAACGCGTCCGCGAACGTCAGCGTGAGTGCCTCCCGCATCAACAGCGCATGCAACTCGGTTAAGCCTGCGCTCGCAGCGTTCAGCGTATCGCCCGCCGCTTCGGAAATGCGCGCGCTCTGGCTCTGCAAAAACGCGCCGACCACAGGACGTCCGATGCTCGCGTGTTCCGCCAGCCGTTCATAGTGAAAGTTCAGACGATCGTTGAGCATCGTGCTCGCGACCGCAATACCGATCGCGCCGCCGAGATTGCGCATCAGATTGAACAGCCCGCTCGCCGATCTCAGCCGCGAAGGCGGCAGTGAACTGAGCGCCATGATGACAATCGGCGGAATGGCGAGTTGCTGACCGAAGCCTCGCAGCGCCTGCGGAAGCAGTAGCTGCTGCCAGCCCCAATCGCTCGTCAGCGGCGCGTAGAGATAGCAGCCGAGGCCGAACATCGTCAGCCCGATGAGCAACAGGTAGCGCATGTTCATGTATCGCGCGAACACCGTGTAGGCAATCATGCCAAGCAACTGGAAACATCCGACCGACAGCAGCGCCTCGCCCGTCTCGAGCGAATCGAAGCCCCGCACCCGCGCGAGAAAAACCGGCGTCAGATAAACCGTGCAGAAAATCCCGATGCCGATGATGAACGACAACACGCTGCATATGCCGAAGTTGCGTACCGCGAGTGCGCGCAGGTCGATGATCGGATCGTCGGCCGTCAGCGCGTGCACGATAAACAGGAAGCCGCACAGAACGGACGCCCACGTGCACAGCAGGATGACCTCGTCGCTGAGCCAGTTCTTGCGCGGCCCTTCTTCGAGCACGTATTCGAGGCAGCCCAGACACACCGACATCAACGCTATGCCGACGTAATCGCCCTTCTTCAGCAGCGACGGGTTTGCGTGATCGAAGTTGACGAAACGCGGCACGAACAGCGTAACGATGATGCCCGGCACGACGTTCAGATAAAACAGCCAGTGCCACGACCACTCGGCCGTGACCCAGCCGCCGATCACC
The DNA here is from genome assembly GCF_004359985.1 of Paraburkholderia flava. Taxonomy (NCBI): domain Bacteria; kingdom Pseudomonadati; phylum Pseudomonadota; class Betaproteobacteria; order Burkholderiales; family Burkholderiaceae; genus Paraburkholderia; species Paraburkholderia flava. The sequence continues at coordinate 1,090,670 of NZ_SMRO01000002.1, read as the reverse complement.
GGGCCGATCGTCGGCGCGAGCGTCGACAGTGCGCCGATGGTCGTGGCCGCGATGAGGCGCTGCTTCGGCGGAAAGATCACGAAGACGGTCGTGTAGACGGTCGGGATCATCGCCGCCCCCATCGCGCCTTGCAGGCCGCGAAACAGGATCATCGAATCGATGTCCCATGCGAGCCCGCACAGCATGCTGGTGATCGTGAAGCCGAGCGCGGAAAAGGCGAACACCCAGCGCGTCGAAAACACTCGCGTGAGCCAGCCCGACATCGGAATGACGATGATTTCCGCGATCAGATAAGCCGTCTGGACCCACGACAGTTCGTCCTGGCTCGCAGAGAGTCCGCCGCCGATATCGCGCAACGACGACGCGACGATCTGGATGTCGAGCGTCGCCATGAAGAAGCCGAGACACATGATGCCGAACGCGACGAGCTTCGTGCGCGTCGGCAGATCCATCGGATTCGGCAATGGAGTAGCAGAAGTAGTCATGCTGGCTAGTCGTCGGTCAGATCGAACAGTTCGCTCCGGAGCGCTTTCATGCGCCGGCTTCCAAAGCGTTCTTCGAACTCGGCTTGTGCTCTAGTCCAGTGAGGGCGCGCTTCTTTCAGACGTGTAGCCCCCGCGTTTGTCAGTGCGATGGTCAGCTCGCGTCCCCCACCCTTCCTGCTTTCGACAAGACCATCGCGCTGAATTGGCCGGATCGCACGCACGATGCTCGTGCGATCCATGACCATCGCCATCGAGAGCTGCTGCATCGACAGGTCGCCATGCATGTCCAGGCGATTGAGGATCGAGTACTGCGTCGTCGTCAGGCCGACGTGTGCAAGGTGCTGACTGTAGATCTGCGAGATAAAGCGCGAGGCCTGGCGCAGCGCAAAGCAATCGTCATCGAGCATCGTTTCCATGAGTCGGGCACCTCAAAAAGTGCGTATGCACGTTGTTTGTCGAAAATAAGCGTGCATACGCACGCTTTATGCTAAAAAAAACGGACCGCTAGCGTTCGATCGAACGCCGGGGGTCGCCGGTCGGGGTTTCGTGTGTGATGGTGAACAGTTCGCGACGAAGCGCTGTCGTGCGCGCCTTGCCGAACTTGCGTTCGACTTCATCGTGTGCGTCGCGCCATGCCTTTTTCGCCTGCTCGTACGCGTGTTTCCCACGCTCCGTCAGCGTGAGGAGATGGACTCTCGCGTCCGCTTTGTCGAGCTGCGATTCGATCAGGCCGTCTCGTTCCAGCGGTTTCAACGCACGCGAAACCGTGGTCCGGTCCATCACCATTTCGGTTGCCAGCATCGCAATCCTGACTTCGGACTGACTGGCGAGCTTGCCGAGAATAGTGAACTGGGCGGCCGTCACGCCAGCCGACTGGAGATGCCGGTCATACAGCTGCGTCATGTACCGCGCCGCCTGACGCATGGCGAAGCAGTGACATTCATCGTGACGGAGTGAACGGTTCATTCGCGCAGTGTATCGATGTATATGCACACACGCAAGATATTTGGGGCGATGAGTTATCAGTAATTTAGATAGGTTAGTGACGCCTGCGGAGGCCAGGTTCACACATTTCGTTGCCCCATAGTCGCCAGCACACGCACGCCCTCTTCCCAATCGCCGAGTCCGCTGTCCGCATTGATATGCCCGCGCGGTCCGATCTCGAACCACTCGCTGCCCCACGCGTTCGCGCACTGGCGCGCGAACGGCAGTCCGCAATAGGGATCGTCAGAACTCGCGACCACGGTGCTGCGAAACGGCAGCTTCGTGAGCGGCACCGGTACGAAGCCGCCGATCTCCTGCGGGAACTGCGGGTCGGTCGAGTCGGGCAGCGCGACAAGCAACGCGCCCGCGATCTTCGCGAGCGCATCGGGCGTCGCATACTGCGCGGCCCAGAATGCGACCGTCAGACAGCCGAGGCTATGCGCAGCGAACAGCACCGGCTTCGACGCAGCGGCGACGCTTGCATCGAGCGTGCGGCACCACGCGTCGCGCTGCGGATGGTGCCAGTCCGTCATCGGCACGCGCTCGCATTGCGGGTAAGCCGCTTCCCAGCGCGTCTGCCAGTGTCCTTCGAGTGAATTTTGATAGCCCGGCAGGACCAGTACGGTGTGTTGATCGAACATCGTGGTTTTTCCTGTCGACCGCAGTTGGCGCTTTAGCGCTTACTGCGGTCCCATGTAAGTTAATCGCTGTGGTCTTTACGGAAACACGCGCCCCACCCCCGCCCCGCGCGGATCCGCAGCCGGCTGCGGCTGCGTGCCGTCGACGCGCACCATCTGCACGTCGCCGTTGAACGACTGCCCCTGCAACTCATAGCCTAGCCCGCGCAACTGCTCCGCGAGTTCGCCATCGATCGGATGATACGGCTCCCAGTCAATCGTCTTCGGCGGCAGCAGCTGATGATGGAAGCGCATCGCGGCAAGCGCGTCAGTGGGCGACAGTCCGAAATCGTACAGATCGATGATCACCTGAAAGATCGACGTGAAGATCCGCGAGCCACCCGGCGTGCCGATCACGAGCGCCACCTTGCCGTCTTTCAGCAGAATGGTCGGCGTCATCGACGACAGCGGCCGCCGTCCCGGCGCGATCGTATTCATATCGCCCGCCGTCACGCCCGGCTTCACGACGAAATCGTCCATCGCGTCGTTCAGCAGAAAACCCGCACCGTCGATCACGACCCCCGAACCGAACGCGCCGTTCAGCGTGTACGTGTTCGATACCGCGTTGCCCCATTTGTCGACGACCGAGAAATGAGTGGTTTGCGCCTTCTCGGGCAGTGCATCGCCGAGACCCGGTTTGACCGGCGCGGCGCCCGGCACTTCGTCGGGACTGACTTCGTCGGCGCGTTGCGCGAGGTACGCGTCGTCGATCAGTTTATCGACCGGCACGCGGTACGCATCCGGATCGGCCATGTACTGCTGACGATCGGCGAACACGCGATCCTCGAGCTGCGAAATCAGATGAATGTACGGCGCGGAATTCAGATCGAGCCCGGCGAACGCGGGCTTCAGATAGGCCTTCATTTTCAGCAGCTGGATCAGCGCGACGCCACCCGAACCCGGCGGCGGTGCGGTGACGATCCGGTAGCCGTTCCAGTCGGCCGTCACCGGTTCGCGCCACACCGCATGATATTGCCGCAGATCGTCCTTCGTGATGAGGCCATGGCCGACCATCTGCCGGTCGATCAGATCGGCAGTGCGGCCTTCGTAGAATTCGCGGCCGCCGTCGCTCGCGATGCGTGTGAGCGTCTGCGCAAGTTCCGGCTGGCGGAACGTGCTACCCGCCTTCAGGTCGGCGAAATACGCGTCGAAACTGGTCTTGCCGGCGAAACCCGGCGCGGCGTTGTCGCGACGTTTCTGCAGCCACGGCTCGACGGTGAAGCCGTCGGTCGCGTAATGGATCGCGGGCGCGAGCACCTGCTTCCATTTGAGCTTGCCGAAGCGGCGCTGCGCGGTCCACAGCCCGTCGACCGTGCCCGGCACACCTGCCGCACGCGCACCGACGGCGCTCAGACCCGGCACGACATTGCCCTTGTCGTCGAGATACATGTCACGCGTCGCGCGCTGCGGCGCGCGCTCGCGGTAGTCGAGAAAATACGGTTTGCCGTCGACGAACAACGTCATGAAACCGCCGCCACCGAGATTGCCCGCATCGGGAGACGTGACGGCAAGCGTGAAGGCGATCGCGACGGCGGCATCGACCGCGTTGCCGCCTGCGGCGAAGATCTGCTGCGCGGTGTCCGCGCTGTAGCGGTCGGGCACCGCGACCGCCGATGCATCGAGTACCGCTTGCGGCGGTGCGGTTTTTGCGAGCGCGGGTGTGGGTGCGATGCCGGTGAAGCTCGCGACGAGCGCCGCGACGAAACCGAACGCCATGCGCCAGCGGTGCATCGTGCCTGCCGTGCGTGGCGCACAGGACGCGGAAACTGAAAAAGAACGCGTCGCACGACGCAACCCGTAGAGCGAAAAAGACATCGGCTGAACTCCCTTAACCGAGGGCGTCATCTTGCCGAACAGCCCAACTTCACGCAACACGACGACGGGCCAACACGCCGGCCACGACCAGTGACGACGGTAAAGCCGCTCAATGCCCCGCGCCGATCAACCCACCCGCCGCCGCGCCGACGATCGTCCCGACCGGGCCACCGGTCAGCACATAGCCGAGCGCACCACCGGCGCCGGCGCCAATCGCCGCATGCGCCTGCGAGCGGGACATCGAGCCGCATGCACACAGGCTCGTCAACAGCAACGCGGCGGTTGCGATCTTCAGCGTGGCAGTGACAGGACGGTTCATCATGATTCGGTGCTTCCTCGTAATTTCGTGTGCAGTGGGCCGCCGGATTCAGCAAGACCAGCGGCACCGTCCGCCAAAACACACGCAAAAAGCGCGCAGAAAACGCGGCAACGGTTCGCGACGGCACACTGCGTCGCGACGGACGCATCCTAAGCGGGCCGCGCCCGCGCGGACAAAGCGTTTTACCCGCTGTTACAGCGTGCAACGGCGCTGTTACCACGCAGCAACCACGCGTCGGCCGGGCGCCCGCGCTGCCGCCCCGCAGGCAAAGACTGCCGGCCCTTGACACGTCAGGTAGAATTGACAAATCAACGGGCGCGGTCCGTGCCCCAATCGACTCTCTCCTTCTCGCATGAACAACGAACGCAAAGACGCCGATCGCGGCGACGCGCCGGCGGCGTCCAATTTCATCCGCAACATCATCGACGACGACAACCGCTCCGGAAAGTGGGGCCAACGCGTCGAAACGCGCTTCCCGCCCGAACCGAACGGCTATCTGCACATCGGCCACGCGAAGAGCATCTGCTTGAATTTCGGCATCGCGCGCAACTACGGCGGCGTCTGCCATCTGCGCTTCGACGATACGAATCCGGAAAAAGAGAGCTTCGAATACGTCGACTCGATCGTCGACGCGGTGCGCTGGCTCGGCTTCGAGTGGAAGACCGACAGCACCGACCATCAATACTTCGCGAGCGACTACTACGACCGCCTGTACGAATACGCGGAGCTGCTGATCCAGCGCGGCAAGGCGTATGTGGACAGTCAGTCCGCCGAAGAGATGCGCACGAACCGCGGCTCGGCGACCGAGCCGGGCGTGCCGTCGCGGTTCCGCAGCCGCACGCCGGAAGAAAACCTCGACCTGTTCCGCCGGATGAAAGCCGGCGAGTTCAAGGAAGGCGAGCACGTGCTGCGCGCGAAGATCGACATGGCATCGCCGAACTTCAACATGCGTGACCCGGTGATCTACCGGATCCGCTTCGCGCATCACTACCGTACGGGCGACACCTGGTGCGTGTACCCGATGTACGACTACACGCATTGCATTTCGGATGCGCTCGAAGGCATCACGCACTCGCTGTGCACGCTCGAATTCGAGGATCACCGGCCGCTGTACGACTGGATCCTGAACGAACTCGCCGAAGCGGGCATCTTCACGCGACCGCTGCCGCAACAGATCGAATTCTCGCGGCTGAACCTCACGTACGCGATCACCAGCAAGCGCAAGCTGCTGCAACTGGTGACCGAAGGCCACGTCGACGGCTGGGACGATCCGCGCATGCCGACCATCGTCGGGTTGCGCCGCCGCGGCTTCACGCCGGGCAGCATCCAGCTGCTGTGCGATCGCATCGGCGTGACGAAGGTCGATTCGTGGATCGACATGAGCGTGTTCGAAGGCGCGCTACGCGACGATCTCGACGACAAGGCGCCGCGCGCCGCCGCCGTGATCGATCCGCTGAAGCTGATCATCGACAACTTCCCCGAAGGCACGACCGAGCCGTGCAGCGCGCCGGTGCATCCGCATCATCCGGAGCGCGGCACGCGGGCGTTCGAGATTTCGCGCGAACTGTGGATCGAACGCGACGACTTCAACGAGACGCCGCCGAAGGGTTTCTTCCGGCTGTTCCCCGGTAACAAGGTGCGGTTGCGCTACGGCTACGTGGTCGAATGCACAGGCGTCGACAAGGATGCGGACGGCAACGTCACTGCCGTGCACTGCAATTACTTCCCGGACAGCAAGTCGGGCACCGAAGGCGCGAATAACTACAAGGTGAAGGGCAACATCCACTGGCTGTCCGCATCGGATGCGGTGCCGGCCGAAGTGCGCCTGTACGACCGCCTGTTCCGCGAAGCACAACCGGACGCGGGCGGCCGCGATTTCCTCGAAGCGCTAAATCCGGATTCGAAGCGGATCGTCAGCGCATGGGTCGAGCCCAGCGTGCGCGATGCCGAACCCGAAGCACGCTATCAGTTCGAGCGGCACGGCTACTTCGTCGCGGATCGCTACGACACGAAACCGGGCAAACCGGTGTTCAACCGCATCGTCGGGCTGCGCGACAGCTGGGGCAAGCCGGCCTGACGGAATGCAGAGCGAGAGGTTGCAGTGAGGTTGCAATAGCATCGCGCGGCGCGGCCGGGTTTGCCGCACCGCGCGATGTTTGAATCAGGCCGTTTGAGGTTGCGTCACGAAGGCGCATTGCCGCAGCACGCTACGAGAAAAAAATGCGCGGTCACCGCGCGGAGAAGAAAACCATGAGACCTGCAGTCCGATGCCGGCTGGCCGCGCTGTTCGCGACAGCGTGCGTTGCATCGACTGCGCCTGCCGCTGATCTCACCGGCACGCTGAAGAAAATCCACGACGAAAACACGATCGTCCTCGGTGTGCGCGACAGCTCATTTCCGTTCTCGTACTCCGACGGCCAGCGCACGGTCGGTTACTCGCAGACCATCGCGCTCGCGATCGCCGACGAAGTCAAACGCACACTTAATCTGCCTACGCTGAAGGTGCGCGAGGTCACGGTCACGTCGACGAACCGGCTGCCGATGCTGCTCAACAGCCAGATCGACATCGAATGCGGATCGACCGCGCACACTCGCGAGCGCGAGAGCCAGGCGGCGTTTTCGAACAGCTTCTTCGTGTACGCGGTGCGACTGATCGCGCGACGCGATGCAGGCATCGCAGACTTCAACGATCTCGCGAACAAGACCGTCACGACGACAGCGGGCACAACCATCGAGCGACGGCTGCGTCAGTTGAACAGCGACCGGCAGTTGCACATGCGCATCGTCAGCGCGCGGGACCATCGCGAGGCGTTCGCGATGGTGCAGGCGTCGCGCGCGGCTGCGTTCGTGATGGACGAGCCGCTGCTATACGGCTTCAAGGCGAGCGATCCGCATCCGGATGACTATGTCGTCACCGGGACGCCGCTCGGCGACGAGATCTACGCATGCATGTTCCGCAAAAACGACGAGCCGTTCAGGAAGCTCGTGAATAGCGTGATCACGTGGATGCAGACGTCCGGCGAGGCCGAGCATCTGTACGACGTGTGGTTCATGCAGCCGATTCCGCCGAACGGCGTCCGTCTCGGCTTTCCGCTGACGCCGCAGATGCGCGCGTTGTTTGCGCATCCGAACGATACGCCGATCGATTGAAGCGCTGACGACGTAACAGGCGAGCCCGCATCACAACGTCCGATGCAACTCCGCCAGCGACAGCGTCGTCTCGAACAGACGCGAGAGACTGCGGCTCGCGTACTGCGCGATTTCATCGAGCGTGACCCAACGCCACGCGTCCATTTCGGGGATCATCACGCCATCGGAGCGACGCGGAAACAGCGACGTGCATACGCACGACGACAGATCGAGTTCGTCTTCGCGTGCGCGGGCCGCGAACAGATGCAGGTCCTTGTCGCGCCGGTAGACGAAGCGGCCGAGATCTTTCAGACGATCTGCCGCGAGCACGATACCGGTCTCTTCGACCAGTTCGCGCAGCGCCGCGACGTGCGGCGTTTCGCCCTCTTCGCCCTGCCCCTTCGGAATGTCCCAGTGCGTGGTTTCGGTCGCGTGCGCGAGCAGCAGACGACCGTCGGGATCGAGCAGCACGATGCCGCACGAGACGGTGCGCGATGTCATCGGCGGCACTCCGGCGCAGCGGAGTAACGCATGCATTCGACAACAACGCGCGAGACGTGCGGGGAAATCATCAACTGTTCCGGTGGTCGCAAAAGCGGGCCGGTCAGGATATCACGCTGTTTTTAGCGCAGCGCGCGGTCCGATCAGCGCACCGACACCTTATATCCATCCGTCAACGTCCCCAGAAACGCGACCACGTCCTTGATCTCCGCCTCATCGAGCGACGGTGCATCACCGCGCTTGCGATCGAACGGCGGATCGGTGTTCAGATTGGTCCAGTAACGCTTCGGCAGATCGTCGAACTTCTGCACGACGCCCTTCGACACCGGATAGAACTTCTCCGGATTCGTGTCGCGCTCCGCGTAGAAGCGCACGACTTCGTCGAGCGAACTGTAGATGCCGTTATGGAAGAAGCGCTTTTTCAGTGCGACGTTGCGCAGCGTCGGTGTGCGGAAGATGCCGCAGAATTCGTCGCGGCCCTTCAGATCCTGACGCTCCGGTCCGCATGCACCGAGATCGTAATAGTGCGGGTCGTGATTCACCTTGAGCGCGCGGTTACGCGGCACGCCGATCGCGATCAAGCCGAAGTCGCTGAACTGCGGCGGCGAACCGTCGCGGGCGCGCTGGCTGAGGTGGCAGCTCGCACAGTTGCCCTTCTTTTCATCTTCGAAGAGCTGCAGGCCGTGCAGTTCGGCGGCACTCAACTGCGTCTTGCCCGCGAGATACGCGTCGTACTTGCTCGTGTACGGATAGAAAATTTCCGGCGACTGCTCGAAGGTTTCGAGTGCCTTCAGCACGGCATCGAACGTCGCGTCGTCGCTGTCGAAGATCTTTGCACCGAACGCATCGCGGAACTCTGCCGCGTACGGCGCCGCCTTCACGGCCGCCGCGACCTTGTGCGGCGTGGTGCCCATCTCGAACGTCGACAGCAGCGGAATGCGCGCCTGATCCGCACCGTGATCGACTCGACCGTCCCACGTCAAACCACCGGTCGGCCCCGCGTCGATGCTCTCGTCGCCCTCGTCTTCCGAGTCGTGAAAGTGCTCGCTGAATGCAGGCACCGACTGCAGGTACTTCAGCGTCGGCACTGCGCGAAAACCGGGCTGACGCATGTCGCTGCCGCCCAGTTGCACCGCCAGCGCGTTCGGCGCAGTGAAGCCGCGCTCGGGGCTGTGGCACGACGCGCACGCGAGCTTGCCCGACCCCGACAGCGACGGATCGAAGAACAGCTGCTTGCCGACCGCGGTCATCTTGCGAACCGCTGCGTACACCTCGGCGCGCGACTGGCCACCGGCCGGCGCATCCGTCTTCGCCGCAGGCGCAGACGCAGACCCAGGCACAGAAGCCGCGCTCACGCCCGATGCTCCCGATGCACCCACCGCCCCAGCCCCCGGCTCGCGCGCATCGCACGCCACCAGCGCCACCATCATCAACGGCACCAGCGACACGCCCATCGCCGCCGCACCGATTCGAATCCCCGTCAGACCACGCCGCATAGATAGCACATTCTTGTGTTGATCAACCGAGCGAGCGTATGTCACCGATATGTCTACCAAATGACATACACCCTACGGCCTACCAACCATCCCTGAACGTCGCGCGATGCGAATCCAAGCAGATTGAACGGAAATCTTAAGCGTCCAGTAATGAATTACATCGTTCTGTCAAAAACCGCTGCGAGACTTCGGTCGCAGGTTGACCTTCGGCCGAGAGCCTCGGGCAACCCTGTCCCCAACGCGAGAGAGACAAACCGATGAACAAGAAACTGATCTGCGCGACGCCCATCGCGATCGCGGCAGCACTCGTGCTGTCCGGCTGCGGCGGCGACGACGTGACGAGCAAACCGCAACTCGGCGCCGTGCAAAACGTCGTCGTGATCTATGCGGAGAACCGCAGCTTCGACAACCTGTACGGCAATTTCCCCGGTGCGAATGGATTGCAGAACGTCGCCGCCGCGAGCACACGCCAGCTCGATCGGGACGGCTCGGTGCTCGCGACGTTGCCGCAGGTGTGGAACGGCCTCACGCAGACCGGCGTCACGCCCGCCATCACCCAGGCGATGACCGCGAACCTGCCGAACGCCCCGTTCGCCATCGACGATCCGAACGGCTTCAACGCGCCGGCCAGCGCAACGACGCGCGACCTGTACCACCGCTTCTACGAAAACCAGATGCAGATCGACGGCGGCAAGAACGACAGGTTCGCTGCGTTCGCGGATTCGGGCGGCCTCGTGATGGGTCACTACACGATGAACGCCGACAAGCTGCCGCTGTGGAAAATCGCGCAGCAGTACACGCTCGCGGACAACTTCTTCATGGGTGCGTTCGGCGGCTCGTTCCTGAACCACCAGTGGCTGATCTGCGCGTGCACGCCGACCTATCCGAACGCGGACAAGAGCCCGGCATCCGGCTCGATCTCGTCGGTGAATACGGACGGCGTGTCGCTGACGCTCGCGGCCAACTCGCCTGCGTCGTCGCTGTCGGGCCCGCCGAAGTTCGTCAACTCCGGCAACCTCACGCCCGACTTCTTCGCGGTCAATACGATGCAGCCGGCGTATCAGCCGAGCGGCAACAAGGCGGCCTCGGGCGGCGACGCGAACCTCGCCGATCCGTCCGCCGCGACGACGCTGCCACCGCAGACGCAGCAGAACATCGGCGACCTGCTGAACAGCGCGGGCGTGTCATGGGCATGGTACGGCGGTGCGTGGGGCGCGGCGGTGCAGGCGGCGCAGAACGGCACGTCGGGTGTGATCTACGGTGCGAATCTGACTGCGCCGAACTTCCAGCCGCATCACCAGCCGTTCAACTTCTTCGCGAACCTCGCGCCGGGTTCGACGAATCGCTCGCAGCATCTGCTCGACGGTGGTCTTGCAGGTTCGGAGTTCATCAAGGCAATCGATGCGGGCACGCTGCCGGCCGTGTCGTTCTACAAGCCGCAGGGCAACCTGAACGAGCACGCGGGCTACACCGACGTGACGTCGGGCGACCAGCATATCGTCGACGTCATCACGCATCTGCAGAACAGCCCGCAGTGGAAGAACATGGTCGTGATCGTCACGTACGACGAGAACGGCGGCTTCTGGGATCACGTCGCGCCGCCGAAGGGTGATCGCTGGGGTCCGGGCACGCGGATTCCGGCGCTGATCGTGTCGCCGTACGCGAAGAAGGGTTTCGTCGATCACACGCAATACGACACGACGTCGATCCTGCGTTTCATCACGGCGCGCTACAAGCTGCCCGCGCTGGCAGGTCTCACGGCTCGCGACAGCGCGCTGAAGGCGAACGGCAATCCGGCAATGGGCGACCTGACCAACGCGCTTGACATCGCGCACTGAGGTACTTCTCCCCCGTACTTCTCTCCGTTAAGCAGCAGCCGCGCTTTATGCGGGGTCTTTGCAGGGCAGCCTCGGCTGCCCTTTTTTATGTGAATTTGTAGACGACTAAAAAGCAAATGAATGGGTGCCGGCGGACTGTCTCTCATATCCACGCAACGCCTCTGCGACTAAGCGACAGAGTATGTGCGACAGCCCTACGCCTGCCGTCGTGCGGCGGCTCCCGGCCAGCAACGGCCGGTCGACACCGGTGTTCAAATCGTCAACAATCAGCTATCAAACGTCCATCCGGAGACTTGGCAGATGTCGGACATAACCCTACGCCCTGCTACAAAACACGACTGGGACTTCGTAGCATTCGTCACTGAAGCGTGCATGCGCGACTATGTCGAGCAAACCTGGGGACAATGGCGAGCAGACAGTCCTGAGGACTTTGATGCAAACCTACATCAGATCGTCCAGTGCGATGGCCACGACATTGGATGCATCGCATTGGTCAATGAACCTGCGGTCTTGGTCGTGAAGACCCTCTACATTCTGCCAAGTCATCAGAATCGCGGCATTGGTGCGGTTTTGATGCAGCAGATCATCGATCACGCAGGTGCGAGCAAAAAGCCAATTCAACTACGCCTCCTTCGTGTGAATCCCGCAAGACGTTTCTACGAGCGGCATGGCTTTGTTGTGACTCATTCTACGGATGAGCGGCACTTCATGGCTCGTCCGTCCAGTTGACGTCGTCTGGCATCGACTACACGATTTACGCTAGCGGAGAAAGGGCCCTGTCAGTTTCAGAATTCGGCCGCAACCGGTCAGTGGACGGGGCCGTTGAAACCGTCAACGACTTGACCTGCATTGCCTCAACATAAGGATATTTGGATGGGCGAATTTCCTCCCAGCATCTAATTGACCTTGACATGTAAGACGCTACTGCCGGTCGGGGACATTTGAAGCGAATTTTTCATCTGGGTAGCATCACGCGGCAATGGGGGCGTTCGGTATGGATTGGAAACTAGCGCAGTCGGTTGCTGACGATTTTGTCAGGCAGATGCAGTCTGGCGACGGGCCAGGTTGCGGCGTCATGCTGTTCGACGAGACACAAACTCGCGCTGAAGCGTTCGGTGGTTTCGCCAACCTCGAGCATCGCATTCCATTCTCAGCGCAAAGTGTCGTCAGACTCGCATCGGTCACGAAACACGTTGTTGCCGGCCTCGCGCTGAAATGCGTCGATCTGGGCATCCTCAATCTGGACGAATGTCTGAGTGCGCATCTTCCGCAACTCTCTGGCAAGCAGCGTGCGGTGTCTGTGCGAGGAGCGCTAGACATGACCGGCGGCCTGCCGGATATGATCGACTCTGCATGGCTGCTAGGCATCCCGCGCACTGCGTTGCTGGATCGCGAGCGCGTACTTGCGTTTCTCGCTGCAATCCAGGATTTGAATTTCAATCCGGGCGATGAATTCTCTTATTCGAACGCGGGATACCGGTTGGTGGAGGCAGCGATCGAAGCCCAAGGCATCGCCCTCGAAGCTGGAATCAGGGATCACCTCTTCGAACCGCTCGGCGTGTATGCCGCCATGCCGCGCGATCAGGCCGATGTCGTGCCGCGTCTCGCAACGGGGTACTGGTGGGGGTCAAACGGCTGGCGTCACGGTATCTCGGGGATGCCGTATTGCGGTGCCGACGGACTGGCAGCAAGCGCTGAACAGTTTGTCGTCTGGTTGAAAGCACTTCTTGCCGGTCGCGGCCCCGCTCGCGGTCTGATGGACCGCCTGGCGGCCTCTGCGACATTGTCCAACGGACGCGAGACGGGCGTAGGCCTAGGTCTAGCGAATAGCCATATTGCGGGATATGCCTTCCACGGCTTTGTCGGCGGCCTACCGGGATATCGGTCGGCATTCCTGCTGTCACCGGCTTTGAAGCTCGGCGCGTTCGCGGTTGCAAACCGGGAAGATGCCGATGTTGGGGGGGCAATCGCTTCGGTGATTTCAGCGCTGCTGGGTGCGCAAACGGACGAGCTGCCGCCGGCCGCCGCATTGCCGGATGGCATGTTCGTCACAGCGGATGGCCCCGACTGGCTGGAGATCAAACGGGGCTACGCGACGTTCCTCGGCGCACAAAGTTTTCTGCATCCGGTAGGCAACGGACAGTTCGATAGCCGAGCATTCTATTCGCCCATGCGGCTCCGACAGGACGGCGACGATATTGTTGGCGAGGTGGGGCATCGCTTCCGGCGCTTCCAGCTGAGTTCGGCATCCCCAACGCCCAGCCACAATTGGGCCGGCGAATGGCGTCTTCGGGCGCACGGCGGGATGATCAGAATCGACGTCGAAAATAACGAAGCGCGAATTGCGATCGGCTCTGGTCCTGCGACCGACAGCTTGGTCCTCACCCCTCTCGACGAGTGCCGCGCACTATTTGAACGTGCCGAAGGACCGCGACGGCAGCGCGTCAGTCTGAGCTTCAGCCCAGATGGTCGGTCCGTCTTGCTCGCGACGCAACGTAGTCGAGTGCTGCGATTCGAGCGTAGCTGAATCTCTGTTTGTCAACGTCGGCCTGTCCGACTCGCCTTTTCTATGTCCGCTTTCGAGAGAGTCGAAGGGCTGGAGCGGGTCGGGTATTGCCAATCGCAGCAGAAACAATGCTACAACTTCGGCGCGGACGTCGGTCGGTCGCGAGAACTTTGACGCCCCCCTGACAATCGTGGCGCGGCTACACATAGGTCCGTGATTTTTGACGTGCGTCTTCGCGATATTCATGGCGCCCTACGGATCCGATCAGAGAAACAGCAACACCCCGTTCAATTCCGCTTCATCGCGCGCACGCGCGAACCAGCGCTGCGCAACCGGCACCGCATACAACCTCGGCGCACCGAACCTCGGCCAGAAGTGGCACAGCCCCGGCACGATCACCTGCACGACCGGCAGGCCGATGTCGGGCCGCGTCTTGTCGACGACGAGCACGTCGAGTCCCGCCGACGCAATCTGTCCGTTGGTGTACGCGATCGCATCGTCGAGCGAGCCCTCGCCTGCGCGCGGCCATGCGGGCGCGCTGGTCTCGCCGACGCCTTCCGCCGGGTACAGGAAGCGCGTCGACGACAGCCGCGCGTGATCCCACGGCGGCGGTCCATTCGCCGACACGTCGAGCAGTTGATTCACTTCGGTCAGCGCGCGCTGCACCGCGATCCGGTAGTCGGGATGACAGCCGAAGCCGATCGAAAAACGCTGCGTGTCCGGCTGCTCGGCGAGCGCGACGATCGTCGGGATGTTCAGGTCGTGTGTGATATCGAGCGCCCATAGACGCCAGCCCATCGAGCGGTATTCGGCTTGCAGCGCGTCGAAATACGGATCGGCAAAGCTCGCGAGATCGACGCCCGGTCGTTCGATCTGGTTGTACCACCAGATCGCAGCGGCATCGCGCTCCACCAGTTCGAGCAGCCCCTGCAGGATCGCTTCCTCGATACGCGAGCCGGCCGCGCTGCCGTTCGGATTGTGGATGCAGTACTGCGGATCGCCACGCTCGGGCACATCGGCGTAACAGTAATCGAGCGGCACCCAGTGACGTCGCCCCGATGCAAGCGACCACGCAGGCGTCCAGTCGATCGAGCGATCCAGCGCGAAGCGCGGCGGCACCTGTTTGCGGACGTCGTCGGTGCGCGCGTTGATCGTATCGCGTTGCTCGAACTGCGCGTCGCTGAACTGCTGCAACGCGTTCACGTGAATCGCACCGTCGTCGGCGAGTTCGATGAAGCTCGCGCGCGTCACCGCTTCGTCGCCCTGATATTCTCCGCTGAAACGCTCGAGCGTTTCGCACAACGCGCTGACGCGTGCCTGTTCGTCGGTGCGGCCCTTGCCCGAGCAGATCCTGTCGAAGCGGTTAGTGCGCGGCACCGCACCCGGACACGTCAGATAGCCCGCGACATAAACCTTGCGGAGCCCCGCATGACGTCCGGGCATCGGATGCAGATAGGCGATCGCGCCACTCACGGGCGAGATCAGATGTTGATAGCGCTGGAAGGTCTGCTGCGGATCGGCGCTTCGATAACCGCCGTCGGCGTGTGCTGTCGACTGAGCGGGCAGCAGAACAGGCCTGCGTTCCGCCTGCTCGCGCATCCAGTGCGGATTGCCGCAACGCGGACACTGCGGCCGACGCACCACGCGATGCGACGTCGTCGCCAACGTATCGAGTCGCAGCGCGATCAGATGCGAACGCGCCTGCAGCAGGCGGTCGTCACTCACCGCCAGGCGTTCGACGAACGCGGCCACGAGCGCGGCGACCGCACCAAGCCCGGCACGCGAATGCGCGGGCGGCAGACGTGTCGCATCAGCTGAATGATGGCGACCGAGCAACGCTTCGACCGGCCGGTTGCGCGTAGTCCAGTAGCGCACGCATTCGATACAGGGAGCGTCTTCCGCAGGCGCGGCGAACAGCGGACCAATCGTCGGCTGCACGCCTTCCTGCACGACCGTCAGCACGGTGTCACCACGCGCCGCGATGCGCGCGACGGCTTCGATCAATTCGGGCCGGTCGTATGAATCGCTCACCGCGATCGTGAACGGCGCGTTATCGTCGACAACGATGCCGCTGTCCGACAGCGCGTGCATCAGCGGTTCCGCAGGCGTACCGAATGCAACGACGCTCACGCGCAGTTGCCCGACGCGCGCGATTGCATCATCGCCGTCGACACCGGTGCGCTCGAAAAACCCGCGACTCAAATCGCGTTCATCGGGTTCATCGACACGCACACAACCCTTCTGCACGAACCGGTCGAGTGCACCCAGCACCTGCCATTCGGAAAACACCGGCGCGAGTGCAGCAAAAATCTGCGCGATCGTCATCCGCTCGCGCACGCACGCGGCGACCTGCACGTACACCGCGCCCGACAGCATCGTGCGCGCGAATTCATCGACGATGAACAGCGTGTCCGGCCCTGCGTCGAGTACCAGCAGATGCGGCTTGAAACGCAGCGTGCGCGTGAAATCGTCGAGCATGAATAGAGGCGGCGTGCAGATAAAAACAGCGAATAAAACAGCGAGCCCGGCGCGGAGTACATCTGGCGCCGGGCGCGAAGAACACAGGCCGACGTGCAGTTCACACGTCAGACAAACCCATCAGCAGCAAGTGAACAGATAGCTCGGCCCTGCATCGTTATAAACCGACAGCGCCACCGCTTCTTCATCGCTCGGCAGCGGCCGAACCGGCACGCCGAACGTCATCACGTTCTGCGGCAGTGTCCAGCGTTGCGCGGCTGCGTCCCAGCCGAAGTTCGGACCGACTTCCGTCACCGTCAGATCGAGCAGCCACGGGCATTGATAATCGAAGTAGCGGCCGAGCGCGTCGAACGGATTCGCGAGCAGCGCCTGCTTGAATTCCGCATCTTTCCATGAGAGCGCGATTGCGCGCAGGTACACCTCCTGAAACTCCAGCATCGAGTCCAGCGAGGGAACGTTGTTGTTCAGTGCCATGTGAGCCTCACTCTTCGCAGCTAAGGATGTTGATGTGCTTCGCGTTGTACGCCGCGAGCGCGATCGCGTACTGGTCCTGCTGCTCCGGTGCGGGCGGCAGCATCAGTTGGAGCGCATTGTTCTCTTTCGTGATCCAGCCGCCGTTGGTCGGCGGCGACCACGTTGCACTGTCGGCATGCACTTTCAGCGCGAGATTCAGCGGATAGTGATAGCCGAAGCGTTCCTGCAGCGCGGCTTTCGGATGGGCGATCAACTGCTCGAGAAACGCCGGGTCGTGCCATGCCGCCGCGATCGCCTGAACGATCACGGCGCGGTACTCGAGAAATTCGTCGTAGGTCGGGAAACTGCCAAGCTCACTCAGATCACTCATCGATGCTCTCCGATAGGAGGGGTTGAACGGTGTACTGCAATCGTCGCAGTTCATCCTGCGCTTTCTGGCTGACGCGAACCATCGCCGCCGGTCCCGCGAGGGACAGCGCGCGACGGTATAGCGCAATGGCTTCGGCCTGGTCGCTGCCGTCGTCCGCATCCGGCAGATAGCGGACTTTCTTCAGCAGCAGTTCGGCTTCGTAATAACGTTCGTCGAGTGTGTCGCACAGCGCGAGACACGCATCGATACCGGCTAGCGCAGCCGCGCGGTCGCCGTGCATCGCGTCGATCTCCGCGACCAGCGACGCGTAGTACGTGAGTCCCAGCTGGCAGCCCGAGCGACGCAGCGCGTCGACGTGCGCGACGGCCGCGTCGCGGTCGCCGTCGCACCATGCATGGACGATCGCCGCGTAGCGCTCGACTGCGTTCAGCCCGTAGATGCGCGACAGCCGCAGGATCGTGCCCGACGTCACGCGTGCGCCTTCGCGGTCGCCTGCGCATTGCTGCATTCTCGCGAGGTACATCAGCGTGACGCCGAGCGTCGGCAGATGATCGCCGCAGGTCGCGCTGTAGACCGCTTCGCGTGCCTTCTCCAGTGCCGCGTCCGCGCCGTCTTCCATCACCCACATCACGCTCGCGAGCGCGGCCATCGACCACGCGCGAATGTCGAGTCCGAACATCCGCGAGTGGCCGCCGTCGCGCCGCACGTCGTAGCGATCGAGTGCGGTCTGCAGCGCGATGCGCGCACGCGCGTAATGCCCGTCGATCCACAGGCTCATCCCATGCATCGCGTGCGCGGCGACGCCGATGCTGTCGTCGCCGCATGTATCCGCGAGGTCGAGCAGTTGCCCGGCAATATGGCGCACCGCTGCGCGATCGCTCGCGACATGGTGGTAGGTCGCGAGCGTCCACAGTGCGCTCGCGGCGAGGCGCGCGTCGCCGAGTCCGCCGGGACCGTCGACACGATGAAGCAACCGCTCCGCATGTACGCGCACCTCCGGATCGGCCCAGCCGAAGCGGGCCATCCGTGCATGCGTAAGCGTGAGATCGGCGCGTGCCGCGTCCTGTTCGCGGTCCGCGTGACGGCAGTGCTCGAGCCACGTGCGTACCGCTTCCGCGTAGCGGATCGCATCGTCGTGCAGCGCGCGTTCGAGCGCGCGACGCGCCGCCTGCAGACCGTGCTGCACGGCATCGGCATGCAGGCTCGCCGAGGCGAAATGATCGGCGATCCGCGCGGCGTCGCCGGCTTCCGCGACGAGTGCCCGCGCGACGCGCTCGTGATTGCCGCGACAGAGTTTCGCGGGCATCGATCCATACGCGGCGTCGCGAATCAACGCGTGACGGAATGCATACGACACCCCGCCCAACCGATGCCGCGCGTAGACGACCCGCGCTTCGAGCAGCCGCCGCAGATGCTCGTCGAGCACCGCCGCATCGTGCGGCGACGCAGCCGCCAGCAGTTGCGCGTCCACTTCGAGACCGATCGTCGCGGCAAGCTGCGCGGTATCGCGCGCGCCGTCGACACGTTCGAACGACAGCTCCAGCATGTCGCGCAGACTGCCCGGCAACGGGTAATGCGCGGACGATGCGACGCTCGCCAGCGGACGACCCGGCTCCGTTGTCGCGCCGCTCGCCACCAGCTCACGGATGATCTCCTCGGCGAACAGCGGAATGCCGGCCGTACGCTGCGCCAGAAAATCGAGCGAGGCAGGATCGACGTCGTCGTGTGCGAACAGCGCAGCGATCAACTGTCGCGCATCGTCGCGCGACAGTCGACGCAGCATCAGCCGCGTCGCGACGCCACGCCAGCGCGCGAGATTCTCGGGACGAGACGTAAGCACGACCCAGACCGGCGTGGTGTCGGGATGACGGCGCAACGTGTCGAGAAAGTCGACGGTCGCGCGATCGATCCACTGCACGTCCTCGATCGCCAGCAGCACCGGCGCCCCGCCGCCGATCGACGCCAGCAGCTGACGCAGCACGTCGAACAGCATCTGCTGCTGACGCGCGCCCGACCAGCGCAGCGCGGCCGCATTCGCCCTACCGCTGCTGTCGATGCCGAGCCACGCGGCCAGCGTCGCGCGCGCCGCTGCATGATCGCAGTCTAGCGGCGCGAGCATCCGGTCGAGCACGGCGAGCGCGGCATCGGGCGATCCGTCGGTATCGATCTGCCAGTGCGACTCGACAAAACGCAGCACCGGAAACAGCGCGTGATTCATCTGCTCGGGCAGGCACGTGCAACTCGCGAACGCATGACGTTCCGTGCGCACCGCTTCGCACAGTTCATGCACGAGACGCGACTTGCCGATGCCGGCTTCGCCGACGACCAGCCGTGCATCGGGACGTTTGTTCGCTGTGCCTGTCAACTGCGCTTCGACAAACGCGTGCCAGTCGCGAATCAACGTGCCGCGCTCGCGATCGCGACCGATCATCGGCACGCTCGCGCCGTGATCGAGCGAATCGAACTGCACGTGTTCGTGACGTTCGCCGAGCAGCGCATGGACCGGCCGCGGCGACGCGCCCGCAGTGGCGAACTGCAACGACGTCGGCGCGTAATCGACGTAGCGTTCGAGCGAGCGGCGCGCATCGTCGCTCAGCAGGATCTGTCCGGGTTGCGCGTGGCGCAGTAGCCGCACTGCTTCGCCGGTCATCGCACCCACCGGTCGCGCCGACGTCTGCGACAACAGCGTGCCGACGTGCAGCGTCGCGGCGATCTCGACGTGCCACTGCGGTACAGGTTGCACACTGTCGTCCGCATCGGATTGTGGCGCGGACGCGGCGCTTGCCGTGCGCACGATGTCGAACGCGGCACGCGCCGCGCGACGTGCGGCGCGATCGATCCCGTCCGGATAGCCGAAGTAGAACAGCAGCGTGTCGCCGAGCGTGCCTGCCACCTGGCCACCGTAGCGGACCGCGATGTCGGTGCAACGCGTCAGCCATTGCGCTTCGTACGCGTCGAGCGCGTCGGGAGTCGCGGCATCCGCCGTGCTATCGACCGCGCCCGTGATCGTGACGCTGCAACACAACGCGGTGACCTGTCTGCGCTCGCCGCTTTGCGTGGCGGCAGCGACTGCATCCGGTGTGCTGAAACGCGCGGACGTCGCAGCACCCGACGACAGATTGCGCCGCGACGGTTTGTAGTCGAACTCGCCGACCAGCGCCGGAAAATGAATCTCGCGAAACCGCTCGAGCAGTTCGGTCGCCGATCCGGCGCGTTGCCGTGGATCCTTGTTCAGCGCAAGACGCAACACCGTACCGAGCGGATGCGCTGCGATCGCCGGCGGCAGCGCGACGTCGACCGGACTCAACTGCTGGTAGAGAATTTCCGCGATGCTCGCGCCCTGCATCACCGCGTGGCCGGTCAGACATTCGATGACCATCAGCCCCCACGCGTACAGATCGCTCGCGAGGGTCGGCGTTTCGTTGCGCAACTGCTCGGGCGCGCAGTATTGCGGCGTGCCGAGCACGTCGTTCATCTGCGTCAGCGTGTGCTCGTCGACGCGCCGCACGTCGGGCAGCAGGACGCCAATGCCGAAGTCGAGAATTTTCGCGTGCGGCACGCCGTCGATCGTCGTGACCATCACGTTGCTCGGCTTCAGATCGCGATGCACGACGCCCGCACGATGCGCGCTCGCGAGGCCGTCGAGCACCTGCGCCATCAGCAGCCCGGTCGTGACCGCCGGCAATGCGCCGTCGGCGCGCAGCAGATCGCGCAGCGTGTGTCCCGGCACGAACTCGAAAACAGCGAACAGGTTGCCGTCAGGCGTCTCGCCGCGATCGAGCAGCGCGACGACGTTTGGATGATGCAGCCGCTCGCACAACAGCATCTCGCGCTCGAAGCGCGCACGCAGACGTCGGCGTGCTTCGTCGGGTTGCGTCGCGTCTTCGCGCAGCAGCTTAACCGCGACGGTCTGCCCGGTCTCGATGCAGACCGCTCGATAGATCGACCCGCTCGCGCCTTCGCCGAGCAGTGCACCGGGTTGATAGCGATGAGCGCGCGGATCGCCGGGCAGACGCATGCCCGTGAGAACAGACAACGTCGATACGGGCGCGACCGAAGCAGAAACCGATGAAGACACCGCCGTCACGATCTCGCTCAGCCGATGTGCAACGACGACCGCGTGACCGCCGGGACCGGCCGGTACAGCGTGTAATCGACCTGCGCGGCCGGCGCAGACTGGCATTCGAGCATCTCGCCGCGAAACACGCGAAACCCTGTCGAGCCGAATCGCACGCTGCCGCGCCGGCGCTCGACCAGTTGTCCGCTACCCGGCGACAGCAATGCACCGATCTGCGCGCGCGCCCGATGGATCTGCACGTTCACGTGCGACACGTCGTTGCCGAGCATCCGTGCGAGCACTTCGAGATCGATCCAGCCTTGCGACGCTGCGTCATAACCGGCCCGCGCATCCGTGAAACGCAGCCGCGCGAGCGTCACGATGCAGTAGTGATGCGCGCGTTCGCCGAGATCGGTCATCCCGCCGCGCGTATGCAGCACCGCGCGGACATGTTCCTCGTCGCGGCTTACAGTGAAGTCGATCTGCTGCAAGCGTTCGGACAGGTCGGACGGTTCGGGCATCGCGAGCGTCGAATGACGTCCGTATGCGAGTACGAGACGCCATGCGAGCGGCCCCGACACGACTTCGTCGCCGTCGCGCAGCACGCGCATCGTCGGCATGTCGTCGCATAGCCAGTCGCCGTCGGCGGAGCGCACGACGGTGACGGCCGGCGTCGTATCGCCGGGCAGCACGTGTGCAGTGTCGAGAAGAATCGGTCCGGCGGGAGCGCGCAGCGGCCACAGCATGTCGGCGGGGTCTCCCAGTTCGCCGACCCGCCAGTGCATCGCGCTCGCCTTGCTGAAGTGAATCAGATCGCCCTGCTGCAGCACCACGCGCTCGCCGTCACGCACGAGGGTGCCGGACACCAGCGTGCCGTTGCTGCTGTGATCGTGTAATTCCCAGCGCCCGCCTGCCCAGCGGATGTGCGCATGCATTCTGGATACGTACGGATCTGCAATCACTGTGTCGCAGCGTCCGCCGTCCCGTCCGAATACGTGATGCGCACGTAGCAGACAGGATTCCCCCGTAAAGCTGTTTTCAAGTGTCGCCATTGCCACACCTTCTTAAATTCGTTCTTTACCGGCTTACATCATTGCCAGTGAAGCAACCGATCCGGCGAGTGGTCCGCTCGCCATTTTTTTATCGTTGCCATTCAGAACCCGCGTGTCTATGCGCGGCTCTTTTTCATTCGCATTTCCAGATTGGAGGCCAATAGTGCCCGAGGTCAAATACCTGTGCAAGCGCTCATCGCGGCATCGCTTCGCAGCGTGTGCAAACGGCAAGAATTTCCGTCATTTTCATTTGTCTGGCATCGACGAATGCGCTGTGGACATGACAGCGCAACGATTCCGTGCTTCCGCATTAGCGCTTTCTCCGGCATAGCGAATCGCCCCAGGTGTAATGGCCTGTAATTGATGGTGCCCCCCCTTCGCAGCACCATGAACTCACTCAGAACGACAGGCAACATTTCGTGACCAGGGAGGTTGTCGGCAGCGATTTTTTTAATGCCGTCGATCGGCCACGAACGCTCTTTCTCTGAGTCTTCGTTCGAGTACGCGCATCGCCCATTTTTTTCGAATTTCGGGGAGAGGCGAACGCGTGCCTGAACGAAACCGGTCCGCCGTCCACCTCGATGTCCAAACCCGATTTTTTTCTTGAGGATTTCAAAATGAGCGCACTTACTTTTCTCAACACGACTCCGTACATCGCCCAGTTCGTCGTGTTCAAGGGCGAGCAGGTCGTCGCCCGTCTGCCCGGCATTGCGCCGAACGCGCAACTGCAGGTTCCGTCGGACGACACCTACCAGGTGACGGCCACCACGATCCTCGAAGGCAACACGTACACGTCCGCGCCGGCGACCGTGTCGGGTGCGATGGGCTTCGTCGCGCAGGTCAAGCAGAACAACAAACAAGGCACGTACGACTTCGAAATGAAGGTCGAAGCGAGCAACTCCGCCGACCAGATGGTGTTCCAGAAGACCACGATCAACCCGGTCACGTTCTCGATCTCGAAGAACGGCGTGCTGCTGCAGAACGTCGTCGTGCAGAACTCGTTCCTCGTGAAGACGCTGCAGATCGGCAGCACGTACTCGATGTACGCGGTGGTCAACGGTGTCACGACGGACACCACGCAGACCAACAATCCGAACGCCGTGATCACGGCGCAACTCGACAACACCGATCTCGAGTCGGGCTACTTCACGCTCACCGCGTCGTAATAGTCACACCCGAGTTGCGACCGGGCACACGGCGCGTGGCGCGCACGGTGCCCGGCTCGCGAGCGACGGCTCCCTTCCCGTGCTCATCGCACCCGACACCATGAACGCTCCCGCATCCAACCGCATGCTGCACATCGCCAATCGCACTGGACGGATGGCACGTGTGCGGCTGTCCTGCGCGAATCACATGATCTGGGACGTGTGGGTCACGCCGATGGGCGCTACGCTCGCCCCCGCTTTCGCCCCGCAACGGTTGACGTTCGATGCGCGCGTCATCGAGCACGCGACCCAGGTCGCGTATCACAGCGCCGCGACCGACGTGAATTCGTCCTGCTCGATCGCCGCGCGTCTCGTGTCGCAGAGCGGCGCGCGCATGTTCACGCTCGATGCGAGTCCGCAAGCCGCCGCGCCCGGACTGCACGTGCACAACGAGAGCAGCGGAAGCATCGATTTCGTCGCGCGCTATCTCGACAGTCCGTACCGTCTCGCGGGATTCGTCGCGCCGGGTCGCGCGCTAAGGATTGCGTATGCGCCGCTCGATCTGGTGGTCGTGCTCGATGGCCTCAGCGCGCAGCAACGGCTGCCCGCAGTGGAGGGGGCGTGGGCCATCGCGGCACCGGCAGAAGCAGGCGGGTTTCCGGTCATCGAACCGTGGCATCCGCCGGATGCGTGAAGCCGGAGCCAACGCCTTTTCGTCAACCGTTACGTCATTCCACTCGAGGTCAGTCATGCCCGCAGCACTACTCACCCCTTATCCGCACGCGATCCAGCAGCGGCCCAACTCGTGCTGGGCAAGCGCGGGACGTTCGATCACGAACTGGTACCTCAGCACCAATCGCGGGAATCCTGCCTCGCCGCCCTACGGTTCCGACCAGGCGTTCGCGAACGCGTGGGCGATCGCCACGAATACCCCGGCGAATGCCAACATCAACGTGCAGCAGTCCGCAGCCGCTGCGCTCGGCGATCTGCAATTCGACAACAACACCGACGAACGCGCGTTCCCCACCGCCGCCGAAATCTACGACTCGATCAACATCGGCGATCCGCTGCTCGCGATCGTCGGAGCCGCCCTGCCGAATCCCAGCCCGGATCTCGCATGCAATGAGGGGCACTGGGTGGTGATCATCGGCATCACCAGCAACCAGAACGATGCGACGGTCAGCGTGTTCGATCCGGACGACGGGTTGATTCACGCGGTGCCGTACAGCGACACGACGTATCAGCAGGGGATGTACTGGCAGAACACGTCCTACGTGTCCGAGTATTCGCCGTTCGCGGAAAGCGATGTCGACGTCGACGGTATGAGCGATGTGGTGGATGCGGGGAACGCTGGGCTGGCGCAAGTGTCCGCACCGACTCCGACTCCGACTCCGACTCCGACTCCGACTCCGACTCCGACTCCGACTCCGACTCCGACTCCGACTCCGACTCCGACTCCGACTCCGACTCCGACTCCGACTCCGACTCCGACTCCGACTCCGACTCCGACGCCAACGCCAACGCCCCCCAACCCGCTAACCATCAGCCCATGGACAAGCGAAGCACGCGGCGGCGTCCAGCTTCGGGTCGACTGGGCCGCGCAAGGCGACGGCTCGAGCGTTCAGTTGAAGATCGCGCAGACAGCCGGCCCCGGTGACGCGAAAAGCTATCAGGCCGTCCTCGGCCGCACGCCCGGCATGAACAAGCAGGGCATCTGGCAGTTCGGCGCGGGCATACCGCTCGAGCTGACGCTCACGCTCAGTCAGGTGCCGGGCACGCAAGACAATCCGCAGCCGCAGGCGAACCTGTGGGCGTCCTATCCGCTGACGAATGCGGAAGGCGTGCACAAGGTCATCGCGACGTGGCCGATCGACACATCGTCGTGATGTCGACGCTGAAGCGATGAGGAGCCGCTCATGACCGAATCCACCCGACCGCCGATCCCGCAGGGTAACGGCCAGTGGGAAGTTGCCATCCGCACCGGCGTGCTGCTGCGCGTGAGCTGGATATGGCACGACGCGGGTCAGCGTGTCGAGGTGGAACTGCTGCAACTGGCCGGGCCCGGCATGCCGCATCACTACACCGGCATGCTGAGCTTCGACCCGTTGGGTCAGCGCAGCGGCACGTGGGTCTTCGGCGCGTTCGACGCGCCCGTCGATGCCACGCTGAGCCTGCGGCACGAGCACGAAGAAACGAACGCGCTGCTGTGGGCGAACGTCCCGCTGACGCCCAACGAATTCTTCTCCGACGCGATCGCGCAGTACAAACCGTTGCCGCCGCCCGACCCCACGCCCGACGATCCGGACGATCCCGAAGAAGTCGAGATCGACGCGCTACCCGGCACGGCCGACCTGTTCCCGCTGCTGTGGCTGCGTCCGCCGACGCCGGGACAACTCGCCGACGCGCTGCTGCGCTACATGACCGCCGCCGATCCGTCGAGCCTGCCGCTGTACGTGACGCTCGCGGCGATCAGCGGCACGGGCGCCGCCGCGCAAAAACAGCAGGCGGCGACGACGTTTCGCGGCACGGCCGCGTTCATTAGCGATGTGTCGACGCAACCTGCGCCGATCAATCAGTTGCCCGCGATGCGCGTGACGCTGCTCGCGACAACCGGCCATCGCACGCTCGACGAACTGCTCGCCGAAGCTCAGACGCTGCTCGGCGAGAGCGTTGCGGATTTTCTGGCGAGCAGTGTCTGCACGACGGCGCAACAGGACGCATGGCAAAGCGTCTTCACGCTGGCGCTGGTCGGCACATCGGCGGACGGCACGCTCGCCACGCAGCTCGTCGACATCCTGCGCGTGATTCACTACATGCAGGCACTCGCGACAGGTAACCACGCGCTGTGTGCCGATACCGTGCGCCGGCTACTGCTCGACGCGACGCCGTCGTTGCCCGATGCAGTATCAGCCGCACCGCTGTCGGGCAGCGTGAGCGCGCCGGCGCCGCAAGCGCAACAACAAGCACCAACACAAACACAGACGCCCGCTGCGTCGCCCGCCATCGTCGGCCAATGGTCGCTGCTCGGTGTCGGCGAAGTAGAAGTGGCGCGCCAGAGCCTGAGAGGCTATGCGGCGGGGGAACTCGCCGAAGTCGTCAACCTGATGCCGAGAGAACGTCAGGAGCGACATGAACGCAGTGTGCAGGACAGCGAGCGGCACATGCGCCATGACGAAGAGCGCAGCCGCAGCGACGACACGAGCAGTCACAGCGACGCCGCAAGCGAACTCGCGGACACGCTGAAAGAAGCGATGTGCACCGAAGGACTCGTGCGCAACCTGAGCAACGTGACGCCGAGCTACAGCAACCTGAATCTGCTGCTGACCGGCACCGCCGCCGACGGATCGGGCAAGCTCGCGCTCGACGGCAACAACGTCGCGAAGCTCGTGCAGCGGATGAGCGAACAGGCCGCGCAGAAAGTCGCGGACCGGATGAACGTACAGCGGCGCGATGTGTGGCGAGAGTGGCGTGAACGCCGCGAATCGCAATGCATCGACAACCGCGACGGCGAGCGTCTGGTCGGTGTCTATCGCTGGGTCGACCGGTTGTTGCGGGTGTCGCTGAAGCCGCGTGGTCGTCGGTTGATACTGGCCGTGCAGGTGCAATCGCCTGCGAGCGCGTGGATCGCGCAGGTACTCGCGCAGGGAGCGTTTCCGCTCGTCAAGCCGACGCCGCTCGCGGCGTTCAGCACCGCCGACGGTCAGGGCTATGCGCTCGTCACGCCGACCAGTTATCAGAGCTGGGGCGCGCAATACGGGCTGACCGATCTGCCCGCGCCGCCCGCCGACCAGATCACCGTGTCGGCGCAAATCAACCGCGTCACGGTCGCCGATACGTCGCTGTTGCGCGTGCCCGTCGGCTACATGGTTGCGTCGGGCAGCGCGACGCTCGCGATGGCGAGCACCGCGTATGGGCTTGTCGCAAGCGTCGGCGGGACATCGCTGACGGGGAACACCGCCACTGCGCCGGTGGCGGTCACGGTGACGATGCCGACGGTGTCGTCGTCGAGCGTCAGCAATCCGACGCTCACGCCACCGACGCCGCCCGTCGCGTGGTTGAACACGACGACGTTCACGAACACCGATGCGGTGATCGGCGCGCGCGGCGCGGTGCCCATCACCGTGATGAGCGACGCGCCGCTGTTCGGCTTGAGCGTCGAGCTGATCTGTCAGCGCGTAACGCTCACCGACCCAGTGACGAAGAACATCGTGGACCCGCTGCTCGTCGAGTGGCAGATGCAGGTCTACACGCGGCTCTTGCGTGCGTACCAGGACCAGTTGCGCACGTACGACGCCGACTCGGTCGCGCGCATCGCGGCCGCGAGCGCCAACGAAACCGCCGGGATTCAACGCGACGTGCTGCAGAGCGAATGTCTCGATCTGCTGTGCGCGACGAGCGCGACAAGCGACCCGCAGGCGCTGACCGGCTTCTTCGACTGGACTTGCATGAGCTGGCATTACGACTCGCCGCCGGCGGGCACCGGGCCGCGTCTGATCGACGCACCGGCTGCGCCCGTCGTGACCGAGCCGGCGTCGGCGCGGCTCTTTCGCCGCTTCCTCGATGCGGATCTCGCGTGGGTGCTGATCCCGCTGCGCGCCGAGACGCAGGACCAGGCGCTGTTCGCGCTGCAGTGGCAGGCGCGCTGGCCGGCGCCGCCTGTGCCACGCGTCGACGGTGGCGCCGACGTGCCGGTCGCGCAATCGACTGTCATTCCGCTCGAAGAACAGCGCGGCGGGCTCGAAGAACAGCACGCCCTGCTCCCGGCGCCGCGTCCCGCATGGACGCTGCGCGTACCGCTACCGCTTATCTATCTGCAACGCGGTGACGCGCTGCCGCGCTTCGGCGCGCAACCGCCGCATGAACCCGTGGAGACCTCATGAGCCATCCTTCATCCCCTTCTCACGCACACGCGCCGCACGATCCGAATCAATGGCCCGTCTGGCCGATCGGCATCGTGGTGCCGTACGCGGGCCTGCTCGCGACAACCGACGCAAGCAGCACGATCATCAGCCAGGTCCGCGCCGAGCTGGCCCGTCAAGGCTGGCTCTATTGCGACGGCAGCGCGTATTCGATGCGCGCGTACTGGGAACTGTACGGCGTGATCGGCAGCAGCTTCGGCAGCGACACGACGACGTTCAACGTGCCCGATCTGCGCGGGCGCTTCGTGCGCGGCGTCGACGGCGGCGCGGGTAACGATCCCGATGCGGCGAAGCGCACCGCGCAGCCGTCGAGCGGCGCGTCCGGCGATCACGTCGGCTCGTGGCAGGCCGACGCGTTCCAGGGCCACGAGCATTTCTACGTGTCGACGATGGAAAGCCCCGACACCGCCGAGCCACCCGGCAGTCCGCTGCTGATCCCCAATCCCGAGCAACCGACGACCGGCGTCACGACCGACAACACGAACGGCACGCCGCGTACCGCGTCCGAAACGCGCGCGGTCAACCTCGCGCTGAATTACCTGATCCGTTGCCGCTAAACCGCTGCCGTTGAATCGATAGAAAAGGAGTGTTCCCATGAAAGTCGCCATCATCGGCGGAGGCGTCGCGGGCATCGCGGCCGCCTACACGCTGCTCGCGGACAAGAACGTCACCGCTGTGCATCTGCTCGAGGCAACCGGTCGCTACGGCGGACGGGCTCGCACCGACACGACGTCGATCCCCGGCTTCGCGTTCGACAAGGGCGCGCAGTACATCCAGGACCCGACGCTCAATCCGCTGACGGCGATCGCGAAGAAACTCAACTTCGATACCGTCGAGGAAGATGCGGTGTATCGCTTGCGCGTCGAGACCGAAGACGGCTGGGAAACGCTGCCGACGACCGAGCCGCAGGTGCAGGCGGTCGTCGATGAAATCCAGGCCTCGTTCGACGAAAACAGCAAGAAGCCGAATGTGATCGTCGCGGGCAAGCCGCGCAAGATCGAGGAGGTCCAGCTGTTCGGTCACGCGACGTCGACGTATGGACCGTTCACCGAATCGGCAGAGACATGGCAGTACATCGCCGCCGATCGCGCGCGCGAAGCAAAAGGCGACGGCGAAGAGAATCTCTTCGTGGTCAAGGGTATCGGCAGTCTCGTCGCCGCGTGGGGCCAGAAACTGCGGCCGACATCGGGCAGCACCTACGTCGAGCACTTCGGCGCGGTCGTGTCGAAGATCGCGTACGACGACGACAAGGTCACGCTCACCTACGACAGCCAGAGCCTGACCGTCGACGCGTGCATCGTCACCGTGCCGGTGTCGGTGCTCGGCGACGGCAGCATCGCGTTCGAACCGGCGCTGCCCGACGCGCATCGCAACGCGCTGAAAGTGCTACGCCTCGGCTCGTACAAGAAGCTCGCGCTGCGGCTGCGCACGTCGCCGGCCGACATCGTGCCCGGCACCAACTACTACCTCGCCGAAGACGATCCGCCGGGCGTGTGGCAGTACTACCGCCTGCCCCATGCGGACGACGTGCTGATCGCGCACGCGGCAGGCGATTTCGCGGCGGCGCTCGACCGTCTGCCCGACAGCGAGGTATTCAAGCTGTTCAAGACGCGCATCCAGACCGCGTGTGACGGCGTGTTCTTCACGACCGGCCGCGCGATGACCAACTGGAGCAACGAACCCGCCGCGCGCGGTGCGTATTCGTACACCGCGTTCACCGGCGGCGGCCCCGACGATCCGAACGCATTGAAGGCACGCGACGCACTCGCTACGCCCGTGAAGCGGGTGTACTTCGCCGGCGAAGCCACCGACCCGTCGTGCTACGGCACGCTGCAGGCCGCCTACTTCTCGGGCGAGCGGGCCGCAGTAGCCGTGTTGCACGACGTCCACGCGGCGTGAGCCACACCGCGTTCGATCGCGCGGCATCCGTCGCGCGAGAGTCAGAACCGGTTCGTCGGCACAGGTCCGCGAAACGGTTATCGATAAAGGGAGCCACGTGATGTACCGCACCGTATCCGCAACCCACTATCCGGCGCTCAACGCCGCGCTGCACCGCGCGCACCGTCGCATCAGCAACATGATGATGGGCTCGGGCACACGCCTGCCCGTCACCCTCTGCCATATCGACGACGAACGCGGCCACGTCGCCGTCGGCGTCGATACGGCAGCATCGATCGCGAGCGTGCATCGCCACCTCGAAACGCTCGCCGGCGACGCGCCGTTGCACCTGTTTCCGTGCGCGCCCGCTGTCCGTCACGCCAACAAGCGGGACTACAACCGGCCGCCGGTCGGTGGCCTGTATCTCAGCTGTCCCGACGTGGCGAGCGAAGGCACGCTCTGTCTCGCGGCCACGCGCGAAGGGCAAGCAGGATTCGTGACCTGCGGACACGTCGCGGTTCGCACCGCCGTCGACGTCTATCAGCCGCGCCGAAGCGCCACGAACGACTGGCGCATCGGACGCGTGGTCGCGGTCACCGACTACACCGGCAACGCGAGCAGCGACAGCGCATTCGTCGCCGGCACGACGGCGATTACCGAACGCGCGATCTGGCGTTCGAGCAACAGCACCTACAGCGTCGACGCGATTTACGATGCACCGGCCCGCGGCATCGCCGTGTCGATGCAGGGCGCGTCGAACCAGACCGCGCTGCGCTCCGGCGTCATCTGCGCAAAGAACGTGACGGTGACGTTCGACGATCAAGGCGTGCTGACCGATCAACTGCTCGCGAACTACGTCAGCTCCGGTGGCGACAGCGGCGCGCCGGTGTTCTACGTCGCAGGCGGCGCGTCGGTGTACATGGTCGGTCTGAATGTCGGTGCAACGCTGCCTGCCGATGTGCAGCCGGCGCCCGACGAGCATCAGTGGCCACCGTCGACGAACGGCACTTACGCGGTGATCAGCCCGTGGATGAGCGTCGAGCGGGATCTGAATCTCACGCTGGGGCTGCAGGTGATCACGCCTTGATGGAGTGTGCAGACGGTTGACGGACGTGTGCTCGATGGAGCGGCCGGCAACCGTATTGAATTGAAGAGCGTTTCGCGCGGGATGTACCGCACAAAAAAGATATCCGCTGTCTACGGATAGCTGTGAAGCCGAAGACCATAGCGCACATCGTCCGCGCGATTCGCCGCACATCCCGCAAATGATTATTCCCATCTCAACAAGATTGATGCGTTCTTGACGCCGATCGCGATCAAAGCGATTCAATCCATTAAGAGCGCGTGCTCATTGGTCGCGATATCCATAAAGAAAGCGCTAAATATTTCGGTTCAGGCAATACTGTTTTGGCGAAACGATAAGGAATCGACGCGCGCGGTGTGTCCGATATTTCCGACGGTGGTGCTTCCAGCGTTTTACAGCGAACTTTTGCGTGGATAGTCTGCGACCCGGTGTTACCGCTAAAACACACAAACAACGCGCTGGAGAAAAAATGAAACGCAAAGTGCTACCCCTGATCTCGATCGCGACGCTCGCTACCGCGGGCGCCGCCCATGCCCAGAGCAGCGTGACGCTATACGGTACGATCGATACGTCGCTGACCTATGTTCACAACGCCGCCGGCAACAAGAACCTGTGGGCGCTCGGCAACAGCAGTGCGGGCAATCTGTCGGGTACGCGCTGGGGCATCAAGGGTGCCGAAGATCTCGGCAGCGGTCTGAAGGCGATTTTCCAGTTGGAAAACGGCTTCGATCCGTCGACCGGCAAGCTCGGCCAGGGTAACCGCATGTTCGGCCGCCAGGCGTTCGTCGGTGTCGCCAGCGACGCATACGGCACCGTGACGCTCGGTCGCCAGTACGATCCGCTGATCGACCTCGTGCAAGGCATCACCGAAGACAACTACTTCGGCAGCGCGTTCGCCACTGCCGGCGACGTCGACAACTACGACAACAGCTTCCGCGTGAGCAACGCCGTCAAGTACGCATCGCCGGTCTGGTCGGGCCTGCAGTTCGAAACGATGTACTCGTTCGGCGGCATCGCCGGCAGCACCGGTTCCGAGCAGTCGTACTCCGCCGCACTCGCGTACAACAACGGCCCGATCGCCGTGGCCGCCGGTTACTTCTGGGCCGCCAACAGCCCCGCTTCGGCCGGTCCGCGCAGCACAGACGCAGGCGCAGGCTGGACCAGCTCGTCGGACGGCACGTTCGACGGCCCGATCAACCTCGGCTACGACACCGCGCACTCGCTCGGTATCGCGCGCATCGCCGGTCAGTACACGCTCGGCGCATTCACGCTCGGCGCCGGCTACAGCAATGCGCAGTATCGTCGCGACAGCGCATCGGCATTCGCATCGAACGAGAAGTACAACACGGGGCAAGGCTTCGTGAACTACCAGGCGTCGACCGCCCTGCTCCTCGGCCTCGGCTATAGCTACACGAAGTCGAGCGGCGACACGTCGGCGACGTATCATCAAGTGTCGATCGGCGCGGACTACAACCTGTCGAAGCGCACCGACGTCTACATGACCGCTGCGTATCAACATGCAAGCGGCCAGACCGGCGACGGTACGGGCGGCTCAGTGGCGGCGCAGGCTTCGATCGGTTCGTATGGGTATGCAGGGACGAGCACGCAGGAGATGGTGAATCTGGGGCTTCGGCACCGGTTTTGATTTGATTCAGGCGATCGCGGCGTGAGTAGATGAAACGCGCTGCGTGACCGGACATGACGAAGGGATATCGCGGATGCGATATCCCTTCGTGCTTTTCTTCAGCCTGATTTTGCGTCGGGCTTATCGAATCGCAACTGGACTACTGCGTTTCGCTATGCCGCGTGTGCGATGCGGACAGCTCGAGCGCCTTAAGCGAACTCATCAGCGACATCAGCGTCGAGAATGCGTTTCCTTCCGTACCACCGCCCAGCTGGATCTGCGGCACGAGCGGCACCTTGGCTGTCTCGAAGGCCTCTGCGAGTCGCAGCATCACGGTCTGCGTCAGCTGCTTGTCGGCACCGTCGCCCTGCAACGCTTCGGACTTCGCCTTGATTGCCGACGCTTCCGCTTCGCCCACCGAACGAATCGCCGACGCGCGACCCGAGCCCTCCATCTCCTGACGGAATTTCTCAGCGTGAGCCAGCGCCTCGATTTCCTGGCGACGCTTCTCGGCTGCCTTCACGCTCGCCGAGCCCATGTTTTCCTTGATGCTGATGTCGACGAGCGAGCCCGTGAGCTCCTTCTGCTTGGCCGCGCGCTGCTCCGCTTCGTTCAGCTCGCGTTGCTTGTCGGCCGCGATCTGCTTCTGCGCAAAAGTCTCGACCTGTTCACGCGCAATCTGCCGGTCGCGCAACTGGGCCATGATGTTTTCGATCTGTACGTCACCGCCCTGCGCTTTCGGCGTGCCGATCAGCACTTCCTCGAATTCCAGCGAATACGCCTGGAAACGCCCGCGCATATCGTTCGATGCATTGGCCTGCAGCTCGCTGCGCGACTGGATCAGCTCGATGAAGGTCTTCGTCTGCGAGACGTTCTTGAAATACGACGACACCATCGGATCGAGCGTCTGCTCGACGAGCTGCGCGATGTTGCCGAAGCGCTGCACGACCATCGGCGCCTTGCGATAGTCGATGTGCACGACCACCGACAACGGCAGCAACGGCTCGAACGCATCCTTCGTGATCAGCGTAATTTCACGCAGATTCGAATCAAAGTTCGATCCGCTCTCGCCCGACTTCCACATCAGCACGAAGTTCGTCGTCGGCACGAGTTCGATCTTGCCCGCGTACGTGTTGAACGCGTACTTGCCCGGCATCAGCGGGTCACGCCATACGCCGCGGCAACCGCTCTCGACGAGCTCGCCGTGGCTATATTCGCTGCCCGACAGATCGGCGCCGCGACGACCCGTATAGGACACGACGACGCCTGCAAAGCCGACCGGAATCACGGTCTTGCGAATGAACTCGATCGTCGCGAACAGACGGTTGATGTACCACGTCCCTTCGACCAGCACGCGCTCCTGACGACCACGGCGACCGCCGGCAGCCAGAAACTTCTGCGGCTCCTGATACGAGTTGTGGACATCGCCGACGTCCGGCGCGAGCAGTTCGTCCTTCGGCAACGCGGGACCGTCCTGTACCGTGACGATCGCGAGCAGGTCGGAATCGTGTTCGCCCTCTGCGCCCTTCACGACGACCGGCGAGAATCCCGAGCGCTGATCGAGAAGCTCACGCATCTTTTCGTAATAGGCTTTCTCGGCGGCCTTAAGCGACAGCGAATAGGTAGCCTCTTCCGTCATCACGACAAAGAGCGCGGGATTCAGAATGTGCGTGCCTTCGCGCAATACCTTGCGCTGCGGGCCCTTCTCGCCGCCTTTTTCAAGGAAGGCGCGCACGTCGCGAAAATCATCGATGTTCGAGTTGTCGGCAAGCGTCTGTCCGGCGGGCAGATCGCGACCATCGCGGGCAAACACATAGCCGATCTTGCCTTGCGTCACCGACACCATCGAATGAATGTGGACACGGTATTGAAACGGCGCGAAAAAGTGAAAGCCGCCGCGACGCAGGTCCGGTTGAAAACCTGCTTCTCCGCTGAGTGCAAGCAGCCCCGACTTGACCGAGCCGTTCAGGCTCCAGAGCTTTTCGACCACGCCGACGCGGTCGTTTGGAATGTAGCGGATGATTCCCGATATCCAGACCAGCAATGCGATTGCCAGTATCACGGCGATGGCGAGTACCGCCATCTCCCCGTTTTGCAGCATATGACTCATGGTCAATTTCCCTCACAGCCTTTATCGGGCCTTCCCGTTTTGTTCTTCTGCAACCCATTCTTGATGCGGCTCCGGGTAGGTAGCACGCAGAAAGGCTCGTTGTCCGGTTGCCGCTTATTACTCTATCAGTGCCAATGCGGATAGCTAGTTGCGCTTTCGATTAACTCGTCTAGAACGTGTTGGCGGGTGGTGTTGAAACGTTCGAAGGCAGCGTGAATGCGTCGGGTTTTTTCGTGGCCTTGTGGCTTGAAAATGCAGAGAATTCTGGAGTTATGGAATGCGAAAAATCGTGGATCTTTAAAACGATTTCCCGACCATAAGCAACGCCCAATGCCTATGACCGATATATTGCGTAACACCGCCGTCATACGCGATCATCCATATCTGAAAACCGCTCGGCAATCCACCAGGTTCAGGCTCTTACCGGATGCCCCGAGGCTACCAGGCGACAACAAGGAAAAGTCCACATGAGCAGGACGATCGGTATCTGGTTCATTGCGATGATGGCGTTGGGCTTTGCGTGCATCTACGCGGGCGATGCGACGAAAGGTTCAAACCTCGAATGGTTTGCGCCGGCGTCGTCGGACATGCGCGCGCAACTCTCTCCGCTAATGGCAGAAGCCGATGCGATCGATGCCGCACAAGTCGGCTTCGGTCAGCAGAAAAAGGCCTTCGAGGCCGAGGTTGCCACGCTCGCCAAACCACAATCGACACCCGACGATGCGCGCCAACAAAAGGCGATCGACATCGCACACCGTGCCGATGCATTGGAACAACAGGCGTACAACATCAGCAATCGCGCCGACGTGTTGCGATCGCATGCACTGTCCACATCGAACACCGTCGATGCACACGCAGCAGGCGCTGTCGCCGGATACGCGGACAGGCTGGCACAACAGATCAGCCTGAACCAGGCGGGACACAAAGACCCCAACGCGCAGGACGCGCGCAGCTATGCGAAAAACTTCCTGCGTCTGCCTTCGCCGGGCGATCGCTGGCGGCGGTTATGGTCGCTGCGTAGCGATCTGTTCTTCGCGGCGGGTTTTGGATTCTTCTTTCCGCTGATGATCATCATCCCTGTGGGCGCGTTCGCGCTGCGCATTCTCAGGGCGAAGCGTCTGCGCCGTGTCGGCGTGCCAGCGTTCGGTCGGATTACTAACGTTCAGCGTCAGGGGCTGGTCAACTATATGCCCAATTACCGGCTGTCGATTCGACTGGAAACCGGCGAGGATGCAGTTGCCCATGCGCTCAGTTACCAGGGCTTTCAGGTTGGGCAGCAACTGTCGCTGCTCGTCGATCCGAAAAACCGGACACGTGCCGTTCTGGCGTGACGATTCGTTATCGATGTGAAGTAGATGCAGCGCTGGTCGCACAGACTTGCGATCAACGTAGATCGAGATTCAAAGAAGGGAAATGCCTACGCGCCGGCTACACGAGAATTCGCAACGACGAAGCGCGCGCAACAGAAAGTCCGGGCGCTGGATCAGACTGGCCCGCCCTACACGATTCGAACGTGTGACCTACGGCTTAGAAGGCCGTTGCTCTATCCAACTGAGCTAAGGGCGGATACCGACAAACGCGATCGACGCCAACCGGCCGCAAAGGCAACGGACCCTACGCATTGGGTCCATCAACACCAGAGAGCCGGTAGGCGAGACCGCGATTTTAACCGACCGCGCGCTCGCTGACGAGTTTGCCGGTTATCCGTCGTTTCAATTGAACCTCAGAAACATCAAACCGGCTGCGGATGCAGCATGAACCAGCCGAGACACAGCGCCCCCGCGATCACGCAATACACCCCAAACGCCGCAAGCCGTCCACGTCCTTCGAAGTAGCGCATCAGAAAGCGTACGCTCAGGTACGCGGCGATCGCGGTCAACACACCGCCGAGCACCGCATCTCCGAGTTGCCCCGGCGAGTGCAGCAGCTTCGGTACTTCGAGCAAGCCGGCCGCGAAGATGATCGGCGTGCCGAGCAGGAACGCGAATTCTGCGGCTTTCTCAGCGGTGAGACCCGCTGCATTGCCGGCGATCATCGTGAGGCCGCTGCGCGAAAAACCGGGGATCAGTGCGCCGATCTGTGCGAGGCCAACGAGAAACGCCTGGCGGAACGTCAGTCGCTCCGGCGCAAAATGCACGCGCGAGCGTTGCAGCCGATCGCCGAACCACAACAGCACGCCGTTGACGATCAACGCGATCGAGACGATCCGCAGATCGTGGAACAGATGCTCGAGCCGCTTTTCCAGCAGCAGCCCGACGATGCCCGCCGGAATGGTGCCGATAATCAGCGCCCACATCATGTGGCCGTCGTCGTTATGACGACCGCCCAGCGATGCGAAGAAGCCGCGCACCAGTGCGACCCAACGTGCGCGGAAGTACCACAGCAACGCGAGCGCGGTGCCGAGATGCAGTGCGACGAGAAACGGCAGCAGTTGCGGTGCATGCTTGTCGATATGCATGCCGAACAGCGCGGGAACGAGCAGCGTATGCCCAAGACTGCTGACCGGAAAAAGTTCGGTGACGCCCTGCAAGACGCTCAGAAAAATCAGAAACCACAAGCTCACGCGGCGGCCCTCTATGGTGAAATTAAATGTGAAATAAGCGCGAAAAAAAACGGACGGCGCGCCGGGCTCGCGACCCGGCGTCCAGAGGCGCACCGATTATGACTGCGGGAAAAGGCACCGCCAAGCGTTTACGCGTAGATAAAAAAATTCGCGGCAGCGACGGCTTACATCGATGAAAGCAAAAGCCCGCCAGGGCGGCGGCCTTGCGGGGAAGGCGGGTAGCTTGAACGAGCCGGACCCGACGTCACAGCGTCACGTATGGACAAAGACCAGATACGCGACGCGCAACGGCAATCGGACGGACCTAGCGCGCGATCTTGTAAAAGAAATACACCGTGCTGCAGGTAAACATGCCGAACAGGGCAACGCCCATTGCCATCGCGAGATCCATGACCGCCTCCGGAGATCGACTGCCGGCAACGAATGGCCGGGACAGTCAGACGAATTATCGACAACGCGAGCCTCGCGTCACACCCGCAATTTCCCGGGAGAGGGTTTCCCCGTAGCGCAAAGCAGCGCACAATCCACAGTCGCCTGCGGTCCCGCCGCGCGTTGCACCCGTCGCGCATTCCTTCAATCCCGGTTTCTTCCGTCGTTTCGTCCATGCCCGAATTCCAGCATCAACCCATCGTCGAAATCGCGCACGGCGCGTCCCTCCTCCGCTTCGCGCCGCAGACCGGTGGCCGGCTGCTGTCGTGGCATATCGACGGCCAGCCGGTGATCCACTGGCCCGATGCGGCCGACTGGAGGCAGCCGTCGAAAATCCGTGGCGGCAATCCGCTGCTGTTTCCGTTTCTCGGACGACATCGCGTCGATGGCCGGCTCGGCTTCTGGCGCGATGCACAGGGCGTCGTGCGCGAGTTGCCGATGCACGGCTTCGCCCGCGACCTGCCGTTCGCGGCGACGACCGAAGCCGACGGCCGCACGCTGCACATGACGCTCGTCGACAGCGACGCGACCCGCGCGGGCTATCCGTTCGGTTTCCGCTTCGAAGCGGTCTACCGGCTCGTCGACGAACACACGCTCGACGTCGCGCTGACCACGTCCAACACCGGCGACGCAGCGCTGCCCTACTACGCGGGCCATCACTTCTACTTCGAACTGCCGCACACGCAGCGCGGCGAGACGACGCTCGAACTGCCGCCGACACACCGTCGCCATCAGCAGCCCGACGGCACGATCAGCGCGCCGGAAGCCGGCGAGCCGCGCTATACGCTCGACGATCCGCGCATCCTCGATCGCTTTCATTGCCTCGAAGGCGGCGATGCGCAAGTGCGACTCGTCGCACCGGGCCTGAACCGCATCGTGACGATCGATCTGCAGCGTCCCGGTTCGATCGACTGGTACGCGGTGACGACCTGGACCGAAGCCGCCGACTCGGACTTCTACTGCGTCGAGCCGTGGCTCGGCCTGCCTGATGCAATCCACAACGGCCTCGGCCTGCGCTGGCTCGAACCCGGCGTCACCGAGACGGCCACACTGCGCATCCACGTCGCGTCCACTGCCGAAACCCGCTGACGGATACGGCGGCAGCGCCGCATCGTTTTCGCGGGGTCTGCAGCAAAACCGTTAGAATCGGGCGTTTTTGCCTCCGCCGCGTAATCGGAGTCAGCACGCGGAGTCAGCGCGCGGCGGTGCTTTGCGAGGTCCAATGCTGGGAACAACAATCAGACGGCTGGTCCGTGTGCCGCTTGCGGCTACGCTCGTCGCACTTCTTGCCGCGTGCGGATCGGCGCCGGTCGGGCCCGGGTTCTACCGGGTCGAACGGGGCGATACCCTGTCGAAAATCGCGCGCAGCAACCGCGCGTCGGTGCAGAGCATCGTGCGCTGGAACAACCTGTCGAATCCGGATGCGATCGAGGTCGGCCAGGTGCTGCGCGTCGAGCCGCCGGCGAACTCCGCAGGCGTAGCGGGCGGCTCGCGTAGCGGTAGCAGCAGAAGCAGTACAGCTTCGGCGAGCCCGCGCAGCGCACCGGTCGAAACGGAAGCGCCGTCCGCCGCCCCTGCCACGTCGATCTCGCTGATCTGGCCGGCGAACGGCACCGTGATCCGCACATTCGACGGCAAGAACTCGAAGGGCATCGACATTAGCGGCGCAGCCGGCACGCCGGTCGTCGCGGCGGCCGCGGGCACGGTGGTCTACGCGGGCAACAGCTTGCGCGGCTACGGCAATCTGCTGATCATCAAGCACCAGTCGGAATACCTGACCGCGTACGCACACAACCGCGCGCTTCTCGTGAAGGAAGGCCAGGCGGTCACGCAAGGCCAGAAGATTGCCGAAATGGGCGACACCGACAGCGACCGCGTGATGCTGCACTTCGAACTGCGCTATCAGGGCCGGTCGATCGACCCGTCGCGCGCGCTGCCAGCACGCTGATCGCCCTGCCCGGACGCTGTTGCAGCACGCCGATGCAGAACCGGCCGGGAACCCCAGCCGCCTCGCGACGCTCCATTGATTACGAGACGCGGTTTTCCGCCGCGTCGTCTACAGGGATCTCGCGATGAAAACCGCAACTTCCGCGGCCGGCACGGCTGCCTTCGTACGGGCCACCGCGCTAGCCGGGCTGGCCACACTGGCCGCACTGTCCTTAGCGAGCGTGGCGGGCTGCTCGAGTACCACCACGCTGACCTATCTGCCCAGCGGCGAAACCGGCTTCGCGATCAACTGCAGCGGCAGCGACGCGAGTTCGAACTGGGGCGAGTGCTACCGTCGCGCGGGCGAAGCGTGCGGCGCGTATGGCTACGACGTGATTTCGAAGGATGTGGACAACGGTGCGACCGCGGGCGGGTCGCTGGGTGGATTGTTCGGCGCGAACGTCAAAAACCGGTCGATGGTGGTGCGCTGCAAGCAGTGACCCGGCGCCTGCGTGCTGTGCCGCTGCCCGAGCCGCAACCGGCCCGACAGCGGGTCGACGCGTGACGCGAACGCGAACAGCACGCCGAACGCGACGGGGCACACTCCCACGAAAGTCCACAGCAGAATCATCGACGCAGTCCGGTTCGTCACCGGAGCATCATACGCAGCAACTTGCGACACCGCAGTGAAGTGGCCGCTTCCCGCATCTGGGTGGTCAGTCGCTCCCCGCAGCAAAACCGACGACGAAAAAAAAGCCCGGCACGCGGCCGGGCTAACGGGGGTTCGGCGCATATCGGCAAAGGACCGGTTCACCATGCGCCGATTGGAAATCTAACAACCTGCCTTTATATGTGCAATCTATTAATTTCCAGGAAAATGTGTTGCGGCGCACGGAGTACGCATTACGTGAAGAAAAATCCCCGACATACCTCGTTAATCCCATCTTAATATACAGACGAATTTTTAAAATTTAACTGTCTCATTATCTAAGGCATTGACCCAAAACGCAGGCTGGGCAGGCCTCTCAGCTATCTCAACATAGTTCGCAAAATGCTCTCAACCAACAAATATCGTTAAATCGACCCAGCATGTCGCGAATTTTTCGCACCGCATAATGAGATGTGCGGCAGTGCACGAATGAGTGAGGATTTTTGAAATCCGCGATAGGCTTCCGGTCCGCGATGTATTCCCTCGGTACTAATTGTCCGAATAAATAAGAGATACGGTTGAGTTAATTTATTACGTTTGCATCACAGAAATATGCATTGCATGCGAGGTTGCACGATGCTTTTACCGCCTGTCGATGGTTTATAGTAACGGCCGCCTTCCGCTTCCCCACCCTGCTCCGATGACTTCGTCCGACTCGTCCCATAGCCCGCTGTACGCCAAGCTGCTCGGTGAAACCGCCAAAATCGGCTGGCCTGAACTCGAACGGTTCTTTGCCCGCGGGATGCTGCTGCGCGTCGCGGGCGATCTCGACCTCGTGAGCGTCGCCGAAGCGATTGCCAGCGACGATACCGCGCAGGTCGCGCAATGGGTATCGGCGGGACTCGTCGAACGCATGCAGGAGAACACCGCCTCCGACTATGCAGCACGCGACCCGAACCTGTGGGCGGTCGTCGTGTCGCCGTGGGTGTGCGTGCAGGAACGCGCTTGAACGACAGCGACTCTGCGCGGACCGGTTCCGACTCGGTCGCACCTGTTCACTGGCATCGCCGGGTTTTCACGCTCGCGTTTCCGATCGTCA
Organism: Paraburkholderia flava; assembly: GCF_004359985.1. Classification (NCBI taxonomy): domain Bacteria; kingdom Pseudomonadati; phylum Pseudomonadota; class Betaproteobacteria; order Burkholderiales; family Burkholderiaceae; genus Paraburkholderia; species Paraburkholderia flava. The sequence continues at coordinate 1,049,063 of NZ_SMRO01000002.1, read as the reverse complement.
TCGCCAATCTCACGCAGCCGATTCTCGGCGCCGTCGACACAGCAGTCGCCGGTCATCTGAACAGCGCGTCGTATCTCGGCGGCGTCGCGCTCGGCGGACTGTTCTTCAACTTCGTGTTCTGGGGTTTCGGCTTTCTGCGGATGGGCACGACCGGGCTCGTCGCGCAGTCGTTCGGCGCGAACGATCCGGACGCGCTGCGGATGAACGTCGTGCGCGCGCTGCTGCTCGCGTTCGCCATCGGCGCCGTGCTGCTGCTCGCGCAGGCTCCGCTGATCGACTACACGCTGCGCGCGCTCGGCGGCAGCGCGGACGTGCAACGACACGCGCGCGCGTACTCTCACGCGCGCATCTGGGCCGCGCCGTTCGCGCTCGCGAACTACGTCGTGCTCGGCTGGCTGCTCGGCACGCAACGCGTGCGCGCGGCGCTCGTCATCCAGGTGTTCATCAACGTCGTGAACGTGATCGCGGTGCTGTTCTACGTGTATGGACTCGACGGCGGCGTCGCGGGCATCGGCGCCGCCACCGCTACCGCCGATGTGCTCGGTTTCGTACTCGGCGCGGCGCTGCTGCGGCATCTGCGGACACATGACGGGCCCGCGCCGCGACGCATCGATCTGTTCGATCGCGATGCATTGAAGCGGCTCGTCGTAATCAATCGCGACATCTTCGTGCGCACGCTGTGTCTGCTTGGTTCGTTCGGCTGGTTCGCGCATCTCGGTGCGCAGCACGGCGATGCGATCCTCGCCGCGAACGCGTTGCTGCTCAATTTCCAGACCTTCATGGCTTACGGACTCGACGGCTTCGCGCATGCTGCGGAGGCGCTCGTCGGCGCGGCAATCGGCGCGCGCGATCGCAACGCTTTCCGGCAGGCCGTCCGGTCGACGATGCTCTGGGCAGGATGCGGCGCGCTCGGATTCTCGCTGGTGTATGCGGGCGCCGGCGCATGGATCGTCGAACGGCTGACCGATCAGGCGTCGATCCGGCAAGCCGCCGAGACCTATCTGCCGTGGGCGGCGCTATCGCCGGTGATTTCGGTGTGGGGTTTTCTGCTCGACGGCGTGTTTATCGGCGCGACGCGCACGCGCGAATTGATGCATGCGATGGCCGTCTCGTTCGCGGTGTTTCTCGTCGCGTCGTGGGGGTTCGTCGCGGCGTACGGCAACCATGGGCTGTGGGCCGCGTTGCTGGTGTTCATGGCGGCACGCGGTATTACGCTGGGGCGTCTGCTGCCGAGGGTTGCGCGAAGTATCGCGTGAAGATCCGTGCGTCCACGCACCCCACTTCGCACAACGCGTCCCGGTTACCACTTGAAACAAGCGCATACAGATCGAAGCGGCGATTCATGCTGGAATGCGTTCAGCCCGCGCGCTCCGCGCGAACAGTGCGTGCGGGTCAGAAGCCTCGGCGTGCCCGCGCCGGGGCTTCGTCTTTTGCGGCAGCTACATCATCCACACCACCACGTCGTCATCAAGCGTTACTGCGCGTCGGGCGCGACGATCATCGACGGCGGGCGCGTGTCGGTCGGAACGCCGTGGTAGTCGGGCGGATCCTGCGGCGGCGCCCGATGAGGCGTCGACGAACCGTCGGCGCAAGCGGAAAGAAGCAGAACAAAGGACAAAACGAAAGACGACTTTAGCGGAAACCGCCATGCAACACGATTCATAGGCTTTTCGACAGAAAACAGAAAAAGTGCGACGGCGCACACCGTCCGGCCGTGCAGTCTACCTGCAATGCGCGGAGCACGACGGCAACGCACCGTCCTTCCCCTTTGCCGCAACTGACCTACCATAAAGGGATGGCTGCATTAAGCAAGGAGGCTGCCATGGATGCTGAAACAATCGCCGGGCTGATCGGGCTCGCTGTCGGGTTGCTGGTGCTGGTTGCGTTGTCGGTGTTCGAATCGCGTCTATATCGCCGCGAACACGATGGCGAAGGCATGATGCACCACTGGTTCGCGGTCCATCACATGCCCGCGTGGATACGGCGTAGACACTGACCGGCGCCGGCGCGAATCGCTCGGGAGCGGACGGCGCGTTCGTCCGCTCCTGCGTCCGCGCGTTTGACTTCAGGAATCACCCAACCGCCCGCCACGCGGGCGCGTGTCTTGCTGTGCCGCTTTTTCTGACACCCGTCCTACACTCCCGCCTTCGCGAGAATCACGATCGACACGCCGAGCGCGCTCTGCTGAGCGTCTTCGTTGCGATACGAGTGCGGTACGTGCCCCGGAAACGCGAGCACGTCGCCGGCTTCGAGGCCGTGCCGCTCGCCCGCGACGAATATCGCAACGCGGCCTTCCAGGCACGTGAAATATTCGCGCGTGCCCGGCAGATGCGGCGTACCGCGCATGTAGCCGCCGGGACTGAAGGTCATCGTTTCGAGAATGCCGTCGGGCATCGGCTCGGGGACGAGCGGCCGGATCGTCAGTCCGTTGCCGCGATTCTGCGCAGCGACTTCGGCTGCCGACCATCGACGCACCTTCGCGCGCGGCGACGCGAGCAGTTCGTCGAGCGGCACGCCGAGCGCGCCCGCCGTTTTCATCAGCACTGCCAGCGACGGATTGCCGTCGCCCGACTCAAGATTCGCGACCGTCGAACGCGGTAGACCCGACGCCTTCGCGAGCCCCTCCTGCGTCAACGCGCGCGCATGCCGTAGCGCGACGAGATTGCGCGCGAGGTGCTGCGCGGCGTGCAGGGCATCGTGAGCCTGCTCGTCGGCGGATTCGTCCGCTGACGGCGGTAGGGTTTCGTCCATCGTATCGACTATCTGACAAGGGGTTGGACAACGCGCTGGGGACAGCGACTGTGCGTTCCTATTATCGGGCCATCGAGCTTGCACTCCTAACGTAACCAGTGCGCGGCTCTCTTACAAGGACCTCCCCATGACCCGATCGATCGAACCCTTCGCCAACGCACGCGTCGCCGTCACCGGCGGCACCTCGGGGCTCGGCCTCGCATTGATGGACGAACTGCTCACGCGCGGCGCGCGGGTCGCATTCGTCGCCCGCACGGCGGAGCGCGTCGCAGCGATCGCGGCGGCCCGTCCGAACGCGGTCGGACTCGTCGGCGACGTCGCGAACAAGGACGACATCTATCCGCTCGCGCTGCAGATCGGCGGCGTGCTCGGCGGGCTGGATGTGCTCGTCAATAACGCGTCGTCGCTGGGACCCGTGCCGCTCGCGCGGCTCGCCGACACGGAATGCGAAGACCTCGAAGCCGCGCTCGCGGCGAACCTGCTCGGGCCGTTCCGGCTCACGAAAGCGCTGCTCGGCTCGCTGACCTCGGCTGCACGCGAGCACGGCGGCGCGATCGTGCTGAACGTGTCGAGCGATGCCGCGATCGAGCCGTACCCGCTGTGGGGCGCGTATGGCGCGAGCAAGGCCGCGCTGCGCCACATGACGCGCATCTGGAACGCCGAACTCGCCGGCGAGCGTGTGCGCCTGCTGTCGCTCGATCCCGGCGACATGGACACGCCGTTGCATGCGCTTGCTGTGCCCGATGGCGACCCGGCTGAACTGAAGCCGCCTGCTGTTGCTGCTCGCGAGATCGCCGATGCGATGGGTGCGGCGCTGTACGAATTGCGTGGAGCGTCGACAGAACGCGAAGCCGTCGATGCACGGAGCCAGGTATGACCATGCGTGCTGCTACCTCGCCCATACAGCGCCCGCACGATGCACGGCTGCTCGTCGTCGATCGCGATGGTCGTATCGCTCAGCGTCCGCGCGTCGCGTTCGCCGGGCTGCTGCGTCGCGGCGACTGCGTGATCGCCAACGACGCGGCCACGCTGCCTGCGAGTCTCTCTGGTATTCACGTGCGCAGCGGCGCGGTCATCGAAGTTCGGCTCGCGGGTCATGCGGCGTTCGCTGCTCACGCGATGACGCGCTTCAGTGCCATCGTGTTCGGTGCAGGCGATTTCCACACGCCGACTGAAGCGCGTGCCGCACCGCCGATTCTCCGTGAAGGCGATCGACTGCGCTTCGGCGATCAGCACGCGACCATCGCGCGTTTCCTCGATCACACGCGTTTCGTCGAGCTGCATTTTGATGGTGACGCCGCGCAGGTGTGGCGCATGCTCGCGCAGCACGGCAAGCCGGTGCAGTACGCGCATCTGCGCGATCCACTCGCGCTGTGGGACGTGTGGACTTCAATTGCTGCGCAGCCGGTTGCGTTCGAAGCGCCTTCTGCAGGTTTCATGTTGGACTGGCAGACGGTTGCGTCATTGCGTGCACGCGGCATTCCGTTTGCGACGCTCACGCATGCAGCTGGTCTTTCGTCCACTGGCGATGCCGCGCTCGATGCCCGTCTGCCGCTCGATGAGCCGTACAGGATTCCTGTCGCGACGGCCGCGCTCGTTTCGGCGACGCATGCGCGCGGGGGGCGGGTTGTCGCGATCGGGACTACCGTTGTGCGGGCGCTCGAGCATTCGGCGCGGGTCGATGGCATCGTGCATGCGGGTGATGGCCTTGCGACTCAGCGTATCGGTCCGCATACACGGTTGCGGGCGGTCGATGTGATCGTGTCGGGGACGCATGAGCCTGACTCGAGCCACTATGCGTTGTTGCGGGCGTTCGCTGGGGCGGCGACGTTGATGCGGGTTACCGCTGCTCTCGAAGCTGGCGGGTATCGGACGCATGAGTTCGGTGATTCGATGTGGGTTGAGCGTGAGGCGCATGCGACGCATGTGTGCGATACCTGTGCGGAGGTGAGTAGCGTGTGAACGCATACTGTGCCTGGTTTTTTGCTTGTGCTTTTTTTTGTTTTTTCGCGTGGTGGTGCTAATTCGCGCCTCGCGGCGCAAGCGTTGCCCCTGTGCGGGGCGGCACCTACTTTTCTTTGCCGCGGCAAAGAAAAGTAGGCAAAAGAAAGCCGCTGACACGAAGCTTCTCCTTTCCGTGTGCGGCCTCGGTGGCACTCGCCTAAGTGGGCGCCACGTTCACTCTGCCTGGTGGTCCGAGACGAGATCAGCCCTCGCGCCGTTTGCCTTCGTGACAAGGCAGTCATTCTTCCCGCGGGCTTCGCCGCCGAAGGGCTCAGCACGCTCAATGGCGTGCGTCATGCTCGCGCTCTGTGTGGGCTTGCATGTGATCCTTTGCGCTGCCGCTTGCTGACCTTCCCACTGGGCACACGGCTTGCTGAATCGAAAGCAAGGACAGCGGTTGCGCGATGTACCACCCGCGCACCGCTGCCTGCGTATGCGTGCGCTCTCACCAGCTGCGCGTGCGCCCCTTCCTCGCCTTTCCTGATCGACTATCCGGCCACGAGCCGTAACGGAGACGACCATGACCCTCGGAACCATTCTGCTGATCGTGCTGATCCTGCTGCTGATCGGCGCCTTTCCAAGCTGGCCGTATAGCCGCGGCTGGGGCTATCGGCCAACCGGCCTTCTCGGCGTCGTACTGATCGTCGTAATCGTGCTGCTGCTACTCGGGCAAATATGACCTTGTCGTAAGCATCAGATCGCATGCGGCCGCTGCACGCGGCTGCGTGCAATCGTTTTTTCCAGTCTTTTCCATATACCCCCACCCCCTATACACAAGCCACGCGAAATTCTATACTCGCCCCGGTATAGAGGAGCATCCGCATGGGTCATACGATTCAGGACAAACAGAAGCTGCTTAATCGCGTCCGGCGCATCAAGGGGCAAGTCGAAGCCATCGAACGCGCGCTCGAAGACGAGCATGGATGCGCAACAGTGCTGCAGCGGATCACCAGTTGTCGCGGCGCAATGAATGGTCTGCTCGCGACCGTGCTGGAGGATCACATCAGGAATCACCTCGTCGATGCAGAGGTCGACGACGATCCGTCCGAAAGCGCGACGGAACAGTTGATCGACGTGGTTCACAGTTACTTCAGGTAGGGCGGCACATGAGCAACGATAAAAACCCGTTCGGCAGCGGTCCGTTTCGCGCCGCGCACGATCACGTATTCCTCGGTGCCGCGCATCAGCAGAACGAACGCAGAACGTGGGCGGTCATTGCGTTGTGCGCGGCAATGATGACGGCGGAAATCGTCGGCGGCAGTGTGTTCGGTTCGCTCGCGCTCGTCGCCGATGGATTGCATATGTCGACGCATGCAGGCGCAATGCTGATCGCGGCGCTCGCCTACACGTATGCGCGTCGGCACGCGACTGATTCTCGCTTCGTGTTCGGCACCGGCAAGCTCGGCGATCTCGCGGGGTTCACGAGTGCGATCGCGCTCGCGATGATCGCGGTGCTGATCGGTTACGAAGCGGTGTCGCGGTTTCTGTCGCCGGTGCCGATCCGGTTCGACGAAGCGATTCCCATCGCCGTAGTCGGCCTGCTCGTCAATCTCGCGAGCGTGTGGCTGCTGCGCGGCGATCATCACGGACATTCACACAGCCACGATCACCACCATTCGCACACCCACGACGCTCACGCGCATTCGCACGACGAACCGACAGCCAGCGGCAGCCATCACTCGCATCACGCTCACGGCGCGCATCGCGATCACAACATACGTTCGGCTTATATCCACGTGATGGCCGACGCTGCGGTGTCCGCGCTCGCGATCGTCGGTCTCGTCCTCGCGCGGCAGTTCGGATGGCTGTGGATGGACCCGCTCGCGGGCATGATCGGCGCGGTCGTGATCGCGAACTGGTCATACGGTCTGATGCGCGACACGGGGGCGATCCTGCTCGACATGAGTCCCGATCAGCGGATGACTGAAGACATGCGGCACGCGATCGAACGCGCCGGCGACACGGTGCTCGATCTGCACGTGTGGCGTGTCGGCCCCGGACATATGAGTGCGGTGGTTTCCGTCGCGACGCATGAGCCGCGCCGCGACACGCGGTTCTATCACGCGATGCTGAAGCGATTCGAAGGGCTGTCGCATGTGACGGTCGAAGTGAATCCGCCGGAAGCACTCGCATAACGCGAGCCGCAACCGGCGATCGCTAAGCCGACGCCCCTATCATCGACGACGCCAGCAACGACTGCGTATAAGGATGCGACGGCGCACGCAGCACGTCGAGCGTATCGCCGGCTTCGACGACACGCCCCGCCTTCATCACGATCACACGATGCGCCATCGCACGCATCACCGCGAGATCGTGCGTGATGAACAGATAGCTGAGGTGATACTTCTTCTGCAGTCGCGTCAGCAGATTCAGCACCTGCTTCTGGATCGATACGTCGAGCGCGCTGGTCGGTTCGTCGAGCACGAGCAGTTCCGGCTCGACCGCGAGCGCGCGCGCAATCGCGATACGCTGCCGCTGACCACCTGAGAATTCGTGCGGATAACGCGCCATCGCTTCGGCGGGTAGCCCCACTTCGTCGAGCAGCGACGCGACGCGCGTGCGCCGCTCCGCTGTTCCGACATCCGGATGATGCACCGCGAGCCCTTCGCCGACGATCTGCTCGACCGTCATCCGCGGCGACAGCGAACCGTACGGGTCCTGGAACACCACCTGCATCCGCGAATACAGTTCGCGACGCGAGCGGTTCGTGCCGGACGCGGGCAGCGGAATGCCGTCGATCTGGATCTGGCCGGAAGCCGGCACTTGCAGGCCGAGGATCGTCGCGGCCAGCGTCGATTTACCTGAGCCCGATTCACCGACGATACCGAGCGTTTCCCCACGCCGCACCGTGAGATCGACTTCGTGCACCGCGCGGAACGTCGCGCGACCGAACGCCGAGCGCCAGCCCGGCGCCGGAATCCGGTAATCGACCGTGAGCTTTTCCACGTCGAGCAGACGCCGCGCGCCCGGGGCGATCGGATCGACTGCGCGCTGCGGTTCGCTGTCGAGCAAACGCTGCGTGTAGGGATGCTGCGGGTTCGAGAACAACGCCTCGGTCGTGCCGGTTTCGACCAGCACGCCCTTCTCCATCACCGCGACCCGCTGCGCGAAACGTCGCACGAGATTCAGATCGTGCGTAATCAGCAGCACGGCCATCCCACGGTCGGCGGCTTCCTGCTCCTGCAGGCCGATCAGCAGATCGACGATCTGCTGGCGCACGGTGACGTCGAGTGCGGTAGTCGGTTCGTCGGCGAGCAGCAGACGCGGCCGGCACGCGAGCGCCATTGCGATCATCGCGCGTTGCCGCTGACCACCCGATAGTTGATGCGGCAAGCTGTCGATGCGCCGCTCCGGTTCCGGAATGCCGGTACGCCGCAGCAGTTCGATTCCACGTTCGCGCGCCGCGTTCGGTCGCAGCCCTTCGTGCAGCCGCAGACTCTCCGCGATCTGCTTGCCGACTGTGTAAAGCGGATTGAGCGCGGTCATCGGTTCCTGAAACACCATCGCGACGTCGGCGCCGCGAATGCCGCGCATCTGTTGCTCGGTTTTCTGCAACAGGTCCTCGCCGTCGAGCAGCATGCGGCCGCTCAGTTCCGCCTGCGCGACGAGCCGCAGGATCGACAGCGCGGTAACGCTCTTGCCCGAACCCGATTCGCCGACCAGCGCAACGCGCTCGCCGCGGCCGATCGACAAGCTCAGTTCGCGCACCGCTAACGTGTCGCCGAAGCGCACCGAGAAGCGATCGATTTCCAGCAGCGGACGGGCTGTGTTTGGTGCGTTCATCGCGGACCTCCGCCAAACGCGGAACCGCGCATCCGGTTATCGAGCGCATTGCGCAGCGCGTCGCCCATGAAGGTCAGCAGCAGCAGCGTGATGACGAGCGCCGCAAACGCCGACACCGAAATCCACCACGCGTCGAGATTGTTCTTGCCTTCCTGCAGCAGCTCGCCGAGGCTCGGCGTCGGCGGTGCAACGCCAAGCCCCAGAAAGTCGAGGCTCGTCAACGACAGGATCGCCGCGCTCATCCGGAACGGCAGGAACGTGATCACCGGCGTGAGGCTGTTGGGCAGCACGTGCCGCCACATGATCTGCCAGTGCGTGAGACCCATCGTGCGCGCGGCCTTCACGTAGTCGAGCGAGCGGTTGCGCAGGAATTCGGCGCGCACGTAATCGGACAGCACGAGCCAGCCGAACATCGACAGCAGGATGAACAGCAGCCACAACGTCGGTTCGAAAATCGACGCGAAGATGATCAGCAGGTACAGGTCCGGCATCGAACTCCAGATCTCGATCAGCCGCTGGCCGATCAGATCGGTACGTCCGCCGTAGAAGCCCTGCACCGCGCCCGTCAGCACGCCGATCAGCACGCCCGACACGGTGAGTGCGAGCGCCATCAGCACCGACAGCCGGAAGCCGTACAGCAGCCGCGACAGCACGTCGCGGCCGAACTGGTCGGTGCCGAGCCAGTTGTTCGCCGACGGCGGCGCCGGGAACGGATGCGCGGCGAAGTAATCGATCGTGTCGTAGTGGTAGTGATTCGGCGGATAGATCGCGAAGTTGCCCGGCGACTCGAGCCGCGAACGGATGTACGGGTCGAGGTAGTTCGCGCGCGCCGGAAAATCGCCGCCGAACGTGAGCTCCGAATAGTCCTTCACGATCGGAAAATAGTAATGCCCGTCGTAGCGGACGATCAGCGGCCGGTCGTTCGCGAGCACTTCGCCGAGCAGGCTGATCGCGAACAGCGTCGCGAAGATCACGAGGCTCCAGTAGCCGAGCTTCTGCTGCCGGAAACGCAGCCACGTGCGCCGCCATGGCGACGGCGACGGCGCATGCGCGACGACCACGGGCTCAGCGGTCGAGACGGTGGAACTGGATGCGGGGGTCGACGAGGACATAGCAGACGTCAGCGATGAGTTTGGTGATGAGACCGATCAGCGTGAACAGGAACAGCGAACCGAGCACGACCGGATAGTCGCGACGAATCACCGAGTCGTATGAAAGCTGGCCCATGCCGTCGAGCGAGAACAGCGTCTCGATCAGCAGGTTGCCGTTCAGGAATGCGCCGACGAATGCAGCCGGCAAACCGGTGAGCAGCGGAATCGCCGCGTTGCGCAGCACGTGCTTCCACAGTACGTCGCGCTCGGCCGCGCCTTTCGCGCGCGCCGTCAGCACGTACTGGCGACCGATCTCTTCGAGAAACGTGTTCTTGGTCAGGATCGTAACGATCGCGAAGTTGCCGACCACCGATGCGGTAACCGGCAGCACGATGTGCCACAGGTAGTCGAGCACCTTGCCGAACGCGGAGAGGTCGGCGAAGTTGTCGGAGGTCAGGCCGCGCATCGGGAACACCTGCCAGAACGTGCCGCCGCCGAACAGCATCAGCAGCAGCACGCCGAGCACGAAGCCGGGGATCGCGTAGCCGGCGAGCACGAGGATGCTCGTCACCGTATCGAAGCGCGAGCCGTTGCGCACCGCTTTCGCGATCCCCAGCGGCACGGAGATGATGTACGTGAGTATCACCGTCCAGAGCCCGAGCGTGATCGACACCGGCGCCTTCGAGCGGATCACGTCCCACACGCTGTTGTGCTGGTAGTACGACTGGCCGAGATCGAACGTCGCGTAGTGCTTGAGCATCATCACGTAGCGCGTGAGCGGCGGTTTGTCGAAACCGAACTCCTTCTTGATCTGCTCGATCTGCTGCGGATCGACGCCCTGGCTGCCGTGATAACCGCCGCCGCCCGCCCCCGCCTCTCCGCCACGGCCGGCGCCGTGGCGGAGTTGCATCATCACCTGTTCGACCGGCCCACCCGGCACGAACTGCGTGACGACGAAGGTCAGCGTCACGACGCCGAGCAGGGTCGGCACCATCAACAGCAGACGCCTGAGAATGTAGGCCAGCATGCGCGCTCCTCAGTGTGCGGCGGTTTGTGCAGCGGGTTGTTTCTGTGAACCCGCCTTCACGTACCAGTAGTCGATCACCCAGTCCTCGTATTGATACGAGTCCGGCACGACCGTCGGATACCCGAGCGTCGCCTTGTAGGCGATCCGCGCGCCCGGCGCGTAGTATTGCGGCACGAGGTAGTACGAGAACGTCAGCACGCGATCGAGCGCGCGGGTCGCCGCTTCGAGATCGTCGATCGTCGTGGCGGAGAGCGCGTCCTGGATCAATGCGTCGACGGCTTTCGAACGGATGCCCGGGTAGTTCTCCGAGCCGACTTCCGACGCGGCCGCGCTGCCGAACCGGCGCTTTAGCTCTGCGCCCGGAATCGACACCGGCGGATAGATAAACGTCGTCATGTCGTACTCGAAGTTGTCGAGTCGCTTCTGATACAGCGCGCTATCCAGCTCGCGGATGTGCGCCTGGATGCCGAGGTTCGCGAGCGCCTGCATGTACGGCAGGATCAGACGATCCATGCCGGGCTGATCGTCGATGATCTCGATCGTCATCGGGTTGTCGTTCGCGTCGCGCAGCGCGCCGTCGCGATAGTGCCAGCCCGCTTGCCCGAGCAGATCGCGCGCGACGCGCAGGTTGCCGCGCAACGAGTTCGGCGGCAGCGTGTCGGGTTGCTTCAGCATCGGTCCGAATACTTCGGGCGGCACGCTTGCGCGCAATGGTTCGAGCAGCGCGAGTTCCTTCGGTCCCGGCATGCCTGTCGCACCGAACGGGCTCGCGTCGAAGAAACTCTGCAGACGCCGGTACTGACCGTAGAACATCATCCGGTTCATCCAGTCGTAGTCGAACGCGAGACCGAGCGCGCGACGCACGCGCGCATCCTGGAACATCGGCTTGCGCAGGTTGATCAGAAAACCCTGCATCTGCGCGGGGCCGTCGCTGAATTCGCCGCGTTTCAGCATGCCGTTGCTGAAGTTCTTGCCGACGTATTTGCGCGCCCATTGTGTGGCACTGTATTCGACGTCGACGTCGTCGTTGCCTGCCTTGAACGCTTCGAGCTTTGTGTATTGATCGAGGTACAACCTGAACGTGATGTGCGCGAAGTGGAACATCCCGCGTCGCGACGGCAGGTTCGTGGCCCAGTAGTCCGGATTGCGTCGGTAGACGATTTCCTTGTCGTTGCGGCGCGATTCGATCAGGTACGGACCGCTCGCGATCGGCGGCACAGTAGCAAGTTGATCGAACGGAATGCGCGTACCGTCCGCGCGCATGCCCCACTTGTGCGAGAACACCGGCAGATCGCCGGCGATCAGCGGCGCATCACGTTCGGCGTGGCGGAAGTCGAAGCGGATCGTCGAGCTATCGATCACCGTCGCGCGGCGGATCACCGCGAACTGCGCGTTGAAGAGCGGCGATGCTTTCGGGCTCGTCAGCGTGTCGAATGAATACTTGACGTCGGCGGCAGTGACCGGATCACCGTTCGAAAAGCGCGCGGCCGGATTGATGTGGAACGTCGCCGACGTGAGATCGGGGGCAACCTGAACGTCATCGGCGATCAGCGCATATTCGGACGCGAGTTCGTCCCAGCTGCGCTGCATCAGCGTCTCGAACATCAGGTTCTTCATGTCGGGCGCGGGTGCGCCGCGCACGAGAAACGGATTCAGTGAATCGTAGCTCTGTGCTTCGTCGTAGTTCTGGAAACGCAGTGAACCGTCCGACGGTGCGTCGGGATCCGCGTACGCGAAATGCGTGAAGGTGGCCGGATAGCGGGGTTGATCGTACTGCGAGATCGCCGGGGCAGCTTGCGCTGGCACTGACGCCACCACCATGCCAAGCGCAACAGCCAGGCTCGCGGCTGCACACAGCCCTCGGAACTTCGCGGATTTCATCATCGATATGGGTGGGGACGCGCTTCGGCTCGTGACCGGCACGCGACTCGCCGAACGGCATGCCCGGCAAAAAGAGATCGCTCCGTCACGGCGGACAACCGACCGTTGTCCGCCGGTCTAACCGGAGCGACCAACCCTAAACTGCTCTACCGCTACTACACGTCAGAACTTGTACGTCGCGCCGATCTGTGCAAAACGACCGATGTACGTGTAGATCGACTGGTCGTAGCCGTTCTGGTCCAGCGTGCCTTGTGCGAAGACCGGATCGTACGGCGGCGTGCGATTGAAGATGTTGTCGATGCCGCCGAAGATGGTCCAGTGCTTGAAGCCCGTGTACGTCACCATCAGATTGAACTGGCTGTACGAACCAACCTTGTTCGGCTCGGCCAGCAGATTCTGTGCGTACGGGCCGGTGAACTGCCACGTCAGCGCAGCGTCGAACTTGTGATACGACCAGTCCAGCGTGGTGTTGCCTCTCCAGCGCGGGAAGCTGCCGCCGAACGGTTGCGTCAACGTGTAGTTGTTACCCGCACCGTTGACCGGCGCCTTGCCCGGGCTGCCGAGCTTGAAGCTGTTCACGTAGGCCCAGTCACCCGACAGCGTGAACGTGCCCACGGTCTTCGTCGGCAACGCCTGGCGGAACGTTCCTTCGAAGCCGTTCGTGTCGAGGTAACCGAGGTTCGCGTACGGAATCACCCTGTACAGCAGGTTGCCGTTTGCATCGGTCACCGTCTGCGACGGCGAGCCCTGACCAATCACGTTATCCACGCGAATCCGGTACCAGTCGAAACCGAAGTCCGTCGTACGGGTCGGCGACATCTGGAAGCCGATGTTGAAGTTACGCGTGCGCTCCGGTGCGAGATTCGGATTGCCCTCGGTAATCGACGTGTAGTTCAGGCCGGTGTTCTGGTCCACCTGAATGCCCAGCGTTTGCGATTTGCTGTTCTCGACGAACGTCGGCGCGCGGAAGCCACGGCTATACGACGTGTACATCGTCAGCGCCTGAACCGGCTGGTAGCGCAGTGCAAAGCGCGGCGAGAACGCACCGCCGACATCGCTGTAGTGGTCGTAACGACCCGACTGGCTGAACGTCAGGTTGTGGATGATCGGAATATCCACCTGGTAATAAACGGCCGCGACGTTGCGCTGGCCGTTCACGGTCTGCAGCAACGGGTTGATGACCTGGCCCGATGCGAACGCATCACCTGGGTTCATCACTTCGCTCTGGTGCGTGAACTGCGCACCGAGACCGAAGCCCACGTCGCCGGACGGCAGATGGAACAGCGTCGGCGTGGACAGCGTTGCATCGACAGTGTCGAGCTTCGAGATCGCCAGGTTGTTCGCGTCCTGGTACAGGCCGTTCAACCCGTTGGGCGTTGCAGCCGGATTCGCAAAATCAAACGTACCGTTCTGATAGATATTGGTCAGCGCGTTCGTGTTGATCTGGTTCGTGTACGTGTTCGAAACCGTGCTTTGCGAATGACTGACCGACGTCGCCCAATCCCAGTCGCCGTTCGGCAGGCTGAACGAACCCTTCAAGCCAGTCGACGCACGCCAGTAAGTGGCATACGTTTTTTCCGCTATGCCGTTCGGAAACGAATACGTGAGCGGCGTGGCCACCCCGAACGGGTTGTACGGGTTGCTGGCCGGCACGTTGATGTTGAACGGCTCGAGCAGCTTCGTCTGCGGGTTCATGATGAGCGTCGGATTCTGCGGGTTGCCGACTACGTTGCCCCAGATACCGTCGTTCGTGGTGGTCGTGTTGCTGCTGATCAGGAAGTCGCCGAACGCCGTCGTCGTATCGTTGATCTTGAAGTCGGCGTGAACCTTCGCGTTGAAACGCTCCATCATCGGAGCGATCGACATGTTTTCCGCGGTGTTGCGTCCGCACACCGTACCCGGCGATCCCGCGGTCAGCGAGTTGGTCGCTGCAGGCTGCACCGTGGCGCCGTACGCGCAATTGGACAGCGCCTGGATGCCGTTAGCGCCGTTCCAGTACGACGGCGAAAGCAGCGAGAGACCGCCCGGCTGATTCGTGAAATCCTGATTGCGCGTCGAGTCGCGGTCCGCGAGCGTGAAGCCGTTCGACTTGTAGTAGCTCGCGGCGGCCGTCACGTTGAAACGATCGGAGTTGAGATCGCCGAAGCCGGCCAGCACGCCGAACTTGGTCGTGCCGTCGCCGTTACCGGAATTGATCGCGCTGCCGTAGCTGCCGTCGAGCTGCAGCCCCTGGAAATTGTGCTTCGTGATGATGTTGACCACACCCGCAACCGCGTCCGATCCGTACTGCGACACCGCGCCGGTCTTCACGATTTCGATGCGCTCGATATCGTTCAGCGGCAGCGTGTTCAGATCGAAGAACGAGTCGACGCTGTTCGAGAAGAATGCGAACGGTGCAACACGCTGCCCATCCACCAGCACCAGCGTGTATTTTTCGCTGAGACCGCGCAGCGCGATACCTGCGGCGCCCGCCGCAAAGTTACCCGACTGGCCTTCGCTCCAGCTATTCGCCGAGTTGGCCGAGGTGTCGCGCAGAAAATCGGCGACGGTCGTCGCACCGCTGTTCTGGATGTCTTTTTGCGTAACCGTCTGCACCTGGTTGAAGCCAACCTTGTCGGACTGACGGATCAGCGAGCCGGTGACTTCGAACCGCTTCAGCTGCTGAACGTTGCCTTTGCCGGTCGTGGTCGTGGTGCCAGTCGCATCGCTGGTCGCGGCGGTGGCCGCGGGCGGTGTCGCTGCAGTTCCCGACGCGGGAGCGGCGGCCGCCGCTGCCGGCGTGCTACCCGTAGTCGTCGCGTCTACCGCGGCTCCCGCTGCGGGAGGCTGACTTTGTGCGAAAGCCGGCACGGCCATTGCGGCCGACAACGCCAGCTCGGCCCAGAATAGTCTTTTGACGGCTAACGCCAATGCTCGCTGTTTCATGATTCCCCTTTCTCTTGTCAGTAAGGTCACGCCTGTAAGTGAGGAGCGGTCTTATGGACCTCTCCGCCCGATCCACGGCAACTGCACATGCCGCGCTCCGCTCACACCCCCCGCACTTTTTGCTCGCGCACTTATGGCGTTCACTGGATTGACGGGGACTCTCTTATTAAAATCGGACTACTAATTTATTACATTGAGACAACGGCCTGATTTCCGACTTCTTTCTACTGCTGCACTGCGTTTTCTTTTCTGCCCGACTAGTTGCCGAACCGGCCGGCCGCTAGAACAGCGCCGGAGTCCCTACCCACCGGCCGCTAGAACAGCGCCGGAGTCCCTACCCAGACAAGCACCGCTTCTTCGGCGGCGGTATTCGACCATTCATGAGGCACGGTCGACGCAAAATGCGCGCTGTCGCCGGTCTCCAGCACGAAGGTGGTGCGCTCCAGCGTCAGCGAGATCCGGCCGCTCACCACGTATACGAATTCCTCGTCCGCGCGCGTCGAGACCACCGACGATCGCTCTCCAACCGGCATCCGTACCAGCATCGCTTCCAGCTGGCCGCCGACCGACAGGTTCGTCATGCGCCCGAACAGATTCGCGGTGTCCGCAAAGCCGAACAGCTTGAGTTCTTTACCGCGATGCACCGATCGGGCTTCGGTCGGCGTATCGATGAAGTACTGCACCGTGACGCCGAGCGCCTTCGCGATGCCCACCAGCGAAGCGACCGACGGCGTCGCGTGCCCACGCTCTATCTGCGACAAAAACGACTTCGAAATACCCGCCACACTCGCGGTCTCATCCAGCGTGCACTTCAGCCTCTTGCGAAGTACACGTATCTTTTCGCCTAAATCCGGTGCGATCTGTGCCTTGTCGGCGAGCGAAGAAGTCATCGGAGATCTGTGTCCCGCATTCAAGGTTTTCCTGACATGGCGAAGTCCATCGATCGAACCGCAGGTCCGACGCCACATTGAAAGAGTCGCCTTGCATCCGCGTCCGCGAAGATCGTCTGGAAGATGAAACCCTCCTCTTTCGAGTCGGCACCGACCGTGAGTGCTTCACGCGTCGAGCCGGACTACCGCATTGGGGTCGCTTTCTACTGCTTTCTTATCGCTGTTTTTACTGCTGCCTCCACCGCTGCTTCCATCACGACTTCGATGCGACCAGAACCCACAAACGCGCGAGATCGGCCGAACCGTCCTCGCCTTTGACCGTTTTGAACACCTGCACGGCGCGCGCTTTCTGTCCTGCGATGTAGTACGCAACGCCCAGATGCAGCTGTGCCTGATCGGGATGATCGAGACCGCCCTTCGCGATCGCGGCTTCCATCGCGGCGATGCCCTGTTTGGCCTGTCCCGCGAATACGAGGTTGAAGCCGGCGTCGACGGGAGCCACGGGGTTCGCGGCATCGGCGGGTGCCTGCGCGCGTTTCGTCGCCAGCGCCTGCAGACGCTTCTCGCGATCCGCCTGCGCGTCGTGACCCAGTACGCCGCTAGAGAACCCCTGATCGATGACCTGCTTGCCTTCGGCCGTCGTGCCGGCGACGATCGCGAGCTGGGTCATCTCCATGTAGTCGTCGGCAGTGTTGAGTGACCCGGTTGCGCGGCGCAACCGGTAGGTGTCGATGTCCAGTGCCGACGAATAGCGCGGCTTGCTGCGAATCGCCTGGAACAGATCCGCCCAGTACGACTGCTTCGGGTAATACGCGACCAGTTTTTCGAGAGCGCCGCGATACGCGGTGTCGTCCTTCACACGTTGCGCGCAGGTTGCGAGCAACTGCAATTGCGACTCGTCCGGCGCGTGACCGGCGCGCGTCGCCGCATCGATGCCGGGTTTGAGTGCGCTCACCACGTTCGCGCAATCGTTCGACAGGTAATACGACTGCACGAGCAGCGTCCGCATGTCGGGATCGGTGCCGCCTTCCTTCTGGTAGCGCTGCGCGATCTTGACGGCCTGCGCGTAATTCTTTTGCTGGAAGTAAATGCCTGCGAGCGCGGCGGTCGTGCGCTGTTCGTCCGCGCCCTTCAGCTGGCCGGAGTTCAGCAGCGTTTCGTAGGCCTGCGCGGCAATACCCGACTCGCCGGCTGCCGCCGCAGCGGCACCGCGCATTTCCTCGATCATGTACGTTTCATAGGGCGTCTTGCCGGGCACTGCAGCGGCCTGATCGATCTTCCCCAGTGCATCCTTGTACTTGTGCGCGCGATAGAGATCCTGCGCGGCATTCAGCGGTTTCGCGACGTCGGGACGCAACGTGTCCGCCGCCAACGACGGCGCGGACCATACGGCAAGTGCGGACAGCCCGCCGAGTGCCATTGCGACGGCGACGTGCCTGAACCGTTGATGAATCGCTCGCATTGCTGCTTCCTTATTGCATGTACTGTTCGTTGCCGATCAAACCGATCTTCGTCGCGCCGAGACGTTGCGCCGATGCCATCACAGCGGCGACGTCCTTGTATGGCACCAGCTTGTTCGGGCGCAGATGGATTTCCGCCTGCACCGGTTCGGCCGCGATCTGCGAGAGCTTCGACTCGAGCGCGGCACGGTCCGGCACCAGCACACCGTTCCACGTCGTCGTGCCGTCGAAGTCGATATCGATCTGCACGACTTCCGGTTGCACAGCGGGTGGCGGCGGATTGCCGATCGGCAGATTCATCTTGATCGCGTGCGTCTGGATCGGGATCGTGATGATCAGCATGATCAGCAGCACCAGCATCACGTCGATCAACGGCGTGGTGTTGATGTCGACCATCACTTCCGGCTCGCTGCTTCCGCCGCCTGACGATACGTTCATGCCCATGTTGTTTTCTCCTGTCGATGGGACTTAGTGCTTTAGCACTTAGTCCCATCCCATGCCTGAGTTAGTGCTTCAGCACTTACTCAGGCGGTCGGCCCCACTTAGCGCTTTAGCGCTTACTCAGGCGCTCGACCTCAACTACCCACCACGCGCCGGCGGCTCCGTGATAAACGAAACCTTCGCAATACCCGCCCGTTCGCAGGCAGTAATCACGCGACCGATAAATTCATAACGCGTGTTCTGGTCGCCGCGAACGTGCACTTCCGGTTGCGGCATCATCACCGAAACGGTTTTCAGCTGGGTCAGCAGCGTCGGCGCATCGATGAGCTTCTCGTTCCAGAAGAAATCGCCGTCGCGGTTCACCGCGATCACGATGCTCTTCGGCGTCGTCTGCAGCGGCTGGATCGTTTCCTTCGGCAACTGCACCGGCACCGTGTGCGTGACCACCGGAATCGTGATCAGGAAGATGATCAGCAGCACCAGCATCACGTCGACGAGCGGCGTAGTGTTGATGCTGGAAATCACCTCGTCGCTATCGCCTTCCTGCCCCACGCTCATCGCCATGATCGACTCCGCTTATTGAGCCAGCGATGCCTGACGCGCCGACCGCTTCGTCCCGGCGAGCAGAACCGTATGCAGTTGCGCGCCGAACGTGCGGACGCGTTCCATCACGGACTTGTTGCGGCGAACGAGGAAGTTGTAGCCGAGCACAGCGGGCACCGCGACGGCGAGACCGATCGCCGTCATGATCAGCGCTTCGCCGACGGGGCCTGCGACCTTATCGATCGAAGCCTGCCCGGCGATACCGATTGCCGTCAACGCGTGATAAATCCCCCACACGGTACCGAACAATCCGACGAACGGTGCCGTCGACCCGACCGTACCGAGGAAGGCCAAACCGTCCTGCAATCGATTCGATACGCTGGTGATCGCACGCTCGACCGACGTATCGATCCACGTGTTGCGATCGACCGCTTCGAGCAGCGCTTCGTCATGATGTTCACCGGCTTCGATCGCGGTTTCGGCGATGAAGCGGAACGGCGACGATTCATCGAGCAGCTTCGCGCCTTCGGTCAGCGACGGGGCGGTCCACAATTGTTCGTCGGCGCTCTTTGCGCGACGGTTTGCACGGAACTGCTCGAAGAACTTGGTGATCATGATGTACCAGCTACCCATCGACATGAGCACCAGCAGGATCAGCACGAAACGCGCGACGAAGTCGCCGTTCTTCCACAACGCACCGAGCCCATACGGGTTGGTCACCGTCTCCGAGGTTGCCGGCGCGGGTGGCGGCACCGGCTGGTCCGCCGCCGGCGCCGCGGCCTGTGCAGTCTGCGGCGCTGCCGTCACGGCGGAGGCGGTCGCCGCCGCATCACTGGCCTGCGCGTGGGCAAGCTGCGGTGCGATGAGCGTGCCCACCGAGGTTACAGCGATCAACATGCTTGCCGCCAGCGCGGCTAGAGTACGCGTCTTCATACCTGCTCCAGTTCATTCGTTGAACTTGTAAATCCGGACTAATACATCGCTACCGGTACCGTACGACCAGTGTGCTCAATTCAGGTTGAACGAGAACGGAACCTGCACACGAACAGCCTGGCCTTGCGAAATGCAATTGAACTGCTTGACTGCGTTGAATGCTGCGCGATCCAGCGACGAGTCCTCGGAGGACTTCGCGACGTGCTCATTCGTCACGTGACCCTGCGGATCGACGACAAACTCAATGAGGACATCGCCCGTCACGTTGTTTTCCTGCGCTTCCTTCGGATAGCGAATCGACGAACGGATCTGATCGGAATTCGGACACACCACGCCCACTTCCGTGCTCGGCGCCTTCGCAGGCGTCGCCGCAACGGGTGCGGGTACTGCCGGCGCCGATACGACGGGCGTGGCCTGGTGAGTAATGGTCTGTTGCGGCGGCGCCTGCACCGGCACCTCGGGCGGCGGCACGAACGGCGGCGGCGGCGGTGCGAACTTCGGCGGCGGCAACTGGACCGTAGGAATCGGCGGCGGTGGCGGTGGCTTCACCGGCTCGATGATCTTGGTTTCGATCGGATGCTGGATGACCTGCACGACCTTCGTCGCGAGACCGTTGAGAAGTGCGTAGATCAGCACGATGTGCAGCAGCAGAACCGCACCGATGCCGCCAAAGCGGCGCATGGGACTCTGCTGCTTGCGACCGAACTCGCGCGGACGCCCCGGACGATCGACCCGGGCGGTAACTGCAGGTAGTTGCCCTTCGACTTTCATGCCTGCCATTGCTCCTCAAGCGCGAACCGTTCGTTTCGTCGACCGCTGCAACGCGTCATGTACGCAACATCCGTGCTTCGGGTCGATCGAAAGTCATATCGCATATATTTTGGAGTACGAAACTTATGCCGTAGATTCACATCGGCAACGTCTCGCTCCACGCATCCCACCGTGCGATGCCCGGTCCATCGCCGAGCGTCGATAACAATCGGCGTCTCGCGATTTACAGGTCCGCACAAACCCTGATAGACAGGATTACTAATTTATAAATATGGCTGCGGTCACGCTTCGAGAAACTGATCGTGGGGTCCGCGTCCGGCGACTGTTCCCTCCCCTGAGGGGTGGGCCGTTCGTCATGGGAGGCGACGATAGCAGGACAAAAAATCAAAGGTCAAACTTTTTTTGATGGGAGCAAAAGAAGTTTGCCCGGAATAAACTT
Organism: Paraburkholderia flava; assembly: GCF_004359985.1. NCBI lineage: Bacteria > Pseudomonadati > Pseudomonadota > Betaproteobacteria > Burkholderiales > Burkholderiaceae > Paraburkholderia > Paraburkholderia flava. The sequence goes on along the minus strand of NZ_SMRO01000002.1, from coordinate 1,028,124 downwards.
TTTTGCAGTCTTGAGCCGGCCGGTTATAAATTTGAAAGCAAATATGGAACGGATTTTGTCAATCGTCCGTGAAGACGTTGGAGGATCGAATGCGTTCGGATTGCAGCGGCGTGCACCTATTTCGACGGACGCGGAAACGTTGGAACGCGACGGCCGGAAGGCCTGACTGAGCGGCTCTGCGCCTTGTTTACAGGGCGTATGCGCCAGATTGGTGAACTGTAAAGATGTGCTTTGGCGACGGAGAAGCTCGGCACGCGAAAGCTCACTTTCTCTCAATTTAATTAGGCATTCGAATCAGTTATCAATCGCCCTGAGAATTTCGAATAAACGCTCTAGATGTGTCTTTTAGAACACTTACAATTTCCATTTTCAATAATTACGAATAAGAAATTTAATGGAATTAATTTGAAAGGAATGGGTGAAGGCGGCTTCGCTCAACGGCCATTGACGGGCGCACCGCAATCGCGGCAGCACTACGGATGCTTCCGCCGCCGATACACACGTCGCGCGCACCGCGTTGCGAACAAGAAGAACAAACGATCGCCCACCGCACACCGATCGAGTCGATGAACCGCACGTGAACCCCATCGAAGCAGCACAGAACAAAAGCATCGAAGCAAAAGAAAAGGGCCCACGGCAAAACACCGTGGGCCCTTCTGCTTTTTTCGTGGTCGGAGCGATAGGATTCGAACCTACGACCCTCTGATCCCAAATCAGATGCGCTACCAGGCTGCGCTACGCTCCGACGAATCGGCGATTCTAACTGGGTTCGTGGTCCGCCGTCAAATCCATGTCGCGGGACGATAATTCACTGACGGGTTGCGCGATCGCAAATGAACGTGCGCAGCGGACTCCGGTCCACCCGTGAACAGCAAACCGCTAGCGAACCGCAGAAGCTCACACGCGCTCGCGTACAAACAAGGAGACAGCCGATGAACCTCATCCTCTGGCGTCACGCCGAAGCCGAAGACATCGCGTCGAGCGATCTAGCCCGCCAGCTCACCGCGCGCGGCCGCAAGCAGGCGCAGAACGCCGCGAAGTGGCTACGTGCCCGCATCGAGGCCGATGCGGTGATTCTGGCGAGCCCGGCGGCGCGCACGATACAGACAGCGGAATCGCTGACCGATCAATACCGTGTGATTCGCGAGATCGCGCCCGATGCAAGCGCGACCGCCGTGCTCGAGGCAGCCGGCTGGCCCGACGGGATCGCGGGCACCGTCGTCGTGGTTGGCCATCAGCCGACGCTCGGTCACGTCGTCGCGCGGCTTCTCGCCGGTAGCGGCGCGAGCTGGCCGGTCAAGAAGGCGGGCATCTGGTGGATAGAAAGCCGCGACCGGCTCGGCGACGGACAGGCTGTCCTGCGCGCGGCGATCTCGCCGGACCTGATCTGACGACAAACCGCAACGACCTGCCAACCACCAGGAAACCACCCGGAAACCCGCATGCCGCCTGCATGCGCGACACGTCAAGCTTACGACACGTCATCGAATCGTCATCCCATTGCCATGCGAGCGTCACTGGCCATTACTACATTGGCGAAAAAGTGCAGCCCACCTTTTTCACCAAGGAACGCCACATGCGAGAACTGCCGACGCCTACCCTGCCCCTCGCCTCGATTCTCCCGCTGGAGCCGCGTCGCCGTCTGCCCCGCGCCGAAGAAACCGTCACCGCGCAACATCGCCTGCAAGTTGCATGGGCGCGCAGCGACGAAGAGCTTCGTGAAGCCCAGCGCCTGCGCTTCCGCGTTTTCGCCGATGAAATGGGCGCCCGTCTCACGGGCCCGGCCGGCCTCGACGTCGATGCATTCGATGCGTACTGCGACCACCTGCTCGTCCGCGACCTCGACACGCTGAAAGTGGTCGGCACGTATCGCGTGCTGCCGCCGCATCAGGCCGCGCGCATCGGGCGTCTGTATGCGGAAAGCGAATTCGATCTGTCGCGTCTCACGCACCTGCGTCCGAAGATGGTCGAAGTCGGCCGTTCGTGTGTGCACCCCGACTACCGCAGCGGCTCGGTGATCATGTCGCTGTGGGCCGGTCTCGGTTCGTACATGCGCCACAACGGCTACGAAACGATGCTCGGCTGTGCGAGCGTCGCGATGGCCGACGGCGGCCACTTCGCGGCCAACCTGTACTGCTCGCTGCGCGACAACGCGTTGACGGCGCCCGAATATCGCGCGTTCCCGCATACACCGCTGCCCGTCGACGAGTTGCGCACCGGCGCCGACGTCGCCCCGCCGCTGCTGATCAAGGGCTACCTGCGGCTCGGCGCGAAGATCTGCGGCGCACCCGCCTGGGATCCCGACTTCAACACAGCAGACTTTCTCACGCTGTTCCGTCTGTCCGACATCAACGCGCGCTATGCGCGGCACTTCCTCGGCGACGTGCTGTGATGATGCGTTGGGCGTCAGGCGCGCGGCGATCGCGAGCCAGCACTGACGCCAGCAAGCCACCAAAAAAGAAGCCCGGCGAAAACACCGCCGGGCTTCTTCATTTCACATGCAGCATGCAGCCGACCGTAGCCGTCGCACCAACCGGCCCGCTAGTCGTCCTTGTCCGTATACACCACCCGATACGGAATCCCGACCTTCTCCCACTCCGCCGCTTCCTGGATCAGGTTGTAATCGGTCAGCGGATTGTTCTCGACCCACTCGTGCGGCAGCCGCACTTCGTAGCCGCCCGCAGCTTGAGCGACGCGAATGCCGGGCAGCCCGACGTCCGCACGGCGACGGCACAGCAGCGATGCAAGGCGCAGACAGAACAGCAGCGGCCATTCGACGTCGCGTGTCTGCGACAGCTTGCCGAGCTTGCCCGCATGGCCCAGCACCAGCGCGGCGAGGCGCGCCTGGTCGGTGCGCGAAAAGCCGGGCATGTCCGCGTTGCTGGCGATATATGCCGAGTGCTTGTGATACGCGCTGTGCGAGATCGACAGGCCGATCTCGTGCAACGCGGCCGCCCAGCCGATAAACATCCGGTTTTCAGTGCGACGTTCCGCATCGGGTTCGTCGAACTGATCGTAGAAACGGATCGCGAGTTCGCCGATCCGCGCGGCCTGCGCGCGATCGATCCCGTAACGTCGCATGAATCCTTCGACGGTCACGGTCCGCATGTCTTCGTGCTGCGAACGGCCGAGCAGGTCGTACAGCACGCCGAGACGCAGCGCGCCGTCGGTGGTGTCGACATAGTCGATGCCGAGTTCGTCGAAGACCGCGAGCATGATGGACAGCCCGCCCGCCAGCACTGGTATGCGATCCGACTTCAGCGCGACGAGCTTCAGCCGGTTCACGTTCTCCGCCTTGATCAGCGCGCGTCGCAGCTTTTCGAGGCCGCCGCGCGAGATGCCGTGCGTGATGCCCGGATCGTTGAAGCCGTTCGCCTCGACGAGTTCGGCCAGCGCGCGCGCGGTGCCCGACGAGCCGATCGCCTGCTCCCAGCCGGTCTTGCGGTATTCGTTCGAGATGATCTGGATTTCGCGCGTGGCCGCGAGTTCGGCCTGACGCATCGTGTATTCGTCGACGTTGCCGGCTGGGAAGAATGCGCGGCTATGACTCACGCAGCCGATGTACAGGCTTTCCATCTTGATCGGCGTGTAGTGCGAACCGATGATGAATTCCGTCGAGCCGCCGCCGATGTCGACCACCAGCCGCTTGCCCGCGCTCGCCGGCACCGAATGCGCCGCGCCCGCGTAGATCAGCCGCGCCTCTTCCCGCCCGGCGATCACTTCGATCGGGAAGCCGAGCGCCGCCTGGGCCTCGACGAGAAATTCGCCGGCATTCTTCGCGACGCGCAGCGTGTTGGTTGCGACCGCCCGCACATGATCCGGATGGAAATCGCGCAGACGTTCGCCGAAACGCTTCAGCGCATCCCAACCCCGCACCTGCGACGCGCGGTCGAGCAACTTGTCCCGCCCGAGGCCGGCCGCCAGCCGCACGGACTCGCGGAGCGCGTCCACCTGGTAGATCTGGCTGCCTGCGTCGGTTTCCTCGATCCGGCCGACGATCAGCCGGAAGCTGTTCGAACCGAGATCGACTGCGGCGAGGAGTTGCGAAGATTTGACCATCGATTGGGCGGACTCCATACGCGCGAGCGCCGCCATCTGACCGGTTGCGGCGCTATTTAAAGTCGCCATTCTAAGCGGACTGGACCTCACGATGTCACTCTCGGGGGGATTGAGTGCCTTATCGTCACATCGCACTGCGTCTTAATTAAGACAAAGCACGAATACGGCGTAAAATTTATGACATTCCGAATGTCATAAAAATTTCATCGATCTGTGAGAGTTTCCGAGCGACCCTTTACCCCCTCTTCCGATCTTCCTTTCTCGCTGCCGATGTCCAACCGCTACCCTCTTCTCAATCGCGAGCTGGGCATTCTGGGTTTCAACGAGCGCGTGCTGGCGCAGGCTGCAGACCCCGCCGTGCCGCTGCTCGAACGCCTGCGCTTCATCTGCATCACCAGTAGCAACCTCGACGAATTCTTCGAAGTCCGCATGGCCGGCCTGCACGAGCAGATGCGCGACAACCCGGGCGCGCTGTCGCCCGACGGCATGTCGCTGCAGCATGTGTACGACCTGGTCGTCGAACGGGCGCAGAAGCTCGTGCACCGGCAATACACGATGCTGCACGAGATCGTGCTGCCCGCGCTCGAACACGAAGGCATCCACTTCCACGGCACCGAAGCGTGGAACGAAGCGCAGACCGCGTGGGCGCGCCAGTATTTCATCGACGAGCTGCTGCCGGTGCTCACGCCGATCGGCCTCGATCCGGCGCACCCGTTTCCGCGCGTGCTCAACAAGAGCCTGAACTTCGTCCTCGAGCTGGAAGGCAAGGACGCATTCGGCCGCCAGGCGTTGATGGGCATTGTGCAGGCGCCGCGCGCGCTGCCGCGGCTCGTGCGGATGCCGGAGGAACTGTCGGGTTATCCGCATGGCTTCGTGCTGCTGAGCTCGCTGCTGCAGCGTTTTGTCGGCGAGCTGTTTCCGAATCTCGTCGTGCGCAGCTGCAACCAGTTCCGCATCACGCGCAACAGCGAACTGTTCGTCGACGAAGACGAAATCACCAACCTGCGCGTCGCGCTGCAGGGCGAACTGCCCGCACGCCATCTGGGCAATGCGGTGCGGCTCGAGGTGTCGGCAGAAACACCGTCGCATCTCGCCCGCCGGCTGCTCGACGAGAGCGCGCTGCAGGAAAAGGATTGCTACTACGTCGATGGTCCGGTGAATCTCGTGCGGCTGATGCAGTTGCCCGAGATGGTCGACCGGCCCGATCTGAAATTCGTCCCGCACATCCCGGCGATTCCTGCGCAGGTTTCCAATAGCGCGAGCCTGTTCGATGTGATCGATCAGGGCGACGTGCTGCTGCATCATCCGTACGAGAGCTTCCAGCCGGTACTCGAACTGCTGCTGCAGGCGGCGAAAGATCCGAACGTCGTCGCGATCAAGCAGACCATCTATCGCACCGGCACCGACTCGCCCCTGATGGACGCGCTGATGCAGGCCGCGCGCAACGGCAAGGAAGTCACCGTGGTCGTCGAACTGCTCGCGCGCTTCGACGAGGAAACCAACATCAACTGGGCTGCACAGCTCGAGGCGGTGGGCGCGCATGTGGTGTACGGCGTCGTGGGCCACAAGTGCCACGCGAAGATGATGCTGATCGTGCGGCGCGTGTCGGCGGGCGGCAAGTCGGTGCTGAAGCGCTACGTGCACCTCGGCACCGGCAACTATCACCCGCGTACCGCGCGTCTGTACACCGACTTCGGTCTGATGACGGCGGATCAGCAGATCTGCGAAGACGTCCATCACGTGTTCCAGCAGTTGACCGGCATCGGCGGCGAACTCGCGTTGCATGAGCTGTGGCAGTCGCCGTTCACGCTGCATCCGAAGCTCGTTGCGGCGATTCGTGCTGAGGCCGAGAACGCGCGAGCGGGCAAGAAGGCGCGCATCGTTGCGAAGATGAATGCGCTACTTGAGCCGACGGTGATCGCCGAGCTTTATGAAGCTTCGCAGGCGGGTGTGAAGATCGATTTGATTGTGCGTGGTGTGTGCTCGCTGCAACCGGGTGTGTCGGGGTTGTCGGAGAACATCACGGTGCGTTCGATCGTCGGACGCTTTCTTGAGCATCACCGGATCTACTACTTCTATGACGGCGGCAAGGAGCAGGTCTTTCTGTCCAGCGCGGACTGGATGGATCGGAATCTGTTCCGGCGTGTGGAAGTGGCGTTTCCGATCAATAACCGGCGGCTTAAGCGGCGTGTGATTGCCGAAGGCTTGTCCGCGTTTCTCGGGGATAACCAGTCTGCGTGGTTGATGCAAAGCGATGGGCACTACCGTCGTCGGCGTCCGGGCAAATCGTCGCGCAATGCGCAGATGAGTTTGCTGACGAAGTTCTGTTCGTAGCAGCCACGGTCAGCGGCAGGGAGCGCGACGCGGTTGCGAAGCTTCGGTGGCCGCTCAGTTGATCAACCCGGCCGGCGTTCTGCCTGCCGGGTGACCTCGTGTCAGGGACAGTAGAAGGTACGTACTGGCCTCAGCACAGCTCTCCACCCTACTTCGCTACAGCCGCCGCATTAGCGCGCGCCTTGTGCAATTTCTTATAACTGTCGATCAGGCGGTGGTGCCTGTCGAGACCCTCCAGTTTCATACTCGTTGGCGTGAGCCCATGGAAGCGCACGCTGCCGTCCACCGACCCCATTACCGCGTCCATCCGGGCGTCGCCGAACATCCGGCGGAAGTTGAGCGCGTAGTCGTCCAGATCCAGATCGTCATCGAGCAACACCTCCAGCACCACGTTCAAGGCCTGATAAAACAATCCGCGTTCGACCGTGTTGTCGTTGTATTGCAGGAACGCTCCCACCAGTTCCTGCGCCGCTTCGAATTGCTGCAAGGCAAGATTAATCAGCAGTTTCAACTCGACGACGGTTAGCTGCCCCCAGTCCGTATTCTCGTCAAATTCAATGCCGATCAAGGTGGCAATGTCGGAGTACTCATCCAGTTCGTTGTTTTCCAGCCGATCGAGCAGCGCCGTGAGCGCTGCGTCGTCCAGACGATGCACATTCAAGATATCGGCGCGGAACAACAGCGACTTGTTTGTGTTATCCCAGATCAAATCCTCTACCGGGTAAACTTCGGAATAACCGGGCACGAGAATCCGACAGGCGACGGCACCCAGCTGGTCATACACCGCCATGTAAACCTCTTTGCCCATGTCTTCGAGAATACCGAACAACGTAGCGGCTTCCTCGGCGTTGGAGTTTTCACCCTGGCCGGAGAAATCCCATTCGACAAACTCGAAATTCGCTTTGGCACTGAAAAAGCGCCACGACACCACACCGCTGGAATCGATGAAGTGCTCGACAAAGTTATTTGATTCAGTCACGGCGTTACTGACGAAGGTAGGCTGAGGCAAATCGTTCAGACCTTCAAAACTGCGCCCCTGCAGCAACTCCGTCAGACTCCGTTCCAGCGCCACCTCGAAGCTCGGGTGAGCGCCGAACGAGGCGAAAACACCGCCGGTCCGCGGGTTCATCAAGGTGACGCACATCAACGGGTAGGTGCCACCTAGCGACGCATCCTTCACCAGCACCGGAAAACCCTGCTCTTCCAGGCCTCGAATCCCGGCGAGAATGCCGGGGTATTTCGCCAGCACTTCCTGCGGCACATCAGGCAGCGCAATCTCACCTTCCAGAATTTCGCGCTTTACGGCCCGTTCGAAAATTTCGGACAGACATTGCACCTGCGCTTCGGCCAGCGTGTTACCGGCACTCATGCCATTGCTGACGAACAGGTTCTCGATCAGGTTGGACGGAAAGTACACCACTTCGCCGTCCGACTGCCGCACATACGGCAGCGAACAGATACCCCGCTGCACATTGCCGGAGTTGGTGTCGTACAGATGCGAGCCACGCAACTCATCATCGGGGTTATAAATTTCCAGACAGTACGCATCCAGAATTTCAGCCGGCAGCGCATCCTTGCGGCCGGGCTTGAACCAGCGCTCGTCCGGGTAATGGACAAACGCCGCATTGGCGATGTCTTCGCCCCAAAACGCGCCGCCATAAAAGTGGTTGCAATTCAGGCGCTCGATAAACTCGCCCAATGCCGACGCCAGCGCGCTTTCTTTGGTCGCTCCCTTGCCATTGGTAAAACACATCGGCGAATGCGCATCGCGGATATGCAGCGACCACACATTCGGAACGATATTGCGCCACGAAGCAATTTCAATCTTCATGCCGAGGCCCGCCAGAATGGCCGACATATTGGCGATGGTTTGCTCCAGCGGCAGATCCTTGCCCGCAATATAGGTGCTGGCACCGGAAGCCGGTTGCAACGTCAGCAACGACTGAGCATCGGCATCCAGGTTTTCTACTTCTTCAATGACAAACTCGGGTCCGGCCTGCACCACTTTTTTCACTGTACAACGGTCGATAAAGCGCAAGATGCCGCGGCGGTCGGCTTCCGAGATATCCGGCGGCAACTCGACCTGAATCTTGAAAATCTGTTGGTACCTGTTTTCCGGATCAACAATATTGTTCTGCGACAGGCGGATGTTTTCCGTCGGAATGTTGCGATTTACGCAGTACAACTTCACAAAATAAGCGGCACACAAGGCCGACGAAGCCAAAAAATAATCGAAAGGCCCCGGTGCCGAGCCATCGCCTTTATAACGGATAGGCTGGTCGGCCACTACCGTGAAGTCATCGAACTTAGCCTCAAGACGCAGCTTGTCGAGAAAGTTGACTTTAATTTCCATGGGAGAACGCCAAGGCGGTGCTCAAAATGATGTGACCGCCATTATCCATCACCAGGTGCGGTTGCTGTTGCAGATCGCCAGGTGCTGGCGGTGTCCGTTGACGAGCTGATGCTCTCCGCTGAGTCCGCTAAGGTCGCTTTGCAGGCCGGAGCACGAACTCACTGCCGGGCACGACTGACAAAGCCTGGCCGCAGCATTCAAGGTCAGCCGAATCTCAATGCCTAACCTGGCGCCCGGCGACGATCGAACCAGAACGACAAGCCCACGCTCAGCAAAATCAACAGCGTCGCGATCACCGTCCAGCGCGTCACCGGCTCACCCAGCGTCACCGCGCCCAGCGCAACCGCGACAATCGGATTCACGTACATACAGCTGCTCGCGATGATCGGACTCGTGTGCCGGATCAAATAGCCATAAGCGACATAAGCCCCCATCGTCCCGATCATCACGAGATAAACGAAGGCAACAGCTGCGCCGAGCTTGAGGTCCATCATCCGCTCGTCGAGCGCCCATGCGATCACAGTCGACACCGCGCCGCCGAGTCCCACCTGCAGCGACGTCGACAGGAACAGATCCGACGGCATCCGCAACCGCCCCGCGAGATGCGCACCACCGGCCCAGAACAGCGCACCGACCAGAATCGCGAGACTACCGCCCGCCGATCCAGCGGAGGTGTCCCCATGATTCAGCACAGCGATCCCGACAAGCCCGAGCGCAACCGCGCCCCACTCGCCTTTTGTGATCGGCCGACCAGCGACCGCCGCGATCACCGTCGCGAACAGCGGCACGGTCGCGACCATCACGGCAGCCATGCCCGTGCCGACGGTACGCATCCCGACCGCGAGCATCCCGCTCGACATCGCGACGAGCATCGTCCCGACGAGCCCCGCGTTGCGGATCTCAACCAACGTCGGCCATTGCGGACGACGCTGCACAGCGAAAATAAACAGCCCGATCCCCGCGAACAGATTGCGCAACCCGGACAGCAGCAGCGGCGGAAACGACTCCAGCGCCACATGCACGGCGAGATACGTCGAGCCCCAGACGATATAGACGAACGCCAGCGACAGCGCGATGCGACCGCCCTGCGTACGCGGCAGCCGCAAGGGCAAGCGTGAGAAGAATGACCGATCCATGCGTTCAGCCCACCTGTGCAGCAAGGGCAAGGGCGCCCGCGCCCGGAAAAAGATTCAGGACGCGCAGACGCGCACACTCCGCGTGAAGCGCAGCGAGGCGGACAAGGCAGAACGGCATGATGGTCGAGCAGGAAAAACAGGAGACTGACGATAAGCCCGGCCACGCGAAGCGCGGAAAACCCGGGATCAGTGCGGCGCGGTCAGCCGGCTGACACCGAAATCGTCGGCGGCGGAGGAACATCCCGGCGGGACACGGCAAACGCAACGCACACCGGCAGCATTATGCAGGAGAGTCGGAAGGGACTTGTCAGGCCAAACGTAAAAATTGTTTCGACAGCGAAGCATCGCGGGCGCCGCGAACGGCGCCCGCGACCGTTCAGTTGCTCATCGCGCCGGACGCTTCGTGCTTCATGCCCATCGCGTCGCCGCCCTTCTTCATCTTGTTGTGCTTCGCCATCTTGTCTTTCGACATGGAATCCTTGGACATCGAGTCCTTCGACATCGAATCCTTGGCCATCGCGCCGCCCGACATCGCATCGCTTGCCTGAGCGAATGCGCTGCCGGCGCCGAGTGCCAGGGCCAGGGTGGTAACTGCGATCGCAAACTTCTTCATGAGATAACTCCGTTTTATCGATTGATCAAACCGGCTACGACGAACGCGTCGTGCCGGGTACTTCCAAAGCTTCTGCCGTGCGTGGCCGCCCGCTTCAGGCGACGACCCGCGCGTCAGGAGCCTCCGAACCAGTTGTAGCCCTGGTCGACCCAATAGCCGCCGGGATACGTGTTGGTGACGAAAATCTCGACGATGTGTTTCGGGTTCTTGTAGCCGAGCTTGGTCGGCATCCGCAGCTTCATCGGATAGCCGTATTTCGCGGGCAGGCGGCTGCCGTCGTAGTCGAATGCGAGCAGCGTCTGCGGATGCAGCGCGGTCGGCATGTCGATGCTTTCGAAGTAGTCGTCCGCGCATTTGAAGCCGACGTACTTCGCGGTCGTGTCCGCGCCGACGCGGTGCAGAAAATCGCGGAACGGCGTGCCACCCCAGCGGCCCACCGCGCTCCATCCTTCGACGCAGATATGTCGCGTGATCTGCTCCTCATGCGGCAGCGCGTACAGCTCGGGCAGCGTCCACACGCGCTGGCCCTTGACCAGACCGCTCACGTGCAGCCGATACGACGCGCCGTCGACATCGGGTACTTCGTCGATGCCGTAGTACGCGTTGAACGGAAACGGTCGCGTGATCTGCGCCTCGGTGTAGGTGGGCGCGAGTTGAGTCGGGTCGAACAGCAAGCCCTGCGCGCGATCGTTCAGTCGCGAGACCGCGGTGAGGAATGCGTTGACCGAATCGTTATCGGTCAGCGAGCAGCCAGTCAGCATCGACAGGCCGCCGAGCGTCAGCAACTGCTTGCCGAAGCGGCGCCGCGACGGCATCGAGAGCTCACGGCGTGCATCGATCAGGATCGACTCGCGATCGAGTTTCTGCGGAGAAGGTCGTTTGATATCGCTCATGACGGTGTCCGTGAATTAGCGGCCGCGCAGCATCGCGAGCAGCGAGCGCGGCACCAGTGCGACGAGCGCGAGATGCACGACGAGAAAACTGGCCATGACCGCCATCGCGCAGAAATGCACGATCCGCGCGGTGTCGTAGCCGCCCATCAGTTCGCGCAGCAGCGGAAACTGCACCGACTTCCAGATCGCGAGCCCCGACAGCACGAGCACGACCAGATCGACGATCACGACGACGTATGCGAGCTTCTGCACCGCGTTGTAGTGACTCAGATCGTCGTGCGCCAGCCGGCCGCGCAATGCACTCACCAGATCGCGCAGTACGGCACGCGGCGACAGCGGCAAGAACTTGCGCATGAACCGCCCGCTTGCGATGGTCAGGATCAGATAGACGAGCCCGTTGAACACGAGCAGCCACATCGCCGCAAAGTGCCACTGCAGCGCGCCGCCGAGCCAGCCGCCGAGCGTGATCGCGGGCGGAATCGAAAAGCCCGCGAATACCGGCGACGCGTCGTAAATCCGCCAGCCCGACAGCATCATCGTGATCGCGGCGAGCGCGTTGAGCCAATGCGTGACGCGCACCCAGCGCGGGTGGATCGGGCGCTCGCGCGGCACGCTCGGTGTGGGTGCCGGCGCGGACGCGGGCATGGGTAAGGGATTCATCGTGAGCTCCTTCGTGATCGTGGGGGGCCTACTGGCACGCCGGCAGATCGGCGGCCTGCAGCACGTCGCCGGTCGCGGCGTTCTCGACGAACGCGACGACGCCGAAGTGCGACGCCGGGACGGGTGCGGTGGCGCCGGGATCGTCGAGTGCGAGTGCGCGGCGAATCTGCGCATGTCCGGATGCGAGCGGAACGGGGCCGATCCACTGCCGCACGACGCGCTCATGATGCAGCGTCGCACCGCTGTTCTCGCCTGCCTTGACCTGCGAGACGAGCGAGTTCTCGTACACCGCGACGTAGGCGTTCAGAGAATCAGGCGATGTGTTTGATGCACGCGCCGCGAACTGCGCGTCGATATCGACTGCATTCGCCGCGCCGCCCACTCGCGGCGCAAGCGCAACCGATACATCCGCCGTCGCAGGCTCGCCGACGATCCGCTTGACCCGGTCACCGAAACTCTCCGCACTCGACCAGCCGCGCAACTCACGTCCCGCGACGAACACTTCAGGCGTGTAGATCGTGTGGCCGCCGCCGAGATCGGTCAGGCTCTGCTGCCGTTCGGTAAAACGATGCTGCGAGAAGCGGTCGGTCCAGCCGAGGCTGTTCCAGTAATCGACGTGCATCGCGAGCGGCACGATGCCCTGCGCGACGCCGCTCTCTTTCCATTGACCGAACCAACGGTCGGCCGGCGGACAGCTGTCGCAGCCTTCGCTGCTGTACAGCTCGACGAGCGCGACGCGATGCGCGGGGCTGTGCGCGATGCACTGGCCTGCCGCTGCATTCGCGGCCCCGCTCGCGACGACAGCACCGAACGCGGCAAGCAACGCAAAAACGCGCACAACGTTGCGTGCAAGAAAAATCCGCGCAATCAAACCGCGGCTCGAAACGATAGACATGACGTGCTCCTGCGAGGAATCCGAACGTTGGTCGGTGCAGGAACGTCGTTATGACAGCCGGAGCGAAGATTTTTTTGCAGACGGTACGCGATAGACGATCGTCGGCATGACGTCAGGCGATCGTCAGAAACCCAAGCGCGACGGGTTGCCAAGCCCCCGCCGGCCGGTGTATCGTGTGCGCTGCTAACGCGGGGGTCCTGCGTCGCACATCGTCTTCGGGCGGTGAGCCACGTGGGTGAGAAATACCCTTTGAACCTGATCTGGATAATGCCAGCGCAGGGAAGCGTACGGGCTTCGCTGCTTATCCCTGCAAGACCTCCCGCGAAACCCGACTCACTTCATCTCGTCTCCTGCTTAGCCGCCCCACATTGCCTGGCTAGAGGAGATAACGCATGAACGCCAACCCGAAGTTCCTTTCCGCCGACGCTCACGTCGACGAAGCCGCTGTCGCGCCGCTGCCCAATTCCCGCAAGGTCTACGTGACCGGTTCGCGCCCGGACATCCGCGTACCGATGCGCGAAATCTCGCAGGCCGATACGCCCGACAGCTTCGGCGGCGAAAAGAATCCTCCGGTCTATGTCTACGATACGTCGGGCCCGTACTCCGATCCCGAAGCGAAAATCGACATCCGCGCCGGTCTGCCGGCGCTGCGTCAGGCGTGGATCGAAGAGCGCGCCGACACGGAAGCGCTGACGGGTCTGTCGAGCGACTTCAGCCGTGAGCGCGCCGCCGACACCGCCACCGCCGACTTGCGCTTTCAGGGCCTGCACCGCACGCCGCGCCGCGCGGTCGCCGGCAAGAACGTGTCGCAGATGCACTACGCGCGAAAAGGCATCGTCACGCCGGAGATGGAATACATCGCGATCCGCGAGAACCAGCGTCGTGCCGAGTATATTGAGAGCCTGAAAACGAGCGGCCCGAACGGCGAAAAACTCGCCGCGATGATGGGTCGCCAGCATCCGGGCCAGGCGTTCGGCGCCAGTGCGTTCGGCCCGAATGGCCTGACGGCGATCACGGCCGAGTTCGTGCGCGAAGAAGTCGCACGCGGCCGCGCGATCATCCCGAACAACATCAATCACCCGGAAAGCGAACCGATGATCATCGGTCGCAACTTCCTCGTGAAGGTCAATGCGAACATCGGCAACTCGGCAGTCACCTCCTCCATCGGCGAGGAAGTCGACAAGATGACGTGGGCGATCCGCTGGGGCGGCGACACGGTGATGGATCTGTCGACTGGCAAGCACATTCACGAAACGCGCGAGTGGATCATCCGCAACAGCCCGGTGCCGATCGGCACGGTGCCGATCTATCAGGCGCTCGAAAAGGTCAACGGCAAAGCCGAAGATCTCACATGGGAAATTTTCCGCGACACGCTGATCGAACAGGCCGAGCAAGGCGTCGACTACTTCACGATCCACGCGGGCGTGCGTCTGCAGTACGTGCCGCTGACCGCGAAGCGGATGACCGGCATCGTGTCGCGCGGCGGCTCGATCATGGCGAAGTGGTGCCTGGCTCACCACAAGGAAAGTTTCCTGTACGAGCACTTCGAAGACATCTGCGAAATCATGAAGGCGTATGACGTCGCGTTCTCGCTCGGCGATGGTCTGCGTCCCGGCTCGATCTACGACGCAAACGACGAAGCGCAACTTGGTGAGTTGAAGACCCTCGGCGAACTCACGCAGATCGCGTGGAAGCACGACGTGCAGACGATGATCGAAGGCCCCGGCCACGTGCCGATGCAGCTGATCAAGGAAAACATGGACCTGCAGCTGGAATGGTGCGACGAAGCGCCGTTCTACACGCTTGGACCGTTGACCACCGACATCGCACCGGGCTACGACCACATCACGTCGGGCATCGGTGCAGCGATGATCGGCTGGTTCGGCACCGCGATGCTCTGCTACGTGACGCCGAAGGAACACCTCGGCTTGCCGAACAAGGACGACGTGAAGACCGGCATCATCACGTACAAGCTCGCCGCGCACGCAGCCGATCTGGCGAAGGGCCATCCGGGCGCGCAGGTGCGCGACAACGCATTGAGCAAGGCGCGCTTCGAGTTCCGCTGGGAAGACCAGTTCAACCTCGGCCTCGATCCGGACAAGGCGCGTGAATTCCACGACGAAACGCTGCCGAAGGATTCCGCGAAGGTCGCGCACTTCTGCTCGATGTGCGGTCCGCACTTCTGCTCGATGAAGATCACGCAGGACGTTCGCGAGTTCGCTGCGCAGCAGGGCGTGACCGACGACGAAGCGCTGAAGAAAGGAATGGAAGTGAAGTCGATCGAGTTCATGAAGAAGGGAGCGGAGATTTATCAGCGGCAATAAGCGTTAATGCGCTGCTGATATAGATTCCGCTTCACCGTGCGCGCGGACCGATGGGTCCGCGCGCACGGTTTCATTCAGCGTCAGTGCCCAAGCGATTCGGCGCCGACCGGTTTCGTACCGCCCGTCGACGGATGCGCGGCCTGCTTCACAAGCAGCGCCACACACGATACGACACCCGCGACCGCGATCGTCGCGAAGATTCCCTCGAACGACACGTGACGACGCGCCAGCTCGGCCACGAGAAACGATCCCGCGATACCGCCGAAGCGTCCAATGCCGAGCATCCACGCGACGCCGGTGCCGCGCCCTTGCGTCGGATAGAACGCAGCAGCGAGTGCAGGCAGCGACGACTGCGCGGTGTTCATCAACACGCCCGCGGCGAACACAGTCAACACGAGCAGCCCGACGTTGCCGAGCGCCTGGCCGATGCAGTACACACTCACTGCTGTCAGCGCATAGCACACCGCGACGATCCGGTTCGCGTTGAAGCGATCCATCAGCACGCCGCACAGCACCGCACCGACACCGCCGAGCGGGAACAGCGCGGAGATCAGCGTCGCGCGCTGCGGATTCAGGCCGGCTTCCTTCAACAGGATCGGCATCCAGTTGATCGACGCGTAGAAGATCACGAGCCCCATGAAGTACGCGAACCACAGCATCACCGAGCCGACGATGTAATCGCGCGACAAGACCACGCGCATGCCGCTGCGGCCTTCGACGTGCGCTACCGTCTCGGTCATCGTGAACGATCCGGCTTCCGATGCTGCCGATGAAATGCGCGCGAGCGTCGCGCGAATCAGCTCGGCAGGATGCCCTTTCGCGACGCGATAACGCACCGACTCGGGCAGCTTGAGCAGCAGCAGAACCGTCAACACGAGCGGCACCACGCCGCCCAGTTGCAGCACGCTACGCCAGCCCCAATGCGGGATCATCCATGCGGCGAGAAAGCCGCCGCATGCAGCCCCGAGCGGAAAGCCGCAGAACATCAGATTGATCAGCGTCGCGCGACGACGATCGGGACAGAACTCTCCGATCACCGTCACCGCGTTCGGCATCGCCGCGCCGAGCCCAACGCCGGTGACGAAACGCAACGCGGTCAGCTCAGACAGATTGCCCGAGAACGACGATGCGAAACACGCGACACCGAACAGGCCGACTGAACCGGTCAGCAACGCGCGCCGGCCAAGCCGGTCGGACAGCGGACCGGACACCAGCGCGCCGCACGCGAGACCGAACAGCGCAGCGCTCAGCACCGGTGCGAGCGCGGGCTTGCTGATGCTCCACTCGTTGACCAGCGAAGGAGCGATGAAACCGATCGCGGCGGTATCGAAACCGTCCAGCAGCACGATCGCGAAACACATCGCGAAGATGAGCCACTGGAAACCCGAGAACGGGTGCTCGTTGATGAACGTCTGCACATCGACGACAGGGCGCTGGTTCACGTCTCCTCCACTTCGTTCTGACGGCACGCGACAGTGCCGTCTCTGTTGCATCCGTGCCGGGCCTGGACCGGTGAATGATACCGACGCATGCGGTGAAATCGGCCGCCTCAAAAAGTTCTATATAAGAACAACGATTCATATAACGAACACGATGCCGCACTGTAGCGAAGACGTAAGCGACGGGTCAACGGGGGATAACCCGCGGGTTTACGCGGGCTCATACTGCCTGGCCGGGCCGCTGGTTCCGTCCGGAAACATCCCCTTACCAAACCAACATTTCCCTGACAAGCGCACACAACTGGAAACCGCGCGACGCGACGCACGCGGCTACGATGGGATTAACAGGGGCGTCCTGCGCTCCGGAATCCAGAACCATCGAGGAAGGAGGCTCATCATGAAGACGATTCGTCGAATCGGTACGTTTGCGGCGATCGCAGCGGTCGTCACCAGTCTAGCGGCGTGCGACGGCATGACCACGCGGCAACGCGATACGGCCATCGGCGCGGGCGTCGGCGGCGTGGCGGGCGCGGCGATCGGCGGCAATGCGCTGTCGACGCTCGGCGGTGCGGCGGCCGGCGGTCTGATTGGTAATCAGGTCGGCAAGTAAGCCTGCGGCGACAGACGCGCAAAGCCAGATATAGCCAGGCAGAATCAGGGAGCCCGAACGCCGCGTACCGCAGGCGGTGTCGATACGTTGCGCAACGAACGCGGCGTCGACAGAGAATGAAGAAACAACGGCGCGGCGCATCCATCGACAGATGCGCCGCGTCTCTTTTTGCAACGGCGTGAAATATGCGGTTACTGCTTCGCAACCCGGGCGTTGCGCGTCGGGCGTAAGCTCGGAGGATCTCGCGGCGCCGCGCGCCGATTGAAGGAGTTCCGTCATGAACACCCGTTTCGCCACGCCAAGACTCGTCGGCACTGTCGGCCTGCTGGCACTGGCCGGTTCGCTCTCCGGCTGCTACTACCCGTACGGTTATTACCCGGGCGGCTACTACTCGCCGGGCTACGCAACCTATTACCCGACCGTGCCGGCCGCCACGACGCAGCAGGCCGTGCCGGCCCCGCCGCCGCCTTCGGCATCGTCGAGGGCAGTACGCCCTCCCGTCGCCACACCGGACGAGCAATACGAGCCGCCGCCCACCTACGCAGTCGCGCAGCCGCCGGTGTATGTCGCGCCTGCGTATCCCGCCTACCCCGCGTACTACCCCGGCTACTATCCTGCGTACCCTTCGTGGGGCGGTCCGGCGTGGTGGGGTCCGTCGATCTCGCTGGGCTTCGGCTGGGGCGGTGGTCGCGGATGGCGTGGCGGCGGTCGCGGCTGGCATCACTGATCGCCTGATCGTCGGTTACCGGCGCGTTGCAGTGGAACGCGCCAGGGTCCGCTGCGCAATCGTCGCTTAGCGTGATCGTGCGGCGCGCGTCCGGCTCGTTCGTGTAAGCGCCGCGTCGCGCTGGTTTTCACGAAGACCGTCGCGTGCTCTGCACTTTCTTCACGACTTCGATCATCGCCGCGTGTGCCACGCGCGCCGAAGAACTTCTTCCGGATCCGGACGCCCCCGCATCCATACGCGAACCTTCGTTCCCGCTTACGCAGTACGCGCGGCACACCTGCCGGGTGACACGCCCGCGTCCGCACGCCACACCCTAAGCTTCTTTCCCGCCTCCACAGCACACGCGACACCCACCGCGTGACGCACCGACGTCCACACTCCACCGCTCTATCACCTGTCTCGACGACCCACGCGCCTTCATCCCCCTCGCGCAACGATCCACACCCCCGGTTTCTTCCCGTCGCGCTTCCGCGTAGTTTCCCGCCTTGACGTAACGCGCGGGGGTTCTATGCTGGCAGGTGCCACACCGCACTATCTACTTAATACGCGACCCCACGTCGTGCGACTGCACGACGCCGCCGCCATCCGTCCTGACCCGACCGACGCGCCGAAGTCGAAAACAAAGCGTCGATTCGAACAACAACGAAGCTTTGAACAAGATTGGAGCGAACGCGAAGGCGTCAAATCCAATCGACAGGAGACGCGATGTTCCATCAACTGTTGACCCCCATCGGCAACGCGCTGTTGCCGTCGTTCCTCGTCGCGGTACTACCGATTCTCACGGTGCTGCTCATGCTCGGCTGGGCTCGCCGTCCCGCGTGGCAGGCATCGCTGGCCGGGCTCGTCGTGGGGCTGCTGGTCGCGATTTTCGGCTGGCAGTTTCCGGCCGGGCTCGCCGTGAACTCGGTCGTCGCGGGCGCGGTGTTCGCGTGCTGGCCGGTCATGTGGATCGTGTTCGCCGCGATCCTGCTGTACAACATCGCGCTGCGCTCGGGGCGCTTCGCGGCGTTCCGCATGTGGATGATCGACAACCTGCCGAACGACCGGCGCATCGTGCTCGTCGTGATCGGCTTCTCGTTCGGCGCGCTGTTCGAAGGCATCTCGGGCTTCGGCACGCCGATCGCGATCACCAGTTCGCTGCTGATCCTGCTCGGCTTCCCGACGCTCGAGGCGCTGACCTTCACACTGATCTTCAACACCGCGCCGGTCGCGTTCGGCGCACTCGGCGTGCCGATCACCGTGCTCGGCGCAGTGACCCATCTGCCGACCGATGCGCTCGCGAAAATGGTCGGCCGCCAGTTGCCGTTCTTCGCGCTGCTGCTGCCGTTCTACGTGATCGCTGTCTACGCGGGCTTTCGCAACATGCTGCGCGTGTGGCCGGTGCTGCTGGTGTCGGGCGCGAGCTTCGCGCTCACGCAGTTCGTCACGTCTAACTACGTCAACTACAGCCTGACTGACGTGCTGTCGTCGCTGGTGTCGCTGATTCTCACGATCCTGTTCCTGCGTGTGTGGAAACCTGCAGCCGATCCCCGGTTCGCAGTCAACGTCGATCGCGTGAACGAGGTGCGCGGCAAGGTGAGCGGCGCGCAGGGCTGGTATCCGTGGTTGATCGTCGCGATCGTGGTGATCGTCTGGACCGTCGCGAAGGTGTTCACGATCGGCGACGTGAAGATCCCGTGGCCGGGTCTCGACAAGGCCGTGTTCATCACGCTGTACAACACGCCGTATGGTGCGATCTGGGACTTCCAGCCGCTCGCGACCGGCACCGCGATCCTCGTTGCGGCGATCATTACCGCGATCGTGGTCGGTCTCGGCGTGCGCGAGTTCGGCCGCGCGATCGTCGATACGTGGGTGCAGACCCGCATCGCCATTCTGACCGTCGCGACGATCGTCGGCCTTGCGTACCTGATGAACTACTCGGGGCTCACGTATACGCTCGGGCTGGGTGCCGCGTCGGTGGGCGCGCTGTTCCCGCTGGTGTCTGCGTTCCTCGGCTGGGTGGCCGTGTTTCTGTCCGGTAGCGACACGTCGGGCAACGCGCTGTTCGGCAACCTGCAGGTGGTCGCTGCGCATCAGTTGAACCTGAATCCGGTGCTGATGGCCGCGACCAATTCGTCGGGCGGTGTGATGGGCAAGATGATCTCGCCGCAGAACATCTCGACCGGCGTCGCCACCACCGAGCTCAAGGGCAAGGAAGGCATCGTGTTCGCGAAGACCTTCAAGCACTCGATCATCCTGACGATCGCGCTCGGTATCCTCGTGTGGCTGCAGCAGAACTTCCTGCAGGGAATGATTCCGCACTGACGCGGACGTTGTGGTTCGTGCTGCGCCGCGCGTGGTTTGCGCGGCGCGGTGCCCTGATCTCACCTCACGCTCTTCCGCTTCTCTCGCCCGCCTCACTCGCAATTTTTCTCACATACCCGTGAGAATTGATCGTTTGGAGCGCCACTGACGGCGCGTCTACGATGGCAGCCATCGACCGCGCAGCCCCTTGGCAGCGCCGGTCCGCGTGTTCTCCCGTTTCTTGCCATTTCATCCCGGCGTGAAGCTTTTCGCGCGACCGCGCTGCTACGATGCGTTCGCGTTGCGACTCAACCGCACTCAACGCCGACCTCATGAATCCAGTCAACATCGCCCAGCTTGTTTTTCTCGCGTCCCTGTGGGGTGCATCGTTCCTGTTTATTCGCGTCGGTGTCGCCGACTTCGGCGTCGCGCCGTTGATGGCGCTGCGCGTCGGCATCGGCGCGCTGTTTCTGCTGATCGTGATGTTCACGCGTCGTCCGGTGCGCGAATCGCTCGACACGCTGCGCACGCGCGCGTGGCCGCTGCTGATCGTCGGCATCCTCAATTCGGCCGCGCCGTTCTGTCTGTTCGCGTATGCGGAGCTGACGCTGTCGGCGGGCGTGACGTCGGTGATCAACGCGTCGACGCCGCTGTGGGGCGGGCTCGTCGCGTACCTGTGGTTGCGCGACCGGTTGAGCGCACTGCGCGTGCTGGGGCTCGTTGTCGGCTTTGCGGGCGTGCTGCTACTCGTGTGGGATCAGATCGCGACGCCGCACGGTGCAGCGGCCACGCCGACGACCACCGCGCTCGCGGCCGGCGCCGCACTCGCCGCGACGCTGCTGTACGGGATCGCCGCGAACTACACGAAGCGTCACCTGACCGGCGTCGATGCACTGACGGTCGCCGCCGGCACGATGACCGGCGCGACGATCGTGCTGGCGCCGCTCGCGGTGATCTGGTGGCCGGCCGCGCCGATCTCGCGCGACGCATGGGGCGCGGTGCTCGGCCTCGGTATCGCGTGCACGGGCGTCGCGTACATGCTGTTCTTCCATCTGATCGCGGTCGTCGGGCCGGCCCGCGCGATCACCGTCACGTTCGTGATCCCGATCTTCGGCATCCTGTGGGGCGCGCTGTTTCTGCATGAGAGCGTGTCGGTCGGAATGGTCGAAGGCTGCGCGGTGATTCTCGTCGGCACCGCGCTCGCGACGGGTGTCGTCAAGCGCATCCCCGGCTTCGGACGACGCGGCGAAAAACACGCGTAGCCCATCCTCCTGCGCCTTTCGTCAAAACAGCGCGGCCCCGGAATTCCGGGGCCGCGCTGTTTTTTGCAGAACGCTTCGCGCATTCCGCCGCCACAAAAAAAATAGCCCGCACTCCAAAGGAGTGCGGGCGAAACCGTCGCCCTACGAGGATAGGCGACGGGGCCACCGGGGCCCGCGTGCAACGCACGCGAGCCGTCGTCGGGGTCGCGCCGGTTCGTCGTCCGGCGCGCGAGTTGGGCGATACTTCGGGAAAACGCGCAAACCCTTGCTACATAAGGCTTGCATCCCGTGTCGGAGGAGATAAAAGCAGCTTACGTGCCAGCAAGCGATGTCACAGATCGACCGGCGCAACTCCTTGATTGTTATGGGTCTAGGTGCGCTGCGGCGAAAAACGGCGGGCGGGCGCCCGCGGCGTTACGGGGTAACGTCACGTTACGTGACGGGGGTTCCTCAGACGAAAAAACCCGCCGCGGCTTGCACCGGGCGGGTTTTCAGAGGGCTACCGGACCGTGGCCGCGAAGGCCGGGAGGGTTCGGTTCAGCGGGTCGATCCGCTGATCGGCCGGGGTTTAATCCGCGAGATCGGCCCGGGTTTAATCCAGGCAGATCAGTGACGGGTTTAATCCCCAAAGATCAGCGTAGCTGATCAACCATCAACGACATGATCTGCTTCGCCTGCGGCGACGCATCGATACCGCCCTTGTCGTCGACGACGGCCACGCGCGTCTGCTCCGGCGTCACCGCGCGGACGTTGACGAGATACTGCTTCGCGACCTTTTCCTTCTTGCCGTGGAACACCTGGCTCCAGAAACCCTGCTCGGCGGCAGTCAGATCGCGCGGATCGACGTAGCGGATGAAGTACAGGCCACGTGCGCGATCGCGGTCGTCGACCGTGAAGTTGCTGCGGTCGAGCGCAAGACCCACGCGCAGCCATGCGCGGTCGTACGGCTCGCCGAGGGTGAGCTCGGTCGACGTGAACTGCGCGGAGCCATCGCTGCTGTCGGACGATGCAGGCGTCGGCGTCTGTGCCGCCAGCGCGACGTTCGCCGCAGCCGTGGCAGCCGCCGCCGATTTCGCACCGGCAGTCGCCGCGCCCGGCGCGGTCTGCGTGCCCGCCGGCGACAGCGTGGCATTCTGCGACCCACCGCCGCTACGCGAATCGGCAAGTGCGAGCGACGCCATCAACCGCTTCAGATATTCGGCTTCGAGCGCCGGATCGTTCGGCTTCGGTTCCCACTTGCTGTTGTCGTTGTTCGCGCCGGTCATCGCTTCGCGCATGCCCTTCTGGCTGATGAACACGTAGGTGCCGCCGTTCGGTGCCGAGTCGAGACGCGTGCGGTACTTGTTGCGCTCGGACGCGACGTACGAATTGCCCATCGCCTTCGACAGCGTGTTGCGGATCAGACCGTCGTTGATCGCCGCATGGGTTTCGTTCCAGTCGGTTTCCATCACGCCCTTGTCGCGCTGGTCGACGACGAGCAGGAAGCCCTGCTCCTGCCAGAAACGGCGAATCTGCGGCCAGGCCTGTTCGGGTGTCTTGTTGTCGATGACGAGCCAGCTCTCGGTGCCGTCGCGCTGGATGTGCATGTTGCTGACCGGCGGCACGACCGCGTTGGTCGGCGGCGCGGCCTTCTGGACCTGCTGCAGCGAAGAAAGCGACGTTTCGCCGCCCTGCGGCGGCAGCGAACGCTGATCGGGCGTCTCGTCGATCATGTTCGGCGGAATGGCCAGCGACACCTGCTTCGATCTGGAATCGCTCTTGTAATCGATTTTGGTCGGCGACGACGTGCCGCAACCGGCGACCAGTCCACCTGCCATCAGCAATGCTGCGAACCGCTTGGTAAGACGAAGATCAATCATGTTCGGGAAATCCTTCGCAACGCCCACGGCAAGTTTTCCGTGGATCAACCCGACATTTTACCGATCCAGCGAGAGGATGTGCAAAAAGCGGTGTGGGGGGAGACGCAACGCGCGTCAGTCGGTGGAATCGGTGTGTGCGGTGGTCTTCACGAGGTCCGCCGGCGCGAGCCAGCGAAACGCGGTCAGGCCGTTGCGGTCGTACGTGCATTCGGCGGCGGCGGGGTCCATGATGGGCTTCGCTTTCTTCCGTTTCGCGGCGGCGGTCGATGCAGCAGAAGCGGCTGAAGCAACCGAAGCCGCAGACGCTGCGCGCGGCGCCGAGGCCGACGATGCCGCCGCAGCGACCGCTGCTTCGGACCCGGCTTCATCGTCAGTTGCATCCCCGGCAGCAGATGCAGCCGACGGCGCGGAAGCCGCCGGCACCGCCGAAGCCGCCCGTTGAATCGTGCCCTCGACGACAACCCGCGACCCATAAATCGCGACGCCCGTATGCGAGACCTTCAGCGGCTCGGACGATTCGGCGGCGAGCGCGTCGCGCATCGTCTGTTCGCAGGCGTTCCCGTTGCGATACACGGCGGCGCATCCGGCCGTCAGTGCGATCGCCGCCGCGATGCCTGCGAGAATGAAAGTGCGGGTCTTCATCGAGCTTCCGTAGTTCAGTGCGACGCCAATTGTAGCGTAGCGACCGCATGCGACTCCCCGTCGATATGCGCGCGCTGGCAGAATACCGGCGACCGTCGGTTTGCGCGCCGTCGAACCGCCCGCTTCCGGCAGCCGCGCCGCGCTTACGGAATATTTCCGCCCTCTTCATTCGCCCTCGATGATCCTGCCGCCCGCTTCGTTGCCGTCGTTCGCCGCTGTGGCCGTGCTCGCGGTCGCCGCGTACGTCGCCACCAACATCGACAACCTGTTCGTGCTGCTCGCGTTTCTCGCCGACGTCCGCGATCGTCGCAGCGGTGACACGCGCCGCATCGTCGTCGGGCAGTTCATCGGATCGGCCGCGCTGGTTGGCGCGTCGCTCGCGGTCGCGGCACTGCTCGCGTCGGTACCGGACCGCGTGATCGGGCTGCTCGGTCTGCTGCCAGTCGCCGTCGGTCTCGGCAAGGCATGGACGTGGCTGCGTTCGCGGCGCTCCCCTGCATCGCAACCTGATGGACAGACGCAACCGGTGACGCAGAGCACGTCCGCATGGACCGTTGCCGGCGTCGCGATCGCCAACGGCTCGGACAATCTCGCCGTCTATGTCGCGCTCTACGCGGGACGCAATGCAGTCGACAGCACGTCGATCACCCTGGTCTTCGCCGCGATGACCGCACTGTGGTGCGCGGTCGCCGTGTGGCTCGTGCGGCATCCGTTGCTCGGCGCGCCGCTGCGGCGTTATGGTGCGGCGCTGCTGCCGCTGGTGTTGCTGATCGTCGGCTGCTCGGTGATCGTCGAGCACGACACGTGGCGGTTACTGTCCGGCGGCTAACTCAACGTCCCGCAGATATCGTTATTACGATCGCCGGATACGCGCAACGCGTTCACGTCCGATAATGGCGGCACCGCCCACCTTCTTTTCACGGCTACCCCCATGCGTATGCTCCGTCACCCGCTCGCCAGAACCTCGTTAAGCGCCGCGCTCTGCATCGCGTCGGCAGCGCTGTTGCTGACCGCCTGCGCCACTGCGCCGCACGTCGCTCAAGTAGACAGCGCCGCGCTCGATGTCGCGATCGCCGGCCCGCAGCGCAGCGACGCCGCGAAAGCACGCGACGTCTACCGTCATCCGAAGGAAACGCTGCAGTTCTTCACGATCGCGCCGACGCAGCGCGTGCTCGAGATCGCGCCCGGCGGCGGCTGGTACACGGAAATCCTCGGGCCATATCTGCACGATCACGGCACGCTGTACGAAGCGGAATACGCGAGCCCGTCGGCGGAATCGCTAGCTGAAGAGCGCGCGACGAGCGTCGTGTTCGCCCGCAAGCTCGCGGCAGCGCCCGCGCTCTATGCGAACGTAACCGTAGGGACACTGCATGAAGGACAGTTCAGCTTTGCGGTGGACGGCACGATCGACCGCGTGCTGACCTTCCGCAACATCCACAACTGGATCAAGGATGGCCAGATCGACGCGAACCTGCGCGCGTTCTACGCGGCGTTGAAACCTGGTGGAGAACTCGGCGTGGAGGAACATCGCGCGACGCCGGGCACGTCGCTGCAGCAGATGATCGACAGCGGCTACGTGACCGAAGACTACGTGATCACGCATGCGCGTGCGGCCGGTTTCGAATTGCTCGCGCGCAGCGAGATCAACGCGAATCCGCGCGACACGAAGGATTATCCGCATGGTGTGTGGTCGCTGCCGCCGACCTACCAGGGCGGCGCGACCGATCGCGCGCGTTACGCGGCGATCGGCGAATCGGACCGGATGACGCTGACGTTCATCAAGCCGGTCGCACACTAAACCACGAATAACCGCAGCCTATTCGGTCCACGCTTCCGGCAACGTCTGCGTGAGCGTCGACACGAAGCTCGCGGTTTCCGCCTGACGCGGCCGCGTGAACACATCACGCGCACTACCCGACTCGACGATCGCGCCGTTGCTCAGGAACACGACATCGCGTGCGATCGATGCAGCGAGACGCAGATCGTGCGTCGCCATCAGCATCGTCATCCCTTCTTTCGCGAGCTGCTTCAACACCTCGACGACTTCGGCTGCGAGGCCGGGGTCGAGCGCCGAGGTCGGTTCGTCGCACAACAGCACTTCCGGCGACGGCGCGAGCGCACGCGCAATCGCGACGCGCTGCTGCTGACCGCCCGACAGCGTCACCGGCCACGCATCCGCCTTGTGCGCGATGTCGACCTTGGTCAGCAGTTCGAGCGCGCGTTCTCGGGCCCGCTCGCGATCCCACTTCTGCACGGTCAGCAGACCTTCCATCACGTTCTCGATCACCGTGCGATGCGGGAACAGCTGGAAGTTCTGGAACACCATGCCGGTGCGACGACGCA
Source organism: Paraburkholderia flava (assembly GCF_004359985.1). Lineage (NCBI taxonomy): Bacteria > Pseudomonadati > Pseudomonadota > Betaproteobacteria > Burkholderiales > Burkholderiaceae > Paraburkholderia > Paraburkholderia flava. The sequence continues at coordinate 1,001,692 of NZ_SMRO01000002.1, read as the reverse complement.
CGGCGAGGATGGCATCGCGCGAAGGCTTTTCGGTGCGGCTGAATTCGAGCCGCTGCTCGCCGAGTTCGAGCGCGCCGGCCTCGGGAATCTCGAGCAGGTTCACGCAACGCAGCAGCGTGCTTTTGCCACTGCCGGAAGGACCGATCAGCGCGGTCACGTTACCCGGCTCGAGCGAAAGATTCACCGAGTTGAGTACGCGATGCTCGCCGAAATATTTGTCGATACTGGAGAGGCGGATCATCCGTTCCCCGACTGGAAAAGCGCGTGCCGGCCGAACTTGCGTTCTAGCCGCACCTGGGCGGACGACAGCACCGAGCTGAACACGAGATAGATCAGTGCGGCTTCGGTATAGAGAATGAGCGGCTCGTACGTCACCGACGCGATGCGCTGCGCGGCCTGGAAAATTTCCGGCACGGTCAGCACCGCCGCGAGCGACGTGTCCTTGACGAGCGCGATGAACGAGTTCGACAGCGGCGGCAATGCGACGCGTGCCGCCTGCGGCAGGATCGCGCGACGCAGTGCCTGGCCGCGCGTCATCCCCATCGAATACGCGGCTTCCCACTGCCCTTTTGGAATCGACTCGATCACGCCGCGGATCACTTCGGAGTTATACGCGCCGACGTTCAGCGAGAAACCGATGATCGCTGCGGTGAGCGGATCGAGCACGATGCCGACGTTAGGCAAGCCGTAAAAGATCACGAACAGCTGCACCAGCAGCGGCGAACCGCGAATCAGCCACACGTAGAAGCGGACGATCGCGATCGCCCACTTCGGCCCGAACAGGCGTATCAGCGCGGCGCCGAACGCGAGCGCGAGCCCCAGCACGAACGAAACGATCGTGAGGGGCACCGTGAACTGCAGCCCTGCGACCAGCAGCGGCCACAGCGACTGCGCCATCAATTGCAACCATGCCGGCATCATTCAGGCGCTCCGTGCGCTTACTGGGAGACGTCCTTGCCGAAGTACTTGTCGGAGATCTTCGCGTACGTGCCGTCGGCCTTCATGTCGGCGAGCGCCTTGTTGATCGCGGCGACCAGTTCCGGGTTGCCCTTGCGCAGCAGCACGGCGGACTTGTCGGCGTCGCCGGAGTCGTCGAGCGCGACGATCTTGACCTTCGCGTCCGGACGGTGCTTCTTGAAGTCGAGGTACGACAGCGAGTCGTTGACGGTCGCGTCGACGCGGCCCGACGTCAGCAGATCGACCGATTCGTTGAAGCCCTGCACCGCGATCACATCGGCGCCATGTGCGGCGGCGATCTTGCCGAAGTTGCTGGTCAGCGTGTTCGCCGACTTCTTGCCCTTCAGGTCGTCGAAGGTCTTGATCGTGGTGTTGTCCGAGCGAACGATCAGCGCCGCGTGCGACACGATGTACGGCGTCGAGAAATCGTACTTGACCTTGCGCGCGTCGGTGATCGCGACTTCATTGATTACGGCGTCATAGCGGTTCACGTCGAGGCCGGCGATCAGACCATCCCACTTGCCTTCGATAAACACCGCCTTCACGCCGAGCCGCTGCGCGATCGCACGGCCGATTTCGACGTCGAAGCCCGTCAGTTGACCCGAAGCATCGTGAAACGTGAACGGCGCGTAGGTGCCTTCGGTGCCGATCTTGAACTCGCCGGACGACTTGACCTGCGCGAGGCCGTCGGCTGCGAACGCCGCGGTCGCCGTAGCGATCTGCAGCAGACCGATCAACAGGATGGATCGAATCGACTTCATCTGGATGAGCTCCGTGAGTGTGTGGTATCGGTTTTTGCGGTGCGGAGCCGGCACGGATGCCGGCCCCGCAGAGTGGCCGGACTGTAGCAAACGGTCCTTGTTTTCACAACGCTTTTTGCGCTTGATGAATATACCGGAGCAGAATAAGGTAGACCGATCGCGTGGCGTTGGCAAGGCTCGGCAATACGGATGGCAGCGCGGAGAACAGCAAGACGCGCGCCGCCTGGGCCGGCGGCGCGCAGTGATCTGCAGGTGGGTTCGGGACCCGTCAGTAGGTTTCGAGGTGCAGCCGGCCTTCCTTCCTGAGCCGTTCCCACAGTGCGTCCCAGAGCATGCCCTGAGCCTCGGCGATCTCCTTCAACGCCTGCAGCACGCCGTCTTCCATGCCCTTGAGGCCACACACATAGATGTGCGTGTTGTCGTCTTTCAGCAGCTGCGCGACGTCGGGTGCGCGTTCGCGCATCGCGTCTTGCACGTAGCGCTTCGGCTGTTTCGGCGTCCGCGAAAACGCGAGGTTCGTGTCGATGAAGTCTTTCGGCAGGTTCGTGAGCGGGCCGAAGTACGGCAGCTCTTCTTTCGTGCGCGCGCCGAAGAACAGCATCAGCTTGCCGGTCGCCCCCTTCAGACGACGCCGCCGCCGATACTCGGTCATCGCGCGCATCGGCGCGGAGCCGGTGCCCGTGCAGATCATCAGCAGATGCGAGTTCGGATGGTTCGGCATCAGGAACGTGCCGCCGAACGGACCGATCACGCTGACCACGTCGCCCTTCTTCAGGTCGCACAGATAGTTCGAGCAGACGCCGTCGGTCGGATTGCCCGCGTGATCCTGCTGCACGCGCTTCACGGTCAGCGACACGTTGTTGTAGCCGGGCCGCTCGCCGTCGCGCGGACTCGCGATCGAATACTGCCGCGCGTGATGCGTGCGACCGTCGGCGGTCGTGCCGGGCGGCAGGATGCCGATCGATTGCCCTTCGAGCACCGGAAACGGCGTCGCGCCGAAATCCAGCACGATGTGATGGATCGCGCTATCGGTGGCGGCATCGGTGAGGCGGTAGTTGCCGACCACCGTCGCGCGTATCGGTGCCTTGTGCGTGTACAGATTGACGTACGCCTTCGCGGCGGACCACGGCGGCACGACGGAACCGCGCACGGTGTCGGTCGTGGGGCCGGGCGCTGCTGCGCCAGCCTCGGTGGACGCCTCAGTTACCGCATCGCTACCGCCTGCCGCTGACTCCGGCAACGCACGCTCTTCCGGCAGCACGTCCCACGTGAGTTGCGCGTCGATCGGGTACGCGTCTTCGCGTCGCACCGTGCGCCAGTTGTCGATCGCGCCGGTCGGGCACGGCGGCACGCACGCCATGCAGCCGTTGCACACGTCCGCCTTCACGACGTAGTTGTTCGAGTCGTGCGTGATCGCGTCGATCGGGCACGTCTCTTCGCACGTGTTGCAGCGGATGCAGATTTCCGGATCGATCAGGTGCTGCTTCAGGATGTCGATCGATACTGGCGCGTTCATGGCAGTCTCTCTTCAGTTGAAGCGGACGTATTCGAAATCGACCGGCTGCCGGTTCACGCCCATCGCGGGCGGCGCGATCCAGTTCGCGAACTTGCCGGGCTCGGCCACGCGTCCCATCAACGACGCGACGAACGCGCGGTCTTCCGGCGTCGGCAGCCACTTCGCCTCATTCGCGGCCCATTCGCCTGCATCGATCACGCGGCCTTCCGGCGCGACGCGCACGCCGGCGAACGTGCCGATCTGCCGGTTGAACGCCTTGTGCGGCACCGTCAACCGAAACTCGATGCCTGCCTTTTCGAGCACCTTGTTCCAGCGCCCCACCCCCGCCACCGAATCCTTGATGTAGTCGTCGCGCAGCACTTCGTTCATCGCGTTCAGCATCGGCACCTCGCGCTCGACGAGTTTGCCGTCCTGCACGTCGAGCAACCGGTAGCTCTGGCCGTTCAACCGATGATCGTCGTCGCGCTTCGTTTCCTCGTAACGGCCCTTCAACCCAGAGCTATAAAACGTCGCCGCATTCGACGAATGATCCGCACCGAACAGGTCGATCGTCACCGAGTAGTGGAAGTTCAGATAGCGCTGGATCGTCGGCAGATCGATCACGCCTGCCGAGCGCAGACGCGCGACGTCGTCGGTCTGCAGTTCGTTCATCACCTGCGCGGTACGTTGCACGACACGCGACACGCCCGATTCGCCGACGAACATGTGATGCGCTTCTTCGGTCAGCATGAACTTCGTCGTGCGCGCGAGCGGATCGAAGCCCGACTCCGCAAGCGCCGACAGCTGGAACTTGCCGTCGCGATCGGTGAAGTACGTGAACATGAAAAACGCGAGCCAGTCCGGCGTTTTCTCGTTGAACGCGCCGAGAATCCGTGGATTGTCGTCGTCACCGGAGCGGCGGCCGAGCAGCGCTTCCGCTTCCTCGCGACCGTCGCGGCCGAAGTAGCGATGCAGCAGATACACCATCGCCCACAGGTGGCGCCCTTCCTCGACGTTCACCTGAAAGAGATTGCGCAGGTCGTACATCGACGGCGCGGTGAGTCCGAGGTGACGCTGCTGCTCGACCGACGCCGGCTCCGTGTCGCCCTGCGTGACGATGATGCGGCGCAGGTTCGCGCGATGTTCGCCCGGCACGTCCTGCCACGCAGCTTCGCCCTTATGCTCGCCGAAGTTGATCGTGCGGTTAGCGTCACCGGGCGCGAGAAAAATACCCCAGCGATAGTCGGGCATCTTCACGTGATCGAAGTGTGCCCAGCCGCCTGCATCGACGCTGACCGCCGTGCGCAGATAAACGTCGTAACCGTGCGAGCCGTCGGGGCCCATGTCGCCCCACCACGACAGAAAATTCGGCTGCCATTGTTCGAGCGCGCGCTGCAATGCGCGGTCGTCGGCGAGGTTCACGTTGTTCGGGATTTTTTCGCTGTAGTTGATCGACGAGTTGATCGTGGACATGTCGGTTCCTTGTGCGGAGTGCGGCCAGGTGTTTCGCGAGAGGCGCGCGTGATGCTTAGTGCGCGATGCAATGCGGTTCGAAGCGCTCAAACCCGCGCGACGTCGAACTGCGCCTTGCTGCCCTTGCCGTACACCTTGAGCGCGCCCTTCTCGCCCACTGCGTTCGGCCGGTTGAAAATCCAGTTCTGCCACGCGGTGAGGCGGCCGAAGATGCGCGTCTCCATCGTCTCGGGACCGTTGAAGCGCAGATTCGCTTCGAGCCCCGTCAACGCATCCGGCGACATTGCCGCGCGCTCTTCGAGCGCGATGCGGATTTCGTCGGCCCAGTCGATGTCGTCGGGCGCGGCGGTGACGAGGCCGAGACGTTCTGCATCGAGCGGTCGCAATGCGGTGCCGATCTGCGAGCGCAGCGCGTCGAGTTGCTGCGCGTCGTCGTAGAAACGCCGCGCGAGCCGCGACTGATGCGTGACCATCGGATACAGACCGAAGTTGACTTCGGACAGCGTGAGCAACGGCTCTTCGTCCTCGTTGCTCGGCAGCGACTCCATGTACGAACGGTCGGCGGCGAACGCGAGTTCCGCAAACGTGCCGGCGAAGCACGAACCCGGTTCGATGAGCGCAAACAGCGAACGCGACGACACGTCGATCCGCGCGAGCGTCCGGCGCAGCATGCCGATCGTTTCGCGGACGAACCAGTGGTCGCGATGCTGCATTAGCGACGCGTCTGCTGCGAGCACTGCGCGCGCGTCGCCTTCAGTGCGGAAAATCCACGTGCCGATGTCGAGTTCGTTGGTGCGCATCGACAGGATCGCGTCGTCGAGCTCGCGCGCGAAGCGCAGCGGCCACCAGTTCGCGCCGGCGGCGGCGATGCCGTCGATGTCGGTGGGCTGCGCTGTAGCCGGTGCTTTTGCGGTGAAGGTCGCGGTGCGTTTTGCGCGATCGATCGCGACGTCGACGGTCGCATAAGCGAGACCATCGTTGCGTTCGGTGCGCTCGATATACGTCAGCGCGATGCCCTGCGCGTCGGCGGGACGATCGCTCTGCGCGGCGAGTTCGAGCGCACGTGCGCTGACCGCATGATCGAACTGGTTCGGCTTCGCGACTTCATCGACGAGCCGCCATTCCTTCGCGCGCTCGCCGCGAATCCCTTCGACCACGGTGCAGAAAATATCGGCGCGATCGTGGCGAACCTTGCGTTTGTCGGTGAGCCGCGTGAGACCGCCGGTGCCGGGCAGCACACCGAGCAGCGGCACTTCGGGCAACGCCACCGACGACGAACGATCGTCGACGAGCCAGATCTCGTCGCAGGCCATCGCCAGTTCGTAGCCGCCGCCCGCGCACGCACCGTTCACCGCCGCGATGAACTTGAGCCCCGAATCACGCGACGAATCCTCGATGCCGTTGCGCGTCTCGTTGGTGAACTTGCAGAAGTTGACCTTCCACGCATGCGACGAGAGCCCCAGCATGAAGATGTTCGCGCCCGAGCAGAACACGCGGTCCTTCAGGCTCGTCATCACCACCGTGCGCACTTCCGGATGCTCGAAGCGGATCCGTTGCAGCGCATCGTGCAGTTCGATGTCGACGCCGAGATCGTATGAATTGAGCTTCAGCTTGTAGCCGTCGCGGATGCCGCCGTCTTCGGCGATGTCGATGCCGAGCGTCGCGACCGCGCCGTCGAACGACAGCTTCCAGTGGCGGTACTGCGAGGGGTTAGTGCGGTAGTCGACCGGCTGGATGGCGGTGGCGACGGATTCGGCGGTGGACATGAGTGGGTGTCTCCTAATGAATGCATGCGGCTCGATCAAACTTGATCGAACAATAGTGCATTACATTGCATACGTAAAGCACTTTAATGCACTTTCAGGAGAAACCCTGGTCCGGGGGCCAGCAGCCGTTCAGTCGGCGGTTTCCGCCGCGAGACGCGCGGCCAGCCGGTCGCGCAGTTGCAGATAGGCGTCGGCGAGCGTCTTCTCGCTGGTGTCGAAGGTCATGTCCGCGCGGCCGTACAGCTCGCTGCGTCCGGCGAGAATCCGCTTCAGGTCTTCCATCGCTTCGCTGTTGCCGGACATCGGCCGCAGATCGCCCTGCGCGACGACGCGGCGCATGTGCTCCTCGGGCGTTGCCTGCAGCCACACCGTGAAGCAGTGCGACAACAGCGCGTTGAACGTGCCCGCCTCCGACACGAGACCACCCGGCGACGCGATCACCGCGCGCTCGTGTTCGCCGATCACGGCCTCCAAAGCGCGATGCTCGTAGCGGCGATACGCGCTCGCGCCGTACAGCGAATGAATCTCCGACGGCGGACAGCCCGCCAGTTGCTCGACCACCTTATTCAGCTCGACGAACGGTACTTTCAGCTCCTGCGCGAGCATCCGGCCGAGCGTCGATTTGCCCGCGCCACGCAAGCCGATCAGCGCAATCCGGTCCTTGCGATGCGGATCGCGCGGCGCCTGCGCGAACAGGTCCGCGAGTGCGACCCGTGCGCGCTGCAGCGCGGCCTGATCGCGGCCCTGCAACAGCTCGCGGATCAGCAGCCATTCCGCCGATGCGGTCGTCTCGTCGCCGATCACTTCCGCGAGCGGACAGTTCAGCGTCGTCGCGATCTGCCGCAGCACCAGCACCGACGCATTACCGACCCCCGACTCGAGATTCGCCAGATGCCGCTCGGACAGACCGGTCTCCTGCGCGAGCGCCTTGCGGGTCATCCCGCGACGCGCGCGCAGCAACCGCACGCGCTCGCCCATCGCGGTCAGAAACGGGTCGCGCTCTTCGCGCTCGCCCTTCTGCGCGTCGGCTTCCGCGACGTCGGCGACGGGATCGGAAGAGTAAGTTTGCTTCATATGATGGATTCCGTTTGCGCGAACATATGTACTATAGTGCTTGACATGCATCAAGCAAGCGGTTAATTTTCGCCAAAAGCTGGCAGAACAACAAACGTTAATGCACGTGTTTCGCCCGTTGCCGTATTCCGGCAGCGCCCAGGAGACAGCCGCCCGACGCGCATGTAGTGCAGTGCGCGCGAGCGGCCCAGGAGATTCGCATGTCCCCTTCCGATTTTCAGCGGCTGATTGCGGGCGTCACGTCGCAACTCGCCGACCGTCCGCTCGACGCCGCGCTCGCGGACTGGCTCAACGCAACGTGGCCCGCGCACGGCGACGTGTTTCGCGAACTCGCCGACGCGTGCCGCGAAGGCGTCGCACAGGGTTGGCTGTGCAATCGCGAAGCCGGCGGCCTGCGCTACGGACGCATCTTCAAGGCACTCCCCGATACCCACGGTTTCTCAGTCGATGTCGTCGACATGAAGGACATCGCCGGTCCACATCACGTGCATCCGCACGGCGAGATCGATCTGATCGTGCCGCTCACCGAAGGCGCGACGTTCGACGGTCATCCGGCCGGCTGGTGTGTGTATGGTCCGGGCAGCGCGCATCGTCCTACCGTCGCTGACGGCGAAGCGCTCGTGCTGTATCTGCTGCCGCAAGGCGCCATCGAATTCACGCCTGCCTGAACTGAGGGACATCGCCATGACCGAACTTCTGCTCAATCACGTCGCGGGCCGCTGGGTGGCCGGCGACGGCCCCGGCGTCACGCTCAGCGATCCCGTGACCGGCGAATCGCTGGTGCGTGTGTCCGGCGATGGGATCGATCTCGCCGAAGCGTTCGCATTTGCGCGCGAACAAGGCGGTGCCGCGTTGCGCGCACTCACCTACGCGGAGCGCGCGGCGAAGCTCGCGGAAATCGGCAAGCTGCTGCAAGGCAAGCGCGACGACTACTACGCGATCGCACTCGCGAATTCCGGCACGACGCGCGGCGATTCCGCGGTCGATATCGACGGTGGGCTCTTCACGCTGTCGTACTACGCGAAGCTCGGTGCGACCACGCTTGGTGCGGAGTCCGGCGGGTACTACACGACGCTCGGCGGCATGCATGCGCTGCGTGACGGTCCGTCCGTTTCGCTCAGCAAGGACGGATCGTTTGCTTCGCAGCACGTGCTTGTGCCGACGCGCGGTGTCGCGCTGTTCATCAACGCGTTCAATTTTCCGTCGTGGGGGCTGTGGGAAAAAGCCGCGCCTGCATTGCTGTCCGGCGTGCCGGTGATCGTCAAGCCCGCGACCGCGACTGCATGGCTCACGCAGCGGATGGTCGCCGACGTCGTCAATGCGGGCATTCTGCCGCCGGGTGCGCTGTCGGTGATCTGCGGACGTTCGGCGGGACTGCTCGACGAGATCCGCGCGTTCGATGTCGTGTCCTTTACCGGCTCTGCCGAAACCGCCGCGACGCTGCGCGCGCATACCGCGTTCGTGCGACGCGGCGCGCGACTGAACGTCGAAGCGGACAGTCTGAACAGCGCGATCCTGTGCGCCGATGCCGCGCCGGGCACCGCCGCGTTCGATCTGTTCGTCGCCGAAGTCGCACGCGAAATGACCGTGAAGTCCGGGCAGAAATGCACGGCGATCCGTCGCGCGTTCGTGCCGTCCGTGTTTCTCGATGCGGCCGTCGATGCGTTGCGTGCGCGGCTATCGACCGTCGTGACCGGCAACCCGCGCAACGAAGCGGTGACGATGGGCGCGCTCGTGAGCCGCGCGCAATACGACGCGGTACGCGCAGGCATCGCGACGCTTCAAGAAGAGGCTGAGCTTGTGTTCGACGGCTCGGGCGCATCGTTGGTCGATGCCGATCCCGCAATAGCCGCATGCATCGCGCCGCATCTGTTCGTCTCACGCGACCCGGATCGCGCGACGCGGCTGCATGAAGTCGAAGTGTTCGGCCCGGTCGCGACGCTCGCACCGTATCGCGTATCGAACGAAGCAGACGAATTACCCGAAGCGCATGCAATCGCACTCGCACGACGCGGCGAAGGATCGCTGGTCGCGTCGGTCTATGCGAACGACGATTCCCATCTCGCCCGCGTCGCGCTCGAACTCGCCGATTCGCACGGTCGCGTGCATGCGGTATCGCCGACGGTCGCGCGCAGTCACACGGGCCACGGCAACGTGATGCCGATGTCGCTGCACGGCGGACCGGGACGCGCGGGTGGCGGCGAAGAACTCGGCGGTCTGCGTGCGCTCGGTTTCTATCACCGTCGCAGTGCGATCCAGGCGCCGGCTGCGTCGCTAGACGCATTGGCACAGACAACCACGTAACGCGGAAGCCAAACACAACACCGCAGTCCGACGGCTCACGACCCATCGACACAGATCGAGCGCACGCCGCCCCACCGTTGGAGGAAACATGGAAGCCCTGCTGGACACGCCGGCCGATCCGCCTGCTCACCTATCTGTGCGAGAACCCGCGCCGCCGCCTGCCCGCTTCAATTTCGCGGCGCACCTGTTCGACCTCAACCGGTCGCGCGCGACGAAGACCGCATACATCGACGACATCGGCGAGACCACGTACGCCGAACTCGAAGACCGTGCACGCCGCTTCGCAACCGCTTTACGCGAGCTGGGCATCCACGCGGAAGAACGCATCCTGCTCGTGATGCTCGACACGGTCGAGTTGCCGATCGCGTTTCTCGGCGCGTTGTATGCGGGCGTCGTGCCGGTCGTCGCGAACACGCTGCTCACGTCCGCCGACTACGTGTACATGCTGACGCACAGCCATGCGCGCGCGGTGATTGCATCGGGCGCGCTGCTGCCGGTCGTCGCCCAGGCGCTAGGCGACGCCGAACACGACGGCTGTCTGCTGATCGCATCGCAGCCCACTCCCACCGACCTGCCGTGCGCATACGTGCTCGCACCGCTAATCGACCGTTCGCCGCCGGCCGTGCGCGCGGCATCGAGCGGCGCCGACGACATCGCGTTCTGGCTGTATTCGTCCGGCTCGACCGGCAAGCCGAAGGGCACCGTCCACACGCACGCGAATCTCTACTGGACTGCGGAGTTGTACGCGAAGCCGGTACTCGGCATCGGCGAACACGACGTGGTGTTCTCGGCGGCGAAGCTGTTCTTTGCATACGGTCTCGGCAACGGACTCACGTTTCCGCTATCGGTCGGCGCGACTGCTGTGCTGATGGCCGAACGTCCAACCGCCGACGCCGTGTTCGCGCGGCTGGTGCGTCATCGTCCGACGATCTTCTACGGCGTGCCGACGCTGTACGCAGGCATGCTCGTATCGCCTGCTTTGCCCGCGCGCACAGACGTCGCGCTACGCATCTGCACGTCGGCGGGCGAAGCGTTGCCGCGCGAAATCGGCGAGCGCTTCACCGCGCATTTCGGCTGCGAGATTCTCGACGGCATCGGCTCGACCGAGATGCTGCACATCTTCCTGTCGAACCGTGCAGGCGACGTTCAGTACGGCACGACCGGTCGACCGGTGCCAGGCTACGATGTCCAGCTACGCGACGAAGCAGGCCGGCCGATCGCGGACGGCGAAGTCGGCGATCTGTACATCAAGGGGCCGAGCGCCGCCGTGATGTACTGGAGCAACCGCGAGAAAACACGCGCGACGTTTCTCGGCGAATGGATCCGCAGCGGCGACAAATACCGCCGGCTCGACAACGGCTGCTACGTTTACGCGGGACGCAGCGACGACATGCTGAAGGTCAGCGGACAATACGTGTCGCCGGTCGAGGTCGAGATGGTGCTGGTACAGCACGATGCGGTACTGGAAGCAGCGGTGGTCGGCGTCGATCACGGCGGCCTCGTGAAAACGCGTGCGTTCGTCGTGCTGAAGCACAGTGCCGACGCATCGGACACACTCACCGATGAACTGAAGACGTTCGTCAAGGCACGCCTCGCACCGCACAAGTATCCGCGCGACATCGTCTTCGTCGACGATCTGCCGAAAACCGCAACCGGCAAGATCCAGCGCTTCAAACTGCGGGAACTGCTCTGAACTGGAGATTCGTCTCGATGCCTGGCTTGACCGACACCGATACCGCTTCCACCGCGACGTTCGCCGCACTGCCCGCCACCGCCACACGCGACGCTCTGCGGATCGAATACCGCTGGCTCGACGCCGGAGCACCCGATGCACCGATTGCGGTATTCCTGCACGAAGGCCTCGGCTCGATCGCGATGTGGCGCGACTGGCCGCAGACGCTGTGCGACCGGCTCGGCATGCGTGGGCTCGTCTATTCGCGGCCCGGCTATGGACGCTCGACGCCGCGTCCATCCGGCGAACGCTGGCCCGTCAACTTCATGCGCGACCAGGCGCTCGACGTACTGCCCGCACTGCTCGACGTACTCGGCATCGACACAGCCACGCGCACACGGATGTGGGTGATCGGCCACAGCGACGGCGGTTCGATCGCGCTGCTGTACGCGGCCGCGTTCCCCGACGCGCTCACCGGTGCAGTCGCGATCGCGCCGCACGTGTTCGTCGAACAGGTATCGGTCGGCAGCATCGCGGAAGCAAAAGTCGCGTACGAAACCAGCGATCTGCGCGACCGGCTCGCGCGCTATCACGCGGACGTCGATTCCGCGTTCTACGGCTGGAACGACATCTGGCTCGATCCGGCTTTTCGGACATGGAACATCGTCGGGAAGTTAGCGGCGATCCGTTGTCCGCTTCTCGCGGTGCAGGGTCACGACGACCACTACGGGACGATGGCGCAGATCGACACGATCGCCGGGCAGGTGCCGCACGCGCAACTCGCCAAACTCGACGGCTGCGGACACTCGCCGCATCGCGACGCTCCGGGTGCGCTGACCGACGCGATCGCATCGTTCGTCGAAACGGTAAGCAAACGCTAAACGCAGCGGCCAACCGGCTAAACCACTGAGACACCGGGCCGCCGACCCACGTCAGGCCTGCCCGGACCGCTCACCTGTCAAAACACCCCCACCGCCCCACCCCTCGCCGATTAATTTTTTTCGCACTTCGCGATTATTTTTCGACCCGTCGAGCGATTTTTTTTCGACACCCCGAGTCATATTTTTTAAATACCCCGCAGAGTATGCTGGCGCGTCGCTGGGCGGACGTGCAAGCAACGATGCGTCTCCCGGCCTGTCGCGTCGTCGCTGGAGGCGCCCGTGTCGCCCGCATTCCCCACAAGATTCCGCAGCGTCGCCGCTGGTCGCGCTTCATGCGCGCGCCGATGCAAACGTTTCGCTTACGCGCTGAGGCGCGGTGCGGCATTTGCATTGATTGCCGGCCTCTGCGCCGGCACGCTCGCCGCCTGCGGCAACGATGACGACCGCGCGCAGGCTGCCAATCCGTCTCAGGCCGCCGACGCATCGCAAACGCCGTCATCCGCTTCGTCGTTCAACAACACCCCGCTCGCTTCGCAGTTCTCGCAAGGCAGCAACGCCGCTCCCGCAGTCCAGATTCCGCCGTCCTCGATCGTCGAGACGCCCGCGCAGACGCCGGCTGAAGCCGACGCGGCGGCGTCCGCTCCGCTCGTGCCTCCCGTCATTCATACCGTCGACTGAAGTTGCTGCACCCGGAACGGTGCCGTGCCGAGTTTGTTTGCACCGTGGCTCACATCCAACCTGAAGATCGAAGCTCAACATGACCTCTAAAAACCGTCGAGACTTTCTGCGCGCAGCCGCCCAGGCTGCGGGCTCCGCCACCGCGTTATCGATGCTGCCGCTCGGCATCCGTAACGCGCTGGCGATCCCCGCCAACAATACGACCCGCAGCATCCGCGACATCGAGCACATCGTCGTGCTGATGCAGGAGAACCGTTCGTTCGACCACTACTTCGGCACGCTGCGCGGCGTCCGCGGTTTCGGCGATACGCGCGCGATCAGTCTGCCGAACGGCAAGCCGGTGTGGAACCAGCCGCTCGCGGCAGGCGCCGGCGAAGTGCTGCCGTTTCATCCGACCGCGTCGAACCTCGGTCTGCAGTTCATCCAGGATCTGCCGCACGACTGGGCATCGACGCACGCCGCATGGAACGGCGGCCGCAACGATCAGTGGATTCCGTCGAAGGGCACGACGTCGATGGCGTACCTGACACGCGACGACATGCCGTTCCACTACGCGCTCGCCGATGCATTCACGATCTGCGACGCGTACCACTGCTCGATCCTCAGCCAGACCGATCCGAACCGCTTCTACATGTGGACCGGCTGGGTCGGCAACGACGGCAACGGCGGCGGCCCGGTGCTCGCCAACGACGAAGTCGGCTACAGCTGGACGACCTATCCGGAAGTGCTGGAAAAAGCCGGCGTGTCGTGGAAGATCTATCAGGACCAGGGCCTCGGTCTGAATGCACAGGGCGGCTGGGGCTGGTCGAACGACTTCCCGTACATCGGCAACTACGGCGACAACTCGCTGCTGTACTTCAACCAGTACCGCAACGCGCAGCCGGGCAATCCGCTGTTCGACAAGGCGCGCACGGGCACCAACGTGCAGGCCGGCGGCACCTTCTTCGACATTCTCCGCAAGGACGTGCAGAGCAACACGCTGCCGCAGGTGTCGTGGATCGTCGCGCCCGAAGCGTATTCCGAGCACCCGAACTGGCCCGTCAACTACGGCGCGTGGTACATCGACCAGGTGCTGCAGGCGCTGACGTCGAACCCCGAGGTGTGGAGCAAGACCGCGCTGCTGATCAACTACGACGAGAACGACGGCTTCTTCGATCACGTGCCCCCGCCGTTCCCGCCGACCGCAGACAACGCGAACGGCATGTCGACCGTCGACGTGATCAACGAAAACTTCGCGGGCAGCGACCGCTTCGCGCCGGGCCCGTACGGCCTCGGACCGCGCGTGCCGATGCTCGTCGTGTCGCCGTGGTCGAAGGGTGGCTGGGCGTGCTCGGAAGTGTTCGATCACACGTCGGTGATCCGCTTTATCGAAGCGCGTTTCGGCCGTCAGTACAACATCCCCGAGCCGAACATCACGCCGTGGCGTCGCGCAGTGTGCGGCGATCTGACGTCGGCATTCGACTTCGTCGATCCGAACCGCTCGTTCCCGCCGCTGCCGAGCACGACCGGCTATGCGCCGCCGGACCAGTTGCGTCATCCCGACTACGTGCCGGTGCCCCCCACCACACAGGCGGTGCCGGATCAGGAACCGGGCGTGCGTCCGCTGCGCGCGCTGCCTTACGAAACGTTTGTCCGGATCGGACACGACTCGGGCAGCAGCCGTCTGACGATGCGCTTCATCAACACGGGTCGCGCCGCCGTATCGCTGGCGGTGTACTCGGCGGGCAGCATCTACGCGCCGCGCACGTACACGGTCGGCGCGCGCAAGCGGATCGTCGACTACCTGCTGCCGTTCCAGCACGAAGGCCTGTTCGACTACTCGGTGCATGGACCGAACGGTTTCCTGCGCCGCTTCGCGGGCTCGTTTGCCGCGATGGATCCGACGAGCGGCAACGGCCAGCAGGCGCTTCCCGAAGTGCTCGAAGGCTACGACGTCGCGAACGGCAACCTGCAACTGCGCCTGCGCAACAACGGCAAAGCGCGCTGCACGTTCACGATCGCCAATGCGTACGATCCGAAGCACACGGTCCAAAAGAAGGTGCGCGGCGGCGATAGCGAAGATCTGTACTTCGATCTGCGTCACGTGCATGGCTGGTATGACCTGACGATCACGGTCGATAGCGATCCGGCGTTCGTGCGCCGTCTCGGCGGTCACGTCGAAACGGGGCGTGACAGCAAGAGCGATCCGGCGCTGGGTGCGCAGTCTTGATGGGTTAGGTTGTGGGTTATCGCGGGCGGGGCTTGTGTGTTGAATGCCTCGCTCGCGATTGAAGATTGAACGCGGCCGGTGTGGCCGTATCGTGCGTGGCGTAACGCGTGCGGTACGGTTACATCGGCCGCTTTTCTTCAACGCGCTTTTGCGTTCGCGTTCAATGGTAAGCCGTCAACAAGCGACGCCCTTCCAACGAGAGGCAGAAGGTCAGATGCCAAGCCGGTTCTGTTGACGAGGCATTGAGGCGACGCTGATGGCCCGTCCTGAGCGATGCGCCCAGTTCTACCTCATAGTGCGACCGGCGACAGAATGGGGAGTGGCCCCACCGCGCCCTGGAGCCTGCGCGCGGGTTCCGTTCTGTGAAGATGAACAGCGTAAGTGTCCCACGGCAATTTGATGCTCTCTCCTGAGCGGGACGCAGCCTGGATCATCATCCTTCCCACCTCACCACGGTGATAGCCTCCGTGAGTCACAACATGCGTCAGTATCTCTTCGCGCGTCATGTACCCGTTATCACCATCTGTAAATGCGAAGGATACCGATTGGGACAGTATCGTCGGTGTGGCCGCTTTCACGTAGTCGAGATACCACTGATCGAGCACCGCGACCTCTGAATGCAGTTCGTCGAGCTCGGGAGTCTCGGGTGTGTTGTCGGCAGCGAAGCCGTGACGGTCACCCACCAGGTGTGCCGCGAAGATCTTGTTCACGATGAGGCAATGGTTCATCAGGCGAAGCGCCGAGTGACGCTCTTCGGCATGTCGCCGGACGTCGAGCCCCTTCATTGCCTCGAACATTTCGTCATGCGCCCACGCCTGATAGCGAAACATCCGAAACAACAGTTCGTTCGAACCCATGATAGTCACCTGTCCCGTTTCCAATAATATGTGAGCGTGACCTACATTATTTTGAGTTGGAGACCAGATGTCTACTCGCGTTTCCGATGCCGCGGCGCTAATGCGGAAAGCCCCACGTCAGGCACGTTCTCGGGCAACACTGGAAGTGATAGTCACTGCGGGAGCTCACGTTCTGGATACGCGAGGATGGTCCGGATTTACGACCAACGAGGTCGCCCGGATTGCCGGTGTCAGTATCGGCTCGGTGTATCAGTACTTCCCAAACAAGCTCGCCCTGGTCGACGCCATCCGGCGTCAGCATTTTGATGACGTACTGGCTGTCTTGCAGCGCGCGTGTGTCCGCGAATCTACGCCCGAGCGTCTGATCGCGTGCCTGGTCAGCGACCTGATCGCGGTTCATCGAAATTACCCGACGCTGCACAGGACACTCCTGGACTTGCCAGCGATGGAGGAAACGAAGGCTGCCTACGAGGAGTTCCAGAAAGAGTATCTACGCAGATATGCGCTTGTCGTCGCAGTCTATCGAGGAAGCGATCCTGACAAAGAGGACCGTATAACTGCACAGGTCCTATCTTCCGCACTTGAGGGCGTCATCCACAACGCGGCTCGACGGGGGCTGCTGGCGCGCCCCCGACTAAAGCGTGAACTCATCAGACTGGTCCGCAGCTATCTTGAATGCGCTTATGACGCCGCGGCGAATTCACGCCGATGAGGCGTCGTTAAAAGACCGCGTACGTTCAACGTTCCAGATGCGGCTCGATCAGATCCTCGAACCAGTCGATGAACGCATTGAGCCGGCGCGAACGCTGCCGTCTGTGCGGATACAACGCGGACACTTCCATCGATGGCGCGCGCTGCGCGGGCATCACTTCGACGAGCCGCCCTTCGTCGATCAGATGCTGCACGTCGAAGCGCGGGATCTGGATCAGCCCGATGCCCGCGATGCAGCACGCGATGTACGTCTCCGCGTTGTTGACGATCACACGGCTCGGCACGGACAGATGCAGCACGCGTCCGTCGTTGTGCTCGTCGGTGTATTCCCACGGCAGTTCGCGTCCGGTCGTCGGCGATGCGTAGCCGACCATCCAGTGACCGGCCGTTAGTTGCTGCGGATGTGCCGGCACGCCGTGCTCGTTCAGATACGCGGGACTCGCGCAGTTGATCAGCGCGATGCGCCCAAGCGGCCTCACGACGAGACTGCTATCCACCCGCTCGCCAACGCGGATCACGCAATCGACACCTTCCTGGATCAGATCGATCGAACGATCAGCGGAACGCAGCGCGAGTTGCAGCTTCGGATGACGTCGAAGTAGACCAGGCAGCGCCGGCGTGACGAGCCGTCGCGCGATGCGACTCGGTACGTCGACGGTCAGGCGACCCGCGACGTCGAGACGCGCGCGAAACAACCGGTCGATGTCCTCCGCCTGCGCGAGCAGTTCGCGCGCGCGGTCCATCAACAGCAGACCATCGGCGGTGGGTTGCACACGACGCGTCGTCCTGTGCAGCAGCCGCGTGCCCATCGCGGCTTCGAGTTGCTGGATCGCCGACGATACCGTCGCGCGCGGCAGTTCGAGCACGTTCGCGGCCTTGATGAAACTGCCCATCTCCGCGATGTGCACGAACACCTTCAGTTGATCGAGCCGGTCCATCGTTTCCTCGTCGGGGCTGCGGCGCAGTCACCAGGATAGCGCCATACGAACGCGACGATTGTTCAGTAATCGGGATGATTAATCCAGCATTCGCAGGCTTATCTTTAACAATGTTTTCCCTAGACTGAACGCCCAACCTGAACGAGGAGCTTCTCATGGCAGATCATTCGCTCAACGGCAAAGTCGCGCTGATCGCGGGCGGCGCGAAAAATCTGGGCGGCCTGATCGCACGCGATCTCGCTTCGCACGGCGCGAAGGCCATCGCGGTCCACTACAACAGCGCGGCCACCGCCGACGCAGCCGCAGCCACCGTCGCGGCGATCAAGGAAAGCGGCGTCGATGCGCGCGCGTTCCAGGCCAACCTGACGACAGCCGCCGCCTGCGAGAAACTGTTCGACGATGCGAAGAGCGCGTTCGGCCAGATCGACATCGCGATCAACACGGTCGGCAAGGTGTTGAAGAAACCGTTCGTCGACATCACCGAGGCCGAGTACGACGAGATGTTCGCGGTCAATTCGAAGAGCGCGTTTTTCTTTCTCAAGGAAGCGGGCAGGCATCTCGAAGACAACGGCAAGATCGTCACGCTGGTTACGTCGCTGCTGGGTGCGTTTACTCCCTTCTATGCGGCGTATGCGGGCGGCAAGGCGCCGGTCGAGCATTTCACGCGTGCGGCGTCGAAGGAGTTCGGGGCGCGCGGTATCTCGGTGACGGCTGTCGGCCCTGGTCCGATGGATACGCCTTTCTTCTATCCCGCCGAAGGGGCCGATGCGGTTGCGTATCACAAGACCGCCGCGTCGCTGTCCTCGTTCAGCAAGACGGGGCTGACCGATATTCAGGACGTCGTGCCGTTGATCCGTCATCTCGTCACCGATGGGTGGTGGATTACGGGGCAGACGTTGTTGATTAATGGGGGGTATACGACGAAGTGAGGTGCGGGGAAATGGTCGTGTTGCGTGGTGGGCGCGTTGCGAGGTGAACGCGCTACGAAGTAGTCGTGCCGCGAAGTGGTCACACGCTATGAGGTGTGCGCGTGATGACGTGGTGCGATCGCGTAGTGCATCAAGCGACGACGCGCGATAAAAAAACGCCGACGGGCCAGGCTGGCCGTCGGCGTTTTGCGTTACTGCATGCAGCACGCGGTACTCACGTGACTTAGCGCTCTACCCCACACTCACCCGTGCCGCCTCATCCGCCGACCGCTCACCACCGCGCGCAAGCACCGGTGCCAGTGCCTCACCCGTATGACTACGCGCAACACGCACCAGTTGCTCCGGCGCCGCCGACGCGACGATCGTGCCGCCGCTCGCACCACCTTCCGGACCGAGGTCGATGATCCAGTCGGCTTCCGCGATCACGTCGAGATCGTGTTCGATCACGACGACGCTATGCCCCGCGTCGGTGAGCCGGTGCAGCACGCGGATCAGTTTCGCGACGTCGGCCATGTGCAGGCCGACCGTCGGTTCGTCGAGCACGTACAGCGTGTGCGGCGCCTTCTGTCCGCGCCGCGTGATGTCGTCGCGGACCTTGCTTAGCTCGGTGACGAGCTTGATACGCTGCGCCTCGCCACCGGACAGCGTCGGCGACGGCTGACCGAGCGTCAGATAGCCGAGCCCGACGTCCTTCATCAACTGCAGCGGATGCGCGATGTTCGTCATCGACGCGAAGAAATCGACGGCTTCGTCGATTTCCATCGTCAGCACGTCGCCGATGTTCTTGCCGCGCCATGTGACCGCGAGCGTTTCCGGATTGAAGCGCTGACCGTGGCACACGTCGCATGGCACCTTCACGTCGGGCAGGAAGCTCATGCCGATCGTGCGCACGCCCTGCCCTTCGCATGCGGGGCAGCGACCATCGCCGGTGTTGAACGAGAAACGCGACGCAGTGTAGCCGCGCGCGCGTGCTTCGAGCGTTTCGGCAAACAGTTTGCGGATCGTGTCCCACAGACCGATATACGTGGCCGGGCACGAACGCGGCGTCTTGCCGATCGGCGTCTGGTCGACTTCGAGTACGCGATCGATTGCTTCCCAGCCGGTGATCGATTCGCAGCCATGCCACGCATGGCTCACCGTGAACGACGGACGTGGCGCACTGCGAGCGAGCACACTCGACCGGCGATCGGTACGCGGTGCGTCCTGCTGCACGGCCTTGCGCGCGCGTCGTGTGGCCGGCGACGACAGCACCGACCGGCCGACCGCGTCGAGCAGATTGGTCATCAGCACGTCGCGTGCAAGTGTGGACTTGCCGGAGCCGGACACGCCAGTCACAGCAACGAGTCGCGCGAGCGGAATGCCGACGGTCACGTCGCGCAGGTTGTGCAGCTTCGCGCCGTGCACGGTCAGCCATTGCTCGGGCACAGCAGGCCGGTTCTTGCGCGCGGGTTCGACCACACGTCGAGCCTGCAGCGGATGCGCGATCGGCCGCGCGAGAAACTGTCCGGTCAGCGAGCCGGGTTGCGCAGCGAGATCCGCGACGCCGCCCTGCGCGATCAGCGTGCCGCCGCGCTTGCCCGCGCCCGGCCCGATATCGATGATGTGATCGGCGCGACGAATCGTATCTTCATCGTGCTCGACGACGACCAGCGTATTGCCCTTGTCGCCAAGCTTGCGCAACGCGTTCAGCAAAATGCGGTTGTCGCGCGGATGCAGACCGATGGTCGGTTCGTCGAGCACATAGCAGACGCCCTGCAAATTACTGCCGAGCTGCGCGGCGAGCCGGATGCGCTGCGCTTCGCCACCCGACAGACTCGGCGCGGCACGATCGAGACTCAGATAACCGAGCCCGACCTCCTCGAGAAACTGCAGCCGGCTACCGATCTCGCTGACGACGTCGCGTGCGATATCCGCATCGCGCCCCGTCAGACCAAGCCCGTCGATCCACTGACGCGTATCGGTCACCGTCCATTGCGCGACGTCGACGATCGCCTGTCCTTCGAACGTCACCGCGCCCGCAACCGGATTCAGTCGCGTGCCGTGACAATCCGGACACGGCTCGTCGCCGACACCTTCCGGTTCCTGCTCTTCCGACGGCAGGCTCTGTTCGCGACCTCGGCCATCTTCGGCCACCACGGTATCGTCGTACGCGGCGCGCTGTTCGCGCGTCAACGCGAGGCCCGTGCCGACGCAGGTCGTGCACCAGCCGTGCTTGCTGTTGTACGAGAACATCCGCGGATCGAGTTCCGGGTAGCTGGTGCCGCACACCGGACACGCGCGCTTCGTCGACAGCACTTTCACTTCGCCGATCCGCCCGGTGCCGCGGCTCTTGCTCAACGCATCCTGCAAGCCATCGAGCGGCGCAAGCAGATGCATCACGCCCTTGCCGATCTCGAGCGTTTCGTCGAGCCGGCGCCGCAGTTCCGCTTCATCATCGGCGGACACGACGAGGTCGGCCACCGGTAGCTCGATCGTGTGTTCGCGGAAGCGGTCGAGCTTCGGCCACGGATCGACCGGCACGAATTCGCCGTCGACGCGCAGATGCGTATTGCCGCGCGCCTTCGCCCACTTCGCGAGATCGGTGTACACGCCCTTGCGGTTCACGACGAGCGGCGCGAGCATCCCGACATGCTGGCCGCGATGATCGCGCAGCAGCTGCGCGGCGATCGACTCGACGCTCTGCGCGGCGACCGGCGTGCCGTCGTGGATGCATTGCTGGATACCGAGCTTCACGTACAGCAGACGCAGAAAGTGCCAGACCTCGGACGTGGTCGCGACGGTACTCTTGCGACCGCCGCGCGACAGGCGCTGCTCGATCGCGACGGTCGGCGGAATGCCGTACACCGCGTCGACCTCGGGGCGGCCGGCCGGCTGCACGATCGAGCGCGCGTATGCGTTCAGCGATTCGAGGTAACGGCGCTGCCCTTCGTGGAACAGGATGTCGAACGCGAGCGTCGACTTGCCCGAACCGGACACGCCGGTAATCACGTTGAACTTGCCGTGCGGAATGTCGACGTCGAGCGCTTTCAGATTGTGCTCGCGCGCGTTGACGATGCGCACGACGCCCTCGCCTTCCACCGCGCGACGCGCCCGCGCTGCGGCGAGCGCGGTTTGCAGCGGCTTGCCGGATGCGGCATCGACGGTATGGGCCGAGCCGATCGCGCGATCGTATTGCGTCAGCGCGACGCCCGTGTGCGAGCCCTCGCATTGCTTCACGTCGTCGGGCGTGCCTGCGCACAGCACGAGACCACCGCCGTCGCCGCCTTCGGGGCCGAGGTCGATCAGCCAGTCGGCCGCGCGGATCACGTCGAGGTTGTGCTCGATCACGATCAGCGAATGGCCACCGGCGAGCAGCTTGCCGAACGCGCGCATCAGCTTCGCGATGTCGTCGAAATGCAGACCCGTGGTCGGCTCGTCGAACATGAACAGGCGGCCGGCGGTTTGCGGCTTCGCGGCGCGCGCGCTACGAGGCTGCGCCGTTTCCGCGAGAAAGCCCGCGAGCTTCAACCGCTGCGCTTCGCCACCCGACAACGTCGGCACCGGCTGACCGAGCTTCACGTATTCGAGCCCGACATCGACGATCGGTTGCAGCACGCGCAGCACGTCGGCATCGTTCGCGAAGTACGCGACCGCCTCACTGACTGTCAGCTCGAGAATATCCGCAACGCTGAGCGCGCGCGCCGGCGTGCCGCGCTCGATCTTCACTTCGAGCACTTCCGCACGATAGCGACGCCCGTCGCAATCGGGGCAGCGCAGATAGACGTCGCTGAGGAACTGCATCTCGATGTGCTCGAAGCCCGAGCCGCCGCAGGTCGGGCAACGGCCGTCGCCCGAGTTGAAGCTGAACATACCTGCGGTGTAGCCGCGCTGCTGCGCGAGCGGCGCCTTCGCGAACAGCTTGCGGATCTCGTCGAATGCACCGACGTAGCTGGCCGGATTCGACCGCGCAGTTTTGCCGATCGGCGATTGATCGACGAACACGACGTCGCTGACATGCTCCGCGCCCGACAGATTGCGGTACGCACCCGGCGATTCCGTCGGATTGCCGAAGTGGCGCGCGAGCGCCGGGTACAACACGTCCTGCAGCAGCGTCGATTTACCCGAGCCCGACACGCCGGTCACGCAGACAAGCCGCTGCAACGGAATCTCGACGGTAACGTCGCGCAGGTTATGTTCGGAGGCGCCTTCGAGCACGATGCGTGGCGTGTCGTCGGTCACTTCGCGACGCGCCCAGTGCGCGGCATCCGCGACGTGCTTGCGACCCGCGAGATAGTCGCCGGTCAGCGTGCCGCCCTTGCGGATGTCGGCCGGCGTGCCGTCATAGATGATCGTGCCGCCGCGCTCGCCGGGACCGGGGCCCATGTCGATCAGACGGTCGGCCGCCAGCATCACCGACGGATCGTGCTCGACGACGACGAGCGTATTGCCC
Source organism: Paraburkholderia flava (assembly GCF_004359985.1). Taxonomy (NCBI): domain Bacteria; kingdom Pseudomonadati; phylum Pseudomonadota; class Betaproteobacteria; order Burkholderiales; family Burkholderiaceae; genus Paraburkholderia; species Paraburkholderia flava. The sequence goes on along the minus strand of NZ_SMRO01000002.1, from coordinate 978,558 downwards.
GCATCGCGCAGCCGATGCATCGCCTCGACGATTCGGTTCAGGTCGCGCGGATGCAACCCGATGCTCGGCTCGTCGAGGACGAACAGCGTCTTGGTCAGCGACGTGCCGAGCGCGGTGGTGAGGTTGATCCGCTGCACCTCGCCGCCCGACAGAGTGCGGCTTTGCCGGTCGAGCGTCAGATAGCCGAGCCCCACGTCGCACAGATATTTGAGCCGCGTGCGGACTTCGGCGAGCAACAGCTTCAACGCATCGTCGAGCAATGCGCTCGGCAGCGTGATGTCATCGAAGAAACGGCGGATGCGTTCGATCGGCAACAGCATCACGTCGTGCACTGTGAGCCCCGGCAACGCTTCGAGCTGCGCGCGATTCCAGTCGACACCGCGCGGCAAAAAGCGCAGCGCCGGCGCGAGTACCGCGTCGGCGTTCGCCTTCGTGCCGAGCCGCCATTGCATCGATTCGGTTTTCAGGCGCGCGCCGCCGCACACTTCGCACGGCGTGTAGCTGCGGTACTTCGACAGCAGCACGCGGATGTGCATCTTGTACGCCTTCGATTCGAGATACTCGAAGAAGCGCTTCACGCCGTACCAGTGGCTCTGCCACTTGCCGTTCCAGTCCGGCGAGCCGCCGATCACCCAGTGACGCTCTGCGTCGGTCAGTTCCGACCACGGCGTATCGCGACGGATGTCGGCTTTCGCCGCGTAGCGCATCAGGTCGTCCTGGCACTCCTTCCACGCGGGCGTCTGCATCGGCTTGATCGCGCCGCCGCGCAGCGTCTTGCGTGCATCGGGGATGACGAGGCCGAGATCGACACCGATCACGCGACCGAACCCGCGACAGGTTTCGCACGCGCCGTACGCCGAATTGAACGAGAACAACGCGGGCTGCGGGTCGGCGTAACGCAGGTCGCTGTCGGGGTTATGCAGGCCCGTAGAGAAGCGCCATACAGGCGCTGCCTTACCTGCATCGGTCTCGGCGCCCTCTGCAGGCAGCACGTACACATTCACACGACCCGCGCCGCGTTTCAGCGACGCTTCGATCGCCTCGACCGCGCGCGCCTTGTCGACGTTGCGCAGCCGGAAGCGATCCGCGACGACATCGAGCACCTTGCGCGGCCCCGTCGGCGACGCGACTTCGCGCTGCGCCTGCACGCGCGTATAGCCGCTCGCGGACAGCCACTGTTCGATCTCTGCTTCGGATGCGGACTCGGGCAACTCGACCGGAAACGTAACGACCAGCCGCTGATCGTCCGCCTCGGTGCGCGCGAGCAGTTCCGCGTAGATGGTTTCGGGCGAGTCGTGCCGCACCGGCTGCGCGTTACGCCGGTCGAACAGTTCGGCCGCGCGCGCGTACAGCAGCTTCAGGTGATCGTTCAGTTCGGTCATCGTGCCGACCGTCGAACGCGAACTGCGCACCGGGTTGGTCTGATCGATCGCAATCGCAGGCGGCACACCGTCGACGCGATCCACCTGCGGCCGGTCCATCCGGTCGAGAAACTGCCGCGCATACGCGCTGAACGTCTCGACGTAACGCCGCTGGCCTTCGGCGTACAGCGTGTCGAACACAAGGCTCGACTTGCCCGAGCCGGACGGCCCGGTGACCACCGTCATTTCCCCGGTGTGCAGGTCGAGATCGACGTTCTTGAGATTGTGCTGGCGAGCTCCGCGAATGCGGATGGTTCCGTGAGAGGACAATTTGCTGACCGTCTGAAGGGGTTGGTCCGGCTTCGAGACACCGCGTTGCGGGAGCCGGAATTGACCGGAACACTATACTGTATGTTTATACAGTTTTCTACCCTGTTGGTGGGAGGGGCTTGGGGGCGCACATGGCGTCACCCAACGTGCACGTTTATGCACGTTTACATTCTTGTTCGTGCACGTTAGCATGCATGCATGAATCCCGATCTCCCTCTCGCCCGACGCGACGAAATTGCTCATCGACTCGCACAAGGCCAGCCAGTCGTAGCCGCCGCGCTCGCTGCCGAATTCAACGTTTCCGAAGATGCCGTTCGCCGCGATCTGCGTGCGCTGGCAGCCCAAGGGCTCTGCCGAAGGGTCTACGGCGGTGCGCTGCCGGTCACGGCCGCCAACACGCCGATGACGGGCCGCATCGACACCGCCCTCGAGCGCAAATCGGCGCTCGCGCGCGCGGCGTTGCCGCTAATACATTCGGGAGAACTGCTGTTTCTCGATACCGGCAGCACCAATCTCGCGCTGGTCGACCTGTTGCCCGAAGACACCGACATCACCGTGGCAACCAACTCGGTCGATATCGCAGCGGCCGTGCTGCGCCGGCCCGACCTTCATCTGATCATGATCGGCGGATCGGTCGATTCCACGGTCGGCGGATGCATCGATGCGAGTGCCGTGCAGCAGGTTGCGCAAATGAATATCGACCGGTGTTTCATCGGATCCTGCGCGATCTCGCCGAAGGGCGGCATCAGCGCATACGGTCTCGCCGACGCGACGTTCAAGCGCGCGGTACTCGCGGCCGCCGGGCACGCGATCGTGCTCGTGCTGAACGAAAAGTTCGATACGCGCGCGCCTCACAGGATTGCGGCCATCGGCGAGCTCGATTGCGTGGTCGTCGAACCTGACTTGCCGCGTGCAGCCCGTACGGCACTTTCGAAAGCCGGCACCTCGGTCGTGGTGTCCGCGGAGGCAGTCAGATCATGAACGTGCGCTCGACTATCCCCGAACAGGAAGCGACGGTGCGAAGCCTGCCTGCGGCCCGACTCGCCACGCGTCTGGCGTTTCTCGTGGCCGGCTTCGGCGTGTCGTGCTGGGCGCCGCTCGTTCCGTTTGCCAAAGCGCGACTGGGCGTCGACGACGGCGTGCTCGGACTCCTGCTGCTGTGCATCGGCGTCGGGTCGGTCGTCTCGATGGTGGCCACCGGCGCGCTCAGCGCACGATTCGGCAGCAAACCGGTCATCGTCGCGGGTGGCGTCGGGCTGTCCATCGTGTTGCCGTTACTCGCCGTCGTCGATACGCCGCTCGCGCTCGGTGGCGCGCTGCTCGCATTCGGCGCGTTCCTCGGCTCGCTCGACGTCGCGATGAACATTCACGCCGTCGAGGTGGAACGAGCGGAAGGCCGGTTTCTGATGTCGGGATTTCACGCGCTGTTCAGCGTAGGCGGATTCGCGGGCTCGATGTCGATGACCTTTCTGCTTTCATTGCACATCGGAACGTTCGCGAGCGCGTTGCCCTGTGCCGTGCTGATGCTCGCCGTCATCGCGGCGGCGCGTTCACGGCTGATGGTGACGACTCAAACAAACGACGGTCCGCTGTTTGCGCTGCCGCGCGGCATCGTATTGCTGCTTGCCGCATTGGCCGGCATCACGTTTCTCGTCGAAGGCGCGTTGCTGGACTGGGGCGCGTTGCTGATCACCGGCAAGGCACTCGTCGGCGCCGCCCAGGGCGGACTCGGCTACATGTTCTTCTCGATCGCGATGACGGCCGGCCGGTTCGGCGGCGACGCGCTGACCGCACGGATCGGCGATCGCGCGACGATGTTCTGGGGCGGCCTGCTTGCGATCGCCGGCTTCGTCGTGCTGCTGACTGCACCGGTCGCGGTTGTTGCGATGACCGGCTTCGTATTGATCGGCCTCGGCGCGGCGAATGTCGTACCGGTACTGTTTCGCGGCGCTGGCTCGCAGCGCGCGATGCCCGCCACGCTCGCGGTCGCGGCGATCACCACGACGGGCTACGCAGGAAACCTCGCGGGACCGGCGAGTGTCGGTTTCGTCGCGAAAGCCGTGGGATTGCCGAGTGCTTTCTGGATGCTCGCGGTTTTGTTATGTCTTGTGCCGGCGTGTGCTCATCTGGTTGGGCGTCGGGGTTGATGCGAGTGATCGGGTGCGTGGTTTGTGTTCTGGATGGGCGGGGTATCGAAGCTCCGGCCTAGCCCCCAGTTCCCGGTTATCCGCATCTCTTTGACCGATTGCGCCATACATCCCGGACAACAACGCGGCAACGATCAAGACCCAACCGTCCGCTCTCCCACACCCGCCCCTCCCGCCGACGCCAATAAGCCGCCTTGCGCGGCGCCGCGTCGATAACCCACCCACAACACTGCCGGAATCAAGGTCGGCCGGCGGCAAAACGAAGACGCCCTACGTGCCGCCGCCCCTTCCAGCAAAGGATTCGGACCGGTGTCTCGCTTGGCAAGGATACGTGCATAAAACAGTACCTTGTATAAAACAGTAGTGCCTGCTAGAGTGCTCCCATGCTCCAGGCTGGAGATGGATCCGGCGACCGTGGGTTGCTCAGTACCGACAGCGCCCACCCTCAACGTGGCGATTAATGAAAACGCAGTTAAAGAAAGGAACGCTCGATATGTGCGTGCTGGCCGTCCTCGCCCGCGGGGATAGCTACGCCTACGAGCTTGTGTCGACGCTGGCGGAAACGATGGAAATCAGCGAAGGCACGATCTATCCGTTGATGCGTCGCCTGCAGGCAGAGGCGTGGGTGTCGACTTACCTCGTCGAGTCGAGTTCGGGGCCACCCCGCAAGTACTACTCGCTGACGGGTGCCGGGCGCAGCAGTCTGATCGAGATGGAAGACGAGTGGCGCAGTTTTGTAGACGAGGTCAACGGCGTGCTGGGGCAACAGGGCAAACAGAACTCAGGAGACAACCCATGAAGCAGGACGAATTCATCGAAGTGCTGCGCCGGGAACTCGGTAGTCTGCCCAGACAGGCGGTCGATGAAATGGTGGCGGACTATCGCGAGTACATCGGCGACGCACTCGCCGCCGGGCGCCGCGAAGAAGACGTGATCGCCGCGCTGGGCGATCCGGTCAAGCTGGCGCGCGAACTGAAAGCGCAGGCGAACTATCAGCAATGGCAAAGTCGGCGCTCGGTCGGCAATCTGCTTCGCGTGATGATGTCGATCGCAGGGCTGGGGCTGCTGAACGTGCTGCTGCTGGTGCCGTTCATGTTGTACCTGGTGGTGTTGACGTTCGGTTACGTGGCCTTCACCGGGCTCACCATTGCCGGGATTGTCGGCGTGGTCGCCTTGAGTGGACACCACCTGTTCGGCACGCCGTCGCACGGCATTCCGTCGATCCACCTCGGCAGCAGCCAGCACGACAACGCCAGCGACGCAGATATCGCCACCGCCAGCAGCGACAACGGAAGCAGCGAGGAAGCGCCGGGCAACCTGAAGGATCTGAAGATCGTCGGCGACCGGTTTGTCTTCGATCTGCAGGACGGCAGCAGAATCCGGATGGTGACGCGCGCCGGTCCGATCGAGATGCGCAACGACGATGACGAACTGAAGATCGAGAGCCCGAGCGACAAGGCGCGGGAACTTCTGACCAAAGAGAAGGACGGCACGTTGAGTATCCGCCGCGATGAGGTGGCGACGCTCGACGTGAGAAATGACGACGACGATCGCGTGTCGTTTGTCGGCGCTGGGCAGGATGGCAAGTCGGCCAGATGGAAAATGTCCAGCTCCGACGGCGACCACGTGGAGATCACGGAAGACGCGCATGGCAACACCAGCAGTTTCAGCGCCAACAGTGGTTCGGACTCGGTGCAGATCCGCAACGGCAGTATCGATATCGACGATGGGCATGACCGGATTCGCGTCCACGCATCGGATAGCAAATACAACTATCTGGTCGCGATGCTGCCGATAGGCGTGCTGGGTCTGCTGTTCTGCATCTGGCTGACACGAATCAGCTGGCGCGCCGCGACGCGCTACGTCAAGCAACAGATCGACGTGGTCTCCGCAAGTCTCGATCACGGCCAGATGCCCTGAAAGTCAAACGATGAAACGCAGCTATGGCTTCAAATAGCCATTTAATGTTCGGATACCTAAACACATAAACAGCACTCGCACGTTCTCTCTACTAGAGGAAATCGTCATGAACATCGATTACCCAAGCGCGGTTTCAAGAGAAAGCCGTCCCCATAGCGCACCGGCATTGCGCTTCGCTTCCGGCCGTGAAGTCAGTCCGCTGCGTTTTTTCGCGTGGCTCGTTGCAGGCTGGCGTGCGGTCAGCTTGCAGCCGGTGCTGTGGCTCAGCATCGTGCTTCTCTGCGCCGACTTCATTACGCTGCTCGGCTTCCTGCCGTTGTTGCGGCCGCTGGCAGTGTTTCTGGCGCCGCTCATGGTGGGCGCGCTGATGGTCGTGCAAGAAGGTTCAAGCCGGGACGAGCCCGTGTCGTTGCGCGACCTGTGCGCGGCTATCGGCCGCAGCAGCAACGCACTCTGCATGATCGGGCTGTACGCCGCGGTGATTGTCGCAATCGGTTATGTCGTCATGCTGGCGATTTTCAATGTCTCGCTGATGACGTCGACTACGGCCAACGGTGTCCATAATCTGTCGATCAGCTACGGCGGGGCCTCGGGCCTGCGCGGCACACTCGAAGCCGTGTCCGGCGTGTCGATCTACGCTATCGCCGTCGCTGCCGCATGCTTCGCGCCGGCACTCGTGATCTTGCACAACATGACGCCGCTCGACGCCATGATCGCGAGTCTCAGCGGCACGCTGCGCAACTGGCCACTGACGCTGGGCTGTTTCGTCGTAGTCACCGTTGCGGTGCTGTTCATGCCGATGTTGCCGCTCGCGGTGCGGGCTTTCGTCGTGACACCGCTGTTGACTGCGCTGCCGCTGCTGGCAATCTACGGCGCGTATCGTGATGTGTTTGCCGGCAAGTCGGGCAACGTGAAGTAGCGCGTGCGCGGCGAGATGACGTTGTCTCTGTTTCGGGAAACGGCAGCCGCCCCGCGCGAGGGAGCGGCTGCCGCGACACGTCACCCGTGCACGACTACCCCGCCGCCCGCTTTCCCACCCCCGCCCCCGCCTGCCGCCGCCGATAAACCGTGTCCCGCGACGCCAGCCAGTAATACAGCGGCGAAGTCAGCAGCAAGCCGATCACCCACGACAGATCCGCACCATCGAGATACTTCGGCACCGGTCCCGCGTACATCGGCGTATTCATGAACGGGATCTGTACGGCGATGCCGACCGCGTACGCAATCAGCGCCTGCGGATTGAAGCGGCCGTAGATGCCGCCATCCACCTTGAAAATCGACTGGATGTCGTAATTGCCCTTGTGGATCACGTAGAAGTCGATCAGGTTAATCGCGGTCCACGGCACCAGCACGACCAGCAGCGCAAGCACGAGATCGACGAGGTTGCCGACGAAATCCGTCGATGCGCCGATCGCGCCGTAGCAGCATGCGAGCAGGATCACGATCGACAGCACCGCACGCGATTTCGCGGTCGGAATCCAGCGATACGCGAACGTCTGCAGCGATGTGATTGTCGCGAGCACCGCGCCGTACAGATTCAGCGCGTTATGGCTGATCACGCTCAGCAGGAAGAGGACGAGCATCGGCAGGCCGAGCGGTCCGGTGGCCTGCTTGACGGCGTCCATCGTGTCGGCGCCGGGTGCCACCGCGAGCACGGCCACCGCGCCGAAAACGAACGCGAGCGTCGAGCCGATCGTGCAGCCGAGATACGTCGCCCAGAACGTCGACGACACGCGCACATTTTCCGGCAGATAGCGCGAATAGTCGGACACGTAGGGTGCAAAAGCGATCTGCCACAGCGCGGACAGCGACACCGTAGCGAGCCAGCCGGCGATGTTGAAACCGCCGCGCGTCAGAAAATCGCCAGTCGACACGTGCGTGAAGATATAGCCGAACCCGATGAAGATGCCGATGCCGAGCACCCACGTCCCGATGCGATTCAGGATGTGGATGAAGTGATACCCGATGATGCCGATCAGCCCCGAACCCACCGCGCCAATCACGATGCCGACCGGCACCGGCACGCTGCTTTCGATACCGTGCAGCGACTTCCCGGCAAGCACGATATTCGATGCGAAGAAACCGACGTACATCACGCCCGCGATCAGCGTAACGAGCAGCGCGCCCCACGAGCCGAACTGTGCACGACTCTGGATCATCTGCGGGATGCCCATCTGCGGACCCTGCGCGGAATGCAGCGCCATCAGCACGCCGCCGACCGCCTGCCCGACGACGATCGCGACGATGCCCCACAGCAGGTTCAGGTGAAAGATCTGCACGCCGAGCGCGCCCGTGACGATCGGCAGCGGCGCGATGTTGCCGCCGAACCAGAGCGTGAACAGATCGCGCACCTTGCCGTGGCGATCTTCAGGCGGTACGTAGCCGATGGTGTGTTTTTCGATTAATGGTGAAGCGGTGTTTTCTGCGGTACTCAAGTTCGTCTCCTACCCATGTAACTTAATCGGAGCAGAGGCTCTAGCGCCGCGCTCCAACCCCATCCCATACCCTCAACGCGTCGCCGTCAGATGCGCTACCAACCGCCCCAACATCGCATCGCACGCATCCAGTTGCTCGACGGTCACGAATTCATCCGGCTTGTGCCCCTGATCCATACTCCCGGGCCCACACACCACCGCAGGAATACCAGCCCGATCGAAGAGCCCGCCTTCGGTCCCAAACGCAACCGTCTCAAACTCGCTAGAGCCGCTGAGCAACGCAAGCAAACGCGCCGCCTCGCCATCATGCGAAGTCGCGAGCGCCGGATACGCGGATAGCGACTGCAAACGAATGTCCGTGTCTGCTTTCACTGCGCGCATCTTCGGCAGCAATTCCGCCTCGGCGTAAGTCTGCAATTCGTCGGCGACCGTATGAGCATCGAAACCCGGCAACGCGCGCACTTCGAAATCGAACTCACATTCCGCCGGCACGATGTTGAGCGCGCGGCCTCCTTTGATCGTGCCCGTCTGCACCGTCGAGTACGGCGGATCGAAACGCTCGTCGTGATGTTCGGGCTCCGCAAGCTGCTCGCCGATCTGTTCAAGACGGTTGATCAGACGCGCCGCGTACTGAATCGCGTTGACGCCATAAGGCGCATACGCCGAATGACACGGCGCGCCCTTCACCATGCAGCGCATCGCGAGCTTGCCCTTGTGACCGAGTACGGGCTTCAACTCTGTCGGCTCGCCGATCAGACACAACACCGGCTTGTGCGGACGTTTCTCGAGATCCGCGAGCATCGACCGCACGCCGAGGCAACCGACTTCCTCGTCGTAGGAAAACGAGAGATGCACCGGCATCGTCAGCTCGCGTTGCCGTTCGACGAACAGCGGCACCGACGCGAGCACCGACGCGATGAAGCCCTTCATGTCCGCAGTACCACGGCCGTACAGACGCCCTTCCCGTTCGTTGAGCGCAAACGGTTCGACAGTCCACGCCTGGCCGTCGACCGGCACCACATCCGTGTGACCCGACAGCACGATGCCGCCACGATCGCGTGGACCGATCGTCGCGAACAGATTCGCTTTGGTCCGCTCGTCGTTGTAGAACAGTTCGCTGTCGACGCCGAAATCGGTGAGGTATTGCCTGATGAAATCGATCATCTGCAAATTCGAATCGCGGCTGACGGTCGCAAAGCCGATCAACCGTTCGAGCAGCGCGCGGCTGGATCGCTCATTCATCGCCCGGCACTCCGTAACTTGGCGCAGCGGTCGGATTCAATGCGCGCGTCACGTAGTCCTGCATCTGCGGCTTATATGCGGTCCACAGATCGTGCAGCTTGCCGAGCGGATCGTCGTCGGCCCAATCTACTCGCAGATCGACGATCGGCCAGCTCGGATCGCCGACGATCTTCAGCGCCGCCGAATGCACGGGCCCCGCTTCGCCACCTGCGGCCATCGCCGCATGCATCGCAGCGAGCAGGCGATCGGCCAACGCACCGGATGCGTTCGCGAACGCCGGCACCATCGCGTCGATCACGTGCGTACCCGCGAGCATGTTGCCGGCCGCGACGCATTGCGCACCGGCCACTGCGTGATACGTGCCGAGCGCTTCACTGCCGCTGAAAAACGCGGTGCGTCCGCGCGAATCGATCACGGTCACCTGTCGATATTCGCTCCACGCATTCGCACCGAGCGCCTGCTCCAGTGCAGCGGCGGGATCGAGTTGCGCATGTTCGAGCGAGTCGAGAATCTGCGGGCCGAGTGCGGGCAGCGTGACGTTCTGCGTCGCCACTGCACCGACGCCTGCACGCACCCACGGACAGCGCGCACCCACCGCGATGCTCGAAGAACTGATCGCGATGCCCAGTTGCCCGGTTTCCGCGCAACGTCCGACGATCGAGAATGTCATGTTGCCTCCTCAGCCTTGCGGCGGGGTCCAGCCATCGGGAATCACGGCGATCACGTCGATTTCCACCAGCCATTGCGGCTGACCGAGCGCGGTCACAACGAGGCCCGTCGAAATCGGAAACACGCCCTTGAGCCACTTGCCGACTTCCTGATACACCGGCTCACGATAGCGGATGTCGATCAGATATGTCGTCGTCTTGACGATGTGGGTCAGGTCGCTACCCGCTTCTTCGAGCAGCTGCTTGATGTTCTTCATCGCCTGCTCGGCCTGCGCCCGCGGATCGCCGAGGCCGACCAGATTGCCGTCGAAATCCGTACCGATCTGGCCGCGCACGTAGACGGTATTGCCGGCGCGCACCGCCTGGCAAAGATCGTTGTCGAGCGACTGGTTCGGGTACGTATCCTTCGTGTTGAACATGCGGATACGGGTGTGCGTGGGTTGGCTCATCGATGCACCTTGATGTCGGTAGTATTCAGTTCAGGAATGGGAAGAACGACGCATGCGGTTCGGTTCAGTGCGGTTCACGCCGATAGCGATGCGTCGGCCGCGTTTGCGTCGTGCGGCATTGCTGCATGACGCTGCGATCCGTCGTATTGCGCGAGATATTTGCGCTGCGTGGCGATGTGATCGGCGACGTGCTTCGCGTCGTGCCACACGCCCCAGATAAATGCAGAGCCGCGTCGCGACAACCACGGCAACCCGAGGAAATACACGCCCGGCTCTTTCGACACGCCGCGCTGATGTTTCGGCTTACCGTTGGCGTCGAACGCATCGACCTGCAGCCAGTTGAAATCGACTGCATAACCGGTGGCCCAGACGATCGACGTCACGCCTGCTGCGGCGAGATCGAGTTCGAGCAGTGGATGCGTCAGACACTCCGGGTCGGCGGGAATCGTGCGCGCATCCGGGTCTTCGGGAAGATCGAGACCGTTGCGTACCGCGTATGCATCGGCAGCGTCCAGCAGCGACAGGTAGTTTTCGTCGCCGGCCGCGATGTTTTCCGCGAGATCGGGCTGGAATGTCGCGATGCCGTCGTCGAACGAACGGGTCAGCCCGACGAGCGTGATTCCTTGATGCGCGAGTCGCCGGAAGTCCACCGTATGGCCGCCGCGCGCACCGCTCACTGCAATCGTTACGTGCTCCTTGCCCGGCTGCATGACTTCCGCATCCCACTCGCCGAGCACCCCGAGCCACCAGCAGAAATCGCGTCCGCGATACCCGCGCGGCGGACGGTTGTGCGGCCCCACCGACAGGTACACCGGCCTGCCCGAACGATGCAGTTCATCGGCGATCTGTACGCCCGACGAACCCGCGCCCACCACGAGCACCGCCCCCGCCGGCAATTGCGCGGGGTTGCGGTAATCGGCGGAATGAATCTGCGTGAGCCGCGCGTCTTGCGGCGCAACCGACGGAATCAGCGGACGCTGGAATGGCCCGGTCGCGACCACCACACGGTTGGCTTCGATCGTGCCTTCCGACGTATCGATCGTGAAGCCCTGCCGGCCCCTATTACGCACGACTTTCGTCACTTCGACGCCGGTGCGGATCGGCGCGTCGAACTTCTGCGCGTAGGCGACGAAGTAATCCGCGACCTGATCCTTCGAGGCGAACGCATCCGGATCGACGTTGGCAAACTCGAGATTCGGGAAACGGTCGTGCCATGCAGGCCCGTTCGCGACCAGCGAATCCCAGCGGCCCGTGCGCCAGCGTTCCGCGATCCGGTCGCGCTCCAGCACGAGATGCGGGACGCCAAGCCGGCTCAGATGTTCGCTCATCGCGACGCCGGCCTGACCGGCGCCGACGACGACCGTGTCGATTGACGTTGCTTCCACTGACATGGCTGTTGTCCTTCTGAAAGACGGATTGATTCGAAGCGGCCGCGAGAACGTGCGAGAAGTCGCGTGGGCCGCTGTCTCTTTCGAGAAAATCTACGCGCGTCCGCAGAATCTGAAAAATATATTTAAAAAATGCATAGCATCGGGTTTGGCTATGCAAGATCTTTTTGATCGCTGCACAATGCGCGCATCGAAAGTCCATGCAGGGAGCCTCGTCGATGGAAAATCACCCGCTGCGCTACTCATTGCGTCAGTTGCGCTACTTCGTCGTGACGGCGGAAACGCTGTCGTTCACCGCAGCCGCCAAACGGCTGCACATCTCGCAGCCGTCGATCTCGACCGCGCTCGCGGACCTCGAAGTGTCGTTCGGCGTGCAGCTGTTTATCCGCCATCACGCGAGCGGTCTGTCGTTGACGCAGGCGGGACGCGATCTGCTCGGCCAGGCGCGCAATCTGCTGAAAACCGCCGAAGAACTGCAGGCCACAGCGAAGGAAATGGACGGCGGCATGACCGGTGCGATCACGCTCGGCTGCATGGTGTCGCTTGCGCCGCCGTTGATGCCTGGGCTCATCAGCCGCTTCACGCGCGAACACGCGGGCATTTCGTTTCGCACCGTCGAAGCGCATCAGGACGGTCTGCTGAAAGGACTGCACGACGGTTCGCTCGATATCGTGCTGACCTACAGCCTCGATCTGACCGACGACATCGCGTTCACGCCGCTGCTTCCGCTACCGCCGTACGCGATCCTGCCGGCGACGCATCGTCTCGCGCGGGCGCGCAAGGTGTCGCTCGAAGACCTGCTGACCGAGCCCTACGTGATGCTCGATCTGCCGCATAGCCGCGAGTATTTCGCGTCGTTGTTCGATGTGGTCGGCGGCCGGCCTGCGCCCGCTTTTCGTTCGTCGCAACCGGAAGTCGTGCGAGGCATGGTCGCGAACGGTCTCGGCTACAGCATCCTCAACTTCCCGCTCAAATCGACCCGCACCGTGGATGGCGAAGACTTCGTCATTAAGCGTTTCAAGGACAACGTCAAGGCGACGACGCTCGGTATCGCACAGTCGCGCACGATGAAACCGCGTCAAGTGGTGCATCGGTTCGCATCGTTCTGCGAGACCTACATCCGCAAGCTGCACGTTAACCCGTAACCGACAGCCGCCCTCGAAGATCATGACGTACGCTGTATAGCTAAAAGCTTTGCTTTGTATCCGAAAACAATATTTTAGCTAGCAATTTGGCTTGATAGATTGATATTCATGTCGAGCGCACAACGGCGTCAAAGCCTGTATCAGCGCGCTCTCGCGGGGATGACCACAGGGAGGGGGCTTCATGGCTGACCCGGCACGAACGATCACAGTCCATGCACTCGTCGACGCGTTGCGAACGGGCTGCGAACGGCCATTCGGCGACGCACGCTCGATGCCGCCGTGCGTGTACACGTCGCCCGAATTCCTGTCGCTCGAAGAGCGCAACATCTTCGCGCGCGAATGGCAATGCGTCGGCCGTGCGAGCACGCTGAAGGAACCCGGCGACTATCTGACCGCACGCATCGTCAATCAACCGATCGTCGTGATCCGCAACGAGAAGATGCAACTGCGCGCGATGTCGAACGTGTGCCTGCACCGGATGTCGGTGCTGCTCGAAGGACGCGGCAACGTGCGTCGCATCGTATGTCCGTATCACGCGTGGAATTACTCGCTCGACGGCGAACTCGCCGGTGCGCCGCTGATGGACCGGCAAGCGGGATTCAGCAAGGAAAACTATCGTCTGCCCGCCGTGCGCTGCGAAGAATGGCAGGGATGGCTGTACGTGACACTCGATGAAAACGCGCAGCCCGTTCACACACAGCTCGCGCAGTTGAATGAACTGATCGACGCCTACGGGATGACCGATTACGTCGAGACTTTCCACGAAGAACACGTGTGGGACACCAACTGGAAGATCCTCGCGGAAAACTTCATGGAGAGTTATCACCTGCCGATGCTGCATCGCGCGACGGTAGGCCCGCATTCTCGGCTCGAAGAGATGGAGTGCCCGCCGGGTTACCCCGCGTTCAACTATCACTGGATCACGAAGGAAGCGTCGCTGCCGATCGGCAATGCGCATCCCGACAACACGCGGCTCACGGGACACTGGCGCAAGACCACGGCGTTGCTCGCGATCTACCCGACGCATCTGATCACACTAACGCCCGGCTATTTCTGGTACCTGGTGCTGCAGCCGCAGGGCGTGGATCAAGTGCACATCCGTTTCGGCGGCGGACTTTCTCCGGAATTCATCGCTGACCCCGAGGCCGCGACGCATATGGCAACGCTAAAAAAACTGCTCGACGAAGTGAACGCGGAAGACCGGCGCGGCGTGGAAGCAGTGTTTCGCGGCGTGCATGCGCCGCTCGCGAAGCCCGGTCATTTGAGCCATCTCGAACAGCCTAACTACGATTTCGCCCGCTACCTCGCGGACAAAGTCGACACGCAGTGAACGCATCCGCACCTGGAAAGGACCCGCTCACGATGTCAAACCTCTCCTACATCTCGTTCTCGGGCGTGAGCAAATCGTATGACGGCGAGCACTACGTCGTCGACGATCTGAGTCTCGACGTGCACAAGGGCGAATTCCTGTCGCTGCTCGGACCGTCGGGTTCGGGCAAGACGACCACGCTGATGATGCTCGCGGGTTTCGAATCGCCGACGCACGGCGAGATCCGTCTCGATGGAAGACGGCTCGACGACAAGCCACCGCATCAGCGCGACATCGGCATGGTGTTCCAGAACTATGCGCTGTTCCCGCATCTGACGATCGCGGAGAACGTCGCGTTTCCGCTGTCGGTGCGACACGTGAGCCGCGCCGAACAGAAAGCGCGCGTGAAGCGCGCGCTCGAGATGATCGAACTGCCGCATCTGGCGAACCGCCGTCCGTCGCAGCTATCGGGCGGACAGCAGCAGCGCGTCGCACTTGCACGCGCACTCGTGTTCGAACCGAGCGTCGTACTGATGGACGAACCGCTCGGCGCGCTCGACAAACGTCTGCGCGAAACGATGCAATACGAAATCATGCGGCTGCATCGCGAGCTGTCGCTGACGATCGTCTACGTGACGCACGATCAGGCCGAAGCACTGACGATGTCGGACCGCGTCGCGGTGTTTTCCGACGGACGCATCCAGCAGGCTGCGACGCCGAGCGAACTCTACGAGAACGCGCAGAACGCATTCGTCGCGAACTTCGTCGGCGAGAACAACGGGCTAACGGGACGTGTAGTCGACGTGATCGACGATATTGCGACGCTCGTGCTCGCGGACGGCAGCGCGATTCGCGGCCGCTGCGAACGCGGCCTGCACGCGGGCGACGACGCGATGCTCGCGCTGCGCCCCGAGCGCGCACATATCGCCGGCCCGGACGGCGCACACATCGACGATGAGAACAACGTAGTGCGCGCGCAGGTCGACGAGCTCGTGTACTGCGGCGACCATCATCGCGTACATCTGACGCTTGGTTCACGCGACGGCATCGTCGTGAAGGTGCCGAACACGCAGCGTCACGCGCTGCCGTCACCAGGCAGCACGATCGACATCGCGTGGCGGCACGACGACTGCAAGATCCTCGCGGCCGATCCACGACAGATACAACCAC
The DNA here is from genome assembly GCF_004359985.1 of Paraburkholderia flava. Classification (NCBI taxonomy): domain Bacteria; kingdom Pseudomonadati; phylum Pseudomonadota; class Betaproteobacteria; order Burkholderiales; family Burkholderiaceae; genus Paraburkholderia; species Paraburkholderia flava. Next base: position 962,994 of record NZ_SMRO01000002.1, on the reverse strand, counting down.
CACCGCTGTCCTCTTCCACCACCACGCCCGCTACAGCAGGAGCCAACTAACATGCGCACTCTCATTCAAGCACAATGCGCGGTAATCGCCACACTCGCGTTCGCCACCGTGACCGTTCAGGCCGCGGAGACGCTTTCCGTCGTGACGTTTGGCGGCGCGTACGAAGCGGCCGCGAAGAAAGCGTACTTCGAGCCGTTCACGGCGGCGACCGGCATCGGCTTCTCGACCGAATCGTACGACGGCGGCCTCGCGAAACTCTCCGCGATGGAACAGGCGAACAACACTACGTGGGACCTGATCGACCTCGAAACGAACGATGCGATCACTGCATGCGACGAAGGCCTGCTGAAGAAGTTCGACAGGAAGTCGATCGGCAAGACGAGCGATTTCATTCCCGGTTCGATCAGCGATTGCGCGGTCGCGAGCATGGTGTGGTCGACGGTCTACGCATACGACGCGAGCAAGCTGAAAACCGCGCCGACCACCGTGAACGACTTCTTCGATCTGCAGAAATTCCCCGGCAAGCGCGGTCTGCGCAAGTCGCCGAAGGTCACGATGGAATGGGCGCTGATCGCCGACGGCGTCGATCCGAAGGATGTGTACAAGGTGCTCGGCACGCCGGCCGGCGTTGATCGCGCGTTCAAGAAACTCGACACGATCAAGAAGAACATCGTGTGGTGGGAAGCCGGTGCGCAGGCGCCGCAGTTGCTCGCGGACGGTGCGGTCGTGATGACGCAGGCGTACAACGGCCGCATCGACGACGCCGCGAAGAAGGACAACAAGCCGTTCAAGACGGTGTGGGACGCGCAGATCTACGACTACGACTGGTGGGGCATCCCAACCGGCGCGAAGCACGCGGATGCAGCGGCGAAGTTCATCGTGTCGGCATCGCAGCCGAAAGCGTACGCGGACCTGTCGAAGTACATCGCGTATGCACCGCCGCGCAAGGATGCGATCGCGCTCGTCGATAAACAGCGTCTCGCCGATCTGCCGACCGCACCCGCCAACTTCAAGCGCGCGCTGCAGATCAACGCGAACTTCTGGGCCGACAACGCGGACCAGATCAACAAGCGCTTCCAGGTGTGGCTGACGCAGTAACGTCGGCATCGAACGAGAGTCCAACTTGACCACCAGCATGCCCGTGTCGGCTCATGCCGCGGCCCAGGGCTCCCCCACGGGAGCCTTGGGCCGCGCGTCGTATCAGAAGGCGCGTCGTCGCGCGTCGTTGCAGGCGCTGCTGCTCGCGCTGCCGCTGATCGTATTTCTGCTGTCGACGTTCATCGCGCCGATCGTGTTACTGCTCGCGCGCAGCGTGCAGAACCACGAAGTGCCCGACAGCATGCCCGCGCTGACGCATGCGCTCCGCGCATGGGACGGCCACGGCGTGCCCGACGAACGCACGTTTTCGCTGCTCGCGTCGGGACTCAGGAGCGCGCAGCAAAACGACCAGCTCGGTAACGTCGCGCGGCGGCTGAATTTTGCGCAGGCCGGGTTTCGCAGCCTGTTTCTGCGTACCGCGCGTCAGTTGCCCACGGATGCGCCGCCCGCATGGAAGCCCGCGCTGATCGCACTCGACGAACGCTGGGGCGATCCGGAAACATGGCGTCAACTGAAACGCGCAGCTACTTCACCGACACCCGACTATCTGCTCGCCGCCGTCGATGCGCAGGTCACACCACAGGGCTCGGTCGCGTCGTTGCCGGACAACGCGTCGGTGTATCGACAGGCGTTTCTGCGCACGATCTCGATCAGTGCGTCGGTGACGCTGCTGTGTCTGCTGCTCGGTTATCCGGTCGCGTGGCTGCTCGCGAATCTGCCCGCAAAAAGCAGCAACCGGTTGATGCTGTTCGTGATCGTGCCGTTCTGGACATCGCTGCTCGTGCGCACGACTGCGTGGTACGTGCTGCTGCAACCGGGCGGTGTGATCAACAGCGCGCTGATGAGCTTCGGCTTCATCACGCATCCGGTGCCGCTCGTGTTCAATCGCGTGGGCGTGTTGATCGGCATGACGCACATACTGCTGCCTTACATGATTCTCGCGATCTATTCGGTGATGAAGGGCGTGTCGCCGGTGTACGTGCGCGCGGCGCAATCGCTCGGTGCGCATCCGTTTACCGCGCTGGTTCGCATATACATTCCGCAGACGCTGCCGGGTGTCGGCGCAGGCTGCTTTCTCGTCTTCGTGCTCGCGCTCGGCTACTACATCACGCCCGCGCTGCTCGGCGGCGCAGGCGACGAAATGATCAGCCAGCTGATCGCGCTGCAGACGAACACGCAACTCAACTGGGGACTCGCCGGTGCATTGTCGGCGTACCTCGTGATCTTCACGGCGATTTTCTATTTCGTGTTCAACCGGCTGGTCGGCATCGACCGGTTGCGGTTCGGTTAATACGCTTGGAGTGCGCTTCAAGCGCATACGGGAACGAACGACATGCAGGAACAACGCAACAAGGTGCTGACCGAACGCATCGCTTCGCGCTGGGTGCGATTGCACACGGCCGTCGTGCTGTTCTTTCTGATTGCGCCGATTCTCGCGATCATTCCGCTGTCGTTCAATTCAGGCGCGTATTTCTCGTATCCGTTGCAGGGCTTTTCGCTGCATTGGTACGAGCAGGCGTTGACGAGTCCGGACTGGCAGCGCTCGTTGTTGAACAGTATCGGTATCGGTGCTGCGTCGACGCTGATCGCGACGTGTCTCGGCACGCTCGCTGCGTTGGGCCTGAGCCGTGCGCAGTTTCCGCTGCGCTCGCTGATCATGCCGATCGTGATCTCGCCGATGATCGTGCCGATCGTCGTCGTCGCAGCGGGCTTCTATCTGATCTTCGCGCCGCTCGGGCTCGTGAACTCGTACCCCGGCGTCGTGCTTGCGCATGCGGCGCTTGGCACGCCGTTCGTCGTGATCACGGTGACCGCTTCGCTGCTGTCCTTCGATCAGAGTCTGTTGCGTGCGGCTGCCGGGCTCGGTGCAACGCCGTGGGTCACGTTCAAACGCGTGACGTTGCCGCTGATCACGCCCGCGGTCGCGACCGGCAGCGTGTTCGCGTTCGCGACGTCGTTCGACGAAGTGATCGTGATCCTGTTCATCGGCGGCCCGGATCAGAAGACCGTACCGCGACAGATGTGGAGCGGCATCCGCGACTCGATCGATCCGTCGATCCTCGCGGTCGCGACGATGCTGATCGTGTTCGCGGTGCTGCTGTTCGCGAGCATCACCTGGCTGCGCGGCCGCACGGCGGCGGCTAGCCAGGCGCTCGTTTAATGCGGACGCACTACGCGCCGGATCACGTCGTAGAGAGACCCGATTGCTGCGCGGCCTGCATCACCTTCGTGATGTAGGTCGGATCGCCGGTGCCGGCGGGCGTCGAGTTCAGGTTGTTGACGTCGACGCCGTTCGGACCGGAGTTGTATGCGCGCAGCGCAGCGCCCATGTTGCCGCCGAATTGCGTCGACAGCGCCTTCATGTATTTCGCGCCGGCCATGATGTTGTCGCCCGGGTCCGAGATGTTGCCGCCGCCGTATTGCTGGAATTCGTTCGGGCCGAGCTGCATCAGGCCGCCGCCAGGCGTGCTCGCAATCCCCTTCGACTCCTGCCAGATCTGTCCGGCGAGAATGCCCGGCGGCACGCCTGTAGCCTGCGAGGCCGCTGCGATCTGCGTGCTGTATTTGCTCGCGACTTGCGCCGGTGTCAGGTCGGTGCCCGGCGCAGCGGTCACATCACCCACCGACGATGAGCCTGAAGACGGTGCGGCCCCTGCGGGCGGCTGCGTAGCGGGCTGAGTGGCCGGCTGACCCGTCGGCGGAGCAGTCGCTGCGAGCGTCTGCGGCGGTTGCGTCGCTCCTGGTGCGCCCGACGGTCCCTGCGACGACGGCATCGGCGCGCCCGATGCGGCAGCCGGCGGGAACGACGAACCCGGTGACGATGCACCGCCGACCGACGGCGTGCCGCCGCTGTCATCGCCGGAGCCCTGCATCTGCTGCAGCAGGAACTGGATCATCTGCAGCAGCTGTTCGAGAAACTGGATACTCTGCGTAGATGCGTTCTGCGATGGATCACCGAGACTGGTGTCCAGATTTAACGACTGACTTCCATTGATGCCGATCATGTCCGACTCCCGCGCACGGTTGACTTGTGGCGATTATCGGACTCGACTTCGCTGCGCGAGAAAGCGCGATGCGAAGCGACGGACGGAAATGCGAAGCGTAGGGTTCTCAGGCAAGAATCCTCACCGCTGTTACCAGGGCACGACCTGTCCGAGATAGTCGACGTAATGCAGCCCGGCGCGCCCTTCATGCGCTTCGATCGTGCTGACCAGATTCGGAATGCTTTCTTCGATCGTCAGACGCGCGCCGGAGCCGCCCATGTCCGTCTGGACCCAACCGGGTGCCATCAGTAGCAAGGTCCGCGGCGACTCGGCGTGGCTGGCCGCGTACGTACGCATGAACATGTTCAGCGCGGCCTTGCTGCCGCGATAGACCTGAAAATTGCCGTTAGTCGCGTTCGTGAGGCTGCCCTGCCCCGACGACATCACACCGATCGTGCCGGTCGAAGGAACGAGGTCCTGCAGCGTGTGGATAACGCGCATCGGACTCAGCGCGTTCGTGACCATCACGCGTACGAACTCGTCGGTCGATACATCGGCTGTCGTTTCGCGGTCGTCGTTCTTGACGCCGGCGTTTACGAACAGCACGTCGATGCGACGACCGGTCAAACGGGCACGCAGGTCCGCGACCTGCTCGGGAACCGCGACGTCGACGGTTTCTACTTCGAGTGCGCCGTCGGAAGTGGCAGCGATCTGGCGGAGTTTGTCGGTGGATGCGGCTCGTCCCGTCGCGATGACGTGGTAACCGCGCTTCAGATACTCCTCGACCATCGCGAAGCCGAGGCCGCGCGATGCACCGATGAGGAGAACCGTTTTCTGCGAAGAGGTGTTTGGCATGGCGTTTCCTTTAAACGAGGCCGCTATCGGGCCTGAAGTGAAGGCCATCGGAGCGATCCTGCTGAATGAGTGTCGACTGCCAATATATCGGCGCATCACAGGTGGCGGAAGGCGCGCGAAATGCAACTACACTATGCATCGGACGCCCTACCTCACCGCCCTTTGCCGCGACCACGCAATGTCTGAACCGGACCTCAACCTCCTCTTCGCGCTCGATGCGTTGCTCACCGAGAAGAACGTGACGCGCGCCGCCAAAGCGCTGCAATTGAGCGCGTCGGCGATGAGCCGCACGCTGAGCCGGCTTCGCGCGGAGACCGGCGATCCGCTGCTGGTGCGGGCCGGACGCGACATGGTGCTGACGCCGTACGCGGAGGAAATTCGCGAGCGCACGCGGAATCTCGTCCGTGACGCGCGTGCGGTGCTGCGTCCGCCGCCCGAAGCCCCCGATTTTTCGACGCTACGCCGCACCTTCGCGATTCGCGCGAACGAAGGGTTTATCGAAGCATTCGGTGCATCGCTGATCGCCGAAGTCACCGCGCTTGCGCCGTTCGTGCGTTTGCACTTCGTGCCCAAACCGGAAAAGAGCGCGACGGCTTTACGCGAGGGGTCCGCCGATCTCGAGGTCGGCGTGCTGGAGGAAATGGGCCCCGAGGTGCGCGTGCGGGCGCTGTTTCGGGACCGCTTCGTCGGTGTGGTCAGAAAGGGGCATCCGCTCGATGCGGAACAGGACGTGACGCTCGAACGATACGCGGCGTTCGGTCATGTCGCGACGCCGTACGGTCGCCAGATAACCGGGGCGCTCGATGCTGCGATGGCATTGGCCGGGTTCGAGCGAACTGTCGTAGCGATGGTTCCGAGCTTTACGTCGGCGCTCGCCGTGGTTCGCGCGTCGGATCTGATCGCGCTGCTGCCGGCGTCGTTCATGGATACGCAGCCTGATGCATCCGTTGCTGATTATTCGTTCGAGCTTCCCGTCGCGACCGAAGGCTTCACCGTCTCGCAGATGTGGCATCCGCGGCTGGAGGTCGATCCGGTTCATCGGTGGTTGAGGGAGCTGGTGTTGACGGTGTGTCGGCGGCGGGTGGCGTTGTGAAGAGACCTCACTCACCCCAGCCGCAGTATCCCTTTACAATCCGACACTTCGATCCAGAACCGTGACGCGCACCATGAAACTCCTTCTTGCATCGACCCTCGCGACGATCATCGCAGCCACCAGCGCCGTTGCCGTGGCCCAGACGCCGCCCCAGCAGCAGTGCGCGATCGGCAAGGTCACCGGCGTCGGCGGATCGGCGCAGAGCATGCACGACTATCTGGCCGCACCCAGCCGCGATCAGTATCGGATCGTCAACGAGAACCCGATCTCGTGTCAGGTCTCCGACGACGGTCACGCATCGGCCTGTACCGGCCTCGTGAATCTGCGTAATGACCGCGTCAGCGTGTACGACGACATCGATGCGACGACGATGTCGGTCGTCGCGCGCGTCGAGCTGGATCACGGGCAGACCTACCCGGTGATCATCGTCGTGCAGAAGAAGGATGTGCGCTGCGAGGAGTGAGCGCAGTGAAAGGCGGAAACGCAGAGAGAAAAGCTTTCCGTACCACCGGGCGCCGTCGGACTGGCGCTGCCCGGATGTGCACTGCGGCGCCAACCGCCGCGTGACGGAACCACTTCCCCGGGCGCCCGGTATACCGGATCGCTTTGATTGAATTTAACGGCATACACGGGGTCGTCGAGCAGACGGGGTTTCCCTGATGGACACCGCGTTGCAACACTCCCCGAGTCAGTCCGCCCGGTCTGTCTTCCCCACCACACCCGGCCAGACGATCTCCAGCTCCAGCGCAATCGAACGCGCGAGCCCTTCCATATCCGGAAACAGCGACGCGTTCGTGATGTTCATCCGGTACAGCGATCGCATCGCGTCCTCACGCACCGACGGCGGCAGCACGATCTTGCGCAGCAGTTCGTCGTCGCTCGAATAGTTGTTCAGGATCTCGTCGAGCGATTTCTGCAGCAGTCCCGGCAACACGAACGTGCCCGCCTGCGCGATCAGCCGCTGATCCATCTCCGACGGTTCGCCGAACCAGATCACCGGGTTCTTGTCGGTCAGGAAGAATTTCTCGAAGTTACCTTTGCGGCGCGGATCGATCATGTCGCGCGTCAGATGCGGCGTGGTGCTCGGGTACGCGCGGTTGGTCCATAGCGCCGGCGTGTTGACCGCGTAGATCGCCGCGTCGGACACCGCCCGTTCGAGCGCGAAAAACGCGGCCACGTACGGGGATTTCGTGAAGTCGAGCAGGCGCGTCGGTGCGCCATGATGCTGCATCAGCCCGAGGCAGCGCAGGTCGTCGGACAGCGCGCGCACGTCGGACAGATAGTTGTGCGCCTTGCGCCGGAAAATACGGATCGCGCGCTGTTCCTGAATGCGCCACGTGGTGCGATCGGGCACGAACGCGGACAGGTAGCGCGACAGCGAACTCTGCAGCGGCCAGTTGGCGTCCTGCTGGCCGCGAAACGCCCAGCCGTCGAGTTCGGACGTCAAGTCCATGAACTGCTGCCAGTTCGACACCACCGTCGTTTTCACTTCGTCCACCTTGTCCGGTCAGTCACGCTTCGTATTTATACGATAAGGTACCCCGTGTCGAGCGTGGCGAGCGTCGCGGCACGATCGAGTGCCGCCGCGTGCGTTGCATGCACGCGATACAGCGTGTCGCCGGGCGCGACGCTCTGCCCGACACGGCACAGCAGATCGACACCCGCGCCCGCATCGGCCGGCGCACCCGCCTGCCGCGCGATGCCGGCTACCTGCCAGCCGTCGATCGACGCCACCACACCACCCTGCGCAGCCTTCACGTCGTGCACCCGCGCAGCCGGCCGCACGGGTTGCGCATGCCGCCCCTGCGCATCGACGATCCGCTCGAACGCCGCACGCGCCGCGCCACTCGCGAGCAGCGTCTGCGCGATGCGCCGCCCTTCGTCGACATCGCGTACACCGGGCGCCCATGCAAGGATATGCGACGCAAATGTCAGTGCCTTGTCTCGCAGATCAGGCGGCGCATCGGCAGCGTCGTCGAGTACGAGATCGATGTCGCGGACCTCCAGCGCCGGACCGATGCCCCGGCCGACCGGCCCGCTGCCATCGGTGACGAGCGCCTTCACCTGCAGGCCGACGCCTGCTCCCACATATTCGAACAATGCGGCAAGCGCGTGTGCTTCATCGGCATCCTTCAGCTTTGCACGCGGGCCGCACGGCAGATCGACCATCACGTGGGTCGAACCCGCCGATACTTTCTTCGACAGGATCGACGCAACCGACCAGCGGTTCGTGTCGAGCCCGAGCGGCCGCGTGAACGCGTTGATCCGGTCGTCGATCAGCGAGTGATTGAGCTTGCCGTTCCACGCGATGCAAGCGCGCGCGGTCTCGACGCAATGGCGCACTTCCCCCGACGTCAGATCGACACGCGCGACGGTTTCCATCGCGTCCGCAGTGCCGGCCGCCGACGTGATCGCACGCGACGACGTCTTCGGCATCGCGAGCCCGTACGCCGCGACGATCGGCACGACGATCAGCGTGATGCGGCTGCCGGGGATGCCGCCCATCGAATGCTTGTCGACGACGATCGGCTCGTTCCATTCGATTCGCGGCATCCGCTTCGCTCGCACCCGCGCGAGCGCGAGCACTTCGGCGTCGCTCACGTGCTGGCATGCGTGCAGCAGGAAGCGGTCGACGTTGCGCTCCGCGTAGCGCAACGCGAGGATGTCGTCGAACAGCGCTTCGTACTGGGTTTCGTCGAGCGATGCGCCCGCGAGCTTGGCCTGCAGCAGCGGCGTGCTGGACGGCGGTTCGATCGCGTGCCGCAGCGCGTGCATGAAGCGCTCGATGCCCTCTTCGAGCGAACCGTCGTTGACGATGCGGCGAATCTCGACATCGGCGGTACACGGTTCGACTTCGCGCGCGACGCGGGCCCGCACCTGCTCGGCCGTTTCGCGGCCGCGTCCGAGCAGCCGCGCTTCGAGCACTTCTGCCGGCGCACCGACTTCAATTACGACGAGCCGAGGCACACGCGCGGCGAGATCGCCGATCATCCGGCGCGAGCCGTTCGCGATCACATGACGGCCCTGCGCGATCGCATCGAGCAGATCACGCCGCAACCCATACCGCAGCCCGTGTGCGGACCACGTGACGAGAAATTCGCCGCGTGCGTCGAGCGCATCGAACGTGGCATCGTCGAGTGCGTCGTGGTCTTCACCGGGCGAGCCGGCCGGTCGCGTGATCGCGCGCCGCGCGAAACAGAAGTTGGGTTCGAGACGGCGCGCGCCTTCGATCAGCGAATCCTTGCCGGCCCCGCTCGGGCCGACCACGAAGAAGAAGATGCCCGCGCTTGTTGTGTTCGGCGCGCTCATCGCGCTTACTCCGCTTCGTCCAGCCCGATGTCGACGCAGGCTGCCGCCTGATTGATCTTGCTGGTGGAGATGTAATCGACGCCGGTCTTCGCGATCGCGCCGATCGTCGCGAGGCTGATGCCACCCGATGCTTCGAGCTGCACGCGGCCACCCACCATCTCGACGGCGCGCGTCATGTCTTCGACCGACATGTTGTCGAGCATGATCACGTCGACGCCCGCTTCGAGCGCTTCGCCGACCTGCTCCAGACGGTCGCATTCCACTTCGAGTTTCGTCAGCACCGGCAACTGACGACGCGCGCGCTGCACCGCCTTCGCGATGCCGCCGCACACGGCGATGTGGTTGTCCTTGATCATCACGCCGTTGTCGAGGCCGAGCCGGTGATTCAGCCCGCCGCCGCACGTCACCGCGTGCTTTTCGAGCATCCGCAGGCCGGGCGTCGTCTTGCGCGTATCGATCAGGCGAGCGCGCGTGCCGGCCACTGCCGCAACGTACTGTGCGGTCAGATTCGCGATACCCGACAGCCGCTGCACGATGTTGAGCGCGGTGCGCTCGGCCGTCAGCACGCTGCGCGCAGCGCCGCGCACGTCGAGCAGCACCGCGCCCGCGTCGACCTTGTCGCCGTCCTTCACGCGCACGACGAGCTCGAGCGTTGAGTCGTAGCGCGAGAACACGCGCGCGGCCACGTCGATGCCCGCGACGATCAGCGGCTCGCGCGCGTTCATGTAGAACGAGCCCGTCTCGTGCGCTTCGATCATCAGCTGCGCGGTCAGGTCGCAATAGCCGATGTCCTCGGTCAACCATGTGTCGATCAGGCGGTCCGTCTGGAATACGTCGTACATGATGTGTTTATCCTTCTCTAACGGAAATAGCGGAAATGGCGGGAATATTAGCGGTGCTTCAGGCGCCGGTCGGCCATCATCAAGAGGCCGTTGCAGGCAAGTGCGAAAACGGTCAGGAACAGCGCAACGGCCATGATCGTGCGGATGTCGCCGAGATTCATCGCGCTCGTCAGCAGATAGCCGAGTCCGCGTTGCGACGCGAACATCTCGCCGATCAGCACGCCGAGCAGCGTCAGCGAAAAACCGAGCCGCAGCCCCGCGACGATCTCCGGAAAAATCGCCGGCAGCACGACGTGCAGCACCGTCCGATGAAACGACAGACGCATCGACTTCGATGCACGCAGATAGACGGGCCGCATCTGACGGATCGCGTTCATCGTGAACATCAGGATCGGGATCAGGCCGTGCATCACGCCGAACGCGACTTTCGCGGACAGCCCGAGCCCGAACACCAGCAACACGAGCGGATACAGTGTGACCTTCGGCAGCGAGTAGAGGTTCAGCAGGATCGGTTCGGCGACCACGCCGGACATCCGGTTCACGCCCAGCACGACGCCGAGCGCGACGCCGCCCGCGAGCGCGATGACGAGTGCATAGGCAAGCGCCCGTGCGGTCTCGCCGACGTTCTGCCAGAACGCCTGGGTGCCGAGCATCGCGACGAGCGTGCGCACGGTGCTCCACGGTGAGCCCATCGCGCTGTCGCCGACGGCCCAGTGCAGACACTGCCAGCACAGCACGACCACAACGGCGACCAGCAGCATGTCGGTGAAGCGTTTCATCGCAGTGATTTCCATTGCGTTGACATTAGCGTTGACGGCGCGCCTGGAACCGGTGATCGATCCGGTTCAGCACGACGTTCACGAGCGTGACGAGCACCAGCACGAACAGCATCAGCGAATACATGTCGTCGTTCTGGAAGTTGTTGTACGCATAGCCGATCGCGTAACCGATGCCGGAGCCGGACAGGATGAACTCCGACGCGATCACGCCGATGAACGAGTACGCGACCGACAGCTTCACGCCGGTGAACAGATAAGGCAGCGTCGCGGGCAGCTTGATGTGAATCGCCGAGCGCCACGGCGACAATCGCATCACCTGTGCGCTCTTGTGCAGCGCGCGCGGAATGCGGTCGAGTCCGTTCAGCGTCGCGGTAATCATCGTGACGACGGCGAGCATCACGGCAATCGCGATGATCGGTGCCGAACCGACGCCGAGCAGCACGATAAAGACAGGATAAAAAATGAACGTCGGCACCGCGTAGTAGCTGGACAGCAGCGGCTCGATCGAGCGGCGCAGCGACGGCAGCGCATGAATGCCGAGCCCGAGCACGAAGCCGAGCAGCACCGACACGACCGATGCGGCGACGATGTTCGCGAGACTCGTTACGATGTCGTGATCGAACTTGCCGCTTTTCAGCAGCTCGATGCCGTGCGACACCATCGCGGACGGCGGCACCAGCACGCTCGACGGAATGACGCCGACGCGGCACAGCAGTTCGACGAGTGCGACGAACCCGACGACCACCACGATACGGACAAGCGTTTCGGTTTTCACTTCGAACCCTGTGTCGGCTAGTACTCGCACGCCGGTTGCACGCCCATCACTTTCAGCGATTCCACACGCAGCTTTTCCCACAACCGCGCGTTCACTTCGCCGAAGCGCGGCGTCGACACGACGCGGCTGTCGCGCGAACGCTCCCAGCCGGTTTCGACGATATCGATGAAAAGGCCCGGTCGCGCCGACATCACGCCGACGCGATCCGACAGCATCGCGGCTTCGTCGAGCGCATGCGTGATCAGCAGCACCGTCGCCGACGTTTCGCGCCACAGCCGCAGCAGTTCGTCGCCCATCAGCAAACGCGTTTGTTGATCGAGTGCACCGAACGGCTCGTCGAGCAGGATCAGACGCGGCTGGATGACCAGCGTGCGCGCGATGCACACGCGCTGCCGCATGCCGCCGGACAACTGCGCCGGATAGGCGCCGGCAAAATCCTTCAGCCCCATGAAGCCGAGCGCGTAATCGACGCGCCGGCGAATCTCCGCACCGTCGACACCCGCCATCCGCAGACCGAACGAGATGTTGTCGCGCACCGTGAGCCACGGAAACGACGCGTCCTCCTGGAACACGACGCCGACGCCGTCGGGCACGCCCTTCACCGACTGACCCTCGAACGTGACCGTGCCGGAACTTGGCTTGGACAGACCGGCAAGTGCGTCGAGCAACGTCGACTTGCCGCAACCCGACGGACCGACCACCGAGAAAAACTCGCCGCGCGTGAGCGTCAGATCGATCGGACCGAGCGCATGAAACAGCTCCTTCGATCCGTTCTTGCTGAAATAGCGCGTGACGCCCGCGAGTTCGACGTGCGCTTCCTGCGGCGCCGGCGCACGCAGCGCCGAACTCTCGACGATCTGCAGCGCGGGCGGCGCATTGAACGCTTTCATAGCTTGCTCCTCGCCTTGAGGTCGGCGGGCAGATAACTCAGGTCGACGAGCTTCGACCAGTCGACGTCGCCATTCAGCTCGCCGATCAGTTTCAGGCCATCCGTCATGCGATCGAGTTCCGCGCGATCGAAGTCGCCGTCGCTCCACATCCGCGACTTGACCATGTTGTCGACGGCTTCGCGCGCGACGTCGGGCGTGAGCTTGAAGCTGGTTTCGAGCAGTTTCGCGGCACCGGCCGGATCGGCGTAGACCGATTCGACGCCTGCGCGGCGCCCCGCGATGATCGCGCGCAGTTCGTCGGGATGGCTCTTCGCGAACTCGCGCGTGGTGATGCCGACGGACGTGGTCATCGGCTGCAGAATCTCGCCCGCGCGATACACGGTGCGGTACTTGTCCTTGCGCACGATCGACAGCGGTTCGATCAACGCGGCACCGGACACCGCACCCTGCTCGAGCATCGTGAGGCCGTTCACGTAGCCGCCGGATGCGACGCGCTGCACCTTGCTGCCGTCGATGCCCTTCGCTTTCAGCACCATCAGCAGCAGCATTTCCGATACGCCCTTCGGCGACGTGATCGCGACTTTCTTGCCGACGAGATCGGCGACGCTGTGCACCGGCGAATTCGGCATCGTCACCATCGACGCTTCCGCGACGCTGCGCGTGCCGACATTGACGATCACGAGATCGAGGCCCTGACGTTGCGCGGCGAGCGCCGCGGCCACCGCCACTTCGCCGTAAGGCGTCTTGCTCGCGAGAATGTTGCGGACCGTCGTGCCACCGCCGCCCGACGTGAGGATGCCGGTGATGTCCACGCCGGCTTTCTTGAAGAGACCCTTGTCCATCGCGACCGCGTACGGCAAACCGTACAGACTGCTGCCCCACTGCGTGACCGAGATCTCGTCGGCGCGCAGGTTGGTCGCGGGTATCACGCATGCCGAGATGGCCAGTGACGCAGCGAGCGTCGCGCCAACCCGTTTGAGGAAACACTTCATATAGATCACTCCAGACAGGAATCAGATGGCTATAGAAGCTGCGCACCGCCATCGACCAGCCGAACGATCAAATGAGCGTACACGCGGTAATCGGAAGAGTAAGTGCAATGCCTATGCCATGGTTAGCGGTGTTTACCCGCGACTCTTCCCGCGCGCTTCGTATGAATTAATTCTTTTATATTCAACACATTGGAAGAAGTCCTAAAATTCAGCTCCGCTGACAACAGGCTTTCCGTCGATCTCGCACTGCACCACCAGAAAACATGTACACACTATAAAAGCGCATGTGATCACGCATCTGGCCAGCGCGTCCCCGTATTGGTGAAGCGCAGCAGAATTCAGGAATGCCCGCCGCGCGTCGACCCGAATCGATAATTTGAATATGAAACGGGCAGCGGGGGCAAGCGAAGAAAGCGGGGATGAGGGGAATTGAAGCGGGAAAGCAGAACGCTAGACACCCGCGAGATGGTTTCCGAGGCGCAGTGGCCATTCGTTGTCGAACCAGTCGAGCTGCGCACGATGACGCGCGGCCAACACTTCGAGGCAGCGCTCGCCGCGTTTCAGAAGATGGACTTCCACTTGCCGTCGATCGGCCTCGCGCGGCCGTCGCTCGACGAATCCCGCCGCTTCGCAGCGGGACACCAGCATCACGACGCCATGCTGCAGCGCCTGCAGACGTTCCGCGAGTTCGCCGACGGTGGCCCACTCGCGTCCCGGCATGCCCTTGATGTGCAGCAGCATCAGATACTGCAGCGGCGTAATGCCCTCCTCGCGCAGGATCGTCTCCGACACATGGAGGAAGCACCGCAACCGGTAGCGGAATTCCGACAGCTTTTCGAAATCGGCCTTCGTGAGCGCCTGATCGCTGGAATTGTTCATCGCGCTACCGGGACGATGCATGCGTCGCGTTGCGTCAACGCGGCGGCAGAGCTTCCTGCTCGTCGTCGGATTGTTTGCTGCGCGTCAGCGACATGCTGCGGAACTGCTCGCGCTGACGTTCCTCGTTAAAGATCGACAGCGACGGTTTGACCAGATCGTAGCGGGACACGATGCCGATCAGGCGATACGTTGCTTCGTCGGCGACGACCGGCACACGATCGAGTGAACGCGCGGCGAGACGCGCAGCAACGAGGCGGCAGGTCTCGTCGGGCAGCGCGACGTCGGGCAGTGCGCTGCCGCACAGATCGCCGACGTACGTCGTAGCCGCGTCCGCCTGAGCGACCGCAAGCAGCATCTGCCGGTCCACCATGCCGACCAGCCGGCCCTCGCGCACCACCGGGAACGCACGATGCACCTGCTGCGGACCAAAGTGCTGCTCGAGTGCGGCGGCGACGCTAGCGCCTGCATCGATGCTCGTCACAGTGCGCGTCATGACTTCGTCGACGTGATGGCGTTCGAGCGGATCGATACCGTATTCGCGGTAGATGTGATAACCACGTCGTGCGATTTTCTCGGTCAGGATCGAGCGGCGCATGTACAGCACCGTAAAGCCGTACGACACAGCCGCGGAAGTCAGCAGCGGCAGCAATGCGTTTGCGTCGTGCGTCAGTTCGAATGCGAAGACCACCGCCATGATCGGCGCGCGCATCATGCCGCCGAGCGCCGCCGCCATGCAGACCAGCGGCCACACGGCCGGTTCGCCGCCGGGCATCATCGGACCGATGACCGCGCCCACGCCTGCGCCCATCATCAGCAACGGAGCGAGCACGCCGCCCGACGTGCCGGAGGCCAGCGCGATCACCCAGATCACCGCCTTGACGAGCACGATCGCCAGCACGACGCTCACTGCGAGGTGATTCTGCAGCAGGTCGCCGATCACGTCATAGCCGACGCCGAGCGTGCGCGGCTGAAAATAACCGCCGATACCCACTGCCAGGCCACCCAGCGCGGGCCACCACATCCAGTGCATCGGCAAACGGGCAAACAGGTCTTCGACCTTGTAGAGCCAGCTCGACAGCGCCCACGACAGCACGCCCGTCAACAGCCCTGCCACCGCGCACGATGCGAGGCCGAGCGGACCGAGCGGCAATGTTTGCAGCGGAAACAGCGGACCTGCGCCCATCAGCAGCGGCCGCAAAAATCCGGCGACCGCGCACGCCACCGCAACCGGCAGCAAGCTGCGCGGACGCAGTTCGAACAGCAGCAGTTCGACGGCCAGCAGCACCGCCGCGACCGGCGTGCCGAACACCGCAGTCATCCCGGCCGTTGCGCCGGCGACCAGCAGCGTCTTGCGTTCACCGCTCGACAGATGGAAGAACTGCGCGATCAGCGAGCCGATCGCACCGCCCGTCATGATGATCGGCCCTTCCGCGCCGAACGGGCCGCCGCTGCCGATCGCGATTGCCGACGCGAGCGGCTTGAGCACGGCGACCTTCGGCGACATCTTGCTCTTGCCGAACAGGATCGCCTCGATGGCTTCGGGGATGCCGTGGCCGCGGATCTGCTCGGAGCCGTAGCGCGCGATCAACCCGACGATCAAACCGCCCAGCACCGGCACGACGATCACCCATAGCCCCAACCCGTTCATCGACGGCGAGTGGTTATCGATCGACGTGGTCTGAAAGAAGAACAGGTTCGTAAAGAAGCGGATCAGATGCAGCAGGAAGTCTGCGGCGACGGTGCTCAGCACGCCGAGCGCCGCGGCAATAGCCGCGATTCTCAGGAGCCGGGTATCGGTGGCGAAATCGCCTTTTGAAGTATTCACGTGTACGTCGATTCGGGGTTGTCGGATTGAAAAACAGGACCTTCACGCATCGCGTCGATGCGTGGGATGGCTCGGTATTACCTCATCTTGCGATGTAATTGACTGCAGGCTCGCTGGCTGGCCGAACGATAATCGAACGGGTAAACGCCAATTTCCGCCTCTGGAGACACGGTACTATACATCACATTGTGATGTATAATGAAATTGGCGTGACGGTGTGTGTTGGTATAAAGACTTGCACGCCGTAACCGCAATGGAGGTCGGAGCAATCATGCTGGCACCATTCGAACGCATTCTTCTTTGCTACGACGGCACGCCGGAAGGTCGGCGCGCGCTGCGTTGCGGCGCGATGCTCGCGCGGCAACTGCAAACCGAAACCCACCTTCTGTCGATACTCGACGTCACCGGCTGGTCGAACGGATTCGATGTGTTGTCGTCGATGAAATTCGAAGTCGACGAACAGGCCGCAAGAGAGACGCTGCAGGACGGCATCGACCAGTTGCGCGCATGGGACGTCGCCGTCACCGGCCATTCCATCGTCGGCAATGCCGTCGACCATATTGCCGGTCTCGCGAACTCGCTCCGTGTGGATCTGATCGTGATCGGACATCATCCGCACGGCTTCTTTGCACGCTGGCTGTCGGGCGAAAACCATGCGTCGCTTCTCGATCGCGTGTCGTGCGACGTGCTGTTCGAAGTCGTCCATTGACGGCTTTGCACAGACCGCAGACTCCAGGGAGGATCGGGCAATGGACGAACAACCTCGCGAGCACTACAAGGGCTGCCAGATCCGCGCGTGCGCGCAGATCGACGCGAGAGCCGCCGACGGTCTGGAACTGGGCGTCCTCTATCAACCGATTGCGGTGATCGAATGGTGTGACAGTGCGGGCACGCATCGCAAGCTGCTATGCGATCGCAAGGGACGCATATTCAACTGCCCGGAAGATGCATTGCGGCTCGCTGCCGCGATGGCGAAACGTTTTGTCGACACGACGCTGGCAGGCGTCGGTGCCGTTCAGGTTCAAACTCAAGCTCAGGAAAAGCGCTAGCCAGCGCGCGGCATGCTCGCCGCGCGCATCGTACCGGCTAGAGTCCCCAGATGATGTCGGCGTTATGCTTGCTCGCCTCGCGCATCATGTCGAGGAACGGCCATGCGCGTTGCGAAAGACCGCCGCGCGAATCGCGCTGACCGCCGGGCGAGGTGTACAGCGCTTCGAGTGCGATCTCCGCTTTTGTTTCGTCGGATATCGCCGATTCGAGCCGCTCGATTGCATGCGGCATTTCGTCGTGAGTGATCACGCCGCGCACGTCGAGTCGTTTGCCGACGAGACCTAGCAGATATTGGGCGAGATCTCGCAGCATCACGACGTCTGCCGCGGCTGTCGATTGAAAAGTGATCATCATGTTTCCTCCCGTTCTCCCTCTTGAACGCACATCTGATTATATCACGACGTGATATTTAATCATTCGATGGATCGAGACAGGGTTCTCTAGCCGGACGCACGTCGTTATGCGATATAGTTTCTGCTCATTTGCCTGATGAATCTCCCATGAAAGACGCACGGAATCGCGATCTGACCAAAGCCAACTTCGAGCAGCTGTCGGAATTCCGCTACCACATGCGGCGCTTCGAACGCTTCTCCGAACAGGCCGCGCAGAGCGAGGGCATCACGCCGTTGCAGTACCTGCTACTGCTGCACATCAAGGGCTATCCGGGTCGCGACTGGGCAACGGTCGGCGAACTGGCCGAGCGGCTGCAGGCGCAGCATCATGGCGTGGTTGCGCTGGTATCGCGTTGCGAAGCGCTCAGTCTGGTCCGGCGCAAGGTCAGCGCGACGGATCGGCGTCAGGTGGAAGTCCATCTCGAGAAGGCCGGCCAGAAAGTGCTGGAGAAACTGGCGGAACTGCATCGCGCGGAATTGAAATCGCTGAGCGGCGCGTTCCAGATTCCGCACATCGACTACGAGTGATCCAGCGGCCTGCGTGTTACGTGTTGCCCGCAAGCCACGTCACTCACCATCCGGACCGCACAGCTTGCGCAGCAGATGCAGCACCGCGACGCGTTCGACCGCGTTCAGGTCCGCCATCGTCAGTTCGCTGATGCGCGCCGCGGTCGGTGTCGTCTGATCGAGCAGCGTGCGGGCCCGCCCAGTCAACTCGACGATGCTCTTGCGGCGATCGTCCGGATTGGCCTGTAATTCGACGAGCCCCCTCGCCTGCAAACGCTCGATGATGCCGCGCACGGTCGCGCCGTCGATCGCGGTCGCCTTGCCGAGATCGCTGATCGACGACGGACCGAGCCGACGGTTCGCCGACAGCACCGCGAACTGCACCGCGGTGAGCTGCGGGTCGTCGATGGTCTGGCTGAAGATCGCGAGATGCCGCTGATACGCGCGACGCAGCAGATGCCCGATCTGCTCGGAGAACTCGTAGTCCGATGCGTCGACCTGAGCGGGCGCGACCGGTTCGGGGAGGGACTTGGGCTGCACCATGATCGATCGTGATCTCGCGAAAGGAGGGAAAGACGATACGGTCGTCGACCCGCGCATTCTACAAACTTTCGCCGCCTGCGTTGGCGGGGCGGTGCCGGTGCCGGTGTGTCGCCTCCGCTCGCCTCTCTTTCCTGTGTCAGCCCAGCTGTCGTACCGCGATCCGCGCAGCTGCGGCGATTACGTCATCGCGTGGCTGCGCATTTTGCGTGCTCTGCGTGTAATAGACGCCTAGCACGATCGGGCCGTGCACCGATACGGACGCATCCGGCCATAGCACTGCGAGATCGTTCGTCGTGCCGTATTCGCCGGTGCCGGTCTTGTCACCGGCTGTCCACGTCGCCGGCACGCCTGCGCGGACGCGATGCTGGCCCGTCTTGCAGCCGATCAGCCAGTCCTTCAGTTGCTGACGCTGCGGCGCCGGCAACGCGTCGCCGAGCGCGAGCGACTGCGTGCTGTGCGCCATCGAGGCAGGCGTCGCCGTGTCGCGCGGATCGCCGGGAATTGAGGTGTCGAGCTCGGTCTCCAGGCGATCGAGACGGAACGTCGCGTTGCCGATCGAACGCGCGAACGACGTGATCGCCGCCGGTCCGCCGAGCATTTTCACCAGCACGTTCGCGGCCGTGTTGTCGCTGTACTCCAACGTCGCCGCGCACAGCTCGGCCACCGTCATGCCGTCGCCGGCGTGCGGGCCCGTGACGGGCGAATAGGTCACCACGTCGTTCGATGAATAGCGCAGGCGCTGCTGCATCAGCGCCGGTTCGGTCACGCCGCGTGTCAGCACTGCGCCGACGAGGATCAGCTTGAACGTGCTGCACACCGGAAAGCGTTCATCCGCGCGATGCCCGACTTGCTTGCCGGTCGCGGTATCGATCGCAAAGACGCCGAGACGGCCGCCGGCATCGTGTTCGAGTGCGGTGAAATCGTCGGCGTGGATTTCTGCCGCACCTGCTGTTGCACGCAGCGACAGTGCAGCAAATGGAAGAGCCGCGGCCGTTAGCAGCATGGTGCGGCGTTGGGGCGAATGAGTCATCGACAGTCCTTGTCACATGATGGAGGGTGACGCGACTGTGAACCTGTACCGATGTGCGGACAAACGATGATATTTAGGCCGTGGCAATAGAAAAACTTTTGCTTTGCTTCGCTTCGTTCGAAGCGAGTGGTCGGTGAAAATCGCCGCCCTGCTGCGGACAGGAGCACAATAACCGCCGAGACGATGCCGCACACACCGTGGTCCCCGCCCGCCAATCGCCCCCACCTCGCTTCGAAGGAAACGCTCATGGAGCAATACGGCCTCGCGAACATCTGGGAGAACGGCGACTTCGCGACGCGCGGCATTCTGGTCGTGCTGACGGTGATGTCGATCGTGTCGTGGCTGGTGATCGTCATCAAGTTCTACCGCATCGCGCGCATCCGCCGCGCGACCGCGCGCACCGATGCACGCTTCCGGCAAAGCGGTTCTTTCGACGATGCGTGGACGCTCGAGCGCCACAACGATCCGCTGCTTGCACTCGCGCGTGCGGGCTACGACGCGGCGGAACATCATCGGGACACGCCGTCGCATCTGAGCGGCCGCATCGACGTGTCCGACTGGATCGAGCGACGGCTACAGGACACGATGGACGAAACAATCGTGCGGATGCAGGGCGGCCTCGCGCTGCTTGCGTCGATCGGCAGCACGGCGCCGTTCGTCGGCCTCTTCGGCACCGTGTGGGGCATCTATCACGCGTTGCTCGTGATCAGCGAGACCGGGCAGACCTCGATCGACCAGGTCGCGGGACCGGTCGGTGAATCGCTGATCATGACCGCCTTCGGGCTGTTCGTCGCGATTCCGGCAGTGCTCGGTTATAACGCGCTCACGCGGGCGAACAGGGATATCGTGACGACGCTCAGGCGGTTTGCGCATCGGGTGCATGCGTATTTTGTTGCAGGGTTGCCGTTGACGGTGGGTGGGCAACTTTTCGCGCAAGACGATTCCACGAAGTAGCGCAGCTCTTTAAGCCGCGCTACTACGCCACGCCCCCCTCGCCTACGCCAGATAAGGCCGCTCCACCGCAAACAGCGCACGCCGTACAAACGTGCGCCACTCTTCCGGCGCGCGATCGCCCGTCACATAGATCCCCGCCATCAACGCCTGCGCACGCAGCACCACAGGCAGACCGTCCAGCACATGCGCCGCCGCCGACGCATCGCCACGACGAGCCAGCGTGAGGAAGCGCTCCAGCCTGCCCGACAGATCCGGGATGCCGTACTGCGTAGCCAGCGTCGTCAGGAAAGAATGGACAGCAGGCGTGCTCGCAGGGACGCCCATGCCTAGCGCGAGTACCGCCGTGTTCTGGTCGATGCCTGCGTCGGCGGCCATGCTTTGCGCACGCGCGCGCAGCGCGGCCGACGCGCCGGACGATGCCGCCGCCATCCGCAGCACATGGGCCTCAGCAGGCGTACCTTCGGAAAACGACACCGCCTCGTCGAGCCTGCCGGCGACGAGGAACGCAATCGGTCGATACGCGCCGGGAGTCGATGCGTCTCCATGCTCGTACATCAGCAGATCACGCACCGACGAAGACTGCTGGGCCAGCAACGCCTCGCGAGACTTCGCGGCTTCCGGATCGACCAGGCGCGCCGCTCGCAGCAATTCGACTGCTACCGACTGGCGCAGTGCGGGGCTCGTCGACATCACCACCTCGTAATCCGCCACTGCGTCACGGTAACGCCCGTGGATGCTGGCGTTCCAGCCAGCGCCGTTCGCATACCACCCGGAATCGGGCCAGTGTCGATGCCCGGCTTCGAACGCGGCGTCCTGAGCAGGACCATCCGGCATGCACCGCGTGACGAGGTAGGCCAGGTCCGAGTGGTCGGGTGACCTGTCGGCCAGTGCCCGCTGCCGCGCACACACGGTATCGTGTGCCGCCGTGCCCTTCACCGCGTCCTGCTCGAAGCGCATGGCCGTCACGTCGATCGGGAAGCGCGCACGGCGAGCCGCGAAGGCCTCGTCGAAACCGGGAACGCTGCCGGCGAGGCTCAACCAGTCGGCGAGGTAGGCGGTGTCCGGCGCATCGAAACGCACATGCGACAGCAGCATCGGCGTTGCGGCGGCCTTGTCGTTCAACTGCTCGACGAGCACGTCGGGCGACAGATCAGCCGTATCCTGCAGCACCGTGCGCGTACCGCCGCCCTGGCTCTGGATGCGCGTGGGCGGTGGGGCGAATACCACGTCCGTGGTTGCAGGCTGCCAGCGTTGCGGCGGCAGCAGACGCGCGGGATCTGCGCGGCTCACGCCATAGGTTGCTGTCCATCGACGCAACGGCGCAGCGCCTGCCACGGTGTAGACCACGTCCTTGTCGGCGCGATTGATCGGTGCGTTGAACGCTTCGATCGGATCGCCGTCCTGCGTGTGCGTCTCCACGGCGATATCGCGACCGGAGTGAATCTCGACGCGCGCATACGCGTTGGGCGCGAGTGTGAGCCGCTTTCCGTCGACGGTCGTCACCACCGGCCGCGCCAACGGGTTGTAGACCACCACGGTGGCCTTGTCGATCGACCAGCCGAACGCCAGCACCGACCCGACAATGCCAACAGCCACAGCGGCACGCGCGAGCCCTGGGAAGAATCCGCTGGCCGAGCGAAAACGGTCCCAGAAATCGAGGTGCTCGACCTGCTGGAAGCGCTCGGTATCGATGACGAGCGTGTTGTAAGCGGGAGGACACGCGGGCACGGTGGCCGGCGCTTCCGGCAGCGCCTCACCATGCGTCGCTGCAGCGATGCTCGCCTCGGTACGCAGCAACTCGCCGAGCACCGCACGGCCGAGCCGCGACAGGCAGCCGGCCGTGTGATTGATCCAGCTATCCACGATGCGCAGCCACTCGTTGATGTTCTCGCGCACTGGACCACGCAGACCCAGCTCACCCAACATCGCGGACCAGCTTTCCTGGCCAAGCTCGGTCAGCACCCGCTCGCCCGGCTGAACATAGTTCGCGTGATCGAACACATTGAGCAGCGCGCGGTGCACAGCCTCCGCATGGGTCAGCACGTCCTTCACACCGCGCTTGTCGACCGACCCGCTCGCGGTCACGCGTCGCCAGCAACGTGCGAGCGCGGCTTGCGTGTCGCGCAGTTCAGCTTCGGCATGATGCGCATAGTGCAGCACGTGCAACAGCGCTTTGAGATACGCAGCCCATTGCGGCGACAGCTGTTCGGCGTGCGCGTGATGCAGGCTACGCACGTGCTTGAGCACGTCCGCCAGACGCGTGCGTACTTCGGCACGCTCCTTCCCCACTGCATCGATCGCCGGCTGCAGCTCGCTGTGCTTGAGGATGCGTCCGCGATGGCGAATCACGCCGTCGGCGGCGGTGTACACGCCGTCGCGCAACGAACGCAGTAACGCGTGCTCCTGGTCCAGCGAACGCAGCGCTTCCAGATCCTGACTGATCGATGCGGGGTACAGCGTTTCCGGATCGAGTGCGTCGTCTGCCGGTATCTGCTCGTACAGCGCGTCGGCACGCGCGGTGTGTCGCGTAAAGGGGAAGCCCAGATAGATGCCGCGGTAATGCGGTTTCATCTGCTCGATGGCGAATTGATCGTCGAGCCGCTGCAACGTGACATCCTGCTCGACCGCAGCGTGCTCGGTCTTGCCGATCAGCTCCTGGGTCACGCGCTCGCGCAGGTCCGGTGCGTGATCGAAAAGAGACCAGGCACTGCGTGTGTCTTCCGGTGCAAACAGGTAGGTACGCTTCGCGTTTTCTTCGCGCTCGTGGTTGCGCGGATGCGTTGCCCACATGCGCGGCGGCTGCGCGAGCTCGGCCTTGAAGATGCGAAACGCCGACGCGTCGCCGACAGGCACCTGCGGCCGCTGACCGTAAGCCGGATCGTTGTAGATCCGTCCGAGCCGGGTCGCAATGGTCTGCTGCACGACGAAGACGTCGCGCGGAGGACGTTCGGAAGCGGCCTCGCCACGCACGAAACCCACGGCGCGCTCCCACGCGTCGTCGGCCACCTGCAACTGATGCAATGCGTGGATCAGCGCGTCGCTGCCGGTGAGCGACACGGCGACCAGGTCGGCCTGCATTTCCATCTCGCGCGACAGCGCGCGCTGCACGATCATCACCAGACGGAAGCCGGTATCGACGATCGAGCGCAGCGCCCACACGATGAGACTCAGCCCCCAACCGATCCACGCGATGCGAAAGTCGAAACGCGACAGGCTCAGCAGGAAACCATCCAGTGCATCGCGCTTACCGACGATATGCGCGGCGATCTGCTGCGTGGTGTACACCCATCGCCCGAGCGCCATCGAGCGTTGCGCGAAGTGCCCGAACTCGTGCGCACAGACCGCCTTGAACTCGCCCAGGTTGAGCATGTTCACGAGGCCGAGCCCGATCTCCAGATTCTTTCGCGACGGAAATACAAGATTGACGAGCGACAGGTCGTAGAACACCGCCGCATTGACCCGACCGCTCACGAATACTTTGTGCGGCCTCGGTGCGCCGGCATCGTCGGCTACCTGGTCGAGAAAAGCGAACAGGTTCGGCTGCTCCGCGCGCTTGAGTTCGATCACGCCCGCATACTCGCCCTTCCTGACGAAGAACAACGCCTTGATCAGGAACACCGTCAGAAACAGACTGCACGCGCAGACGAGGAAATCGACCGGGTTCGAATGTGCGTTGAGTGCCAGCAGCCGGTTAATGCCCGTCATTGCAAACCAGACGGTCAATGCGAGGTAAAGCGCGATGAACGTAATCAGCCCCGCTACCGCGAGCCAGGCTTTACGTTTATACGATGCGTTGGGACGCGTAAAACCGGCCGGTACGTCTGATGGCCCCGTAGGATAGTGGTTTTTCATGGCAAATTTAGTTTTAGTATCTGACGACGATTCAAGGTGTTTCGAATTGCTTGTCTACACCGAAGAAAGCCCGACTTTCTCTTTTGCTTCACCATTATGCCGGCCTCTTTGTGAAGCCACCACGTCTACTGAACAACACATTCGTATCCTTCAGGAATTATTTCCTTGAACGAACGACGTTCTGTTTTTTCAAAATAAACGGAATCGTTTTTGAGATGCTCGCGTGTTGTGCCTAAACTAAATGCAGTATTGCTTGAGAGAACCGCTAAGGGCTGTCGCCGCTTTTGCTAAAGGCATGATTGATTGAGCGCCGACGGCGTAGAGCGATGGCGCCGGAAATGAAAAAAGGACTTACGGCTCACACCGTAAGTCCTTCATCAATCTGGTCGGGGCGAGAGGATTTGAACCTCCGACCACCTGCACCCCATGCAGGTACGCTACCAGGCTGCGCTACGCCCCGAAAGCGTGAAAGTATAACAGACAGTTCTTCGGATTTGAACGCCGCCACTCGTCACGCGATACAAAACTTCTTCCTGCTAAACCGTTAGCGGCCCAGCGCGTCGAGCACTTTCAACAGTGCCTTGCGCAACGCATCGACATCGACGGCGCCTGTCGTTTGCGGGGCGGCTGTGTCGTTCGGCTCATCGACACCCGCGACATCGGCGGCGGCATTGTGCACGACTGCACCATGCGAGTCCAGCCGGTTGCGCGCGCCGTTGATCGTGAAGCCCTGCTCGTACAGCAGCTCGCGGATCCGCCGGATCAGCAGCACCTCGTGATGCTGATAATAGCGACGGTTGCCACGACGCTTCACCGGACGCAACTGCGTGAACTCCTGCTCCCAGTAACGCAGCACATGCGGCTTCACGCCGCATAGTTCGCTCACCTCGCCGATGGTGAAGTAGCGTTTTGCTGGAATCGGAGGCAAGACGACTTTTTCGATCGTCGCTGTCATCGTCAGTTAGCCGGGTGGGTTGCGCGGAAACGCACGGACGTCGACGCGCGTTCAGCGCGCGAAACTCGCTTCAGCGCCATTCTCTACCAGCGCTTTCAGCTTTTGACTTGCGTGAAACGTGACGACGCGGCGTGCGGCGATTGGAATCGCCTCGCCGGTCTTCGGATTCCTGCCGGGACGCTGTGGCTTGTCGCGCAACTGGAAATTACCGAAGCCCGACAGCTTCACGCTGTCGCCGCTCTCCAGTGCATCGCGAATCACCTCGAAGAAAGCTTCGACCATGTCCTTCGCTTCCCGCTTGTTGAGTCCGACATTATCGAACAGCAACTCGGCAAGCTCGGCTTTGGTCAGTGTCGGCGCCTCGCCCGATGCGCCCGCGGAGGATGTCGGGATATCGCGAATCATGGCGCTGCGTTGCGCCGCAAGAAGGGCTTCGAAATCACTCGAGTTCATTTCATTCATATCTGTCAAATGGCGCGCCACCCCAAAACCGGAAAATGCGGAAACTGCCGTTCGCAGGTGATCCGTGGGTTATCCGCGCAGCCGTGCGCCATATGCTCGAGCCAGACGATTCACCAGAGTCTGAATGGCCGTATCGACCGTTTCATCCTGAAGTGTCCCGCCAGTATCTTGCAAGGTTACACGGAACGCAAGGCTTTTCTCGTGCTCAGCCAACCCACTGGAAGTATTTGATTTTGGACGAAATTCATCGAAAAGCGCAACCCTTTGAACGCTCTTGCAGGCGTCGTCGGAAAGGGCCTTTTGCATCTCGTCGAGCAGTGCCTGAACCTCGATTTTCTGATCGACAACGACAGCAATATCACGCCGCACCGGCGGGAATTTAGAGACATCCGAAGGCGTCGGCAACGCACGCTGAATTAATGCGTCGGTGGCAATCTCGAACAGAATCGGCGCATGCGGCAGATCGTATTTCTGCATCCAGCGCGGATGCAGTTCGCCGATCCAGCCGACCGCGTGACCCTCGAGTTCGATACGCGCGCTGCGTCCCGGATGCAGCGCCGGATGTTCGGCCTTCACGAAACGTACGATTGCGGGTGCGAGCAGCGCTTCGAGGTCGCCCTTCACGTCGAAGAAATCGACCGCGCGTGTCGACGCGCCCCACTGCTCTTCGAGCGTGGGACCGTACGCGAGCGCGCCGACCATCTTCGGCTGCGCGTAGCCTGCGACTGCAAGATCACCATCCTTCACCGCCGCGTCGGACAGATACACGCGCCCAGCTTCGAACACGCGAACGCGATCGGCACGACGATTCAGGTTGTGACGCAATACGCTGATGAGGCTGCCGAACAGCGTGGTGCGCATCACCGACAGCTGGCTCGCAATCGGATTCAACAGTCGCACCGGCTTGTCGTTGCCGGCGAAATCCTGCTCCCACTCCGCGTCGACGAAACTGAAGTTCACGGTCTCCGCGTAATCGCGCGCGGCGAGCGCGTGACGGATCGTGTGGATCGAGCGTTGCGTTTCGTTGGTCGCGCGCATTTCGCTCGTCGCGACCGGCGGTCGCGCGGGAATCTTTTCGAAGCCGTAGATACGCGCGACTTCCTCGATCAGATCCTCTTCGATTTCGATGTCGAAGCGATGCGGCGGCGGCGTGACGACGAACGTGTCGCCGTCGCGCTCGAACGTGAGACCGAGGCGCGTGAAAATCTGCGCGATCTCGTCGGCACCGATCGCGACGCCGATGATGCGGTTCGCGCGCGACACGCGCATCTTCACCGGCGCGCGCTGCGGCAGATTGACGATCTGGTCATCGACCGGACCGGCTGCGCCGCCGCAGACGTCGAGAATCAGCTGCGTGATGCGCTCGATATGCTCGACGGTCGTCGAGTAATCGACGCCGCGTTCGAAGCGGTGCGCCGCGTCGGTCGAGAAATTATAGCGACGCGCGCGACCGCGAATGCTGTCGGGCCACCAGAACGCGGCTTCGAGATAGATGTTCGTCGTATCGAGCGTGACCGCCGTGCTGTCGCCGCCCATGATGCCCGCGAAGCTCTCCACGTGCTGCTCGTCCGAGATCACGCCGACGGTTTCGTCGAGCTCGACCGTGTTGCCGTTCAGCAGCTTCAGCGTTTCGCCGCGACGGCCCCAGCGCACATCGAGGCCGCCATGAATCTTGTCGAGATCGAACACATGCGACGGCCGGCCCAGTTCGAGCATCACGTAGTTCGAGATATCGACGAGCGCGGAGATGCTGCGTTGACCCGAACGCTCAAGACGCTCGACCAGCCATTGCGGCGACTTCGCGCGCGCATTGACGCCGCGAATCACGCGACCGGAAAAGCGGCCGCACAGATCGGGCGCCGAGATCTTCACCGGCAGCGTTTCGTTCAGCGTCACAGCTACCGGATGAATGTCGAGCGGATGCAGCGGCGCGCCGGTGATCGCGGCAGTTTCGCGCGCGACGCCGAACACCGACAGGCAGTCGGCCTTGTTCGGCGTCAGCTTGATTTCGAAAACGGTGTCGTCGAGGTTCAGCGTTTCGCGGATGTCCTGACCGATCGGCGTCGCTTCCGGCAGGATCAGTAGACCGCTGTGATCTTCCGACAGCTTCAGTTCGCGCGCGGAGCACAGCATGCCCTGGCTCTCGACACCGCGCAGCTTCGACAGCTTGATCGCGAACGGTGCACCGCCCTCTTCGGCCGGCGGCAGTTCTGCACCGACGAGCGCGACCGGCACCTTGATGCCCGGCGCGACATTCGGCGCGCCGCAGACGATGTTCAGCGTCGTGCCCGTGCCGGCATCGACCTGGCAGACGTTGAGCTTGTCCGCATCCGGATGCTTGACGACCTCGAGCACTTGCCCGACGACGATCTTCGACGTCGGCGGCGCAACCGGGCGCAGCCCTTCGACCTCGAGGCCCGCCATGGTCAGCGCATGCGACAGCTGATCCGTCGTCAGTTGCGGATCGACAAAGGTTCTCAGCCAGGATTCCGGGAATTGCATGATTCTGTGTACGTTCCAGTCAGAGTTAGGTCCACGTCCAGCGGAGGCATCGGCACCCCGTCGGCGTCACGGCTTGCGGCACGCGCCTCGTCGGCGCCGCGCAGCCGCCGGTATCAAGCTCGGGCTCAGGCGAACTGGCGCAGGAAACGCAGGTCGTTCTCGAAGAACAGACGCAGATCCTGCACGCCGTAACGCAGCATCGTCAGCCGCTCGAGGCCGCTGCCGAACGCAAAGCCGATGTAGCGCTCCGGGTCGAGGCCCATGTTGCGGATCACGGTGGGATGCACCTGACCCGAACCGGAAATCTCGAGCCACTTGCCGGCGTTCTTGCCGTGCTCGAACATCATGTCGATCTCGGCGGACGGCTCGGTGAACGGAAAATACGACGGGCGGAAGCGCACGAGAATGTCGTCGCGCTCGAAGAATTTCTTCAGGAAATCCGTGTAGACGCCCTTTAGATCAGCGAAGCTGATGTTCTCGTCGATCCACAGGCCTTCGACCTGATTGAACATCGGCGAGTGTGTCGCATCGCTGTCGACGCGGTACGTGCGGCCCGGCGCGATCACCTTGATCGGCGGCTTGTTCATGCGCGCGTAGCGGACCTGCATCGGACTCGTATGCGTACGCAGCAGTAGCGGGCGCCCTTGCGCATCGTTGCCCTCGACGTAGAACGTGTCCTGCATCGAACGCGCCGGATGGTTCTCGGGGCTGTTCAATGCGGTGAAGTTGTACCAGTCGGTTTCGATCTCGGGGCCGTCGGCCACATCGAAACCAATCGTACGGAAAATCTGTTCGACGCGCTCCCACGTGCGCATCACCGGATGCAGGCTACCGGTGCCGGTACCGCGACCGGGCAGCGTGACGTCGATCGCCTCGGCGGCGAGACGCTGGTTCAGCAGCGCATCGGCGAGCGCCTGACGGCGCGCCGTCAGCGCGGCTTCGACCTGCTGCTTGGCGACGTTAATGCGTGCGCCTTCGGTCTTGCGCGTGTCGGGATCGAGCTTGCCCAGGCCCTTGAGCAAATCGGTCAGTACACCCGACTTGCCGAGAAAGCGGGCTTTCTCGTTTTCGAGGGTCGTGATGTCAGTGGCGAGTTCGAACGCTTTCTGCGCGTCGACGACAATCTGGTCCAGATCCATTGATCCCATCTTTTCAACGTCAGTGTTCAATCAAAGCAAAACGGGCTCGACCAACAAAAAAGGGGCTCGGTGAGGAGCCCCGTTTTTGTTGCAGCGTCACCGAGACTACCGGATATTCGCTGCAACGAACCACGCAGTACAGATGTGCTAACTAGCGCAATCAGGCTGCAACGGCGGCTTTCACCTGCTGAACGATCGCAGCAAAAGCGGCCTTGTCGAACACAGCCATGTCGGCCAGCACCTTGCGGTCGAGTTCGATCGAAGCCTTCTTCAGGCCGTTGATGAACACGCTGTACGTCATGTCGTGCTGACGCACCGCCGCGTTGATACGCGTGATCCACAGTGCGCGGAACACACGCTTCTTGTTGCGGCGATCGCGATAGGCATATTGCCCGGCGCGCATGACCGCCTGCTTGGCGATGCGATAGACGTTATTGCGACGGCCGCGGTAACCCTTGGCCAGCTTGATGATCTTCTTGTGGCGGGCCCGTGCGGTAACCCCACGTTTGACTCTAGGCATTACGAACTCCTTTGAGTTTTAGTTAAGGGTTAGGCGAACGGCAGCATTGCGCGCACGGAGCTCAGATTTGACTCATGAACTGCCGTGGAGCCACGCAGGTGACGCTTGTTCTTGGTGGTTTTCTTGGTAAGAATGTGGCGCTTGAAGGCCTGACCGCGCTTGACGGTACCGCCCGGACGCACCACGAAGCGCTTTGCAGCACTCTTCTTGGTCTTCATCTTCGGCATGACGACAACTCCATTATTTGATGGATATGGGTGTGCGGTTGGCGCAAACGCCCTTTACCGCCCTTCGAAACCCACTCCACTTGGTATGCAGTAGCCCAACCCGCGACCACCGCTTTTTCAGGAACGGTGTCCGCATGCGGACACCGTTCCGAAACCTGCCTGCCTCCGCCAGCACTTCCAACGGCGAAGACGTCCTGCTTATTCTGCTGCCGGGCACGTCACACGACGCGCCCCGCTACTGCTCACTTCTTTTTCTTCGGCGCGAGAACCATGATCATCTGGCGCCCTTCCATCTTCGGCATCTGCTCGACCTGACCGACTTCGTCGAGGTCGGTGCGCAGGCGCTCGAGCACGCGCATACCAATTTCCTGGTGGGCCATTTCGCGGCCACGGAAACGCAGCGTGATCTTCGTCTTGTCGCCGTCCTCGAGGAAGCGTATGAGATTACGCAGCTTCACGTTGTAATCCCCGTCGTCGGTACCCGGCCGGAATTTGACTTCCTTGACCTGGATGACCTTCTGCTTGAGCTTGGCCTCGTGTTGCTTCTTCGCTTCCTGGTACTTGAATTTGCCGTAGTCCATCAGGCGGCAAACAGGCGGTACCGCCTGCGGAGCAATTTCGACCAGATCAACGTCCTGCTGCTCCGACAGTCGGAAAGCATCGGCGAGTTTCACGATGCCCAGCGGTTCGTTGTCGACTCCGACGAGACGCACCTCAGGTGCGGTTATTTCGCCGTTGATGCGATGCGGCTTTTCCGTAGCGATGTTACGTTTCCTCTAAAAATTAAAAAAACGAGCCGCGCTGCCACAGTGGCTCAGCGAAACGCCTGCACGTCTTCACGCAGGCGCTCGACAAAGGCTTCGACCGGCATTACGCCCAGATCGACGCCGCCACGGGCACGCACGGCTACCGTTTGTGCATCACGCTCTTTATCGCCGACCACAAGGAGGTACGGCACCTTTTCGAGCGTGTGCTCGCGTATTTTATAGCTTATTTTCTCGTTGCGCAAATCGGCCTCTACTCTAAGCCCTTGTTTTTGCAACGTTTGGGCCACCTGACAGGTGTATTCGGCCTGATTTTCCGCGATATTCATCACGACCACCTGCATCGGCGCGAGCCAGGACGGCATTGCACCAGCATGGTGCTCGATTAGAATACCGAGAAAACGCTCCATCGACCCGACGATCGCCCGGTGCAGCATGATCGGCCGGCGACGGCCATTATCCTCGGCCACGTATTCCGCGCCGAGCCGCTCCGGCAGCACCATGTCGAGCTGCAGCGTGCCGCACTGCCACGACCGGCCGAGCGCATCCTTGATGTGATATTCGACCTTCGGACCGTAGAACGCGCCCTCGCCGGGCAATTCTTCCCACGTGACGCCGCACGCAGTCAGCGCCTCGCGCAACCCCTGCTCCGCGCGATCCCAGGTTTCGTCGGTACCGGCGCGCGCATCCGGGCGCAGCGACAGCTTGATGTCGACCTGATCGAACCCGAAGTCCTTGTAGACGCTCATCGCCAGCGTATTGAACGCAATCGACTCGCTGATGAACTGCTCTTCGGTACAGAAAATATGTGCGTCGTCCTGCACGAAACCGCGCACGCGCATGAGCCCATGCAGTGCGCCCGACGCCTCGTTACGATGGCACGAGCCGAATTCGGCGTAGCGCAGCGGCAGATCGCGATACGAGCGCAGCCCGTGATTGAACACCTGCACGTGCCCCGGACAGTTCATCGGCTTGATCGCATAGTCGCGCTTCTCCGACTCCGTCGTGAACATGTTCTCGCGATAATTTTGCCAGTGGCCCGACGCTTCCCACAGCGAGCGGTCCATGATCATCGGCGTCTTGATCTCGAGATAGCCGGCATCGTTCACGCGACGGCGCATGTACTGCTCGACCTGCTGCCACAGCGTCCAGCCGCGCGGATGCCAGAACACCATGCCCGGCGACTCGTCCTGCATGTGGAACAGATCGAGCTGCTTGCCGAGCTTGCGGTGATCGCGCTTCTCGGCCTCTTCCAGCATGTGCAGATACGCGTCCTGATCTTCCTTCTTCGTCCAAGCGGTACCGTAGATGCGCTGCAGCTGTTCGTTCTTCGCATCGCCGCGCCAGTACGCGCCCGCGAGCTTCATCAGCTTGAAGACCTTCAGCTTGCCCGTCGACGGCACGTGCGGACCGCGGCACAGATCGGTGAAGCCGCCGTGCGAATAGAGCTTGATTTCATCGGTAGCCGGAATCGATTCGATGATCTCCGCCTTGTACTTCTCGCCGATGCTCTTGAAGTAATCGACCGCCTCGTCGCGCGACACGACACGGCGCGACACCGGCTCGTCTTTCTTCGCGAGCTCCTGCATGCGCTTCTCGATCTTCTCGAGATCTTCCGGCGTGAAGGGACGGCTGTACGCGAAGTCGTAGTAGAAGCCGTTGTCGATCACCGGACCGATCGTGACCTGCGCTTCCGGATACAGATCCTTCACCGCATAGGCGAGCAAGTGCGCGGTCGAGTGACGGATGATGTCGAGGCCATCGGCGTCTTTCTCGGTGACGATCGCGAGCGACACGTCATGATCGATCAACGCGGACGTATCGACGAGCTCGCCGTCGATCTTGCCGCCCAACGCGGCCTTCGCGAGACCCGGGCCGATCGACGCGGCAACTTCCGCGACCGTGACCGGATGCTCGTACTGTCGAACAGAACCGTCAGGCAAACGTATCGAAACCATTGCGCTCTCCGTGATGCCGACCGGCGGCGGCATATCCAACAACCGTAAAAAGCCAAAAAAAATGCGGCCCCGCTTTCGAGGGGCCGCATTTCACATTTTCAGCAAACTGCAAGAGCGAAAGAGGTCCTCGACTAGCGTCGTTCCGAAGTAGTTTCGGTCAACGTTCGCGGTGTCATAACCGTATTCGCCTTGATGGCGCCGATGCGCCTGCTGCTTGCCACAAAAAACTCCAGCAAGCCGGAGTTTCGATTTTCGTTGGTAGGCTCGATTGGACTCGAACCAACGACCCCCACCATGTCAAGGTGGTGCTCTAACCAGCTGAGCTACGAGCCTAAAGAAGCGAGATTATAAGAAGCCAGCCAAAACTTGGCAAGCCCTTTTATGCAGAGACTTTAGAAATTCTGCACGGCACCGCGAAGCAAGGTCAGAGGTCACGCCTTGCGCGACGCACGAACGACCCCGACCACTTCGCCGAGCAACGTACACGCGCGCTGAATCTGCGCCGCGCTCGACACCTCGACAGTGAACTGCATGTACGCCGCGTTGCGACGGCTCTGCGTCTTCACGCCGATCACGTTCATCTTCTCGCGCGCGAACACTTCGGAGATGTCGCGCAGCAGTCCTTGCCGGTCGCTCGCTTCGATCGCCAGATCGACCGGATAGACGGACTGCCCGCGCCCGCTCATCACGTCGGCGGACCAGGTGGTTTGCAGCACGCGCTCGGGTGCGCGATCGGCCATCCGCAGGAACGTCGGACAGTCACGCCGATGCACCGACATCCCTTTGCCGCGCGTCACGAATCCGCTGATCTCGTCCGGCGGCGCGGGACGACAGCAGCGCGCGAGCTGCGTGAGCAACGCGTCGACGCCGACCACCAGCACGCCCGTCGATGCGCCGTGCGCGACACTCGCGCCGCTGCTGCGCTTCTCGAACTGCTCGGGCACCTCGATCTCGGGTTCCGCAGGCGGTGCGTCGTGCAACGCCTGCTCGACGAGACGCAAACTGAACTCTTCCTTGCCGACCGCCGAGAACAATTCGTTGGTTTCTTCGAAGCCGAGCTTCGCCGCCAGCTGGTCGAGATTGACCGACGTCTTGCCTTCGCGTTGCAGGGTCTTTTCGACCATCGCGCGACCGTTCGCGATGTTTTCCTGCGCATCGACCGCGTTGAACCACGCACGCACCTTCTGGCGCGCGCGCGGACTATGCATATAGCCGAGCTGCGGATTGAGCCAGTCGCGTGACGGCCCACCTTCTTTCACCGAAACGATCTCGACGGTTTGCCCGTTCTGCAGCGACGTATTGAGCGGCACCATCGCGCCATCGACGCGTGCACCACGGCAACGATGACCCAGTTCGCTATGCAGGTGATACGCGAAATCGACCGGCGTCGAACCTTGCGGCAGCGAAATCACGCGCGCCTGCGGTGTCATCACGTAGATGTGGTCGTCGTCGAGTGTGGCCTGGCGCAGTTGCTCCCACGGCTGGCTCGCCTGCTCCTTGCCGTCTTCCGCTTCGCCGTCGGACACATCGTCCTTCCACGCGAGCAGTTGACGCAACCATGCAATCTTCTCGTCGTACTTGTCGTTCGCGCTGAACTGACCGCCGTAGCCACGCGTGCCGGCTTCCTTGTAGCGCCAGTGCGCAGCGACGCCGTACTCCGCGAAGCGATGCATCTCCTGCGTGCGGATCTGCACTTCGAACGCACGCCCGTCGTCGCCGATCACGACCGTGTGCAGCGACCGATAGCCATTCGGCTTCGGCCGGGAGATGTAGTCGTCGAACTCTCTCGGCACCGGCTGCCACAGGTTGTGCACGATCCCGAGCACGGTGTAGCAGTCCTTGATGTCCGGCACGATCACGCGAAACGCGCGCACGTCATAAAGCTCGGCGAAGTCCAGCGCCTTGCCGCGCATCTTGCGCCAGATGCTGTAGATGTGTTTCGGTCGCCCGCTGACTTCGGCCTTGATCTGCGCCGCAGCCAGTTCCTGCTGCAGCCGTTCGATCGCCTCGGCCACATACGACTCGCGCTCGACGCGCTTCTCGTCGAGCAGCTTCGCGATCCGCTTGTATGTGTCGGGTTCCTCGAAGCGGAACGCGAGATCCTCGAGCTCCCACTTCAGTTGCCAGATGCCGAGCCGGTTCGCGAGCGGCGCGTAGATGTCGAGTGTTTCGCGCGCGACGTCGGGCGTCGGTGTGATCTTCGCGGCCGCGTAATAGCGCATCGACTGCAGCCGCGACGCGAGGCGAATCAGCACGACGCGAATGTCCTGCGCGAACGCGAGCAGCATCTTGCGCAGCGCTTCGATCTGCGCGCGACGCGCCGCCTCGGCGTCGCGACCTGCTTCGGGGAACGCGTTCTGCGCGGCACGCAGACTGACCGTGCCGAGACGCAACAGCTTGCGCACGTCGCCGACCAGTTGGCCGACTTCCTCGCCGAAGTTCTCCGCGATCACCTGCTCCGGATCCTGCAGATGCGGCGTCAATCCGAACAGCGCCGCCGCCAGCACAGCAGGCGGATCGACGTTGAGCGTGCGCATGATCGACGCAGTGCCGGCCGCGTGCTCGGCGAGCAGCTCGCCGGACGACAGCCGCACGTCGCCCGCATGCAGACGCACGAAGGCCAGCGCGTCGTCGAAGGACGGGGTCGGCGGGGAAACGGTCGTAACGGTATCGGTATTCATGGTGCTGCTGCAATCCGCCGGGCCATGTTCATGCTGCAGGCCGGCGGAGATTCGACGGTGGTCCTAGCTACGCTGCGCCGCCACCACGACGACTTCGACGAGGCACTTCGGATTCGCGAGGCTTGCTTCGACGGTGGCGCGCGGCGGCGTCGCACCTTGCGCGACCCACTCGTCCCACACCGCGTTCATGCCGGCGAAGTGCGCCATGTCCGAGATGTAGATCTGCACGGACAGCAGATGCGACTTGTCGCTGTTCACTTCGGCGAGCAGACGGTCGATGTGGCCGAGCACTTCGCGCGTCTGGCCGGCGATGTCCTGATCCGTGTCTTCGGCGATCTGGCCGGCGAGATACACGGTGCCGTTATGCACGGCGATTTCGGAAAGACGCTTGCCGACGTGGTGACGAATGACTGCCATGAAATGTCCTGACGGTTGAAGAGGAATCGGATGGTTCGCGCGAATCACAAACTGCACCGCGCGAGCCCCATATTATGACGCGTCGGCAGACTCGCCGATGAAGAAGCGCGTCGCGATGCCGATCTGGTCCGGAGACAGAAATGCCGGCGCATGTCCGACGCCGTCGATCTCCACGCTCGACACCGCACGTCCACGCTTGACCATTGCCTCGAGCGTGTCGCGCGACAGCAGATCGGACTGCGCGCCGCGCACCGCGAGCACAGGACCGGGCGCTGCTTCGAGCGCGCGCCACAACGCCGCTTCGCCGAGCGCCACCAGCTCCTGCGTCGTCGCCGCGAACGGTTCCGCGATGCGCGGATCGTAGCGGAACTGCCATGCGCCATCGCGCTCGTGCAGCAGCGGCGTGTTGATCTCACGCCACTCGTCGGAAGTCAGCGGACCGAACGACTGCGCGAGCAGCGCCGCGTGATCGATGCCCGCCTGCAGCGTGTCGAAACGCGCGGGCTTGCCGAGGTAATCGCCGATGCGCGCGACAGCCACCGGTTCCAGATGCGGACCGACGTCGTTGAGCAGCAGCTTGCGGATCGGCGTGTCGGGCAACCCGGCGAGCGCCATGCCGATCAGCCCGCCCATCGACGTGCCGAACCAGTCGACCGTTTCGACGTCGAGCCGGGCGATCAGCGTAACCATGTCGGCCACGTATTGCGGCACGCTGTAGCCGGCCGGATTGACGAGCCACGACGACAGGCCGCGCCCCACGATGTCCGGACACACGACGCGATAAACACCCGCGAGCGCACGCGCGACGCGATCGAAATCGCGCCCCGAGCGCGTGAGTCCATGCACGCAGACGAGCACCCGCGGATTCGCCGGATCGCCCCACTCCGTGTACGCGACGCGATGCAGTCCGCTCGCGCTCGCGCACTGGACGAAACGCTGGCGGGGCACGGCGGGATCGGCAGATGGGCGGGCAGCGAGGGACGTGGCGGTCATCGGGGATTCCTTGCGAGAACAGAGAAACGTGCGGAGAAAGACGCGGTGCAGTACGCAATCTGTGTGGTCGATTGTAAACCGCTTTGCTGCGTGCCCCCCGGCAAGGGCGGACGGCCTCAGAAGTCCACGCACATAAAACAAAACGGGCGAAGCTCACGCTTCGCCCGCCTCGTACGACCCCTTCGAACCGCTTCAGCTCACCGCGCTCACATCGAGCGGCGCGCCCGTCTTCGCTTTGATCTCATCGACCGAGACGCCGGGTGCAAGCTCAGTCACCTTCAAACCGTCGCCGGTCACCTCGATCACGCCGAGGTCCGTGATGATCTGATCGACCACGGCGACACCGGTCAGCGGCAGCGTGCATTCTTCGAGGATCTTGTGCTGGTCGCCCTTCGCGACGTGCTCCATCAGCACCACGACGCGCTTCACGCCCGCCACCAGATCCATCGCGCCGCCCATCCCCTTGATCATCTTGCCGGGGATCATCCAGTTCGCCAGATCGCCCTTCTTGCTGATCTGCATCGCACCGAGGATCGCGAGATTGATGTGGCCGCCGCGAATCATCGCGAACGAATCCGCCGACGAGAAGATCGACGAACCCGGCAGCGTCGTCACCGTCTGCTTGCCCGCGTTGATCAGGTCGGCATCCACTTCTTCGTCGGTCGGCGACGGGCCGATACCGAGCAGTCCGTTCTCCGACTGCAGCCACACTTCGACACCTGCCGGCACGTGGTTCGCGACCAGCGTCGGCAGCCCGATGCCCAGGTTCACGTAGAAGCCGTCCTGCAATTCCTTCGCCGCGCGCGCGGCCATTTCGTCACGAGTCCATGCCATGATCAGTCTCCTTTCGCGCGGACGACACGTTGTTCGATGCGTTTTTCCGGATGCGCATTGAGCACGATGCGCTGCACGAAGATGCCCGGCGTGTGGATCGCGTCCGGATCCAGCTCACCGACCTCGACGATCTCCTCGACCTCGACGACCGTGATCTTGCCGGCCATCGCGCACATCGGGTTGAAGTTGCGCGCGGTGCGGCGATAGATGAGATTGCCCGACTTGTCGGCCTTCCATGCCTTGACGAGCGCGACGTCCGCGGTCAGCGAATGTTCGAGCACGTAGTGGTTCTCGCCGAACTGGCGCGTTTCCTTGCCTTCGGCGATCAGCGTGCCGTAGCCAGTGTTCGTGAAGAACGCCGGAATGCCCGAGCCACCGGCGCGCAGCTTCTCGGCAAGCGTGCCCTGCGGCGTGAATTCGAGTTCGAGTTCGCCGGCCAGAAACTGACGCTCGAACTCCTTGTTCTCGCCGACGTACGACGAGATCATCTTTTTCACCTGCCGCGTTTCGAGCAACTGGCCGAGACCGAAGCCATCGACACCCGCGTTGTTGCTGATGCAGGTGATGCCCTTCACGGCGGAATCGCGCAACGCCGCGATCAGCGCCTCCGGGATGCCGCACAGACCAAAGCCGCCGACGGCAAATGTCTGCCCGTCCTTGACGATGCCTTCGAGCGCGGCAGCCGCGCCTGGATAGACCTTGTTCATCAATATGTCCCTTCCTTGATATGGAAACCCGAAAACGGATCGGTGCGATGGTGCGCGAAGGCCGCGACAGAAACCCGGCCCGACATCCCATTCTAGTCGTGCGAAGCGGACGTCGTCGCTGGATTGCGCAACGCGTCGACGGCCTGCTCCGCTGCTTGTGATTTGTCTGAAAGGGTACGATGTGGCGGCGCTGCGGCACAATACGCAAAAGTACATAAGCAATCACCACAACCCCGGCCACAGCCCGTCGCACCATGCCCGCCCTCGACTACCAGACTGCCTTCCACCTCGCGCCGATCGGG
The DNA here is from genome assembly GCF_004359985.1 of Paraburkholderia flava. Classification (NCBI taxonomy): domain Bacteria; kingdom Pseudomonadati; phylum Pseudomonadota; class Betaproteobacteria; order Burkholderiales; family Burkholderiaceae; genus Paraburkholderia; species Paraburkholderia flava. The sequence continues at coordinate 923,884 of NZ_SMRO01000002.1, read as the reverse complement.
CTCGTGCTGTCGCGCGAACGGATCATCGAGGACTGCAACGATCAGCTTGCTGCGATCTTCGGCCGCACGCGCGAGTCGCTGCTGGGTCAGTCGTTCGAGGTGCTGTACCCGTCATCCGACGAATTCGACCGGGCCGGCGCGCGCATCACGCCGATCATGACCGCGCAGGGCAGCTACGCGGACGACCGCATCATGAAGCGCGCAAACGGCGAACTGTTCTGGTGTCACGTGACGGGACGCTCGCTGAACCGCCGCGATCCGCATGCGGCCGGCGTCTGGACATTCGAGGATCTGAGCGCGACACGACGCGTCGCGGTGGAGTTGACGCCGCGCGAACGTGAGATCGCCGCGCAGCTGGTGACGGGAAAAACAAGCAAGCAGATCGGCCGCGCGCTCGACATCAGTTCGCGCACGGTCGACATCTACCGCGCGCGGCTGATGCGCAAATACGATACGGGGAATGCGACCGAACTGCTGCAGCGGCTGCTTGGTTGATTCGATCGCTACCGTTCAGGCGGTCTTGACCAGCGTAGCGCCTTCGATTGTCGCGCGCAGCAGATCAGGAATCGGTGCCGACTTGCCGGCCGCATAGTCGATCCACACGCAGCGCGCGGCGCCGCGCGCGTAGACGGTGGCCGGATCGTCGGCACGGGTCAACTCGAAGCCAGTGTCGAAACTGCTACGCCCCGGCTTGCCGACCGTCATCCGGCCGATCACGTCGCCGGGATAGTGCAGCTGCTTCAAGAACTCCATCGACGCATTGACGATCACCGGCCCCTGCCCCTCGCCGTTACCGCCGGCGATGCCGAGACGCTCGAACCAGGAAATCCGCACCTGCTCCATATAGCGAAAGTAGACCGTGTTGTTCACATGGCCGAATGCGTCCATGTCGCCCCAGCGGATCGGCATCGACATCTCGAAGACTGCGTGATACTCGTTCATCGTACTCATCTTGCTTCTTCTACTTTGTTAAAACAGCGGTGCCGCAAAAACTGTTGTGGAAACCTCAGGCCAAACCGAAACCGTCGTCGGCGGCGATGATCGAGCCGTTGATGAACTGCGATTCGTCGGCGGCGAGCAACAGCAGCAGACCATCGAGATCTTCCGGCTTGCCCACTCGATGACGCGGCAGCATCGACACCAGCTTCTGCCCCTGCTCGGTCGACCAGTGATGGTGATTGATCTCGGTATCGATATAGCCGGGGCAGATCGCGTTCACGTTGATGCCGTGGCGGCCCCATTCCTGCGCCATCGCCTTCGTCATGTGGACGACGGCCGCCTTGCTCATCGAATACAGCCCGATCTGCGGCAGCACGCGCAGCCCGGCCATCGACGCGATGTTGATGATCCGGTACGCCGGTTTCTGGCCGCCGTTGTTGCTGCGCATGATCATCCGCTTCGCGACTTCCTGCGCGACGAAGAAAGCGCCGCGCGTGTTCGTGTCGAACACGTATTCGAAATCGGCGGGCGTCACGTCGGACAGCTTCTGCGTGGTCGACACGCCGGAATTGTTCACGAGGATATCGATCGTGCCCGCTTCCGTTTCGGCATGCGCGACCGCCGACTTGATGCTCTGGTAATCCGTCACGTCGAGCGACACGACGTGCGCCGCGCCGCCGGACGCCTCGATCTCGGCGCGCAGTTCCTTCAGGCGCTCGGTGCGGCGGCTGGCCAGCACGACCTTCGCGCCCGCCTGCGACAGCACCTGCGCAAAGCGCTTGCCGAGTCCGCTCGACGCGCCGGTAATCAGCGCGACCTTGCCTTCCAGATTGATCGAACGGCCCATTGTCGTTCCCTTTCTCGTTGATGGTGGCGGGTACGGAGCCGCCACGAAGCCACTACAAAGCCATCACAAGGCGCTTCGACTTCGTGCGGCAACACCGTACCACATAAATAGAACGATCGTGCTAATGTTTGCTCATCGGGTTGCGGCTCAAGTATCGTTCGCTGACAATACGAACCCGAGAAAAAAGCATTCTAACGGTAAGAGGAGCATCGATGACCCCCACCAGTCTCATTGAGCAGTACGGCCCGCGCGAGTCGATGGAATACGACGTCGTGATCGTCGGCGGCGGCCCGGCTGGTCTGTCTGCGGCGATCCGGCTGAAGCAGCGGGCGCAGGAGAAAGGCGTCGAGATCGGGGTCTGCGTGCTCGAGAAGGGCTCGGAAATCGGCGCGCACATCCTGTCGGGCGCGGTGATGGACCCACGCGCGATCACCGAACTGATTCCGGACTGGAAGGAAAAAGGCGCGCCGCTGAACGTCGAGGTCACCGAAGACCGTTTCCTGTTCCTGTCCGAAACCGGCGCGAAGACCGTGCCGGGCTGGGCGCTGCCAGACAACTTCAAGAACCACGGCAACTACGTGATCAGCCTCGCGAACGTGACGCGCTGGCTGGGTCAGCAGGCCGAAGCGCTCGGCGTCGAAATCTTCCCGGGTTTCCCGGCTGCCGAGGTACTGTACAACGACGACGGCTCGGTCAAGGGCGTCGCGACCGGCAACATGGGCATCGGCAAGAACGGCGAGCCGACCGAAAACTTCCAGCTCGGCATGGAGCTGCACGCGAAATACACGCTGTTCTGCGAAGGCGCACGCGGACACCTCGGTCGCCAGCTGTCGGAGCGCTTCAAGCTGCGCGACGGCGTCGATCCGCAGGCCTACGGTATCGGCATCAAGGAACTGTGGGAAATCGATCCGGCGAAGCACAAGCCCGGCCTCGTGATCCACTCGGCCGGCTGGCCGCTCGAGAACGATACGTACGGCGGCTCGTTCCTCTATCACATCGACAACAACCAGGTGATGGTCGGCTTCATCGTCGGGCTCGGCTATACGAATCCGTATCTGTCGCCGTTCGAGGAATTCCAGCGCTACAAGACGCATCCGGCGATCCGCGCGTTTCTCGAAGGCGGCAAGCGCGTGTCGTACGGCGCGCGCGCAATCACCGCCGGTGGTCTGCTGTCGCTGCCGAAGCTGGTGTTCCCGGGCGGCGCGCTGGTCGGCGACGACGCGGGCTTCCTGAACGCCGCGCGGATCAAGGGCAGCCACGCGGCGATCAAGACCGGCATGCTCGCCGCCGACGCCGCGTTCGACGCGGTGCAGGCCGGCCGCCAGTCCGACGAACTCGCCGCGTTCCCCGAAACGTTCAAGACGTCGTGGCTGTACACCGAGCTGCATCGCGCGCGCAATTTCAAGCAGTGGATGAGCAAGGGTCTGTACCTCGGCACGCTGATGGTCGGCATCGAGCAGAAGGTGCTCGGCGGCAACGTGCCGTGGACGCTGCATCATCAGCACTGGGATCACGAGATGCTGAAGCCGGCGTCGCAGTGCAAGCAGATCGAGTATCCGAAGCCGGACGGCAAGCTGACGTTTGATCGACTGTCGTCGGTGTTCATCTCGAACACGAATCACGAGGAGAACCAGCCGGCTCACTTGACGCTGAAGGATCCGAGCGTGCCGGTGGACGTCAACCTGCGCACCTACGCGGGCCCGGAAAGCCGCTACTGCCCTGCTGCGGTGTACGAGTTCGTGAAGAACGACGACGGCGGCGAACGTCTGGTGATCAATGCGCAGAACTGCGTGCACTGCAAGACCTGCGACATCAAGGATCCGACGCAGAATATCGTGTGGGTCACGCCGGAAGGTGGTGGCGGTCCGAACTATCCGAATATGTGACGGTGCTTCCGTTCACAATAAAAAACGCCGCGTCTAGCGGCGTTTTTTATTGGTGCTCTTATCGCACACCCAGACTCAAGGCGCGCTCGCCGCAATCTTCGGCGTTGCAGTCGTCACGTCGCCGCATTGCGCGCGATGCCGCAGCGCGTGATCGATCAGCACCAGCGCGAGCATTGCTTCGGCGATCGGCGTCGCGCGGATGCCGACGCACGGGTCATGCCGCCCGAACGTCTCGACGACGACCGGCTGACCGTTCCGATCGATCGAGCGACGCGGCGTGCGAATGCTCGACGTCGGCTTGATCGCGATCGATACCGTGATGTCCTGCCCCGTCGAAATCCCGCCGAGCACACCGCCTGCGTGATTGCCGACGAAGCCGTCGGGCGTCAGTTCGTCGCCGTGCACGGAGCCGCGCTGCGCAATGCTCGCGAAGCCCGCGCCGATCTCGACGCCCTTCACTGCGTTGATGCCCATCATCGCGTGCGCGATGTCGGCATCGAGACGATCGAACAGCGGCTCGCCAAGACCGACCGGCACGCCCGATGCCACCGCGTTGATCCGCGCGCCGATCGAATCGCCGTCCTTGCGCAGCGCGTCCATGTACGCCTCGAGCTGCGGCACGAGGTCGGCGTTCGCTGCGAAGAACGGGTTCTCGCTCACATGCGACCAGTCGACGAACGGCACGTCGATCTCACCGAGCGCCGCCATGTACGCGCGAATCTCGGTGCCGAACTGTTCGCGCAGCCACTTCTTCGCGACCGCTCCTGCGGCCACCGTCGGCGCCGTCAGACGCGCGGACGAACGACCACCGCCGCGATAGTCACGGATGCCGTATTTCTGCCAGTAGGCGTAGTCGGCGTGGCCGGGACGGAACGTGTCGGCGATGTTGCCGTAGTCCTTGCTGCGCTGGTCGGTGTTGCGGATGAGCAGCGCGATCGGTGCGCCGGTGGTGCGGCCTTCGAATACGCCCGACAGGATCTCGACCCTGTCCTCTTCCTTGCGTTGCGTCACGTGGCGCGACGTGCCCGGCTTGCGGCGATCGAGTTCGAGCTGGATGTCGGCTTCGGACAGCGTCATGCCGGGCGGACAGCCGTCGATCACGCAGCCGATCGCGGGCCCATGCGATTCGCCGAAACTCGTGACGGTGAAGAGCGTGCCGAGAGTATTGCCGGACATGAGGGGAGTCCAAAGAAAAGCGGGGAAAGCGATATTATGCCAGCCCACCCGTCGAGGGGGCGGCCGGCATCGCTAGCGGGGGCCTTGCAGCGTATGCCCAGGCGCCCTGACTACGAGACGCTATTTGCGCGCACCTCGCAAGTCGCTGACGATCTGCTGCAGCCTTTCCGGCGTCGCTTCGTCCGGACTCAACGGCTCGCCGACCGCCAGCGTCAGCCGGCTCATCACACCTTTGTGCACCGGCCGCGGCACACGCGCCTCGCCGCTGCGCGAAAAATAGCTGCCCCACAATCCGCGCAATGCCATCGGCACGACCGGCACCGGCGCACGTCGGATGATTTCGGTCACGCCGTGACGGAACGGATTCATGTCGCCCGTTTTCGTCAGCTTGCCTTCCGGGAAAATGCACACGAGATCGCCGTCGGCGAGCGCCTCCGCGCAGCGCTCGTAAGCGCGCTTGAGCAGCGCCTCGTCTTCGTGCGCCGGCGCGATCGGAATCGCTTTCGCGTGGCGGAACAACCAGCCCGCGAACGGCGAACCAAAGATGCGGTGGTCCATCACGAAACGGATCGGCCGCGGGCTCTCGGCCGCGATGACGATCGCGTCGACGTAGCTGACGTGATTGCAGACCAGCACCGCCGCGCCCTCTTCCGGAATCCGCTCAGCGTGCACGAGGCGGATCCGGTAGAACGTATGCACCAGCACCCACGCGATAAAACGCAGCAGAAACTCCGGCACGAGCGAATAGATATAGATCGCGACGACGATGTTCAGCAGCGCAGTGGTGAGGAAGATGCCCGGAATGCCGACGCCCAGCGACGTCAACCCCACCGCCATCAACGACGACACGATCATGAACAGTGAATTGAGAATATTGTTCGCGGCGATGATCCGCGCGCGATGCGTCGGCTGGCTACGCGCCTGGATCAGCGCGTACAGCGGCACGCTATAGAAGCCGCCGAACATCGCGAGCAGCAGCAGATCGATCAGCACGCGCCAGTGCGCGGGCACTGCGAGAAACTCGCCGACCGACAGCAGATGCGGTGCAGTCGGCAGCGCGTGACTCGCGAAGAACAGATCGATCGCGAACACGCTCATGCCGATCGAACCGAGCGGCACGAGGCCGATTTCAATGCGGCGCTTGGACAGCCGTTCGCACATCAGCGAGCCCGCGCCGATACCGATCGAGAACGTGGCGAGCAACACCGTGACGACATCCGGATTCGCCGACAGCACCTCCTTCGCAAACCGGAAAAACGACGACAGGAACGTCGCGCCGACGAACCACAGCCACGAGATGCCGAGCAGGCTCAGAAACACCGTGCGGTCTTCGCGCGCGAGTTTCAGGTTGCGCCATGTCTCGCTGAACGGATTCCAGTTGATGCGCAGATCCGGCTGCGCAGCCGGCGTCACCGGCACGAGGATCGACACCGCGCGACCCGCAAGCGCGATCACCACGCACATCCCCGCGAGGATTCCAGCGCCGTGCTCGACGAACCCGGCAGCCGCGCCGCCCGCGATCGTGCCGATCAGGATCGCGACGAACGTGCCCATCTCGATCATCCCGTTACCGCCGACCAGCTCCGACTTCGACAGATGCTGCGGCAGATACGAATACTTGACCGGGCCGAAGAGCGTCGAATGGACGCCCATCAGGAACGTGCACAGATAGAGCAGCGATGCGTTGTGAAACCAGAAGCCCGCGCCGCCGATCAGCATCACGCCGATCTCGAAGGTCTTCACGAAACGCGTCAGCACGGCCTTGTCGTATTTATCGGCGATCTGGCCGGAGGTCGCCGAGAACAGCACAAACGGCAGGATGAAGATCGCCGAGATCAGGAACGCGGCCGTCTTCGGATCGACGCCGGAGAAACGCGCGGCCTGATACGTGACGAGCGACGTGAAGCCGATCTTGAACACGTTGTCGTTCATCGCACCGAGGAACTGCGTCCAGAAGAACGGCGCGAAGCGCCCTTCGCGCAGCAGGCTGAACTGGGATTCGTGTGCGCGATCGTCGCGGGCGGCGCGGCGGTCGGCGGGGACTGAACTTGACGGGCGGTCGCTCATAGGTATCGGGAATGGGGAGTGCGGCAATGCGCGTGTAAAAACAGATGCGTTCGGATCGGGCACGCATGTCGAGGATGCCCGGACGATCGTCGATCACCCACAAAAAAAGCGCACGCTTTCGCGCACGCCCTGGTATCGCCTGATTTGCCTAACGGGGCGACGGCTGCCACGCCATCGCGCCTCGCCAGGACTATCGCGCCTGCTGCGGCTCCTGCTCTTCCGGCCAGTCGCGGATATAGGCCTTCAGCATACGATTCTCGAAACCCTGTTCCTCGACCACCGCCTTCGCGACGTCGTAGAACGAGATCACGCCCATCAGTGCGCGGCTTTCGAGTACCGGCAGATAGCGGACGTGATGTTCGAGCATCATGCGGCGCACTTCGTTGACGTCGGTTTCAGGCGTGCAGGTGATCGGATGATCGTCCATCACCTTGCGAATGGTCGACGAACCGACGCTGCCGCCGTTCTTGTGCAACGTCAGGATGATTTCGCGGAACGTCAGCATGCCGACCAGATCGCCGTATTCCATCACGACGAGCGAACCGATATCGTGCTCTGCCATCGCGGTGACTGCGTCGTCCAGTGACGTGTCGGGCGTGACCGTAAAAAGGGTGTTGCCCTTGACCTTGAGAATGTCGCTGACTCGCATGATTTGTCTCCTGTCGATCAGAGGGGGCGTTGCGGCGCCTATGGGGCGCTTACTGGGCGCCGGCTCTGATCCCATGCAAAAAAAGTTGCGGATGACGCCGGGTGTGCATAACTGACTTTCGATCCTAGCGGAAAGGCCCGCAAAAGGAAAGCGCGCACAAGCCCCACCGACGCCCGCCGGAAGCCCGTCCGGCAACGAACACAGTATGGAACAAACGCTCGCGGGACGCTCCGAAGCGCCCCAAAAAGCGCCGACCGCGCGCGGGCCGGATGATACGATGGCCGGCACTTTCACCTCTCGCGCACGCCGCTCCCGGCTGCGCCGCCCAGCATGTCCGCCAACCGTTTCGATACGCTCGCGCTGCACGCGGGCGCAGCGCCCGACCCCACCACCGGCGCGCGTGCCACGCCGATCTACCAGACTACGTCGTTCTCGTTTCGCGATACCGATCATGCGGCGTCGCTGTTCAACATGGAGCGCTCGGGCCACGTCTATTCGCGCATCTCCAATCCGACGGTCGCCGTCTTCGAAGAGCGCGTCGCCGCGCTCGAGAACGGCGCGGGCGCGATCGGCACCGCGAGCGGCCAGGCCGCGCTGCATCTCGCAATCGCCACGCTGATGGGCGCGGGCGCGCACATCGTCGCGTCGAGTGCGTTGTACGGCGGCTCGCACAACCTGCTGCACTACACGCTGCGCCGCTTCGGCATCGAGACGACGTTCGTGCGCCCCGGCGACCTCGCCGCATGGCGCGCTGCGCTGCGGCCGAATACGCGGCTGCTGTTCGGCGAAACGCTCGGCAACCCGGGCCTCGACGTGCTCGACATCGCAGCAGTCGCTCAGATCGCGCATGAGCATCGCGTGCCGCTGCTGGTCGACTCGACGTTCACGACGCCCTATCTGCTGCAGCCGTTCGCGCACGGCGCCGATTTCGTCTATCACTCCGCGACCAAATTCCTCGGCGGCCACGGCACCACGATCGGCGGCGTGCTGGTGGACGGCGGCACGTTCGACTTCGATGCGTCGGGCCGCTTCCCCGAATTCACCGAGCCCTACGAGGGCTTCCACGGCATGGTCTTCGCCGAGGAAAGCACCGTCGCGCCGTTCCTGCTGCGCGCGCGGCGCGAAGGGTTGCGCGACTTCGGCGCGTGCCTGCATCCGCAGGCTGCGTGGCAACTGCTGCAGGGTATCGAGACGCTGCCGCTGCGGATGGAGCGCCACGTCGCGAATACGCGCAAGGTGGTCGAATTCCTCGCGGCGCACGCAGCGGTCGAATCGGTGGCTTACCCCGAGCTTGCATCGCACCCGGATCACGCGCTCGCGCAACGTCTGCTGCCGCGCGGCGCGGGTGCGGTGTTCAGCTTCAACCTGCGCGGCGACCGCGCGGCCGGGCGAAGTTTCATCGAGAGCCTGTCGCTGTTCTCGCATCTGGCGAACGTCGGCGATGCGCGCTCGCTCGTCATACACCCCGCATCCACCACGCACTTCCGGATGGACGCCGCCGCGCTCGCGGCAGCAGGTATCGCGGAAGGCACGATCCGGCTGTCGATCGGTCTCGAAGATCCCGACGACCTGATCGACGATCTGAAACGCGCGCTCAAGGCCGCGCAGAAAACCAGTGCGCCGGCAGCTCCCGCGCGCAAGGAGTCCGCATGATCGTCGACGTCCGTGGCACCCCCGCCTATGTCTACACCGGCGGCAAACCGTTCGACCCCGCACTGCCCTGCGCCGTGTTCCTGCACGGCGCGGAACACGATCACAGCGTATGGGCGTTGCAGACCCGTTACTTCGCGCACCACGGTTTCACGGTGCTCGCCCCCGACCTGCCAGGCCACCATCGCAGCGCTGGTCCCGCGCTGACCAGCATCGCCGCGCTGGCCGACTGGCTCGCCGCGCTGCTCGACGCGATGAAGGTATCGCGCGCGTTCGTCGCGGGACACAGCATGGGCTCGCTCGTCGCGCTCGATTTCGCCGCCCGCTACCCCGACCGCGCGACGCATCTCGCGCTGCTCGCGACCGCCGTGCCGATGACCGTTTCGGCGACGCTGCTCGACGCAGCACGCGACCGCGAACCCGAAGCGATCGACATGGTGAACCAGTGGTCGCACTCGACGATCGCCGCTAAACCGTCGAGCCCCGGCCCCGGCTTCTGGCTGCACGGGATGAATCAGCGTCTGATGGAACGCGTATCTGCGACCGGCGAAACACACCTGTTCCACACCGACTTCGCCGCCTGCAACGACTATGCGGACGGCATCGCCCGCGCGGCGAACGTGCGCTGCCCGGTGCGCTTTGTCGTCGGGCGGCGCGATGCGATGACGCCACCACGCGCGGCGCGAGCGCTGGCCGATGTGTTCGCCGCAGCAGGCGTCAAGGCAGACACCGTCACGCTCGACGCCGGCCACGCGCTGATGACCGAGCAGCCGGACGCGACGCTCGACGCGCTGTTTACGTTCGCATCGAAGGCACCATCGGGCACCATTGAACTGAACGCCACGACCTCAAGATAACCGCGCCCGAGGCCGCGCGCCATTGGCCGAACGGCCTGGTTGCGCGCCACGGTCGATCGCAGCACAATGGTCTGGCAGAAGGGTAACGAGCTACGGAACAGGGGGCGACCATGGGCCAAACCACTCATACCGACCACTTCGCGAATTTCGCGGAGTTTTATCCGTTCTATCTCGACGAGCATCGCAACCGCACGTCGCGGCGGCTGCATTTCATCGGGTCGCTAGGCGTGATCGGCTGTCTTGCGATGGCGCTCGCCACCGGCGACTGGCTATGGCTGCCGGCTGCTGTTGTGTGCGGTTACGGCTTTGCGTGGGTCGGCCACTTCTTCTTCGAGAAAAACCGGCCGGCCACGTTTCGTCATCCGCTCTACAGCCTGATGGGCGACTGGGTGATGTTCAAGGACATCTGTGTGGGGAAGATTTCGCTTTAGGAAGATTTCGCTTTAATCCGTCCGGCAAGAATCAAGGCTGTTTTCACACGCTCGACGCCCGGAAAAGCATGCCAAACGAACGATCTGATTTCTTTACCCGGGTCTATCGAGAGAACCTTTGGAACAACAACGAGAGCCGGTCCGGACACGGCTCCGGGCTGGACTACACCCGGCCGCTGATTGAATCGCTTCCCGCGGCGCTACGCTCGCTGGAGGTGTCTCGTCTGCTCGATCTGCCATGTGGAGATTTCCACTGGATGAAAAACGTCGACCTGACCGGCATTGACTATGTTGGCGGCGACATCGTGTCGAATCTGGTGGAAGCCAATAACGCCACGTATGGTTCTCCGTCCCGCCAGTTTGTCGTGCTGGACATCGTCAAAGACTTGCTGCCGCCGGCAGATATGGTCTTTGTCCGTGACTGCTTCATCCATTTCTCGAACGCGCTCATATTCGACGCGCTGAAAAATATCGCTCGTAGCGATATCCGGTATCTGTGTACGACGACGCTCGACGCGGCCCACTACCAGGGTGTGGCGAACGTCGATCTTGATCGCACGCAACATGGAGTGAACTTCGAGTTCAGGCCGATCCTGTTCGAAGCGCCACCGTTCTCTTTCCCACCCCCCGTTCAGAAAATCAGGGACGACGGCGGCGGTACGGGAAACTGGCGGACGATCATGGGAGTCTGGGAAGTTGCCACCCTTCGCGATCTGCTGCGTGGCGCGATGAAGTGACCAGAAGCGCGCACGGCGCACCGCGCAAAATCACGCCGTCTGATGCGGCATCGCCGACGCGCGGCGACCCTCCTCAGCCGCACGCGCACGTGCCGCCGCACGCGCGGCCAGCAACGTCGCGAGCGATACGCCCAGCTTGTCGTTATCGAGCGCGCCGAGCAGCACCGTGCCGTCGACCCGCGTCGAATCCAGCTTGAGCTGATACTCCAGTTCAGAGCGATCGATCACGAACAGATCGAACAACCGCTCCACGGTCACCTGCGCCGGATTCGCCAGCAGCACGAAACGCGGTCGCGCGCTGTTCTCCTCGATGCGCGCAACCCATTCGATATCTTCGAGTTCTTCGAGCAACCGCGTCGTGGTCTCGAGGTCGCGGCGCAGCATCCGTGCAAGCTGCTGCACCGGGTGGCCGCGGTTGCCCGCATCGCGTGCTTCCGCTAACCGTGCGAGCAGTTCGAGCGAGTCGAACAGATCGCTGCCGGGAAACTGCGGTCGGTGGAATTGTCCGGTGCGGATCGCCGGCAACGCCGACGAGATCATCGCGCCAGCCAGCGTGATGAACCACGTCAGGTACATCCATAACAGGAACATCGGCACGACGGCAAATGCGCCGTACACGGCCGTGTAAGTCGGAATGCGCCGGATGTAATAGCCGAAGCCGCGCTTCGCCAGCTCGAATGCGACTGCTGCGCAGATTCCGCCGACCACCGCATCGCGCCACTCCACCCGACAGTTCGGCAGATAGACATAGAGCATCGTGAACGCGAGGATCGTCAGCGGCAGCGCCGCGCCGGTCAGCGCCCATTCGATCACCGGCGTGATGCGCTGCGCGGCATGAAACGCCATCGACTGCGTGAACAGATACGACGAGATCGACAGGCTCACGCCGATCAGGATCGGCCCGAGCGTCAGGATCGCCCAGTAGACAAGCACGCGCTGCGCGAACGGCCGCGCCTTGCGCACGCGCCAGATCACATTGAACGCGGACTCGACGGTCATCATCGTCATCACCGACGTGACCACCAGCACGATCAGCCCGAGCGTGGTCAGGCTCTTCGCCTTCGCCGCGAACTGGTTCAGGTAGCGGAAGATCTGGCTGTTGAACTGCGCGGGCATCAGATGATCCGCGAGGAAGCCCTGCAGCGATGCCTGGAACGACGAGAAAATCGGGAACGCGGTGAACAGCGCGAACGCGACCGTCGCCAGCGGCACGAGCGACAGCATCGTGGTGAACGTCAGACTGCCCGCCACCTGGGGAATACGATCTTCGCCGCTGCGCTGCGCGGCAAAACCCGCGAGACGCTTGAGCATGTCGAGATCGATGCGCACTCTGCGCCCTGTGGACAACGACAAAACCTTTCTCCTTCCATACCGTCAACCTGCAGAACCTGGCCACCGCGCAGCCTTGCCGCAAGCCCGGCACAAAGCCTAACCCCTATAATAACCGCTCAACGAAAAGGCCTATGAAAGACATCCTCGTGCTTTACTACAGCCGCTACGGCACCACGCGCGATCTCGCCCTCGCGATCGCGCAGGGCGTCGACAGCGTGGCCGGCATGCAGGCGCGCATCCGCACGGTGCCGCCGGTTTCGACAGTCTGCGAAGCGACCCAGCCGGACATCCCGGCCGAGGGTCCGCCGTACGCCGAACTGCGCGACCTCGAAGAATGCGCGGGCCTCGCGCTCGGCTCGCCGACCCGCTTCGGCAACATGGCCGCGCCGCTCAAATATTTTCTCGACAGCACGACGCCGCAGTGGCTGTCCGGCGCGCTGGCCGGTAAGCCCGCGTGCGTGTTCACGTCGACCGGCAGTCTGCACGGTGGCCAGGAAACGACGCTGCTGTCGATGATGCTGCCGCTACTGCATCACGGCATGCTGATTGTCGGTGTGCCGTACACCGAGAGCGCACTCACCACCACGCAAACCGGCGGCACGCCGTACGGCGCATCGCACTTTGCGCGCGCCGGATCTGCGCACCAAGGTCTTTCCACCGACGAAAAAACGCTCGCAGTCGCGCTCGGCGTACGCATCGCGCGCACCGCCTCCGCACTGGACGAACGGCCATGAACGCGCCTCAAGCATCGATCTCCGCGGACGTACCGGTCAGCGCCAACCGCTTCGCGGCGACCGTCGCGTCCGTTGCACTGCTGGCGCTGATCGCGCTGTGCATCGCGTGGGAATGGCGGCTCGCGCCGCTGCGTCCCGGCGGTTCGCTGCTCGTGCTGAAAGCGATTCCGCTGCTGTGCGCGCTCAATGGCGTACTGCGGCGCCGGCTGTACACGCTGCAATGGGCGTCGATGCTGATACTGCTGTATCTCGCCGAAGGCATCGTGCGCGGGATGTCGGACCCAGGTTTCAGCGCGACGCTCGGCTGGGTCGAGGTGGTGCTGTCGGTCATCTTCTTCGTCGCGGCGCTCGCGTATGTCGCGCCGTTCAAGCGTGCTGCGAAGCGCGCGCGTCAACCGCATTAGCCACGTTAACTGCCTATGAGCGAAACACGTTGCGCGCATTGCGTCGTACAACGCTTCATACGCCATTGCGTGCACCATTCCACGCACCGCCTCGAATACCTGCCCCGATCATGACCGACACTGCCGCCCCCACTTCCGCCCAGCCGTTCGTCGACGCATGCCGCAACGCGATCGGCGCCGCGCACGTGCTGACCGATCCGCACGACACCGCGCCGTTCCTCACCGACTGGCGCCGCCGCTACACCGGCGCAGCGTGCGCAGTGCTGAACCCGGCGACCGCGGAAGAAGTCGCAGCACTCGTGAAGCTCGCGGTCGAGCACCGCATCGCGCTCGTCCCGCAAGGCGGCAACACGGGCCTCGCAGGCGGCGCGACGCCGGATGCGACCGGTCATCAGGCAGTGCTGAGTCTGCGTCGACTGAACCGCGTCCGCGACATCGATCCGCACAACAACACGATCACCGTCGAGGCCGGCGTCGTGCTCGCCGACGTGCAGACACGCGCAGAAGAAGCGGGCCGTCTGTTTCCGCTGAGTCTCGCCGCCGAAGGCAGCTGCACGATCGGCGGCAATCTCGCGACGAACGCGGGCGGCACCGGCGTGCTGCGCTATGGCAACACGCGCGAGCTGTGTCTCGGGCTCGAGGTCGTGACACCGCAGGGAGAACTGTGGGACGGTCTGCGTGGACTGCGCAAGGACAACACCGGCTACGACCTGCGCGACCTGTTCATCGGCGCGGAAGGCACGCTCGGCATCATCACGGCTGCGGTGATGAAACTGCATCCGCAGCCGGCCGCGCGCGTGACGGCGCTTGCCGCGCTCGCGTCGCCGCATGCCGCGCTCGATTTCCTCTCGCTCGCTCAACGGATGGCCGGTCCGCTGCTGACCGGTTTCGAACTGATGTCGGATTTCTGTCTGCGGCTGGTCGGCCGGCATTTTCCGCAACTGCGCTATCCGTTCGCCGATACGCACGCGCAGATCGTGCTGCTCGAACTGTCCGACAGCGAAAGCGAAGCGCACGCGCGCACGCTGTTCGAGCAGTTGATGGAAGCCGCGCTCGAAGCCGGTATCGTCGACGATGCGGTGGTCGCGGAAAGTCTCGCGCAGTCGCAGGCATTCTGGAATCTGCGCGAGCACATTCCGCTCGCGCAGGCTGAGGAAGGGCTGAACATCAAGCACGACATTGCGGTGCCGATCTCGCGGATCGGTCACTTCATCGACGAGACCGATGCCGCGATCGCGCAAGCCGTGCCGGGCGTGCGGATGGTGACGTTCGGGCATCTCGGCGACGGCAATCTGCACTACAACGTGCAGGCGCCGGAGGGGATCGATGCGAAGCGTTTTCTCGCCGAATGGCAGGACCCGATCAACCGGATCGTCTATGACAGCGTGCATCAGCATCGCGGCAGCATCAGCGCCGAGCACGGGCTCGGTCAGTTGAAGGCCGACGAAGCGGCGCACTACAAGCAGCCGGTCGAGGTGCGGTTGATGCACGCCGTGAAGCACGCACTCGATCCGCTGGGGCTGATGAATCCGGGCAAGGTGCTACGCCAGGCGCCTCCCTTCGTTGTCCATCCGCAGGAGTCGCATCCGTGAAAATTCGCGTGCTGTCCGATCTGCATCTGGAGTCCGACGAACCCGAGGCGATTCCGCATGCAAACGCCGACCTGATCATCCTCGCCGGCGACATCCACAATCACGCGGCGGGCCTGCGCTGGGCGGCCGAAACGTTCGACGGCAGTGTGCCCGTCGTCTATGTGCCGGGCAATCACGAGTACTACGACGGCGAGTTCGGCGCGCTCGAAGCGGCGATGCACGACGCGGCCGCGTCGGTCGACAACGTGCACTTCCTGAACAACGCGACGCTCGTCGATCCTGATGGCCATTGGCGCGTACTCGGCACGACGCTGTGGACCGACTTCGCGCTCTACGGCGCGGACGACGACACGCTCGCCGAATCGATCGCGGCGGCGGAAAAAGCGATGCTGGATTTTCGTGGACTGATTCAGGTGACGTGGCCGGATCCGGCGGCTGGACTACCGGCGACGCACGCCGGCCGCAATTTCACCGCCGCCGACAGCCTTGCGCTGCACGAGCGGTCCCGCGCATGGCTCGCGGCGGAACTGGCGAAACCGTTCGCCGGCAAAACGATCGTGGTGACGCATCACGCGCCGCATCGGCTGAGTCTGGCTGCGCGCTATGCGGACGACCGGGTGTCGTCGGGTTTCGTCAGCGATCTGCCGGATCTCGTGCGTGCGCCTGTTGCGCTGTGGGTGCACGGTCATACGCACACCGCGTTCGACTACACGCTGAACGGCACGCGCGTGGTGTGCAACCCGCGCGGCTATATCGACCGGCGCACCGGCCGGCTCGAAAACCCCGACTTCACGTGGGACCGGATCGTCGAAGTGTGATCCGGTCCCCGCGCTGCATTCAGCGGCGCGGTACGTCGCGGCGCACGCGCACCGGAACCAGTTGCGGCGCGCTGCGCATCCGGCGCAGCAGATCGCGCGACGCGGCAACGCCGACCAGCGCGAGCACGACGGCGATGCCGATCATCAGGTTCGTGTCCATGATTCCCTCTTCGTTTCGATGTGTTCAGTATGAAAAGCTGCGCGCGGTGCGATACAAAACCCCGCGCGGTTAACTACACGTTAGCAGGCCCGTTCGCGCGAGGAAGTAAGCAAGTGTTGCACCGAACCATCGGCCTGTCACACCTGCCTGCTCTCAGGTCCGCGCGAACCGCTTCAGCCCATCGGTATCCGCTGCAAACGTCGCCGGCAATTCGTCGCGCAGAAACTCGACCCACGTGCGGATCTTCGCGTCCAGATACTGCCGCGACGGGTACAGCGCATACAGGTTCATCTCCTGCGACATGAGCGGCGGCAGCACCCAGACGAGCTCGCCGCTGCGCAGCCCACCGATCGCCGAATACAGCGGAATCAGTCCGATGCCCATCCCCTCTCGCACCGCCACCACCAGCGCCTCGGCGACATTGACCTGAAACGTCGCCGGGCCAAGTGTGACGGTCTGCTGGCCGTCGGGGCCGTCGAACGTCCATTCGTCGGCGGGAAAGACAGGCGTCACCATGCGCATGCACACGTGATTCTTCAGATCGGCCGGTGTTTGCGGCACGCCGTAGCGTTCGAGATAAGCCGGCGACGCGCACGCGATGCTGAACACCGCGCCCAGTCGTTGCGACACGAGCCCCGAATCGGGCAGGCCGGTCGCGAGCGTAAGCGACACGTCGAAACCTTCGTCGAGCAGATCGGGCATCCGCTGCGCGAGCGTCAGTTCGACCTGCACGTCCGGATAACGCTGCTGATAGCGACCGACCGCCGGCACGACGTAGTGCTGTCCGAAGCTCGTCATCGCGTGGACCTTCAGCTTGCCGGACGGCCGCGCGTGCGCGTCGCTCGCTTCGGCTTCGGCCTGATCGACGTACGCGAGGATCTGTTCGCAGCGCTGCAGATAGCGCTCGCCGGCCTCGGTCAGCGCGATGCGGCGCGTCGTGCGGTTCAAGAGCCGGGTGCGCAGATGCGCTTCGAGATCGGACACCGCGCGCGACGCGTAGGCTGTCGTCGTATTGAGGTACTGCGCGGCACCGGTGAAGCTGCCCGCTTCGACGACGCGGACAAATACGCGCATATTCTGAAGCGTATCCATATCGATTCCTTGCTGGGACGCTCAGATTGTTGCATGGTTTGTGAAAACGATTATCTCAAGATCGGTAAGAATGCTTCGCACTTTTACGGGTTATTCGTTAATCGCCCCGAAAATATAATGCGACGCAGGGTTCTATCGCATTCACGGAGGAAATCGTGCAGTCTCCGGTACGAATTGGGGTCGCCGCAGCAGCGGTTCTTACGATCTCGTTGATAATCGCTGGCTGTGCCAGCACCGGAGGCGTCGCGCCGCAAACCAGTGCGACCGATCCGTCGTCGCTCGACGCCGGCGCCGCCATTCGCGCCGCCGCTGCCGACGCGCACTGGCCGACCGCCGGGTGGTGGCACGCCTACGGCGATCCGCAGCTGAACGCGTGGATCGACACCGCCGAAGCCGGCAGTCCGACGCTCGCGGTTGCGCAGGCGCGCGTTCGCGAAGCGCAGTCGATGGCCGGCGTCGCCGCCGCCGCGCTCGCGCCGCAGATCAACGGCAACCTGTCGATCCAGCGACAGCACTGGCCGGAAAACGTCTACTACGGTCCCGGTCCGCTGTCGAACGCGAACACGTGGAACAACACCGGCACGATCGGTCTGTCGTACAGCCTCGACCTGTGGGGCCGCGACCGGAATGCAGCCGAACGCGCGCTCGATCTCGCGCATGCGCGCGCCGCCGATGCCCGCGCCGCGCAACTCGAACTCGAAGCGAACGTCGTGCGCGCGTATATCGACATGTCGATGAACTACGCGCTGCTCGACATCGCGAAGGCGACCCGCGACCAGCAGCAGCAGATTCTCGCGCTCGCGCAGCGGCGTCTGAAGGGCGGCCTCGGCACGCAACTCGAAGTGAGCCAGGCCGAAACGCCGCTGCCCGACGACGAACGCCAGATCGACTCGCTCGAAGAATCGATCGCACTGAATCGCAACCAGCTTGCCGCGCTTGCGGGCAAGGGCCCGGGTGCCGGCGATGCGCTCACGCGTCCGCAACTCGCGCTGACCACGCCGGCCGGCCTGCCGTCGGTGCTGCCCGCCGAATTGATCGGTCACCGGCCCGATGTCGTCGCGGCACGCTGGAGCGTCGCCGCGCAGGCACGCGGCATCGACGTCGCGAAGGCCGACTTCTATCCGAACATCGATCTGCTTGGCTCGCTTGGCGGCTTCGCGGCGGCCGGTCCGTTGTTCCAGTTCCTGCGTTCGGCGAACGGCGGCTGGACTGCCGGCCCGGCGCTGTCGCTGCCGATCTTCGACGGCGGACGGCTGCGCTCGCAGTTGGGCGCAGCATCGGCGGGCTACGACGAAGCGGTCGGCCAGTACGACCAGACGATCGTCCGTGCGCTGAAGGAAATCGCCGACCAGGTCGTCCGGATGCGCTCGCTCGACACGCAGGCGAAGGACGCGCAGCGTTCGGTCGACGTCGCGCGACGCAACTACACGCTGTCGCGCGAAGGCTACCGGCGCGGGCTGACCGATTACCTGAACGTGCTGGTCGCGCAGAACCAGTTGCTGCATGCGCAGGAAGGCGTCGCGCGGATCGCGGCCGAACGTCTCGCCGCGCACGCGACGCTGGTTGCCGCATTGGGCGGCGGTCTCGCCGATCCGTCTGACGGCCCGGCCCCAGCCGACACGCTGCCCGCTCACGGCAAGAAGAGCGGCACGCCCACGCCCGCCGCTCAGCCGGCAAGGTAAGCGGAGCCGCCAATGTCCACGACACCCTCTCCGACTCCGCGCGTCGCTCCATTCGCCGCCTTCCTCGCAGCCGCCGCCGACTGGGCCCGCACCGACGGCCGCACGTGGCTCTACATGGCGAAGGCCATCGGCGCATCGCTGCTCGCGCTCGGCATCGCGATGAAGCTCGATCTGCCGCAGCCGCGTACCGCGATGACGACCGTGTTCATCGTGATGCAGCCGCAAAGCGGGATGGTGTTCGCGAAGAGCTTCTACCGGATCTGCGGCACGCTCGTCGGGCTTGTCGTGATGCTCACGTTGATCGGCCTGTTCGCACAGCAGCGGGAACTCTTCATTCTCTCGACCGCGATCTGGGTCGGCATCTGCACCGCAGGGGCCGCACGCAATCGCAACTTCCGTTCGTACGGCTTCGTGCTCGCCGGCTATACGGCCGTGCTGATCGGCATCCCGGCGTCACAGAATCCGGACGGCGCGTTTCTCTCTGCGCTCACGCGGGTCACCGAAGTCGTCCTGGGGATTCTCTGCGCGGGCGCCGTCAGCGCGCTGGTGTTTCCCCAGCATGCGGGCGAGCAGATGCGCACGACCATCCGTGCGCGCTTCTCGTCGTTCGTCGACTACGTGTCCGCGACGCTGTCGGGACAGGTCGACCGCACGCAGGTCGAAGCGACCAACGCGCGCTTCGTCGCCGACATCGTCGGCTTCGAGGCGACCCGCAGCGTCGCGGTCTTCGAAAGCCCCGACTCGCGGATGCGCAGCGGCCGGCTCTCGCGACTGAACAGCGAGTTCATGGCCGCGTCGACGCGCTTTCACGCGCTGCATCAGTTGATGAACCGGCTGCACGACAGCGGCGCGACCGTCACGATCGACGCGCTCGAACCGTACTTCAAAGAGATCTCGCCGCTGCTGCAGAAGTCGGGCGAACCGGTGCGCACCGCCGCCGACGCCGTCCACGCCGCCCGTCAGCTCGACGCATACAAGGCGGATTTGCCGAAGCGCGTGCGCGCGACGCGCGCCACCCTCGAAACGCGCGCCGACGTACCGCTGCTCGACTTCGACACGGCCGCCGAACTGCTGTACCGCTTCATCGACGATCTGCACGCGTACACCGCGACCTACGCGTCGCTCGCAGTCGATACGCACGAACGCGAGCGCTGGATCGAGCGCTACGAGCCGAAGACCAATTCGATTGCCGCGGCTGTGTCCGGCGTGCGAGCCGCGATCGTGATGATCGTGCTCGGCGTGTTCTGGATCGCGACCGCATGGCCGAGCGGCGCGACGCTGCTGCTGAACGCGGCGACGACGACGGCGCTCGCCGCATCGTCGCCGTACCCGACGCGCACCGCGTTCCAGATGGCCGCCGGTACGGTGCTCGCATCGGTGCTGGGGTACGTGATCGTGTTCGACGTGTATCCGCACATCGACGGCTTCCCGCTGCTGTGCGCCGCGCTCACGCCGTTCCTGCTGCTCGGCTCGTTCATCACGACGAAGCCGAAGCTCGCCGCGTACGGGATGGGCTACTGCATCTACATCTGCTTTCTCGCCGGTCCGGACCTCGTGATCCACTACGATCCGATGAGCTTCCTGAACGACGCACTGGCGCTGATGCTGTCGATGGCGGTGGCGGCAATCGCGTTCGCCGTGCTGCTGCCGCCGTCGACGCCGTGGCTGCGCAATCGCCTGTTCGCGGATCTGCGCGGCCAGGTGGTGTTCGCATGCCGCGCGCGGCTCTCGGGTCTGCGCACACGCTTCGAGAGCGGCGCGCGCGATCTGATGTTCCAGATCAATGCGCTCGCCGAAAGCGAACCGGAACTGCGGCGCGACACGCTGCGCTGGCTGTACGCGGTGCTCGAAGCGGGCAATGCGGTGATCGATCTGCGGCGCGAGATCGACGGGTTGCCGGCCGACGCGCGCTACGCCGAAACGATGCCGTGGCGTGCCGCGATCCTCACGATGCGGCAGCGGATCGTCGCGCTGTACGGCAAGCCGCGTGCAGATCGGCTCGACGCCGCGCTCGCCGCGACCGCCGATGCAATCGCCGCCGTCCAGCAGATGCTCGCCACCTTCACGCCGCCGCGCGACGAGCGACATCAACTGCAACGCATTCTGAGTCACCTGCATTTCATCCGTACCGCGCTGCTCGATCCGCAGTCGCCGCTCGCCGAACTGGTCGGCGGCGCACGCGATTCGAACGGCCCGGACGACGCCACCCGCGAAGGAGCCCGCCATGCCCCGTGAGATTGCCGTCTTCGACGCCTACGTACCGGCCGTCGTGCTGCTGTTCATCGCCGGCGCGATGCTGACCTGGGTGCTCGACCGGCTGGTCGCCCTGACGGGCGTCTACCGTTTCGTGTGGCACCCCTCCCTGTTCCGGGCGAGCCTGCTCGTCTGTGTGTGCGGCCTGTTGGGCCTCGCCGTTTATCGTTGATCAGAGTCGAATCATGACCATCCGAAATCTCCTGGGCTTCGTCGCGACAGCCGTCATCTTCATCGTCGCGATCC
Source organism: Paraburkholderia flava (assembly GCF_004359985.1). Lineage (NCBI taxonomy): Bacteria > Pseudomonadati > Pseudomonadota > Betaproteobacteria > Burkholderiales > Burkholderiaceae > Paraburkholderia > Paraburkholderia flava. The sequence continues at coordinate 902,332 of NZ_SMRO01000002.1, read as the reverse complement.
TGATCGGCCGCGCGCTGTGGATTCACTACATGGACGAGCCGTGGACCCGCGACGGCCGCGTGCGCGCCGAAGTCGTCAACATCGCGCCGGACGTGTCGGGCGCCGTCGTCGAACTGCCGGTGCACGACAACCAGCTCGTGAAGAAAGGCGACCTGCTGATGCAGATCGATCCGTCGCACTACCAGATCGCCGTCGAACAGGCGCAGGCCGCCGTCGCCGCGAGCAAGGCCACCCTGCAGATGCGTCGCGACGACGCGCAGCGCCGTGCCGATATGGACAGCCTCGTCGTCTCGAAGGAAAACCGCGAGAACGCGTCGCACTCGGCGACCGCCGCCGAAGCGCAGTATCAGCAGGCGCTCGCCGCGCTCGATGCCGCGAAGCTGAATCTCGAACGCACGCGCGTCGTGTCGCCGGTCGACGGCTACGTGACGAACCTGTCGGTGTTTCGCGGCGACTACGCGACCGCCTCCGTCGCGAAGCTCGCGATCGTCGACAGTCACTCATTCTGGGTGTACGGATACTTCGAGGAAACCAAGCTGCCACGCGTGAAGATCGGCAACAAGGCGGAGATCCGCCTGATGAGCGGCGGTGTGCTACATGGGCACGTCGAGAGTATTTCGCGCGGCATCTACGACCGCGACAATCCGCAGAGCCGCGAACTGCTCGCCGACGTGAACCCGACGTTCAACTGGGTGCGGCTCGCGCAGCGCGTGCCGGTGCGCATTCACATCGACAGCGTGCCGGACGGGCTGGTGCTGTCGGCGGGCACGACGTGTACCGTGGTCGTGTCGCCGAGCTAAATGAAGCGCTGTTGGGCAGCGTTAAGCGTGTAGCCGGAACTTGCCCACGAGTTGCTTGAGCGCGCGCGCCTGATCGTCGAGCGAGCGCGCCGCCGCAGTAGCTTCTTCGACGAGCGCCGCGTTCTGCTGCGTGCCTGAATCCATCTGCGTGACGGCGAGATTGATCTCCTCGATGCCCGCGCTCTGCTCTGCGGACGCCGCCGAAATCTCGCCCATGATGTCGGTGACGCGCTTCACCGCCTTCACCACTTCGTCCATCGTCTGACCCGCATCCTGCGCGAGCGTCGAGCCGTTCGACACGCGCTCGACCGATGCGCTGATCAGCGTCTTGATCTCTTTCGCGGCGGCCGCACTGCGCTGCGCGAGATTGCGCACCTCGCCCGCGACGACCGAGAAGCCGCGCCCTTCCTCACCCGCGCGCGCCGCTTCGACGGCTGCGTTCAACGCAAGAATGTTGGTCTGAAACGCGATGCCTTCAATGACGCCGATGATGTCGCGGATACTCTTCGCGCTGTCGTTGATCTGGCCCATCGTCGCGACCACGCGACTCACCACCGCGCCGCCCTTCTCCGCGATCTCCGATGCGTTGTACGCGAGCGTGCTCGCCTGCTTCGCGTTGTCCGCGTTCTGACGCACCGTCGACGTCAGTTCTTCCATGCTGCTCGCGGTACGCTCGAGTGCCATCGCCTGCTGTTCGGTGCGCTGCGACAGATCGAGATTGCCCATCGAGATTTCGCCCGACGCGAGCGCGATCGCTTCCGCGCTCGCCGCGATGCCGGACACCGTCGTCGACAGTCCGCCCTGCATGTCGCGCAACGCGGACAGCATGCTCGACGTGTCGCGACGGCCGAGCGCGATCTCGTTCGACAGATCGCCCGATGCGATGCGGCTCGCGATTTCCTTCGCGTAGACCGGCTCGCCGCCGAGCTGCCGCGCGAGCCGCCGCACCACCCATTCGCTGATGACGAACGCGAGTACGATCAGCGCGACGGTCATCCCGGCGATCATCACGAACGACGAACGAAAGATGAAGGCCGACGCATCGATGGTCGCCTTCGCGGCGGTGCCGCGCTGCTCGACGAGCGTATCGACGAGTTTTTCGAGCTTGCCCGTTTCGACGAGCAACGACACGTCCTGCGTGCCGACCTGCCAGTTCATCTGCGACAGATCGAGTGGCTGCGCTTTCACGAGCTTCACGAAATCGCGCAGATGGCCGCTCCACACGCCGACCGCCGTCGCGAACGCCCTCTGCTCCGCGACCGCTTTCGCATCCGACGGATCGACGTAGTGCTGCAGCGTCGTGAGCTGGGTGCCGATCGCGTTCAGACCGCTTTCGATGTCGGCGCCGAGGTCGTCGCGTTCCTTTGCCGTGGTGGCCGTCAGCAGCATCTTCTGCGCGCGGCTTGCACGCAGCACGTAGCCGCGTGTTTCCTCGGCAGCGCGGCTCGCGACGTGTCCCTGATCGTAGATCGAACGGGTCGAACCGTTGAGCCGGCTGATCTGCGTCAGCGAGAACACGCCGATCGCGAGCGTGCCGATCAGCAGCACCGCGAACGCGAGACGCAGTGTCGTCTTGACGGACATGCCCTTCAGCCGTCCACCCGACGTGCCGCCGCTGTTCGATTGCGATGCGTCCCCGGCCGACTCGCCATCCGGAACGAACCCCGCGCCCGGCTGGCTACCCAGCGAAACTGCTTTCATATTTTTTACCCTCACGTGTCGGGCACCGGAAAGGTCTGTTCCGGCATTCCGGCCTGTCTTTCCGGGTCTACGGCATATGTGGTGCGTATCTTTAGCCGCGCCTCCCGCACACGACAGCCCGGTCCCGGGGACGCCGCTTCGTGGGCCGCGCACCCGCGACCGCTTTATACATGGCCAAAATTCGCGTGACGTAGTCGGGCGTGCCCGCCACTTGCGGACCGCTCGTGCGACAACCGCTCCTTTTCGCGAAGACAGCGCGCGTGCTATAGACCTCCGGACCGATGCGACCTGTGCGATGTTCATTCAACGGCCAATCGACGGCCGCCCCTATCCGTCCATGTCCGATCTGCGACAAAGTTTGGCCGGACAATTCATGCGAGCCACATTAAACTTGCATGAAACATAGCCTGAACGATTACCCGCCGGTCAATGCGTCGCGACGTCGCAGCGAGGAGATACCGGTCCTCTCTTACTTTCTTCAGATCAATATGGAAACCAGCCTCGACAAGCGCACGCTGGCCGGCGGCACCGCCCCGGCGAACGCCGCCGGCAGTCCGGCGGCCAAGGTGCAGCGCACTGTGTATTCGGTGCTCGGTGCGATCAGCTTTTCGCATCTGCTGAACGACATGATCCAGTCGCTGATCCTCGCGATCTATCCGATGCTGAAGGACAACTTCTCGTTGTCGTTCGGACAGATCGGGCTGATCACGCTGACTTACCAGATCACCGCATCGATGCTGCAGCCGCTCGTCGGCATGTACACGGACAAGCATCCGAAGCCGTATTCGCTGCCGGTCGGCATGGGCTTCACGCTGGCGGGTCTGCTGCTGATGTCGGTCGCGCCGAACTTCGGTGTGCTGCTGGTTGCGGCGGCGCTGGTGGGTTGCGGATCGTCGGTGTTTCATCCGGAGTCGTCGCGGGTTGCGCGGATGGCATCGGGCGGCCAGCACGGTCTCGCGCAGTCGCTGTTCCAGGTCGGCGGAAATGCGGGCTCGTCGCTTGGACCGTTGCTCGCGGCGCTGATCGTGATTCCGCATGGACAGCGCAGCATCGCGTGGTTCTCGGTGGCGGCGCTGGTCGCGATGGTCGTGTTGACGCAGATCGGCCGCTGGTACAAACGGCATCCGGCGACGAAGAAGGCGCGCGGCGCGCAGGCCGGTCATCCGGTGCTGTCGCGCGGCAAGGTGATGGGCGCGATGGGCGTGCTGATCCTGCTCGTGTTCTCGAAGTACTTCTATCTTGCGAGCATCAACAGTTACTTCACGTTCTATCTGATCGACAAGTTTCATCTGTCGGTGCAGACGGCGCAGATCCATTTGTTTGTGTTCCTCGCGGCCGTTGCGGCGGGCACGATTGCGGGCGGGCCGATTGGCGACCGGATCGGGCGCAAGTATGTGATCTGGGTGTCGATTCTGGGTGTTGCACCGTTCACGTTGCTGTTGCCTTATGCGAATCTGTTCTGGACTAGCGTGCTGACGATTGTGATTGGGCTTGTGCTTGCTTCGGCGTTTTCCGCGATTCTCGTGTATGCGCAGGAGTTGATTCCTGGGAACGTGGGGATGGTGGCCGGGTTGTTTTTTGGGTTTGCGTTTGGGTTAGGGGGTATTGGTGCTGCGGTGCTTGGGCAGCTCGCCGACGCTACCAGTATCGGGTATGTGTATAAGGTTTGTTCGTTCCTTCCGTTGATTGGGGTGTTGACTGTGTTTTTGCCGGATATGGAGAGGAAAGTAGCTGCTTGAGATTGCTGGCGCGGCGCGGTTTTTTGCCGCCGGCGGGTTTAGAGTTGTTTTGCGGCGCATGGCTTTGTTGGCATGCGCCGTGTTGTTTTTGGTTTTGCTTGTTGTTTGCCTGTGCAGGTGGCTTTCTAGTTTGTGCCTCGCGGCGCGGGTGTTGCTGTTTGCTTTTCTGTTTTTCTGTTTTTCTGTTTTTCCGCGCGGCGGTGCTTATTCGCGCCTCGCGGCGCAGGCGTTGCCCCTGTGCGGGGCGGCACCTACTTTTCTTTGCAGCGGCAAAGAAAAGTAGGCAAAAGAAAGCCGCCGACACGAAGCTTCTCCTTTCCGTGTGTGACCCCAGTGGCACTCGCCTAAGTGGGCGCCACGCCCACCCTGCTTAGTGGTCCGAGACGAGATCCGCCCTCGCGCCGCTTACCCTCGTGACAAGGCAGTCATCCGTTCCGGCGGGCTTCGCCGCCGAAGGGCATAACCCCTCTGCTTAATGTCATCGCATAGCGCGTGCGACCACTGCATGAAACCATATCTTCGCGGCGCGGTAGCTCAACGCGGTCACGCTCACGCTTTGCCTCTGCCTGCACTTTGCCTCTGCCTTCAATCTCCCAGATGGTTTCCCAAGCAGACCCGTCCGCGCGCACGCAGTGCGCTGCGGGATGTGCGGGCGCCTTGTCACTTCGGGTTATGGTGCGAGTGACGATCTCGTCTCGGACCACTACACTGTGTGAGCGTGGTGCCCACTTAGGCGAGTGCCACTGGGGGCATCACGCGGAAAAGACCTGGTAACGTGTCGAGCGGCTTTCTTTGCCTACTTTCTTTGCCGCGGCAAAGAAAGTAGGTGCCGCCCCGCACAGGGGCAACGCCTGCGCCGCGAGGCGCAAATTAGCACCGCCGCGCGGGAGGACAGAAAAGCACACGCAAGAAAAAAGCAACGCTCGCGCCGAGAAGCAAAAAATTGCAGCCGCCGGCACAGGCAAAACCACAAGCAAAACCACAGACAGAACAGAACGAACCAGCACAGCACCCGGGAGGCCCACCAGATGCCAGTCAGCTACCAGGATTTCCACCGCCGCTCCATCGAAAACCCCGAAGCCTTCTGGCGCGAAGAAGCAAATCGCATTCACTGGGAAACACCATTCGATACTGTCCTCGACCGCTCGAATCCCCCCTTCGCCCGCTGGTTCTGCGGCGGTCGCACGAACCTCTGCCATAACGCCGTCGACCGGCATCTCGCCGATCGCGCGCAACAGAACGCGCTCGTCTACGTATCAACCGAAACAGGCATCGAGCGCCGCTACACCTACGCCGAACTGCACGCCGAAATCAACCGGATGGCCGCTTCGATGCGCTCGCTCGGCGTGCAGCGCGGCGATCGCGTGCTGATCTATCTGCCGATGATCCCCGAAGCCGTGTTCGCGATGCTCGCGTGCGCGCGGCTCGGTGCAGTTCACTCGGTCGTGTTCGGCGGCTTCGCAGCACCGAACCTCGCCGCGCGGATCGACGACGCCAAGCCCGTACTCATCGTCACCGCCGACGCCGGCGCGCGCGGCGGCAAGGTCATCGACTACACGCCACTCGTCGACGAAGCGCTCGCGCGTGCCACGCACAAACCGCCGCACGTGCTGCTGATCGATAGGCAACTCGCGCCCGAACGGCTCGACGCCAGCTATCTCGTCGACTACGAACCGCTACGTGAGCAGTTTTTCAACGCGCACGTACCGTGCGAATGGCTCGAATCTAACGAGCCGTCGTACGTGCTGTACACGTCCGGCACAACGGGGCGGCCGAAAGGCGTGCAGCGCGATGTCGGCGGCTATGCAGTGGCGCTCGCAGCATCGATGGAATACATCTTCGGCGGACGGCCCGGCGATACGATGTTCACCGCGTCGGACATCGGCTGGGTGGTCGGCCACAGCTATATCATCTACGCGCCGCTGCTCGCGGGTCTCACGACGGTGATGTACGAAGGCACGCCGATCCGTCCCGACGGTGGCATCTGGTGGCGGCTCGTCGAGCAGCATCGGATCAATCTGATGTTCACCGCGCCGACCGCGATCCGTGTGCTCAAGAAGCAGGATCCGGCGCTACTGAAACAGGCGGATCTGTCGAGCCTGCGCACGCTGTTCCTCGCCGGCGAACCGCTCGACGAACCCACTGCTTCGTGGATCGGCGACGCGCTCGGCAAACCAGTCGTCGATAACTACTGGCAGACCGAAACCGGCTGGCCGATGCTCGCGATCCAGCGCGGCATCGAAGCACTGCCGCAAAAGCTGGGGTCGCCCGGCGTGCCGGTCTACGGCTACAACCTGACACTACGCAACGAGCACACCGGCGAGCCGTGCGCGCCCGGCGAAAAAGGCGTCATCTCACTTGGCTATCCGCTGCCGCCCGGCTGCATGACGACGGTGTGGGACGACGATGCGCGTTTCGTCGATACGTACTGGTCGAACGTGCCGAATCAAACCGTGTACTCGACGTTCGACTGGGGCGTGCAGGATGAAGACGGCTACGTGACGATCCTCGGTCGCACCGACGACGTGATCAACATCGCGGGCCATCGTCTCGGCACACGCGAAATCGAGGAAGCGTTGTCGGGTCACGCAGCGGTCGCGGAAGTCGCGGTGGTCGGCGTGACGGATGCGCTGAAGGGGCAGGTCGCGCTCGCGTTCGTCGTGCTGCGCGACACGGCGCCGTTCGCATCCGACGATGCGCGCCGCACGCTCGAAGCGCAATTGACCATGACGGTGGACCGGCATCTCGGCGCGATTGCGCGACCGGCGCGTGTGCATGTGGTATCGATGCTGCCGAAGACGCGTTCGGGCAAGCTGCTGCGCCGCGCGATAGCGGCGCTCGCGGAAGGCCGCGATCCCGGCGATCTGCCGACTATCGAAGATCCGGCCGCGTTGCAGCAGATTCGCGACGCGTTGCAGATTTAGGGTGGTGCGTGGCGTAGCAGCGCGGCGTTCGTGAACAACGATCGATGCGCCGTCGCCGCGACGCACACATGCACGCACGCGAAAAATCGGTCGCGCGTCAGCGCAACGACGTTGCGTAAGCGCGCAGGAAGTGCTGCAGCATCTCCGTCGAATACGCGCCGGCGATATCGGTCAGGAAAGTCTTGAACGAAGCCGGCGCATGCGCGTCGCGCGTGGCAGATGTCGAGCGGGACATAGACAGCAGCGCCGCTACATCACCGCAAGCTATCCGCGTAGCTACGCAAAAACCGCTGCAAAATCCCCGTCGAATACGCACCGGCGATATCGGTCAAGAAGGTCTTGAACGAAGCCGGCGCATGCGCGTCCGCGGTATCGGAAATCGTCCGCACGACTGCGCACGGCACGCCGTACTCGTAGCAGACCTGCGCGATCGCCGCGCCTTCCATCTCGACCGCGAGCGCATCGGGCAACGCGTCGCGCAGCGCTTCGACTTCCGCCGCGCTCGCGACGAAGCGGTCGCCGCTGATCACGAGCCCGCGATGCACGCACGCCTGCTGCGTGCCGAAGCGTGTCGCAAGCGACGCGCCCTCTTCCGCGACGAAACGCTCGCACGCCTCCGCGAGTCGAGCGGCAAGCGCAGCATCGGCGTTAAAGCGCGACACGCCGAGCAACGGCACTTCGTAGCGAGGAAAAATCGGCGATGCATCGAGATCGTGCTGCAGCAGCGCATCGGACACGACGATGTCGCCGATCCGAACCGCGCGTCCGACACCGCCCGCGACCCCGGCGAACACCACCGCGTCGACATCGAATGCGTGAATCAGCGCGCTCACCGTCGCGGCCGCCGCGACCTTCCCGACACGCGCGAGCGTCACCACGCACGACACGCCGTGCACGGTGCCCACGTGATAGTCGCGTCGCCCGTGCGTGACGGTGCGCATGCCGCCGTCCGCGCGCATCGATGCGATCAGATCGCCGAGTTCTTCGGGCAGCGCCGCGAGTACACCGAGCGGTCGGCGAGCCGTGTTGTTCGTTTCCATCATCGCCGCACTCATTCGACCGCCTGCAGTTTCGCGACCGCCAGTGCGAGCCACTTCTCGCCGTGCCGCTTGAATTTCACCTGCGCCTTCGCGTCGGTGCCGCCGCCTTCGAGCGCGGTGATCGTGCCCTCACCGAACTTCGTATGGAACACCTGCTGACCGACACGGAAGCCGCTTTCCGCCGCGCGCTGCGCGTTCGCAAACGCGGGCAGCGGCGCGCTGACCGCCGGATCGCTGTATTCGCGCTGACGGTCAGGCCGCGAGAACCAGTCGCGTCCATAGCCCGCGTTGTCGGAACGACCGCCCCACCGCGCGCCGGCCTCGACCTTCGGCGTGAGCCACTTCAACGTCTCTTGCGGCAGTTCGTCAAAGAAGCGCGATCGGATGTTGTAGCGCGTCTGTCCGTGCAGCATCCGGCTCTGCGCAAACGACAGATACAGCCGCTCCTTCGCGCGTGTGATCGCGACGTACATCAGCCGGCGCTCTTCTTCGAGGCCATCGGATTCGATCGCGCTGTTCTCGTGCGGGAAAAGCCCTTCTTCGAGGCCCGTGATAAACACGGCGGTGAATTCGAGTCCCTTCGCGGCGTGCACGGTCATCAACTGCACGGCGTCCTGGCCGGCCTGCGCCTGGTTGTCGCCGGCTTCGAGCGATGCATGCGACAGGAAGCCCGCGAGCGGCGTCATCGTATCGGGATTCTGCGCGGGATCGGTGATCTCGGCGGCATCGAGCACGATCACGCCACCATCGTCCGTTTCGAGTTCCGGCGCGGACGTCGCGCCCGGACGCAGCGGAATCGAACGGGCCGGTGTGTCGAGTCCATAGCCCGCTTCGCTGACGAACGCCGCCGCAGCGTTGACCAGTTCCTGCAAGTTCTCCAAACGGTCCTGACCTTCGCGCTCGTTCTGATAGAAATCCGCGAGACCGCTCGCACGCACGACGTACTCGACCGTTTCGGGCAGGCTCATCTGCTGCGTTTCCGCGCGCATCTTCGCGATCAGGTTCGCGAACGCACTGAGACTCGAACCCGCCTTGCCGGCCACATACACGATCGCCGCAGCCATCGAGCAGTTGTAGCTACGCGCGGCATCGGCGGCCTGTTCGATCGAACGCGCACCGATGCCGCGCGTCGGGAAATTGACGACGCGTGCGAACGCGGTGTCGTCGTTCGGATTGTCGATGAGCCGCAGATACGCGAGCGCATGCTTCACTTCCTGGCGCTCGAAGAAGCGCAGGCCGCCATACACGCGATACGGAATGCCCGCGTTGACGAGCGTGTGTTCGATCGTGCGCGACTGCGCGTTGCTCCGGTACAGCACGGCGACTTCGCCGCGCGAGAGCCCGGTGTCGAGCAGCGCGCGAATCTCTTCGACGATCCAGCCGGCTTCCTGCGAATCGGTCGCGGCCTCGTACACGCGCACCGGCTCGCCGTGGCCTGCGTCGGTACGCAGATTCTTGCCAAGCCGCTTTGAATTGTTCGCGATCAGCTGGTTCGCCGCATCGAGAATATGGCCGTGCGAACGGTAGTTCTGTTCGAGCTTGATCAGGTTGCGGACGTTGAACTCGTTCTCGAAGTCGCGCATGTTGCCGACGTTCGCGCCACGGAACGCATAGATGGACTGGTCGTCGTCGCCGACCGCGAAGATTGCGTTGCTCGCGCCCGCGAGCATCTTGAGCCACGCGTACTGCAGCTTGTTCGTGTCCTGGAACTCGTCGACGAGGATGTGACGGAAGCGCGCCTGATAGTGCGCACGCAGCGGCGGATTGTGCGCGAGCAGTTCGTAGCAGCGCAGCAGCAGCTCCGGAAAATCGACGACGCCTTCGCGCTGGCACTGCTGGTCGTACGCTTCGTACAGCTCGACGAACTTGCGGTTGAAGTTGTCGGTCGCGTCGACGTCCTTCGGCCGCAGTCCCTGCTCCTTCGCGTTGTTGATGAAGTACTGCAGGTTCTTCGGCGGATATTTCTCGTCGTCGATATTGAGGCCCTTCATCAGGCGCTTGAGCGCCGACAGCTGATCGGCGGTATCGAGAATCTGGAACGTTGACGGCAGCGCCGCGTCGCGATGATGCGCGCGCAGCATCCGGTTGCACAGGCCGTGGAACGTGCCGATCCACATGCCGCGCGTGTCGATCGGCAGCAGCGCCTGCAGACGCGACATCATCTCGCGCGCGGCCTTGTTCGTGAACGTCACCGCGAGAATCGTCATCGGCGACGCGTAGCCCTGCTGGATCAGCCACGCGATCCGCGTGATCAGCACGCGTGTTTTGCCGCTGCCGGCACCGGCCAGAATCAGGGCCGGTTCGTTGGGCAACGTGACGGCGGCGTGTTGTTCGGGGTTCAGATTCGCGAGCAGTTCGGGCATGGGTGCTGGAGGGAAACGGCTGGTGGCGGCAGATGGCGGGCGGATCGGGATGTCGTGCTGACCGCGTGCGGACAGGTCGTTCGACATTATATGTCCCGCGCCTTCGCGCGGCTCGCCGCCCTGCGTGTCGCCCTGCATGTCGCCCTACGTATCGCACGTGCGGCGCTCGAAAAAGAGCGCCCTCGCCGTCGCGACAACCCCGCCCCTGCGCCCGAAGGCCGGTTTGCCGCGCACTCCCTTTATAATTCAAGGTTCCAGGCACCTTTCCACGCATTCAGAGCAGATCCCCATCCATGAGCGACAGCACGCTTGCCAAGAGTTTCGAGCCCCAGACCATCGAGGCCCATTGGGCACCCGAGTGGGAAAAACGCGGCTACGCCGCCCCTGCCTTCGAGCCGGGCAGCAAGAATTTCTCGATCCAGTTGCCGCCGCCGAACGTCACGGGCACGCTGCACATGGGCCACGCGTTCAACCAGACGATCATGGACGGCCTCGCGCGCTATCACCGGATGCTCGGCGAGAACACGCTGTGGGTGCCCGGCACCGATCACGCGGGTATCGCGACGCAGATCGTCGTCGAACGGCAGCTCGATGCGCAGGGCGTCTCGCGGCATGACCTCGGCCGCGAGAAATTCGTCGAGCGCGTGTGGGAATGGAAGCAGCAGTCGGGCTCGACGATCACGGGCCAGGTGCGCCGCCTCGGCGCATCGATCGACTGGTCGCGCGAATACTTCACGATGGACGACAAGATGTCGGCCGCCGTGCGCGACGTGTTCGTGCAGCTGTACGAACAGGGCCTCATCTATCGCGGCAAGCGGCTCGTGAACTGGGACCCGGTGCTGCTCACCGCGGTGTCAGACCTTGAAGTGGTCAGCGAGGAAGAAGACGGCCATCTGTGGCACATCCAGTATCCGCTCACACAAGGTAGCGGCCATCTGACGGTCGCAACGACGCGCCCCGAAACGATGCTCGGCGACGTCGCGGTGATGGTGCATCCGGAAGACGAGCGCTACGCGCATCTGATCGGACAGACCGTGAAGCTGCCGTTGAGCGATCGCGAGATCCCGATCATCGCCGACGACTACGTGGACCGCGAGTTCGGCACCGGCGTCGTGAAGGTCACGCCCGCGCACGACTTCAACGACTATCAGGTCGGCCAGCGCCACGGTCTGCCGCAGATCGAGATTCTGACGCTCGACGGCAAGATCAACGACAACGCGCCGGAGAAATATCGCGGCCTTGACCGCTTCGCCGCGCGCAAGCAGGTGGTTGCCGATCTCGAAGCGACCGGTGCGCTCGAATCGGTGAAGCCGCACAAGCTGATGGTGCCGCGCGGCGATCGTACGGGCGTCGTGATCGAACCGATGCTCACCGATCAATGGTTCGTCGCGATGAGCAAGCCGGCACCGGAAGGCACGTTCAATCCGGGCAAGTCGATTGCCGAAACCGCGCTCGACGTCGTGCGCAACGGCCAGATCCGCATGGTCCCGGAGAACTGGACGTCGACCTACTACCAGTGGCTCGAAAACATTCAGGACTGGTGTATCTCGCGGCAGTTGTGGTGGGGTCACCAGATTCCCGCGTGGTACGGCGAGAACGGCGAGATCTTCGTCGCGAAGGACGAAGCGGCCGCGCGCGAACAGGCTACCGCGAAGGGCTACACCGGCGCGCTGAAACGCGACGACGATGTGCTCGACACGTGGTTCTCGTCGGCGCTCGTGCCGTTCTCGTCGCTCGGCTGGCCGCAGGAAACGCCTGAATTGAAGGCGTTCCTGCCGTCGTCGGTGCTCGTCACCGGCTTCGACATCATCTTCTTCTGGGTCGCGCGGATGGTCATGATGACCACGCACTTCACCGGCAAGGTGCCGTTCGATACGGTCTACGTGCACGGCCTCGTGCGCGACGCCGAAGGCCAGAAGATGTCGAAGAGCAAGGGCAACACGCTCGACCCGATCGACATCGTCGACGGCATCGGTCTCGATGCGCTCGTCGCGAAGCGCACCACCGGGCTGATGAATCCGAAGCAGGCCGCGTCGATCGAAAAGAAAACCCGCAAGGAATTCCCCGACGGCATCCCCGCGTTCGGCACCGACGCGCTGCGCTTCACGATGGCGTCGATGGCGACGCTCGGCCGCAACATCAACTTCGATCTCGCGCGCTGCGAGGGCTATCGCAACTTCTGCAACAAGCTGTGGAACGCGACGCGCTTCGTGCTGATGAACTGCGAAGGCCAGGACTGCGGCTTCGGCAAACCCGGCGACTGTGCGCCAGGCGATTGCGGTCCCGGCGGCTACACGGATTTCTCGCAGGCGGATCGCTGGATCGTGTCGCATCTGCAGCGCGTCGAAGCGGACGTCGCGAAGGGCTTCGCCGACTACCGTTTCGACAATGTGGCGAATGCCATATACAAGTTCGCGTGGGACGAATACTGTGACTGGTATCTCGAACTCGCGAAGGTGCAGTTGCAGACCGGCGCGCCCGAACAGCAGCGCGCGACGCGACGCACGCTGCTGCGCGTACTCGAGACAGTGCTGCGGCTCGCGCATCCGGTGATCCCGTTCATCACCGAAGCGTTGTGGCAGAAAGTCGCGCCGCTGACGGACCGTTATCCGGCCGGGCAAACGGAAGGCGAAGCATCGATCATGGTGCAGCGCTACCCGGTCGCCGAGCCGAAGAAAATCGACGAGGCGGCCGAGCAATGGGTGGCCGACCTGAAGGCGACGATCGACGCATGCCGCAACCTGCGCGGCGAAATGAACCTGTCGCCGGCAACGAAGGTGCCGCTGCTCGTCACCGGCAACGCCGATCGTCTGCGCTCGTTCGCGCCGTACGTGCAGGCGCTCGCGCGACTGTCGGAAGTGCAGATCATCGCGGACGAGGCAACGCTCGACGCCGCAGCCCATGGCGCGCCGTTTGCTATCGTAGGGAATGACAAGCTCGTGCTGAAGGTCGAGATCGATATCGCGGCTGAGCGCGAACGTCTGTCGAAGGAAATTGCGCGGTTGACCGGGGAAGTGTCGAAAGCGGATGCGAAGCTGCAGAACGAGAGCTTCGTCGCAAAGGCCCCGCCGGCCGTGGTGGAGCAGGAACAGCGACGGCTCGCGGAGTTTCGCAGCACGCTCGAGAAGCTCGGCGCCCAGCTCGCGCGTCTGCCGGGCTAACTCCCGCCGCGCGACAGGTCACGTAACCAGGGTAACCAAGAAGATCAGGGTAATCACATGCTAAAAGTTACAAAAGCTGTCTTTCCGGTAGCAGGTCTGGGCACCCGGTTCCTGCCGGCCACGAAGGCGAGCCCGAAGGAAATGCTGCCGATCGTCGACAAGCCGTTGATCCAGTATGCGGTCGAGGAAGCGATGGCCGCCGGCATCACCGAAATGATCTTCGTCACGGGCCGCAGCAAGCGTGCGATCGAAGATCACTTCGACAAGTCGTATGAGATCGAAGCTGAACTCGAAGCGCGCGGCAAGGTGAAGCTGCTCGAACTCGTGCGCAGCATCAAACCGAGTCACGTGGACTGCTTCTATGTGCGTCAGCCGGAAGCGCTCGGTTTGGGTCATGCGGTGCTGTGCGCGGAGAAGCTGGTCGGCGACAACCCGTTCGCCGTGATTCTCGCGGACGATTTGCTGTACGGCACGCCGCCGGTGATGGCGCAGATGATCGAGGTGTTCGACCACTATCACAGCTCCGTGATCGGCGTCGAAGAAATTCCGCCATCGGAGACGAAGTCGTACGGGATCGTCGACGGCAAGGAGTGGGAGGATTCGATCATCAAGATGTCGGGCATCGTCGAGAAGCCAGCACCGGACGTCGCGCCGTCGAACCTCGGTGTGGTCGGACGCTATGTGCTGAAGCCGCGCATCTTCGAACATATCCGCGCGCTGAAGCCGGGTGCGGGCGGTGAACTGCAACTCACCGACGCGATCCAGTCGCTGCTCGCCGACGAACAGGTGCTCGCGTACAAGTATCACGGCACGCGTTTCGATTGCGGCAGCAAGCTGGGGTATCTGAAGGCGACTGTCGAATTCGCGTTGCGGCATCCGGAAGTTGCCGCCGAGTTCGAAGCGTATTTGCGCAACCGTTCGCCGGTGCTTGAAGGGTAGTAAGCGACGTTCTTATCGTTTTCTTCTCATGCGCGAAGGTCTGTGTCCGTACACGACCTTCGTGCTGTCTCCCCCCTCTCCCGCCCTGTCCTGCGTCAGCCCCATTTCCCCTGGTCGTCAGACTCGCCCCGGCGATTCGACGGCGTCGCGCCGCCTCCTGAAATCTGGTCGAAGCTGCGATCCGCGATGCGTTGACCGAGCATCGCGAGATCGACGTCGGTCGACGCCGAGATCAACGCATACACCAGCTCACCCTGACGCCACGTGACGACGTGCATGCCGTTCGCGGTCTGTCGCGCGATCGGCTGATCGGGGCCGGGCTGCTTCATCACGCACAGCGCGACCGGCTCGCCGCGCGCCGGCAGATAGACAAGCTGCACGAGCGGCCTGCCGTTAAAAGTCAGCCGCTGGATCTCGCTGAACTTCATGCCGGCATCGCGCAGATCCGGCACGCGCAGCGCGAGACGGTCGTCGCGGCGTACTGCGTCGATCGTGTGCGAGACCGCATCGGGATCGGGCCGCGCATCGGCGACGGTCGCGCGCGAATAGAGCTGCAGATAACCGGTCGCGGCCTGCACCCAGGGCGTCGGCATGCCTGCGCCGTCGGGTGCGAAGCGCAGCACTGCGCCGATGCAGAACGCGCCCGCGACGAACGCCACCGCGAGCCACGCGGGCGCAATGCGCAGCCGCGAACGGATCGGTGTTTGAGGTTGGGAGGATGTGTCCGGGCCGACTGCGTCGTTGCCGCTTTCGGCGTAATGCTGGCCCTGCTGGCCATGCTGGCCGTGGTCCGCACGCGCATCGCTGCGCGGTGCATGCTGACGCGCGAGTTCGTCGATGCGGGCCGCGAGCGCGGGCGGAACAGGCGGCAGGTTCTGATGCGCGAACGCGTCGCGCACGCCACGATAAGGCAGCCGCGACGCTTCGAGTTGCGCGACGCATTCCGCGGCGTCGGATGAACCGGCGATCTCGCGTTCGACGTCGTCGCGCTCGTCCATCGACAGCGTACCGTCGACGTAAGCCATCAACCGTGCTTCGTCCATGCTCATGGACCCGTTCCCTGCCCGTTCATGCCACTCGTTCCGTTGTTGCGTCGCTTGTTACGTCATTCATTACGTCGTTCTCGACATTTTCGCTCGTCTCGGGGCTCCGAAGCGAGCACCGATCGTCTGCCGCGCACGCGACAGCCGGCTCATCACCGTGCCGATCGGCACGCCGAGCGCATCGGCGGCTTCCTGGTAGCTCAACCCTTCGACGGCCACCAGCAGCATCACCGCGCGCTGCGCATCGGGCAACTGCTGCACTTCGCGGATGATCTGCGCATGCATCGCCTCGGCCAGCGGATCGCTCGCGGTTTCGTCCGCGACTGAATCGACGAGTTCGTCGTCCCACTCGACCCGCGAACGCTGCCTGACCCGCCGCGCGCGCAACTCGTTGAGCCACATCGTATGCAGGATCGAAAACATCCAGCTGAGCGGCGCAGTATCCGGCTGCAGATGATGCGTGCGTTCGAGTGCCCGCAGACAGGATAGTTGCACAAGATCCTCCGCGTCGTGCGTGTCGTCCGACAGGCGGAGCGCGAACGCCCACAGCCTCGGCAGCATCTGCGGGAGCGCTTCCACCAGCGCGGAGCCCGCGCCTATAACAGGTCCGGCCATGATCGTGCCTGTGTCCTTTTAGCGAGTTCCGATGGGGTCAGTCGGTGCGTGGTTCGCGAGACGCGCCGGACAAGTCCGACGGTTCGATCCACGCTTTCACCGTGGCGATCCAGGCGGTCCATCCGTGCGATGAATCGCCCTGCCGTGCCTGTGCTTCTTCGCCGATGCGACGGCGAAACGATTCCGCGTAAACCGTCGAACGCGCCGCGAGCAGCGGATCGTTCGATGCAGCGATGCCGGCCGGCAGCACCAGCGGATCGAAGTTGACGTCGCGGCACGGTCCATCGACCTGCGCCTGCACACGATCGATCACCAGCGTCCCTGCATCGATCTCGCGATGCAGACCGTCGTCGGGCCATGCGCGCGTCGCGTCGTCGAGCGGATCGCCGGGCCGTGCTTCGGTCAGTACGAGATGCCAGCGCACCGGACCCTGCGCGACGTCGTGTGCAAGCTCATGCGCGAGAAAATCGGGATCGTCGGTCGGCGCATCGCTCACCGGCTGATACGCGCGCTGCGGTTCGACGCGCCAGCGCACCGCATGCGTCGCGCCTGCTGTGTCGGTGAGGCGAAACGAATCGATGCTGTAGTACGCGGCATTGTCGAAACCCGACGACGGCGGATGCCCGCGTTCCCAGTCGAGCAGCGCGCGCGTTTCCGGATGCCGTTGCTGGAACGCGTCGAGTCGCGCGGGATCGGCGCGGCCCGTGCGCGGATCGGGTCGCGATGCATCGAGCTGTTCGAGCACGGCCTGCGGCGTCGCGACCATGAACACCGGTGCGGAATTCATCGCTGTGCGCCACTGCTCGCCGTTTTTCAGTCTGAACAGCAGTGCGAAGCTGCGCACCGTGGTGTCGACGTCTTCCTGCTGCGGGTTGCCGCCCGGCGCAGAGAAGCGACCGATCACCGGCACGCTGCCGCGCCCGAACACCGACGCATGCGACAGCCCAGCGCCCTGCCCATCGCTATCGAAATGCCCGCTCACGCAGACGCCCTTCGCGTGATTGCGCCGGAAGCCCGGATGACGTCCGCTGTCGCGTTCGAACTGATTGACGATGCGTACGGGGGTCGGGACATTTTCGGCGCGCACGTGCAGCGCCACCGTGAACAGCGCGCCCGCCACGACGGTCGTGCTGACGGCCGCGACCGCGTAGAACCGGCGGCGGGTCCGCCGGACAGGTCGTGGGGGCACAGCTGGATCTTGCGGGTAGTGCATCGGGTCAACCCCGTTAGTGCAGTAACGATCTTGCATGGAACCGCAGCAGGCATGGTGCATCGCACGAACGTGCACTTTTGCTCGCCGGGTGGGCCACTATATTGCCACACGCTTTCAATTCTTAGATAAGCGATATGTAGATGTGCGACGGAAACGTGCGCGGGAATAAAGATCGCGAGTGCAGTGTTTTATTTGTAGAGGGATGCGATGCGTGAAGCGTCGCGGGAAGAAGCCGTGTTGTGGTGTGCGGCGTGGTTCTTTTCGGTCCGGCATCGTGCTGCCGGACGCGTGCTGTTACTTCTGCACAAACGCAATCGCTATCGCTATCGCTATCGCTATCGAAGCCGACGTCATCGCTTCGATGCTCACACAGCTGTGCACAGGCTGCTCGTTCGCTCACGCGACGAACGCCCAAAAATCTCCGCTACACGCGATCGCAGAGTCGCAGGCTCCGACGCTATCTCCATGCATCCATGCGATTCGCGAGAGCCTGCATCACCGTGCCCGATCTGCTACCGCCTCATTCGCGCCCATCAAGCAGATCGGCCATATCGTCCGCGTGTTCTTCCTCGACCTCGAGGATTTCTTCGAAGAGACGCCGCGTCGTCGTGTCCTTGTCGCCGAGGTAGCGAATGATCTCGCGATACGAG
The DNA here is from genome assembly GCF_004359985.1 of Paraburkholderia flava. Taxonomy (NCBI): domain Bacteria; kingdom Pseudomonadati; phylum Pseudomonadota; class Betaproteobacteria; order Burkholderiales; family Burkholderiaceae; genus Paraburkholderia; species Paraburkholderia flava. Next base: position 884,144 of record NZ_SMRO01000002.1, on the reverse strand, counting down.
TCGATCGCGATCCTTTCCGCAACGAGGTTCTCGCGAATCATGTCGGTCAGATTCTCGCCCGCCCGATACTCAGAATGCGAACGCGACTTCAGGCCGGCCGGATCGAAATCGGGCTCGCCGCCCAGTTGCACGATCCGCTCCGCGAGACGGTCCGCATGGCCCTGCTCTTCGGCGGCATGCTGCGCGAACTCGGCAGCGACCGCTTCCGAATTGATGCCCTTCGCCATGAAGTGATGGCGCTTGTAGCGCAGCGTGCAGACGATCTCGGTCGCGAGCGCGTCGTTCAGCAGCTTCAGCACGGTGTCGCGATCGGCGTGGTAAGTCTCGGTGACCGGCCCTTCCGACATATGCTTGCGCGCCTGTTCGCGAATGTGCTGCACGTCCATCACGAACGTGTCCTTCGACTGTTGTGCGCCAGATTGCTTCGACATTTAGCTACTCCTTGACCGGTTTGCGGGGACTCCGCGCGGGCGGACCGGAAGCACAGCCCGCGCGGACGATGTGTCGTTCTTTTTGTTCGATAAAGTCGCTACGTCCTGAACACACCAAACAACAGCGTGACGACAAAGACGACAAGAAAAATGTAGAACAGGATCTTCGCGATCTCCGCTGCGCCGGCCGCGATGCCGGTAAAACCGAACACGGCCGCGATGATCGCGATCACGAAGAACACCAGTGCGTAATGCAGCATGTGCGCCTCCTGGTTCCGATGAAGTCCTGATGAAGTCCTGATGAAGTGCCGACGAATGAGACCGCACGTCGCCCGAATACGAGCGACGTAGCGACGCCACGGCTTTCGCTAGTCGACGATTTTCTTCGTCACGACGAAGCCGAGCACGAGGAACACGACGCACAGAATCAGGAACAGCACGAACAGGAACTTCGCGATCGCTGCCGCGCCTGCCGCGATACCCGTGAACCCGAGCACACCTGCAATGACGGCAATCACTGCAAAAACCAACGCCCATTTCAGCATGTCGACTCCTTCCGCCTGATTGTTGAATGAAGTTTTGCACCATCGTTAAACCGCAACTGCATGGCGGCCTGTACCGGAAGCAGCAGATTCCGCGCCTGCCCCCGCAAGGCCCGTGACATGGGCAGGTGTCGGTTATATGGGCCCGTACGGCGGGGCAGGCACATGGATTGCTGCGTACGATGCCGACCTGGCTCGATGCAGTTGCAATCTGGATTGCAACGCGACCGGATCGAACGATGCCTTCTTACAAGGGAGAACCCACCATGAATCGACTCATCGCGCTGTTTCTGATCGCCGGTGCCACGCTGCTCGCCACCGGCTGCAACACGGTGGCCGGCGCAGGCCAGGACATTTCGAAGGGCGGCCACGCGATCACGAACTCCGCCGACAAGGCATCGGAGTAACGGCAGCGATGCCGTCCGCGCTGCGCGCAGCAGTGCGGCGTTCGACGTAACCGCAAAAAAAGCGACGGCTCTCTTTCGGGGGCCGCCGCTTTCCGTTTTTCTACTCTTCCGGTGACTTCACGCGCTTCGTACCGAAGCACCGAAGCGCGTGTGATTCCTTTTCTACTACTGACCGTTCAACGTATTCGTCAACTCGAGTGCCGGCTGCGACGTGTTGCCGCCCTGTGCAACGAGCAGATGAATCTGGTTCGGCAACAGCTGGCTCAACGCACCTGCGATCGGCACGGAGGTCACGAGCCAGTCGGCGTTGTTGGCCAGGTTGAACGACGCGGACTGGAAGATCGGCGTCTTGCTGCCCGCCTGCGTCGCGATCAGCACATAGGTGCCGCCCGACACGTAGATCGAATCCTGACCGCTTGCCGGTACGGCATTCTTGAATGCGATACCCGCCATCGTCGGGCTGATGTTAGTGACGTCGGTGGTGCCGGCGGGGACGAGGTAGAGGTCGAGATTCGACGCGTTCACCGATGCGTTGAAGCCGCGCAGACGCGCATCGTCGGACAGCAGCCCCTTGTCGAACGGATCGTCGATCAGACCGATGTCGCTTGCCGGCGTGCCGGGCAGCGCGATCACCGTGTACTCGTGGCCCTTCGCGACATCGGAGAACGCGCCGCTCGCGATCGCCGTCGTCGTGCCGGTCGGCGCATACGCCACCGACGTCTGACCGGTGTTGATGTTCGCGAAGTTCGTCACGCCCTTGTAGCTGATGTTCGATTGCAGCGCGGCGCCGTTGACGAGAAAGTCGACAGCAGGTCCGCCGGGAATCGCGTGAACGAAATGGATCTCCGGGTTTTGCAGGCCCAGTTCCTTGCCGACGTCGTGCCCGCCGCCACCGCACGCAGCAAGTATCGAGGCTGCGCCCGCAAGCACCGCCATGGTCCGGATAAGCTTCATGTTTCCACCTCTTCGATGATGGGCATCCACCCGTTGATATGCGGTCGCCGCAACGTCGGGATGCATCGTTCGTAGAGAGAGGAACGGCACCGGACGTCGTCGGAAATAGCGGCGACCTTTCGTATCCCTGTGCATGCAGGCGACACCTCCCGGTGTTGCAAAAAATTGCACGCGTCTTTCGGATGCTCGCATTCAGCAATCGATGTGCCGCACGATGGTGCAGACGGGCGCGCGCCCGACGAGACCCACGTGAGCCCCGCTCAGCGCGGATTAGAATTTTTCCTCGGAGGTTTGGCGCAGAACGCGGTGTATTGTTCGTGCGCACCCAAACTTTACAAGGGTCCCTGCATGTCTTACCCAAACTTGCTCGCCGAACTCGATCTCGGCTTCACGACGCTGCGCAATCGCGTCGTGATGGGTTCGATGCACACCGGCATGGAAGACCGCTTCTGGAATTACCCGAAGCTCGCCGCGTATTTTCGCGAACGCGCGAAAGGCGGTGCGGCCCTGCTGATCACCGGCGGCATCTCGCCGAATCGCGAAGGCTGGCTGCTGCCGTTCGGCGGCACGCTGAACTCGGTGTTCGATCTGCGTAACCATCGGTTGATCACGCGTGCTGTTCACGAAGAAGGCGGCAAGATCGCGCTGCAGATTCTGCATGCGGGACGTTATGGTTATCAACCGTTCGTCGTGTCGGCGTCCGCGATCAAATCGCCGATCTCGAAGTTCAAGCCGCGCGCGCTGACCGAAGCGGGCGTCGCGCGCACCGTGCGCGCGTACGCGCGTTGTGCGCGGCTCGCACAGCGCGCGGGTTACGACGGCGTCGAGATCATGGGTAGCGAAGGCTATCTGCTGAACCAGTTCCTGTGTCCGCGCACGAACCATCGTACCGATCGCTACGGCGGCAGCATCGAGAACCGGATGCGGCTCGCACGTGAGATCGTCGAAGCGGTACGCGCTGCATGCGGCGAGCGCTTCATCGTCGTGTACCGGCTGTCGCTGATCGATCTCGTCGACGGCGGCAATACGTGGGACGAAACCGTGCAGGTCGCGCAGGCGCTCGAAGCGGCCGGCGTGACGATGTTCAACACCGGCATCGGCTGGCACGAGGCCCGTGTACCGACGATCGTGACCTCCGTGCCGCGCGCGGCGTTCGCGCCGTTGAGTGCGAGATTGAAGGCCGCGGTGCGCGTGCCGGTGATCGTGTCGAACCGCATCAATACACCGGATGTCGCGGACCGTCTGATCGCGGAAGGCACCGGCGATCTCGTATCGCTCGCGCGACCGCTGCTCGCGGATCCGGACTTCGTCGTAAAAGCCGCTGAAGATCGCGCGCACGAAATCAACACGTGTATCGCGTGCAATCAGGCGTGCCTCGATCACACGTTCCAGAACAAGCGCGCGACCTGTCTCGTGAATCCGCGTGCGGGTCGCGAAACCGAACTCGTGTACCGGCCGGTAAGCGGTGAATCCGCTCGACGTCGCGTCGCGGTGGTCGGTGCGGGACCGGCGGGTCTGTCGGCGGCGTCGGTCGCTGCGTCGCGCGGGCATCGCGTGACGTTGTTCGATGCAGCAGCGACGCTCGGCGGGCAGTTCAATCTCGCGATGCGCGTGCCGGGCAAGGAAGAATTCGCGGAGACGATCCGCTATTTCGGCAGCCAGCTTGAACGGCACGCGGTGGACGTGCGGCTCGGCACACGCGTCGACGCCGCGTTGCTCGCAGCGGGCGGTTACGACGACGTGATCGTCGCGACCGGCATCGTGCCGCGCAAGCCGAAGATCGCCGGTATCGATGCGCCGAACGTGTTGTCGTATGTCGAGGTGCTGCGCGGTGCGCCAGTCGGCCGCACGGTCGCGGTGATCGGTGCGGGCGGTATCGGCTTCGATGTCAGCGAGTTTCTGCTGCATCCGGCGGGCGCGCCGTTGCCGATGCCGCGCGATACGTGGCTCGATGAATGGGGCGTGGATCTCGATGTACTTGAACGCGGCGGTCTGAAGCCTGCGGTCGAAGCGCATGCGCCGCGTGAGATCTGGCTGCTTCAACGTAAAGCCGGCAAGCTCGGTGCAGGACTCGGCAAGACGTCGGGCTGGGTGCATCGCGCGACACTGATCCGCAACGGCGTGCGCATGCTCGACAACGTCACGTACGAGGAAATCGGTGCGCAGGGGTTGAAGATTTCGCGCAATGGCGAGGCGCAATGGCTCGACGTCGAGACGATCGTCGTGTGCGCGGGGCAGGAGTCGCTGCGGGAGTTGTATCCGGATGCGCAGCAGAACGGCGGTACGCGTTATCACCTGATCGGCGGGGCGGCGCTCGCGACCGAACTCGATGCGAAGCGGGCGATTCGGGAAGGGGCCGAGCTGGCGGCGCGGTTGTAGGCTAGCTTTTGGCGCGAGCGTTGCCGTTTGCTTTTCTGTCCTTCCGCGTGGCGGTACTAATTTGCGCCTCGCGGCGCAAGCGTTGTTGTTTGTCTTTTGCTTTAGCCGGCGGCTACGATCTCGCGCCTCGCGGCGCAGGCGTTGGCCTTTATCTTTTGCCCTGGCAGGCGGGTGCTTATTTGCGCCTCGCGGCGCAGGCGTTGGCCTTTATCTTTTGCCCTCGCCGGCGACTGCGATCTCGCGCCTCGCGGCGCAGGCGTTGCCCCTGTGCGGGGCGGCACCTACTTTTCTTTGCCGYGGCAAAGAAAAGTAGGCAAAAGAAAGCCGCTGAAACGAAGCTTCTCCTTTCCGTGTGTGGCCTCGGTGGCACTCGCCTAAGTGGGCGCCACGCTCACATTGGTCAGTGGTCCGAGACGAGATCGTCCCCCGGATCGCAAATGGGAGTGACAAGGCACCCGCACATCCCACGGCGCACTGGCGTGCGCGTGGATCGGTCTGCGTGGGAAACCATCTGGGAGATTGGCGGCGCAAACAAAACGCGATCGCGTTTAGTCTCAATGAGTGGCGCCGGAAACATACGACCGACCGCAATGGCCGTCCGTGCCGGGCGATCACACTGAGCGAAGGGGGTTATGCCTTTCGGCGGCGAAGCCCGCCGGAACGGATGACTGCCTTGTCACCAAGGCACGCGGTGCGAGGGCAGGTCTCGTCTCGGACCACTATGCAGGGTGAGCGTGGTGCCCACTTAGGCGAGTGCCACCGAGGCAACACACGGAAAGGAGAAGCTTCGTCTCAGCGGCTTTCTTTTGCCTACTTTTCTTTGCCGTGGCAAAGAAAAGTAGGTGCCGCCCCGCACAGGGGCAACGCGCGCGCCGCGAGGCGCAAATTAGCACCGCCGCGCGGAAGAACAGAAACTCACCCACAAGGAAATCGCAAAAAAACGGGCACTACCCTCACACTGGCGCAGGCTGCCTGCGCGCCGTCCGCGTAGCCGGAAACCGCACGGAAAACGTACTCCCCCGCCCTTCCTCGCTCTTCACCTCAAGCTGCGCATCGTGACGCTGCAGCACATGCTTCACGATCGCGAGACCAAGACCCGTACCGCCGGTATCGCGCGAACGACTGCGATCCACGCGATAGAAACGCTCGGTCAAACGCGGAATATCGGCGGCCGGAATACCGAACCCGCTGTCCACCACCGAGAACAGCGCGCATTCCCCCTGTGCCGCCCACGTAACGTGAATCGTGCCGCCGTCGGGCGTATAGCGGATCGCATTCGTCACGAGATTACCGAACGCGCTCAGCAATTCGGTTTCGACACCGGTGACGGTCAGCACTTCGTCCGCATCGAACGTGATGCGATGGCGATCGCCGGACAGGCTCTGCGCGTCTTCCTTCAAATGACGCAGCACCGCGCGCATATCGATCATCTGGCTGCTGCTCGGCGGCTTGCCGTCGCCTTCGAGCGTCGCAAGCACGAGCAGATCGCTGACGATGTGCCGCATCCGCGACGCCTGCTGTTCCATCAGTTCGAGGTAACGCGTGCGCTCGGCTTCGGCGAGCGGCAGTTCACGCATCGTCTCGAGAAAACCGGACAGCACGGTGAGCGGCGTCTTCAGTTCGTGCGACACGTTCGCGACGAAATCGCGGCGCATCGCGTCGGTGCGTTCGAGTTCGGTAATGTCCTGCGACAGCACGAGCTTGCGATTTTCGCCGTATGGAAACACCTGCACGGACAGCACGTTCTGCCGCTTGTCGCCCATCCCGCGCATGATCAGCATCTCGTCGTACAGATGCGAATTCAGGTAGCGGACGAACTCAGGTTGACGCACAAGATGGGTGATGTGCTGACGCAGATCGCGGCGCGCATCGAGACCGAAATGCACTTCGGAGATCGCGTTGCACCATTCGATCTGATCGTGATCGTCGAGCATCGCGACGCCGTTCGGCGACGCCTGAATGGCCTGGATGAAACGCGAATGCGCCTGTTCGACCTGGCGCACCTGCGCGTGCCAGCGCTTCGCGAGCTTGTGCAGACGGTAGTAGATTTCGCCCCAGATGCCGGGCGCGCTCGGTACTTCGCCGTACACCGGCGCATCGAGCAGGCGCCACAGGCGCTGCTTGTGGAAGGTACCGAAGAAGCTTTGGACGAGCAGCACGAGGACCGCTACTGTCAGCGCCGTCTCGACGTTGAAGAGCACGCCAAGCACCGTGCACAGAACGGCAAGCAGCACGACCGACACGATGGAGCGTGCCCAGATGACGTTCATGTTCTAGCGATCGAAGAAAGGAGAACGCGCGGCGACCGAGGCCGCGGCGAACCATGTACCGGGCAGTCGCGCCGTCGCGGAAACGGCGTCGAAATGCCGGTTAAGCGCTCTTCGCGAGCCGGTAGCCGCTGCCGCGTACCGTCTCAATCATAGCATCGCACCCGGCCGGCTTGAGCGCGGCGCGCAGACGCTTGATATGCACGTCGACGGTCCGTTCCTCGACGAACACGTGGTCGCCCCACACCTGATCGAGCAGCTGCGTGCGGCTGTGCACGCGTTCCGGATGCGTCATGAAGAAGTGCAGCAGACGGAACTCGGTCGGACCGAGATCGAGCTTGACCTCGCTGCCCTGCGCATGCGCGGCGACCCGGTGCGTGGCCGGATCGAGTTTCAGGCCGTTGATCGCGACGACGTCTTCGGTCAGCTGCGGCGCACGGCGACGCAGCACGGCCTTGATCCGCGCCATCAGTTCCTTCGGCGAGAACGGCTTCGTCACGTAGTCGTCGGCGCCGATCTCGAGGCCGAGCACCTTGTCCTGCTCGTCGCCGCGAGCGGTCAGCATGATGATCGGGATGTGCTTCGTGCGCTCGTTGTTGCGCAGGTCGCGTGCGAACGCGATGCCCGACTTGCCGGGCAACATCCAGTCGAGGAGGACGAGGTCGGGCAGCACGTCGCTGATCAGGTTTTGCGCCTGCTCGGCGTTGTACGCACGAATCGGGCAATGTCCCGCGTGCTGAAGATTGACCGAAATCAGTTCGGAGATTGCGGGCTCATCTTCGATGACGAGAATGCTGCTGGGCATCGGCACCTCTTTGACCTTTGACTAGGAGTAACGGGATCAGCTGAGCGCTTCGCGCTCGAGGGCGTCGCGCGACTTGTGGCGCACGTCGGTCCCCTTGACGATATAGATGATGAATTCGGCGATGTTCTTCGAGTGGTCGCCGATCCGTTCGATCGCCTTCGCGATGAACAGGAAGTCGAGCCCGGCGGAGATCGTGCGCGGATCTTCGGTCATGTACGACACGAGCTTGCGCACGAACGCGCGGAATTCCTCGTCGATCGCCTTGTCGTCGCGCACGATCTGCGCGGCGGCCACGGTGTCGAGACGCGCGAACGCGTCGAGCGCGCGGCGCAGGATCGACACGGCCATCTCGCCCGACAGCTTGATCTCGGCGATGTTGATGTTGCGCGACGAACCTTCTTCCATCAGACGCTTGGTACGCTTCGCGATCTTCTCGGCTTCGTCGCCGGCGCGTTCGAGATTCGTGATCGTCTTCGAGATCGCGATCAGCAGACGCAGGTCGCGTGCGGCCGGCTGGCGGCGCGCGATGATGTTGCTGCACTCTTCGTCGATCTCGACTTCCATCGTGTTCAGACGGTCTTCGGCAGCGATCACCTCGTCGGCGATTTCGCCGTCGAAGCCGTTCAGCGCCTGCATCGCCTTGACGATCTGCGATTCGACGAGGCCGCCCATTTCAAGAACCTTCGACGAAACGAGGTTCAGGTCGGCATCGAACTGGCTGGAGAGATGCTTATCGGTCATGTCTTGCTCCCTTCTGGCACTGCGTAACGGGTAACGGCAGCGCGTAACGCTCAGCCGAAGCGGCCGGTGATGTAATCCTCGGTTTCCTTGCGGACCGGCTTGATGAAGATCTTTTCGGTATCGCCGAATTCGATCAGCTCGCCAAGGTACATGTAAGCAGTGTAGTCGGAACAGCGCGCCGCCTGCTGCATGTTGTGCGTGACGATCACCACCGTGTAGTCGCTCTTCAGCTCAGCGATCAGTTCCTCAATGCGGCCCGTTGAAATCGGGTCGAGCGCGGAACACGGTTCGTCGAGCAGCAGCACTTCCGGACGGATCGCGATACCGCGCGCGATACACAGACGCTGTTGCTGACCGCCGGACAGACCGTAGCCGCTCTGCGCGAGCTTGTCCTTCACTTCGTTCCACAGCGCGGCCTTCGTGAGCGCCCACTCGACGCGATCGTCCATCTCCGAACGCGACAGCGACTCGAACATCTTCACGCCGAATGCGATGTTGTCGTAGATCGACATCGGGAACGGCGTCGGCTTCTGGAACACCATGCCGATGCGCGCACGCAGCAGCGAGATGTCGCGCTTCGTCGTGAGCAGGTTCTCGCCGTCCATCAGGATTTCGCCTTCGGCGCGTTGCTCCGGATAGAGCGCGTACATCTTGTTGAAGGTGCGCAGCAACGTCGACTTGCCGCAACCCGACGGGCCGATGAACGCGGTCACCTTGCCTTCGGGAATCTTCAGGTTGATGTTCTTCAGCGCGTGGTACTTGCCGTAGAAGAAGTTCAGGTCGTTGACCTCGATCTTCGGCTGTGCCGGCGCCTGCGCGCGTTCGCCCTGGGCGGGATCGAAACCCGCGGGCGCTGTGACGTCGCCGACCGGGTTGAAGTGACTCTCTGCCATATTCATCGGATTACTCCGCCCTTACTTTTTCGAGAAGATCGAACGCGCGAGGATGTTCAGTCCCAGCACACCGAGCGTAATCAGAAACACCGCCGCCCATGCGAGCGACTGCCATTGCGAGAACGGACTCATGGCGAACTTGTAGATCGTGACCGGCAGGTTCGCCATCGGTTGATTCAGGTTCAACGAGAAGAACTGGTTCGACAGCGCGGTGAACAGCAGCGGTGCGGTTTCGCCTGCGATCCGCGCGACCGCCAGCAACACGCCCGTCACGATGCCGGCAATCGATGCCTTCAGCGTGATCGACAGCACCATCTTCCACTTCGGCGTGCCGAGTGCAAAGGCAGCTTCGCGCAGCGCGTTCGGCACCAGCTTCAGCATGTTCTCGGTCGTGCGGATCACGATCGGAATCTGCAGTAGCGCCAGCGCGATGACACCGGCCCAGCCGCTGTAGTGGCCCATCGTCGGCACCATCAGCGCGTAGACGAACAGGCCGACGACGATCGACGGTGCGGACAGCAGAATGTCGTTGATGAAGCGCGTGACGCTCGCGAGCCAGCGCTTCTGGCCGTACTCGGCGAGATAGACACCGGCCAGCACGCCGATCGGCGTACCGACAAAAGTAGCGAGCACGACGAGAATCAGACTGCCGACGATCGCGTTCGCGAGACCACCGCCGTCGGTGTTCGGCGGCGGCGTCGACTGCGTGAACAGTTCGATCGACAGACCGCCGATGCCGAGGCTCAGCGTCGTGTACAGGATCCACACGAGCCACAGCAGCCCGAAGGCCATCGCGGCCAGCGACATCGCGAGCGCGACCGCATTGGTCCCGCGGCGACGACGCTGCAGACGGTTACGCGTGGCTTCGAGTGCGGCCGGATCGGTGAGACCCGGCATGTTCAGAGTCGGATCGCTCATTTCGCGCCCTCCCCTTTCTCGAGACGCAGCAGCATCAGTTTGGAGATCGTCAGCACGATGAAGGTAATCACGAAGAGGATCAGCCCCAGTTCCATCAGCGCCGACATGTGCAGGCCGGGATCGGCTTCCGCGAATTCGTTCGCGAGCGCCGACGTGATGCTGTTACCCGGCGAGAACAGCGAGATGTTGTCGAGCAGATTCGTATTGCCGATCACGAACGTGACGGCCATCGTTTCGCCGAGCGCGCGGCCGAGGCCGAGCATCACGCCGCCGATCACACCCGACTTCGTGAACGGCAACACGATCTTCCACATCACTTCCCACGTCGTGCAACCGATGCCGTAAGCCGATTCCTTCAGCAGCACGGGCGTCACTTCGAACACGTCGCGCATCACGGCGGCGATGTACGGAATGATCATGATCGCGAGGATCACGCCGGCGCACAGGATGCCGATACCGATCGGTGCTCCGCGGAACAGCGCACCCACCACGGGCATGCCGCCGAGCAACTGGCCGAGCGGCTTTTCGAAGTACGTCGCGAAGATCGGCGCGAACACGAGCAGACCCCACATCCCGTAGACGATCGACGGAATCGCGGCGAGCAGTTCGATCGCGATGCCGAGCGGACGACGCAGCCACGCGGGCGACAGTTCAGTGAGGAAGAGCGCGATGCCGAAGCTGACCGGCACGGCGATGACGAGTGCGATGACCGACGTGGCGATCGTGCCGTAGATCGGGACGAGCGCGCCGAACTGCTTGCTGGGTGGATCCCAGTCGGCGGTCCAGAGAAAGCTGAAACCGAACTGGTGGATCGACGGCCACGAGGCGACGATCAGCGAGACGATGATGCCGCCGAGCAACAGCAGGGTCACGATCGCGGAGAACCGTGCAAGGCCGCCGAAGATCACATCGCCGGCCCGGCTGGGGGCTTTCTGTTGTGCTGCGCTGCCGGGCGGTCTTGAGCCGGGCGCGCTCGACACGAATTGGATGTCGGACATGAGAGCCTGTTTCCGAATGCGGCGCGACACGATGCCGGCCGCCGGTACTGCAGCCGCCCGGTCGCGCGTTTTCGCGCGGCCGGGCGGCGGGTCACACAACTATTGGACGACGCTTACTCGGCGATTGCCTTGCCCGACGTATCCTTGACCTTTTCCTTCCATTGCGAACGGATTTCGCTCACCACCGACGACGGCAGCGAGATGTAGTCCAGATCGTCTGCAGCCGAGCCGCCGTTCTTGAACGCCCAGTCGAAGAACTTCAGCGTTTCCTTGCCTTGATCCGGCTTGTCCTGCGCGGTGTGCAGCAGCACGAACGTCGCGCCGACGACCGGCCATGCGTTCTTGCCCGGCTCGTTCGTCAGGATCTGGTAGAACGACTTCTTCCAGTCGGCGCCGGCAGCGGCGGCCTTGAACGTGTCCGTCGTCGGCTCGACCACGTTGCCCGACTCGTTCTTCATCGACGTGTACGTCATGTGGTTTTGCTTGGCGTACGCCCATTCCACATAGCCGATTGCGCCCGGCAGACGTTGCACGAATGCAGCGACGCCGTCGTTACCCTTGCCGCCCGTACCGACCGGCCAGTTGACCGTCGTGCCTTCGCCGACCTTCGACTTCCATTCCGGGTTCACCTTCGACAGGTAGTTCGTCCAGATGAAGCTGGTGCCCGAACCGTCAGCGCGGCGGACCACGGCGATGTCCGTATCCGGCAGCTTGACCTTCGGGTTCAGCGCGGCGATTGCCGGGTCGTTCCACTTCTTGATCTTGCCCAGATAGATGTCGCCGAGCACTTCACCCGACAGAGCCAGTTCGCCCGGCTTCACGCCCGGCACGTTGATCGCCGGCACGACGCCGCCCACCACCGTCGGGAACTGGAACAGGCCATCCTTCGCGAGTTCGTCGTCCTTCAGCGGAGCGTCCGAACCAGCGAAATCGACCGTCTTCGCGACGATCTGCTTGATGCCGCCCGACGAACCGATACCTTGATAGTTGATCTTGCCGCCGCCCGACTTTTGATAGGCGTCAGCCCATTTCGTGTAGATCGGTGCTGCGAAGGTGCTGCCCGCGCCGGTAACGTCGGCGGCTTGCGCTGCGATCGCGAAGAGCGCGCCAGCCATGCCAGCGAGCGCGGTTTGCATCAATTTCATGAGACCTCCAGTGGTGTGAGCGGATGACACGACACCGCGAAGCTTAGGGTCTCTTTATGACAGTAACATGACTATCCGTGAAGCTGACGTGACAGTCTAATTACGGTGGTGAAAGGCGAAGCGCATCGGGAAAATGCCAGGGAAGCGGCGTTTTCGACGCTTTGGTAGAGATTAGGCGAAGAAAAGCGGGGAGCGAACGTTTGCGCGACGCAGGGATGGCTGCGCGGGCGGTGCGGCACAATGCCGCGCACCGCTGCGCCAGTTTGGTGTGGACTGCGTTTGAATGAATAACTAGGCGGTAGCCTGCTTAACGACGTCCGCGATCGTTTCCGCGTGCAGGACTGCGTCGCGCTCGCGCTCAGCCTCGACCATCACGCGCAGGACGGGCTCGGTGCCCGACGCGCGGATGAGCACACGTCCGCGGTTGTCGAGCGCGCGCTCGGCCTCGGCGATGGCCTTGCGGATCGCATCGCTGCTCTTCCAGTCCGCGCCCGGCTTCATCCGGACGTTGATCAGCTTCTGCGGGAACAGCGTCACGCCGTCGAGTAGATGCGCGAGCGAGTGGCCGTCGCGCTGAATGGCTGCGAGCACGAGCAGCGACGACACGATGCCGTCGCCGGTCGAATGCCGGTCGAGCGACAGGATGTGGCCCGAGCCTTCCGCGCCCAGCTGCCAGCCGTGCTCGCGCAACTGCTCGAGCACATAGCGGTCGCCGACCGCCGCGCGGACGAACTTCACGCCCAGCCGCTGCAGCGCGACTTCGACTGCCATGTTGGTCATCAGCGTGCCGACTGCGCCGTCGACCTTGCCGTCGGTGACGATGCGGTCCTTGACCAGCACATACAGCAACTCGTCGCCGTTGTAGAGACGGCCGGTCGCATCGACGATCTGCAGGCGGTCCGCGTCGCCGTCGAGCGCGATGCCGAGGTCCGCGCGATTCGCACGCACCGCGCGGACCAATGCGTCCGGCGCAGTCGCGCCGACGCCGTCGTTGATGTTGAAGCCGTTCGGTGCGACGCCGATCGGGATCACGTCCGCGCCGAGTTCGTGGAACACCTTCGGTGCGACGTCGTATGCAGCACCGTGCGCGCAATCGACGACGAGCTTCATCCCCCGCAGATCGAATGCGGCCGGGAACGTGCTCTTGCAGAACTCGATGTAGCGGCCGGCCGCGTCATCCAGACGACGCGCCTTGCCGAGTTGTTCCGATGCCGCACAGTCGAGCGGCCGGTCCAGCTGCTCTTCGATCTGCAGTTCGACTTCGTCGGGCAGCTTGTTGCCGTCTGCGGAGAAGAACTTGATGCCGTTGTCGTAGTACGGGTTGTGCGACGCGCTGATCACGACGCCTGCAGCAAGACGCAGTGCGCGCGTCAGGTACGCGACACCCGGCGTCGGCATCGGACCAGCCAGCATTACGTCGACACCGGCCGCGGAAAAGCCCGACTCGAGCGCCGCTTCGAGCATGTAGCCGGACACCCGCGTGTCCTTGCCGATCAGCACCGTGGGCCGCGTACCGGTGCGCGCCCAGCGGTCCGCGCCGGCCAGCACCTTGCCCGCCGCATAGCCGAGCCGCAACACGAAATCCGGTGTGATCGGCGCATCGCCGACCTTGCCGCGAATCCCATCCGTACCGAAATAGCGACGTGCCATTGTGATTCTTTCCTCTCTTGCTTGAAGGGTTCGTTCAGCCGCGATGCGCCGCGTCGCACATCGCGCTCCAGACTTTCAACGCGTCGACGGTCTGCGCAACATCGTGCACACGGATGATCGCCGCGCCTCGCTCGGCCGCGCACACCGCAGCGGCGACGCTCGCCGCGAGCCGCTCGCCGGCAGCGCGGCCCGTGACGGCACCTAGCATCGATTTGCGCGACATCCCGGCGAGCACCGGCATCGGCGGAGTCGTGCGCGGCGCGGTCTGCGTGAGACGCGCGAGCAATGCGTAATTCTGTTCGATGACCGTCTTGCCGAAACCGAAGCCCGGGTCGACGCTGATGCGAGCCTGCGCGACGCCGGCCTCGCGCAGCGCCGTGACGCGCGCCTCGAGAAAGTCGCGTACGTCGGTTACCACGTCTTCGTAGGCGGGCTCGCCCAGCTGCATCGTGCGCGGCTCGCCCAGCATGTGCATCACGCACAGGCCGCATGCGCTGTCGCGCACGGCGTCGATCGCGCCGGACATCCGGAAGCCCCACACGTCGTTGATCATGTCCGCGCCGGCCGCAAGCGCTTCGCGCATCACGTCGGGCTTGTAGGTATCGATCGACAGCGGCACGTTCGCGCCACGCAATGCCTCGACGAGCGGCACGACGCGTTCGAGTTCTTCGTCGAGCGGAACCGGCGGCGCACCGGGCCGCGTCGACTCACCGCCGATGTCCAGCAGATCCGCGCCGTCGAGCATCATCCGCTCGGCCTGCCGCAGCGCTTCGTCGCGCGCAACATAGCGGCCGCCGTCGGAAAACGAATCGGGCGTGACGTTCAGGATGCCCATCACGAGCGGGCGTTCGAACGACAGCGTGAAGCGTCCGCATTGCAGCGGACCCGGAACGGCAGAAGACGATGAAGCGGCGTTGGACACGAATGGCACGAACGGGTGAGCGACGGTTGAATGCAAAACGGGCCGGTGTGTATCACACCGGCCCGTGCTCTGAGGCGGTTCGCGTCAGGCCGGTGCGGTAGCGCTACCTGACTTGACTTCGGTTCCCGTGCTGCCACCCGACGGTGCATCGCCAGCCGGCGGCGTGCTCGAACTGGTCTTCGGCGAGCGCGGCGGACGACCGTCCATGATGTCGTTGATCTGATCGGCGTCGATCGTTTCCCACTCCATCAGCGCGGCGGTCATCGCTTCGACCTTGTCGCGGTTCTCTTCGAGCAAACGACGCGCGAGGTGATACTGCTCGTCGAGCACGCGGCGGATTTCAGCATCGACCTTCTGCTGCGTCGCTTCGGAAATCGTCCGCGTGAAACCGCGGCCGAACGGCGACGCATCGTTCTCGTCGTCGACGTAGACCATCGGTCCAAGCGCATCGGTCATGCCGAAACGCGCAACCATTGCACGGGCGGTGGTGGTCGCCTTGTTGAAGTCGTCCGATGCGCCAGTGCTGAGCAGGTTCAGGAACACTTCTTCCGCAGCACGACCGCCGAACAGAATGGCGAGACGGTCAAGCAGGTAGTCCTTCGAATACGTTTCGTTGTCGTGCTCCGGCAGCTGCCAGGTCACGCCCAGCGCGCGACCGCGCGGGATGATCGTGACCTTATGCACCGGGT
Source organism: Paraburkholderia flava (assembly GCF_004359985.1). Lineage (NCBI taxonomy): Bacteria > Pseudomonadati > Pseudomonadota > Betaproteobacteria > Burkholderiales > Burkholderiaceae > Paraburkholderia > Paraburkholderia flava. Next base: position 868,403 of record NZ_SMRO01000002.1, on the reverse strand, counting down.
CAGCCTTCGGCAACAGCTTCGCGATCACCGCGTGGCCCGACTCGTGGTACGCCGTCGCACGCTTCGATTCTTCGCGGATCACAGCCGACTTGCGCTCCGGACCCATGAAGATCTTGTCCTTCGCGTCTTCGAAATCCGTCATTTCAACGATGCGTTTGCCACGGCGGGCCGCGAACAATGCCGCTTCGTTCACGAGGTTCGCGAGGTCCGCGCCCGAGAAACCCGGCGTGCCGCGTGCGATCACGGCTGCATCGACGTCGTTCGAAATCGGCACCTTGCGCAGATGCACCTTCATGATGTGTTCGCGGCCGCGGATATCCGGCAGACCGACGTAGACCTGACGGTCGAAACGACCCGGGCGCAGCAGCGCCTTGTCGAGCACGTCCGAACGGTTGGTCGCGGCGATCACGATCACGCCGGAATTCGCTTCGAAGCCATCCATCTCGACGAGCATCTGGTTCAGCGTCTGCTCGCGTTCGTCGTTGCCGCCGCCCATGCCGGCGCCACGATGACGGCCGACCGCGTCGATTTCGTCGATGAACACGATGCACGGTGCGTGCTTCTTCGCCTGTTCGAACATGTCGCGCACGCGGGCCGCGCCCACGCCGACGAACATTTCGACGAAATCGGAACCCGAGATGCTGAAGAACGGCACCTTCGCTTCACCCGCGATCGCGCGGGCGAGCAGCGTCTTGCCGGTTCCCGGAGGGCCGACCAGCAGCACGCCGCGCGGAATGCGGCCGCCGAGCTTCTGGAATTTTTGCGGATCGCGGAGGAAGTCGACCAGTTCGGACACTTCTTCCTTGGCTTCGTCGCAACCGGCGACGTCGGTGAAATTGATGGCGTTGTTGTTTTCGTCGATCAGACGTGCGCGGGATTTGCCGAACGAGAACGCGCCGCCTTTCCCGCCCCCCTGCATCTGTCGCATCATGTAGAACCAGAACCCGATGAGCAGAATGGTCGGCCCGAGGTAGGTCAGTGCGGAAACCAGCAGGCTCGGTTCTTCATCAGCCTTGCCGCTGACCTGCACGCCGTACTTCATCAGGTCGCCGACCATCCAGATGTCGCCCGGCGACACGATCTGGTACTTCTGGCCTTCAGCGGGAGTGACGGTGAGACTCCGCCCCTGAACGGTGACGCTCTTGACCTTGCCGTTCTTCGCGTCGTCCATGAATTGCGAATACGAAACGCCTTCCTGGACACGGGGCTTGTCAAATTGCTTGAACACCGTAAACAGCACCAGTGCGATAACCAGCCACACTGCTGCCTTCGAAAACATGTTGTTGTTCAAAGCACCACTCCTTCACTCATAGACGGGCGCCTACATTTGCCTTGCGGCACCACTCAGGCATTCTAATCCAGTACGCCGAGGACTGTCATAACGAATCGCTACTGCACAAATAGCGCCCGACGGGGCTCCGGCGGGCATCTCCGGGCTTTCCGGAGGACCTGCGCCGCGCAGTTGCGCCCGTCATCGGGGCCGTTTCAAATGCCGACCTAAAATAAACGTTTCAGACGATTTATCCCGCGACGCCTTCGGCTTGCGGGCAGCAACCGTTTTAAATTGTTGCTTGAACTTCTCGACAATCTGGCTATACCCGCTGCCGTGAAAACATTTGACTAAAAGGGCACCATCTGGCTTCAGGTGGTTCTGCGAGAATTCCAGCGCGAGATCGCAAACGTGCTCGATACGCGCGGCGTCCGCGATCGCCACTCCCGACAGGTTGGGCGCCATATCCGAAATTACAAGGTCTACCGGACGCTCGCCCAACACTTCTTCGAGTTGCGCGAGCACGCTGTCTTCGCGGAAATCGCCGAGGATGAAATGGACGTCGGCGATCGGCTCCATCGGCAGCAGGTCGAGCGCAATCACCGTGCCGTCGATTCCGCCTTCCCGCGTCGCGTCGCGCTTCGCACCGAGCGCGAGCTTGTTGCGCACGTACTGACTCCAGCTGCCGGGGGTCGCGCCGAGATCGACGATCACCTGGCCGGGCTGGATCAGCTTGTCCTGCTCGTCGATTTCCTTCAGCTTGTAGGCCGCGCGGGCGCGATAGCCTTCCCGCTGCGCCATCTTCACGTACGGGTCGTTGATGTGGTCATGCAGCCACGAGTGGTTGAAACGGTTTTTTGCCATTAATGATGAACTCTTGCTGCGTAATGCCGCGCTTTTGCGGATAATACGCGTTTAATTTACGCGGCTGCCGCCTGCCGGGCGACGTTCCGGGCGCATAGGCCCGGGTTTTTCCCTCGGATTTTCCCCGCTACGCACTCCACCCGCTCCTGCCGACATCGTCGCGCAGACAGCCGGACCACAGCGGCGCCATTTTAGTCGAGTCTTTCATACCCTCATGCCAGCCCTCACTGTCTCTTCCGATCAACGCGCCGAGTTGCGCTCCCAGGCGCACGCGCTGAAACCGGTGGTGCTCGTCGGGGCCGAAGGGCTCACCGACGCGGTGCTCACCGAAATCAAGGTCCACCTTGCCGCGCATCAACTGATCAAGATCCGCGTGTTCGGCGACGAACGCGAAGAACGGATCGCGATCTACGACGAAATCTGCGACCGCCTGAAGGCCGCGCCGATCCAGCACATCGGCAAGCTGCTGGTGATCTGGAAGCCGGAAGGCGCTCCCGAACCGGCCACGCGAGGCCGCCGTAGCACCATGCCGCCGAGCGCACGCGAAGCCGCTGCCGCCGAAACGAAAACCGGCAAGGGCCGTGCGCCGCGCGTCGTGAAGGTCGTCAAGCCGACGGATAGCCCGGTGCGTCGTCCGAAAGCGCAAAAGATGGTCGTGCGCGGCAACGAACGCGTGACCGCCGGCGGCAACATCAAGCGGGCGAAGAAGCGGCAGACCAGCGCAAAGCGCCAGCACCAGTCGTCGAAGTAAGTCGAAGTAACTCACAGCGAGCGGCGCGCGTCTTTTCTAACGACTAACGCGCGCGCTGCCCCTGCTCCACTGCGGATAACATGCCGGCGCCAGCCGGCAGCTTCCACACGAGCACGAGACCCAGCAGGCTCTCGATCAGATAAAACAAGCTCGACACGCCGTGCAGAATACCGAAGCGTGTCGCATAGGCCGAGTGGCCGACGTCCACACCCGCATTGAGCGCGTCCATGCGCAGCGCATTCATGAACGGCTGCAGCGCGAAATAACCGATCAGCACACACAGCAGCATGCCCGCCACCAGCCAGCGCAGCCGGCGATACGTGTCGTCGCCGAGACGCACCAGCCGGTTGGCGAGCACGAGCAGCAGGACACCGCATACCGCGCCCGTCATCCCTTCGATGCGAAACAGCTGGGCAGCCACCGCGCCGGCCGCCATCCGGTCGAGCGACGTGAACAGCACCGGTGCCGCGACATAACCGATGGTCAGCATGCTGCCGACCCACAACACGGTCAGCAGCCGGAACACCCGATGGGGCATGGTCGACACGACGGCGTTCAAACGTAGCGAACCGCGATGATCTCGTATTCGCGCACGCCGCTGGGTGCCTGCACCGATGCAACATCGCCTTCCGATTTACCGATCAACGCACGAGCGATCGGCGAGCTGACCGAGATGAGGCCATGTTCGAGATCCGCTTCGTCGTCGCCGACGATCTGATAGGTCACCGTTGCGCCGGAACCGAGGTCTTCGAGTTCGACGGTCGCGCCGAACACGATGCGACCATCCGCGTCGAGCGATGAAGGATCGATGACCTGCGCGCCAGCCAGCTTCGATTCGATATCCGCAATACGGCCTTCAATGAAGCCCTGCTTCTCTTTTGCGGCATCGTATTCCGCGTTTTCGGACAGGTCGCCCTGCGCGCGCGCCTCGGCGATCGAATTGATCACCGACGGACGCTCTACCGATTTCAGACGCTGAAGTTCGTCGCGCAGCTGATCCGCGCCGCGCTTCGTCAAGGGAATAGTGCTCATAAACAACTCTAGTGGCAAAAAACAGCCGTAAAAAAAATCACCGCGGTTAAGTGCATCCCCGACGCGCCATGGCTGCAGTAAAACTGACTGGCCGACACGTGGAGGGACGCCGCTTAACCGCGGCACTTACATCATCTGACAGATTGTCGAAGCCTTAGTTTAGGCGAGCGTGGAGGCCTTGTAAATCATAGACTTCCAGGTCCTTCAGGTAACGCAGGCCCTCGACCGCGGCGCGCGCACCCGACATCGTCGTGTAGTACGTGACCTTGTTCGCCTGCGCGCTCATGCGGATCGAACGCGAATCGGCGATCGCCGCGCGCGTTTCGTCGACCGTCGTGAACACCAGCGCGATCTCGCCGTTCTTGATCATGTCGACGATGTGCGGACGGCCGTCCTTCACCTTGTTGACGACCTTCACCGGCACGCCGGCCGCTTCGATCGCCGCAGCCGTGCCGCGCGTCGCGACGAGCGGATAGCCGAGTTCGTGCAGCATCCGCGCGACTTCGACGGCCTTGTCCTTGTCCGCGTCCATCACGGTGAGCAGCACGGTGCCCGACTCGGGCAAACGCGAACCCGCCGCGAGCTGCGACTTGAAGAGCGCTTCGCCGAACGTCTGGCCGACGCCCATCACTTCGCCCGTCGAACGCATCTCGGGTCCGAGCACCGGGTCGACGGCCGGGAACTTCACGAACGGGAACACCGCTTCCTTCACGCTGAAGTACGGCGGCACGACTTCCTTCGTCACGCCTTGCGCCTCGAGCGTCTGGCCGACCATCGCGCGCGCCGCGATCTTCGCGAGCGGCAGGCTGGTCGCCTTCGACACGTACGGCACCGTGCGCGACGCACGCGGATTCACTTCGAGCACGTAGATCACGTCGGCCTTCGAGCCGTCCGGCTGCGGCACCTGCTGGATCGCGAACTGCACGTTCATCAGGCCGATCACGTTCAGCGCCTTCGCCATCGCGGCCGTCTGACGCTTCAACTCGGCGACGGTTTCTTGCGACAGCGAGTACGGCGGCAGCGAACATGCCGAGTCGCCCGAGTGGACGCCTGCCTGTTCGATGTGTTCCATCACGCCGCCGATGAACACCGCTTCGCCATCGGAGATGCAGTCGACATCGCATTCGATCGCATCGTTCAGGAAGCGGTCGAGCAGCACCGGCGAATCGTTCGATACCTTCACGGCCTCGCGCATGTAGCGTTCGAGATCGCGCGGCTCGTGGACGATTTCCATCGCGCGGCCGCCAAGCACGTACGAAGGACGCACGACGAGCGGATAGCCGATTTCGTCGGCAAGCTTCAGTGCTTCGTCTTCGGCACGCGCGGTGCGGTTCGGCGGCTGGCGCAGGTTCAGGTCCTGCAACAGCTTCTGGAAACGCTCGCGGTCTTCGGCTGCGTCGATCATGTCCGGCGACGTGCCGATGATCGGCACACCGTTCGCTTCGAGATCGAGTGCGAGCTTCAACGGCGTCTGGCCGCCGTACTGCACGATCACGCCGACCGGCTTTTCCTTGTCGACGATTTCGAGCACGTCTTCGAGCGTCAGCGATTCGAAGTACAGGCGGTCCGACGTGTCGTAGTCGGTCGACACGGTTTCGGGGTTGCAGTTGACCATGATCGTTTCATAGCCGTCTTCGCGCATCGCGAGCGCCGCGTGCACGCAGCAGTAGTCGAACTCGATCCCCTGGCCGATCCGGTTCGGGCCGCCGCCGAGCACCATGATCTTCTTGTTGTTCGTCGGGTTCGCTTCGCACTCTTCCTCGTAGGTCGAGTACATGTACGCGGTTTTCGTCGCGAACTCGGCAGCGCAGGTGTCGACGCGCTTGTACACCGGACGCACGTTCAGCTCGATACGGCGCGCGCGCACGTCGGCCGGTTTCGCGCCGAGCAGCTTCGCGAGACGACGATCGGAGAAGCCGCTCTGCTTCAGATAGCGCAGTTCTTCCACCGACAGGCTCGCCAGCGTGCGGCCGTCGAGCGCCTTTTCCTTCAACACGATCTGTTCGATCTGCGCGAGGAACCACGGATCGATCGCGGTTTCCTCGAAAATTTCCTGCTGCGTCATGCCCGCGCGGAACGCATCGCCGACGTACCAGATCCGGTCCGGACCCGCTTCGCCGATCTCGCGGATGATCTCGTCGCGATTGGTCGTCTTTTCGTCCAGACCGTCGACGCCCACTTCGAGACCGCGCAGCGCTTTCTGGAACGACTCCTGGAACGTGCGGCCGATCGCCATCACTTCGCCGACCGACTTCATCTGCGTCGTGAGGCGCGAATCGGCCTCGCGGAATTTCTCGAACGCGAAACGGGGGATCTTCGTGACGACGTAGTCGATCGTCGGTTCGAACGACGCCGGCGTCTGGCCGCCGGTGATTTCGTTTTTCAGTTCGTCCAGCGTGTAGCCGCACGCGAGCTTCGCCGCGACCTTCGCGATCGGGAAGCCGGTCGCCTTCGATGCAAGCGCCGACGAACGCGACACGCGCGGATTCATTTCGATCACGATCATCCGGCCGTCTTTCGGATTGATCGAGAACTGCACGTTCGAGCCGCCGGTGTCGACGCCGATTTCGCGCAGCACCGCGAGCGACGCGTTACGCAGGATCTGGTATTCCTTGTCGGTCAGCGTCTGTGCCGGCGCGACCGTGATCGAATCGCCGGTGTGGATGCCCATCGGGTCGAGGTTTTCGATCGAGCACACGATGATGCAGTTGTCCTTTTTGTCGCGGACCACTTCCATCTCGTACTCTTTCCAGCCGAGCAGCGATTCTTCGATCAGCAGTTCGCGCGTCGGCGACAGGTCGAGGCCGCGCTTGCAGATCTCTTCGAATTCTTCGCGGTTGTACGCGATGCCGCCGCCCGAACCGCCCAGCGTGAACGACGGCCGGATCACCACCGGATAGCCGCCCGACTGGGTCAACTCGGCGATCTCTCCCTGCACCTTCAACGCCTCTTCCATCGAATGCGCGACACCCGACTTCGCCGAGCCGAGGCCGATCTTCGTCATCGCGTCCTTGAACTTCTGACGGTCCTCGGCCTTGTCGATCGCTTCCGGCGATGCGCCGATCAGCTCGACGTTGTATTTCGCGAGCACGCCGTGGTGATGGAGATCGAGCGCGCAGTTCAGCGCGGTCTGGCCGCCCATCGTCGGCAGGATCGCGTCGGGGCGCTCCTTCGCGATGATGCGTTCGACCACTTCCCACGTGATCGGCTCGATGTACGTGACGTCGGCCGTGTTCGGGTCGGTCATGATCGTCGCCGGATTGCTGTTGACGAGGATGACCTTGTAGCCTTCCTCGCGCAGCGCCTTGCATGCCTGCGCGCCCGAATAATCGAACTCGCACGCCTGGCCGATGATGATCGGACCCGCGCCGATGATGAGGATGCTCTTGATGTCTGTCCGCTTGGGCATAACGCTCTCGCTAATTTATTCCTGAATTCTTTCTGTCGGCGCGCGGCGCGGGCTGGTCCCGGATCGAATCCCGGGCTGGTCCCTTCGCGTCGTGCGCCTGCTCCCGTGTGCTGTGCGCGAGTGGCGCTTATGCCGCGGAAGCCGTGCCGGCCTTCTTCGCATCCATCGCCGCGGTGAAGCGGTCGAACAGATAGCCGACGTCGCTCGGACCGGGCGAGGCTTCCGGGTGACCCTGGAAGCAGAACGCCGGGCGGTCGGTCAGTTCGAAGCCCTGCAGCGTGCCGTCGAACAGCGACACGTGCGTCACGCGGGCGTTGGCCGGCAGCGAATCGGCATCGACCGCGAAGCCGTGGTTCTGCGACGTGATCACGACACGCCCGTCGCGCAGATCCTTCACCGGATGGTTCGCGCCGTGGTGGCCGGTTTTCATCTTCATCGTCTTCGCGCCGACCGCAAGGCCCATGATCTGGTGGCCGAGACAGATGCCGAAAGTCGGAATGCCGCGCTCGATGAATTCCTTCGTGGCAGCGATCGCGTAGTCGCACGGCTCCGGGTCGCCGGGACCGTTCGACAGGAACACGCCGTCCGGTGCGAGCGCCAGTGCATCGGCTGCGCTCGACTGTGCAGGCAGCACCGTGACGTGGCAGCCCCGTTCGGCCAGCATGCGCAGGATGTTGCGCTTCACGCCGTAGTCGAACGCGACGACGCGGTACTTCGGTGCGTTCTGTTTGCCGTAGCCGATGCCGAGACGCCATTCGGTCTCGGTCCATTCGTACGGCTTGTCGGCCGACACGACCTTTGCGAGATCCATCCCGGCGAGACCCGGGAACGAGCGCGCGAGTTCGATCGCCTTCGCTTCATCGGTCGAGCCCGCGACGATCGCGCCGTTCTGCGCACCCTTGTCGCGCAGCACGCGGGTCAGGCGGCGAGTGTCGATGCCGGCGATCGCGACCACGCCTTCGGCGGCGAGATAGTCGGACAGCGTGCGTTCCATCCGGAAGTTCGACGCGAGAACCGGCAGGTCGCGGATGATGAGGCCGGCGGCATGGACTTTCGTAGCTTCGACGTCTTCAGCGTTGACACCGACGTTGCCGATATGCGGATACGTCAGCGTGACGATCTGCTTTGCATAGCTGGGGTCGGTGAGAACTTCCTGGTAGCCGGTGATGGCCGTATTGAAGACGACTTCGCCAATCGTGTGACCAGGGGCGCCGATCGAATAGCCACGAAAGACCGTGCCGTCGGCGAGCGCGAGCAGAGCGGGAGAAAAAGACGGCAACACGGGAGGCTCCTTGGGGAACACCCTGTTGCCGACCTGTCTATCCGACCGTGCGGGCCGCAGCGAAGCGCATCGAGGATGATGCGCGCGCAGGCTCGCTCGCGCTGACCGCTGCCAACGTCGCAGAGGCGCGATGTAGCCGATTAAGGCTGCTCGGGCGGGTGCGGGGCGTTGACTGCGCGCGGCGGATGAACGGTATGGGAGCGGTAGGCGCTAGGGTGCGGGTTGATAAGCTCAAACCTTGGAATTATAGCCTCAAACCACCCCTTCCTTCAAATCCAGGATAGCTCAGGTTGCGGGGAGATCCGCCGGAAAGGCCGCCGGGCTTGCCGCCTGAACGTTGCCTGAAGATGCCGTACTCCCGCGGCATGGCACCGTCCAGGTGCCCAGATGAAAACGCCGTCACACATGTGACGGCGTTGGAAAAACGAGGTGTGATCGGAGCGCACTTCCATGCGATGCCCCCGCAACGCATGTGGTCACCCCCGTGGGAGCCGCTTTGCTTTACTTGCTCTTCTTCGCGTGGGCCGCGGTTTTCGGGCGGCTGGTTGCCGCGGCCTTCGACGCCTTGCTGGTCGCGCCCGAAGCAGTTGCCGTCGACTTGCCCTTGACGGCCTCAGACTTGCCGGATTTGCCGACCGGGTCCGCCACCTTGACGACGCCCGAGCGCCCACGACCATGCTTCTTATCGTAGCGCGGTTCGTCTTTGGTGTCTGCCACACGCGTACCGATCTTTTCGACGTTGCCGCCGCGCACATTCGTAGCGAGCCGCTGCGGTCCCGGCTCGCTCGGCATCACCTTGCCGACCGGCACGTGCAGCACGATCACCTGCCCCGGCGTCACGAGGTCGCGATGCGTGCGGTTCCACGCCCTCAGTTGCGACACCGACACGCCATAGCGGTCGGCGAGCGTCGACATCGACTGCTTGCGACGCACGCGGATCAGCATCTTGCGCGTGTCGGGTACGTCGGGTTCCATCGCGAGCACCGCGCTTTCGGCGACGTCCGCGCTGATGTCTTCATCAGCGTCGTCGTCACCGCGCGGCACGACGATCGTCGAACCCGGTTTCAGCCGCATGCCGGCCGGAATCTTGTTGACGCTCATCAGCGTGTCGGCATCGACACCGATCTTTTCGGCGATCGCTGCAGGCCGCGCGCGTTCGGTCACCGTGTAGGTGGTCCACGACGACAGCTGGCCGGAAAACGCCTTCAGGTTGCGCTCGAACGCGCTCGCGTTATCGAACGGCAGCAGGATCTGCGGCTGCGTCGCACCGAGAATCACCGGCTTCTTGAACGACGGGTTCAGCGAACGGAATTCGTCGAGACTCATGTTCGCGAGCTTCGCGGCTGTATCGACGTCGATATCGTGCGCCGTGGTCACCGTGACGAAGTACGGGTGGTTCGGAATCGACGGCAACGTGAGCCCGTACATCTGCGGGTTCATCACGATGTTCTTCACGGCCTGCAGCTTCGGCACGTAGTTACGCGTCTCACCCGGCATGCGCAGGCTTTGGTAATCGGTCGGCAGGCCGGCGGCCTGGTTGCGCGCGATCGCGCGCTGCACGTTGCCCTCGCCCCAGTTGTACGCGGCAAGTGCGAGGTACCAGTCGCCGAACATGTCGTGCAGCCGGGACAGGTAGTCGAGCGCGGCGCTCGTCGATGCGAGCACGTCGCGGCGCTCGTCCTGCCACATGTTCTGCTTGAGGTTGTAGGTGCGGCCCGTGCCCGGCACGAACTGCCACATGCCGGCCGCCTTCGCGACCGACAGCGCCTGCGGGTTATACGCGGATTCGATGAACGGCAGCAGCGCGAGCTCGGTCGGCATGTGCCGCGCCTCGAGCTCTTCGACGATGTGATAGAGGTACTTCTGCGACCGCTCGGTCATCCGCTGCACGTACTCGGGACGTTGCGCGTACCAGTTGGCCTGCATGTCGACGAGGTCGCTCTGCAGGTCGGGCATCTGGAAACCGCGGCGAATCCGCGCCCACAGATCGGTGTCGGCGGTCGTCAGTTGATCGACGGAGCCTTGATCGACGTTGATCGTTTCCTTGGCGGTAGCGGTCTTGCGGAGGGTGTCGGCAACAGCTTGCTGGGCGGCGGGATTGGAAGCGGCGGGGGAATTACTCGTCGTCGGTCCCTGACTCGCGCACGCGGCGAGCATCAGGACCAGCAACGCACTCAGGATAAATCGCATGAACGTCTCGGCTTCCACAGGACTGGAATTTGCAGCCGATAGTACGAAAGAGCATCGCCCCCGTCAATCGGAAATATACGAAAAACCTAGCTAAATCCGGGCCTTGGCGATTTTTTTATACTTTCTCGGTGAGCATGCCCCCACCGAAGAGCGGGTCAGCGGAACCTGTTCTTCCACTCGCGCATCAACGTGAATGCGCCCAGCCGATCCGTCACCGTTTCGTGAAGCTGCGCCGCGAGCGTCGCGTGAATCGCTTCGCTGTCGGCGCGCAAAAACGGATTGACCGCGCGTTCGTGCGCGATGGTCGTGGGCAGCGTCGGCACGTTGCGCGCGCGCAGCGCGGTCGCTTCATCGCGCCACGCCTGCAGCTCGCGGTTGCCCGGCTCGCACGCGAGCGCGAAACGGATGTTCGACAGCGTGTACTCGTGTGCGCAATGCACTTCGGTCGCGCCGGGCAATGCAGCGAGCGCGTCGAGCGACGCGAGCATCTGCACCGGCGTGCCTTCGAAGAGGCGTCCGCAACCGCACGCGAACAGCGTATCGCCGCAGAACACGTGCGGCGTGCCGCGCGGATCGGCCGCCTGGAAATACGCGATGTGACCGCTTGTGTGGCCGGGCACGTCGAGCACGTCGAATTCGAGCGCGGGCGCTGAAATGCGGACGCGGTCGCCGCCCACGAGACGCTGCGTCAGATGGTCGATTGCTTCGCCTGCGGGGCCGTACACCGGCAGCGGCGCGGACGGATCCTGGCCGTTCAGCAGATCGGCTACTCCGCCGACGTGGTCGCGATGATGGTGCGTGAGTAAAATAGCGCTCAGCCGCCAGCCGCGTTTTGCCAGATAGGCGCGAACCGGAGCGGCTTCGCCCGGATCGACAACGACGGCAGATTCGCCGTCCGACACGAGCCAGATGTAATTGTCTTCAAATGCCGGAACCGGCACGTATTCAAGCGTATTCATGGGGCGATGCATTCTTCGACATGTCTGACCGACCGATTATAGACTGGCCCGCCTGGACCGATTCGCCGCCCGGACGCTACGTGCTTGCGTGGGAGCAGGCGCAACTCGACCGCGTCGTGTCCGACGTGTTCGGCTACCACGCGCTCCAGCTCGGCCTGCCGCAACTCGATGCGCTACGTGAAAACCGCATGTCGGGTCGCGGCCTCGTGCTCGATGCGGCGAGCGGCGCGAGCGCGCCCTACGTGGTCCCGGGTGCGCAGCCGAATGGTCCGGCCGCGCCCGCCGGCCGCAGCACCGTGTGGTGCGATCTGCTCGACCTGCCGTTCGAGGCGCAGAGCGTCGACCTGATCGTGATGCCGCACACGCTCGAATTCACGAGCGACCCGCATCGTCTGCTGCGCGAAGCCGAACGCGTGCTGATGCCCGAAGGGCAACTGATCATCCTCGGCTTTAATTCGCTGTCGCTGTGGGGCGCGCGGCAGTCGGTCGGCAAGATGACCGGCCGGCCGTTCGTCCCCTCCGCCGTCGACCTGATCGCGTTCACGCGGCTGAAGGACTGGATCAAGTTGCTCGGCTTCGACCTTGAACGCGGACGCTTCGGCTGTTATCGTCCGCCCCTCGCCAGCGATCAATGGCTGTCCCGCTACGCATTCATGGAAGCCGCGGGCGACCGCTGGTGGCCGATCTTCGGCGCGGCCTACATGGTCACTGCGATCAAGCGCGTGCGCGGCATGCACCTGGTCGGTCCGTTGAAGGTCAAGAAACCCGTTCTGAAGGCAGGCCTCGCGCCAGCCGCGACACCGCATACACGCAACCCCAACACATGACATCCGAACTCATCGAAATTTTCACCGACGGCGCCTGCAAGGGAAACCCCGGGCCCGGCGGATGGGGCGCGCTGCTGCGCTTCGGCACGCAGGAAAAGGAACTGTTCGGCGGCGAAGCCGGCACGACCAACAACCGCATGGAACTGATGGGCGTGATCGCCGCGCTCGAAGCGTTGAAGCGGCCGTGTCACGCGATCGTGCACACCGATTCGCAGTACGTGCAGAAAGGCATCAGCGAGTGGATTCACGGCTGGAAAAAGAAGAACTGGATGACCGCGGCGAAGACGCCGGTCAAGAACGTGGACCTGTGGAAACGGCTCGACGCGCTCGTCCAGCAGCACGAGATCGAATGGCGCTGGGTGAAGGGCCACGCGGGGCATCCGGAAAACGAGCGCGCCGATGCACTCGCGAACCGTGGCGTCGCATCGCTTGCCGAACTGTGAGCCTGTGAGCGGTATGCCGCCCTGCTCCATCCATCCGTTTTCCGATAGAGACTAGACCGACCGACATGCGTCAAATCATCCTCGATACCGAAACGACCGGCCTGAATGCACGCACCGGCGACCGCATCATCGAAATCGGCTGCGTCGAACTGGTGAACCGCCGGCTCACAGGTAACAACCTGCACTTCTACGTGAACCCCGAACGCGACAGCGATCCGGGCGCGCTCGCGGTGCACGGCCTGACCACCGAGTTCCTGAGCGACAAGCCGAAGTTCGCGGAGATCGCCGCACCGCTGCGCGATTTCATCGCCGGTGCCGAGCTGATCATTCACAACGCGCCGTTCGACATCGGCTTCCTCGATGTGGAGTTCGCGTTGCTCGGGTTGCCGCCGGTCGGCACGCAATGCGGCGAAGTGATCGACACGCTGGTCCGCGCGAAATCGATGTTCCCCGGCAAGCGCAATTCGCTCGACGCACTGTGCGATCGCTTCGGCATCAGCAACGCGCACCGCACATTGCACGGCGCACTACTCGACTCGGAGTTGCTCGCCGAGGTGTACCTCGCGATGACGCGCGGCCAGGAAAGTCTCGTCATCGACATGATCGGCGAGAGCACGACCCGCAGCGATACGAACGCACCGCGCGTCGCACTCGATGCGCTCGACCTGCCGGTCATCGCCGCGACCGCGGACGAGACTGCCGCGCATCAAGAGGTACTCGACGGTCTCGACAAGGCAGTCAAGGGATCGAGCGTGTGGCGGCTCGTCCCCGCCGAGCCCGCCGCGAATGAACAGCCGGCTTAAAAAATGCTTTACGAAGGCTGGAGCCTCTGACATAATTCGCAGCTCTTCGGGTGGTTAGCTCAGCGGTAGAGCACTGCCTTCACACGGCAGGGGTCACTGGTTCGATCCCAGTACTACCCACCAGATTCATGGGTACGTTGGAAGCCCGAAGAAAAAAGGCCCTCAGACGAAAGTCTGAGGGCCTTTTTCTTTGTGCGGGAATTTTCCGGGAATTCGCCTTCTGTGCTGTGCAGAGCTACCGGCACGCAACCGATAACCCGCGCAAGAAAACCATCAAAGCCCTCGCTCAATCTCCCCGATCAACCGGTCAAACCATCGCCCCAGCAGCCGGTTCGACAACGAACGCGGCACCGACCACGCGATGACCTTATAGATTTCCTCACGCCGCACTTTCGACTCACGCCCAGGCACGAGCCACGCGTCGTTCGCGACGAGCAACCGCAACGTCATCAGACCGATCGCTATCGGCCAGATACACGCGAGGCGCAGCCGCATCGCAGTCGGCCGGATCGCAAACGTGTAGTCGATCGCCGCGCGATAGTGCGCGAGTGCGATACGGACGAGATCGCGCATCACGGGCCGCGCAATACGCGATGCGTTTTCGCCGAGCAGATCGGTCGGCGAGATCCGTGCATCAGCAAGTCGATCGGCGGGCAGATAGCAGCGTCCGATCCGCAGATCCTTCGCGCCGTCCCGCAGCACGTTCGTCAGTTGCAGCGCCTTGCCGAAACGGATGCCGAGCGCTGTCATTTCGTCGGCGTTGCGCTTCAGCGTGCGCGGCTGATGGACGACCGTCATCGTCGTCCAGAATTCGCCGACGCAGCCCGCGACCATGTAGGTGTAGCGATCAAGCGCGGCATCGTCGGGCAATGCAACCAGTTGCCCCGATGTCTCATCCGGAAACGTGACGAGATCGAATTCCATCCCCTTGCTCAACGTCGTCACGATGCCGCGCACCGCAGCGCGATCCGTCTCGTCGAACTGGGCAAGAATCGCGAGCGCCGGTCCGAGCGATTCGAGCAGCGTCTTCTCGCCGGAATCGGTCTGCTGACCCGCGACCTCGGTCGCGAGCGTGCGCAGCGCGGCCTCGTCGGGCGTACCCATCACCTGCTCGCGCAGCGACAACAGACATTCGAGCCGACGGGCCGGCGGCAGCAGCGACGTGTCGGCGATCGTATCGGCGGCTCGTGCGAGCAGGTAAGCCAGGCCAATCGGATCGCGCATGCCGGCAGGCAGCACGGCAAGCGTCAGATAAAACGAGCGCGATACTCTTTTCAGCAGCGGGCCGAGCAGAAGCTCGCGGGAAGCTTGGGTCATACAGAGGCCGAGTCGGTCCGGATTTCAGAGGACGTCATTGTATCCGGCGATATCGATGCGAATGATGAAACGCAGCCGTCCGGGCGCCACGCGATGACGGCTGATCGCACTCGGCCTTAAACATGGAAGTGATCACGTGTTCGAGCCCAGCGCGACCGCCGGATTGACGGATACGAGAACCCCAAAGAACAAGGCCCTCCGATGCAAAGCCGAGGGCCTGTCCTTTCACCGCATGCCGCCTCTACATCGCAGTCTCATTCGGGTTCCGCGACCTGCGGTCGCGGCCACGCCTTGGTCGCCCAGCTCATCATGAAGAACGACATGATCAGACCGATCAGAATGCCGATACCTGTCGTGCGTCCGTGCAGATAAAGCAGCACAGAAACGACCACCAGCCCCAGCGATGCAATGCCCAACCAGATCGACGGCACGCGACTTCCCACCGTGATCGTCGCGCTGCCCGTCGCTTCGACGCCGGGCCCCGTGAGCGTGCTGCGTATCTGACCGGGCAGCGGCGAAGGATCGGCGAGCGTCACGGTTCCTGCGCGCGTTCGCGTGCGACCGGAGCGCTGCCGCGCACCAGGCAGCGACAACATCATCGAGACGACCATCGCGAGCAATGCCCAGCCGAATGCCACCAACGCCATCAACGGTGTCGATGCCTTGATCTGATGCTTGAGCGTCCAGATCGCTACCGCCAGCAATACGATCGCGATGACCGAAAACATGCTGCCCACCACGATGAATGCAAAGGGCACGCGTTTGCGCTCTACTCCGTTGTTCGTCACGTTCTCCTCCTGATGGATGTCCGGCATCGATGCCTGCCGGCTGATCGGGTCACCTCACGCGAAGGTGATGCACGATGTCGCGCGCGCGGATCGTCATCTTCTCGCGGACGTCATCGCCGGACACACGTTTACCACGCGGCAGGCGATGCATTAAGGAGGCGTTTCGTAGTGGACACCGCAGGCTGCGGTCTTAAGAAGATGATTTGAACCGGTATGCGGACAGAACGAGAATCGCATCGTTGCGCAGCGCGTCGGGCAGATGACTCCCGATCAATGCGACAGGTACGCTCTTCCGGTACTACAAGCACGACAGCTACTGCATTATCAAACGCGCCAATGAACCGGCATCGCCACTCGCGATGCCGGCCATGCATTCAACAGCGCTTCATCCGCAGCACACGCGAAATCTGTCCGATCGTGAAACTGCTGTTCTGCACATACGGTGCGTAATCGACCGGCGCGGTCAGTGACTCGACGACGACGTAGTCACCGACATACTTGAAGCGATCCGTCGCCGTGCGCATGAACACCGGGATGGGATCGGTCTGGCGCGCCAGCCGTCGTCCGGCTGCTCGCGAGGCGGCGCTGCCGTCGCAGACGATCGCATCGGGTGCATGCGGGTTCAGATCCGGTCTGAGTCGGGCGGCAACGACCTTGCCGTCCTTGACGGGCAAGAACGCTTGCTTGCAACCGCCGGTGATCCTGTGAATGTCTTCGCGCGAATACTCGCGTCCTGTCTGAAACATGGTGTCGCTCCTGAGAAAGGCGTCAGCAGCAGAACTGCAACGCCAGGCGCAGGCATCGTAGCGAGCTTCGTCTCAAATGCTTGCAAAGAATGAGGCGGTTTGGGTAAACGAATCGATGAATCCATTTGCGGTCGTTTATGCGGCATTGACGACGACGCGGTGCAGGGCGATAAGCGCGACCGCGCCAGCCTGTTCGCCAGACGCAACGCTACGCTACGTCCGACGAACAGCGATAACGCACCAACACGCGACTGCGAATCCACTCACGCAAGTGCCGACACACGCACGCGCGCTGCACCCTGGTCGATACCGAGCTTCGCAGCCAGCCAGTCGCAAATGAACTCCTGACCCAACGTCGGGTTATCGACCTGGCAATGCGCCGCACCCGTTTCCGCAGGGTCGAACAGCTTCAGTTCCACGTCGACTCCGTGCGCTTTCGCGTAGTCGTAAGTGTCCGTCGCTGTCTTCAGCCCGAGCCAGTCCTCGGTGCCCTGCAAGACCAGATAAGGGATGCTGATGTTGTCGATCACGCCTTCGAGACGGAACGCTTTTGCCTTCTCCACCACCCCTTCGATCGTCTCGCGGCCGAACACCCACTTCAGATGACGCCAGATCGATCGCTCCGGCGTAGCAAGCCAGCCCTCGAACAGCGACGACATGTCGAACATCACGGAATCGGATACGGCCGCGACGAGGCGCTTCTCGAACGATGCCGCACGCGCCGCATACACTCCACCGACACTCGCGCCATACAGTGCGATCTTCGCGGGATCGATGTCAGCGCGCGTCAACAGATAGTCGACGCAGGCGCCGACCGGCACCTCGGTATCCGGACGATTCGCGAGCTTCTGACGACGCAACGTCCCGCCCTGCCCGGGCATGTCGACCAGCAGCAGCGACATCCCGCGTGTCAGCGCATGCTTGGGCATTTCGTGCAGCAGTTCGTCCTTGTATTCATCGAGCCCGCCGAACGCGATCACGACCGGCGAGCGAATGCTCTTCTCCGCGCACGGCAGAAAATACGCATCGAGATGCGTGCCGTTTTCGTATGGAATCCGGACGACCTCTCCCGCCGGCGTCAACCCGGCAAGATAGCGATGCGAACAACGCTCGACGCTGTCGAATGTATCGAGACGCCGCGGATCGTCGTGCGCAAGGTAGAACTCCGACGAGCGGTAGTAGTTCGCCGCGCGCAGCCAGTTGCTCGATGCCGTGCGAAAGCGCTGCGCTGCGAATGCGTCGTTCGCGCGCCGTTCGCTGGTCTTCGCCAGCGCCTGCCATTCGCGATACCAGCTCTCCGTGTCGCCGGGCGTCATCTTCGACGCGGCCGCGAAGCACTCGCTGATCAGGCTCGCCCCTTCCTGCGCACCGCCCAACGTGCGCGCGAACTGAAAACTCAGTTCGGATTCCGCCGGCCACTGCACCCAACCTTCTTTCTGGAACCGCCCGTACGAAGCTTGTGTCGACATGATGCTCATCCTTTTTTACATATATGTAAAAATCAGCGCGTGCGGAAGCCGTGGCTCCGCAGGCCACCAGGGAGCAGAATTCCGCTCCCGTCGACCACTTTAGTCAACTTCGAATGCACTCACAAACAATTGACTATTTCTTATTTAGACGATTGTTTTTCAATGAATTTCTTGTTACATATACGTAAATTAATGATGCGCGGTGAGCAGACCGGGCGAAGCGGCAAGGAAGACAACCGATGAACAGAAAATCGCGTGTCGCGTCGATTCTCGCGACGCTACCGGCTCCGGCCGCCAGAAAGCCTTCGTCGCGGATCCCCGCCGACGCGATCGGCCAGCGCCTGCGGCACCTGCGCAAATCGAGAGATCTGTCGCTGACGGATGCCAGCCGGCTGACGGGCGTGCCGGAAGCCACGCTGTCGCGGATCGAAACGAACAAGATGTCGCCGACGTTCGGGATGCTCTACAAGATCGTCGAGGGACTCGGCTTCGACTGGCAGGACATGCTCGTTGCGCCGTCGCGGGCGCCTTCGGCGGTCAGCATCTCGCGTCTCGACGACATTGCGTTCACCCGTCTCGCCGATATCCCCTACAGCTACTCACTACTGCATAGGGGAAATACCGGCGGCCTGATGCCACTGCTGATGCGCGTTCATGCCACCAGCGTGGAGGACGCGGGCGGACTCGCCGGACATGCCGGCATGGAGTTCTGCTACGTGCTGTCGGGAAGCCTCGAACTGAGCTTCGAGGGAAAGGAGCCGGCTACGCTGACGGCCGGGGAAAGCGTGCTCTTCGGCAGCGCGACGCCACACGCATATTTCACGCAGCAACCCGACGAAACCGAGATCCTCGTGGTCCTGATGGGTCGCGACCCGACGCTGCGTTTCTAACTCTTCCGTACCTGCGCGCCCCTTCGTGCGTGCCATCTTCCCTTCACGCTCACGGACCGCGAAGCTGCACGTCTCGCGAGCCGCGCTTATGCTTGCGAGCATGCGGCTCCCGCATCCCACACTCCCTCGCCCCTCACTCCCATCGCATTCGCACGGAAGACAATCATGGCAAAGATCGGCTTTATCGGACTCGGCATCATGGGCGCACCGATGGCGCGCAATCTGCAGGCAGGCGGCCACACGCTGTTCGCGTACAAGCGCGGCGGCGTATTGCCCGCTGAACTGAAAGACGGCGGCGCAACGTCGTGTGCGTCGCCGAAGGAAGTCGCCCAGCAGGCCGACGTCATCATCACGATGCTGCCCGACACGCCCGATGTCGAAGCCGTGCTGTTTGGCGACAACGGCATCGCCGCAGGCTTAAGCGCAGGCAAGACCGTGATCGACATGAGCTCGATCGCGCCGCTGCAAACGAAGGACTTCGCCGCGAAGATCGCGGCGCTCGGTTGCGACTATCTCGATGCGCCGGTGTCGGGCGGCGAAGTCGGCGCAAAGGCCGCATCGCTGACGATCATGGTCGGCGGCGGCGAAACCGCGTTCGAGCGCGTGAAGCCGCTGTTCGAACTGATGGGCAAGAACATCACGCTCATCGGCGACGTCGGTGCCGGGCAGACCTGCAAGGTCGCGAACCAGATCATCGTCGCGCTGACGATCGAAGCGGTCGGCGAGGCGTTGCTGTTCGCGTCGAAAGCAGGCGCGGACCCGGCGCGCGTGCGCGCGGCGTTGATGGGCGGATTCGCGTCGTCGCGGATTCTCGAAGTACATGGCGAGCGGATGATCAAGCGCACGTTCGACCCGGGCTTCCGGATCGAACTGCATCGCAAGGATCTCGGGCTCGCGCTCGAAGGCGCGAAAGCGCTCGGCGTGCCGTTGCCGCACACCGCGAGCTGTCAGCAGCTGTTCAACCTGTGCAGCGCCAATGACGCCGGCCAGCTCGACCACTCGGCGCTCGTTAAAGCACTCGAGTTGATGGCCAATCACACGGTCGCCTGAACGGCCGTCCGGCCCGGCAAGACATACGATGTCTTGCCGGGCTTCTCCGCCGTACCCTCTTCACCATCCAAGCGGCACGCCATATCCATAGGGGCTGCAGCGTAGGTCAGTTACCTTCAGGGGAAGCCCGCATTGCTGCGATTCAGCCAATGATGTACGATGACTGATGTATCGAGCACGACTCCCTCTGGCCGGCAATACGCGGGCCGCCATCCCCTTCCAGAACTGAAACGAGGCCCCCTAATGTCCGACTTGTCCCCTGCTTCGCTGACCGGCGAAATGCTGATCGGCGGCTCGGCGGTGCGCGGCAGCGGCGCACCGCTGCGTGCGCTGAATCCCGCCACCGACGCCCCGATCGACACCCCCGCGTTCCACAGCGGCACACGCGAAGACGTCGCGCGCGCCTGCTCGCTCGCCGCCGCCGCATTCGACGACTACCGCGCCGCGTCGCTCGAGACGCGCGCCCGTCTGCTCGAAACGATCGCCGACGGCATCGCCGCACTCGGCGACGCGCTGATCGAACGCGCGCATGCGGAAAGCGGTTTGCCGAAGACACGGCTCGAAGGCGAGCGCGGTCGCACGGTCGGTCAGCTGAAACTGTTTGCGTCGCTCGTGCGCGACGGCCGCTGGCTCGACGCAACGCTCGACCCGGCACTGCCCGATCGCAAGCCGCTGCCGCGTGCCGATCTGCGCAAGCAGAACGTGCCGCTCGGTCCGGTGGCCGTGTTCGGTGCGAGCAATTTTCCGCTCGCGTTTTCGGTGGCCGGCGGCGATACCGCATCGGCGCTGGCGGCAGGTTGTCCGGTGGTCGTGAAGGCGCATCGCGCGCACCTCGGCACGTCGGAGATGGTCGGTCGCGTCGTGCAGCGTGCGGTCGCGCAATGCGGCTTGCCGGAAGGCGTGTTCTCGATGATCGTCGGTGCAGGCAACGAGGTCGGTGAGGCACTGGTCGCGCATCCGGCGATCAAGGCAGTCGGCTTCACGGGCTCGCGCAACGGCGGCCTCGCGCTGGTTCGCACCGCGGCTGCACGGCCGGAGCCGATCCCCGTGTACGCGGAAATGAGCAGCATCAATCCGTTCTTCGTGTTGCCCGCTGCGCTCGCCGCACGCGGCGACGCGATCGCGCGCGGCTTCGTGGATTCGCTGTCGCTGGGTGCTGGCCAGTTCTGCACGAACCCCGGCCTCGTGATCGCGCTCGAAGGCGATGCATTGAACGCGTTCATCTCGGCGTCGCGTGACGCGCTCGCCGGCAAACCCGCGCAGACGATGCTCACGTCCGGCATTCACGCGGCGTATTGCGACGGCATCGGGCATCTGCGGGAATTGAACGGCGTGTCGCTGGCAGCAGAAGGACCGGCCGCCGCTGGACCGAACCAGGCGCAAGGTGCGCTGTTCGTGTGCGAAGCCGAGACGTTCCTCGACACAGCCGCACTCGGAGACGAAGTGTTCGGCCCGGCAGCGACGGTGATCCGTTGCCGCGACGAAGCGACGCTGCTGCGTGTCGCCGAACATCTGCAGGGACAGTTGACCGCGACGCTGCATCTCGACGTCGCGAATGCCGGCGATGCCTCACTCGCCCGCCGTCTGCTGCCGGTTCTCGAACGCAAGGCAGGACGGATTCTCGCGAACGGTTATCCGACCGGCGTCGAGGTCTGCCACGCGATGGTTCACGGCGGCCCGTTCCCGGCCACGTCGGACAGCCGCGCGACCTCCGTCGGATCGACCGCGATCGAGCGGTTCCTGCGACCGGTCTGCTATCAGGATCTGCCTGCGGAACTGCTGCCGCTGTCGCTGCGCGACGAGAATCCGCTGGAGTTGTGGCGCCTGCACGATGGCGCACTGGCGAAGCGCTAACGAACGTTAGCGCGGACGGTTAATCCGTTCTGCGACGCCATCGGCAGCCGGCCAGACATCGTTTGAGCCGCGCCGCCGATGGCGTTGTTTTTTATAAGACGTCCGACGACGCCATGTCGCTGCGCATCACGTCGATATCGACGCGTGAAGCCCGCGCGTTTAGTCGCCTGCTTTGCTGCCCTCTGCCGCCTCGTTCGCACGACGCAGCCGCTCGCGGCTTTTCGTCAAATGCGTGCGGATCGCGGCACGCGCCGCCTCCGGATCGCGTCGTGCGATCGCTTCGTAGATGTCGTCGTGTTCGTGCGCGAGTCGCGCCATGTAGTGCTCCGCATCGTCGCCGGCGATCCGCGCGGAATTGACGCGCGCTCGCGGAATCAGCGTAGCGCCGAGCTGCGACATGATGTCGACGAAATAACGGTTGCCGGTGATGCGTGCGATCTGCAGATGAAACTGGTAGTCGAGCGCGACGGTGTCGCTGCCGGCTCTTGCCGCTGCGGCAATTGCATCGAGCGAGCGTTGCAGCGTGACCAGATCGTCCTCGGTTACGCGCTGCGCAGCGAGACTTGCGCATTCGCTTTCGAGGCTGATCCGCACTTCGAGAATCGCGAGCACGTCGCGGATCGTCGTGATCGTCGCCGGGTCGATACCAACTGAACTATGCACGCGGTCCAGCACGAAACTGCCAATGCCGTGCCGCGTTTCGACGAGGCCGCTCGCCTGCATCCGCGAGATCGCCTCGCGCACCACCGTGCGGCTCACGCCCTGCGCGACCATCACTTCGGTTTCGGTCGGCAGCTTGTCGCCGGGCCGCAGCGCGCCGGCTTCGATTTGCGCAGTGAGCGCATCGACGACCTCTTGCGCGAGACTGCGTGCACGGCGGCGCGGCGCGGCGGGTAGGGTGGGCACAGACATGGCGGCGTTCGCTTGTAATAGGGTTTACGCGGGGTTTGAGCGGTCAGTCACGATTCATTATACTGCGCCAGATGTCGTCCGATGACTGATGATTTACCCGGAAATTTCGTTACCCGTATTTCCGGACATCAGGCGGCCCAGGCCGCGTCATCCATGCGGGCTTCCGACAGACACACCGCCCGGCTGCCCGTTGTCGCCGCGCACCTCAAGGAGACAGCCGGCGCCCCGGCCCGGCAACATCGACATGACCGAACCGATTACACGCGAACAGCCGCTCGACACAACCGCCCCGCCACTGCGCCGCGCGACGAAAGTCCGTTACCTGATCGTGTTCATGCTGTTCTTCGTGACCACGCTGAATTACGCGGATCGCGCGACGCTGTCGATCACCGGCACCGCGATGCAACGCTCGCTCGGCCTCTCGCCGGTCTCGATGGGCTACATTTTCTCCGCGTTCGCGTGGGCCTATGTGATCGCTCAGTTGCCCGGCGGCTGGCTGCTCGACCGCTTCGGCTCAAAGCGCACGTACGCGGTCAGCATCTTCGTGTGGTCGATTCTCACGATGATGCAGGGCTGGGTCGCCGGCCTCACCGTGGCCGCAGCCGTCGCCACGCTGTTCGTGCTGCGCTTTCTGATCGGTTTCGCCGAAGCGCCCGCCTTTCCGGGCAACAGCCGCCTCGTGTCCACCTGGTTTCCGACCGCTGAGCGCGGCACCGCATCGGCGATCTTCAATTCGGCGCAGTACTTCGCGACGGTGATGTTCGCGCCGCTGATGGGCTGGATCACGCACGCGTTCGGCTGGCCGCACGTGTTCACCGTGATGGGCATCATCGGCGTGCTGATCGCGGCACTGTGGCTGAAAACCGTCTATACGCCGAGAGAACATCCGCTCGCGAACGAACTCGAAATCCAGTACATCGAAGCAGGCGGCGGCCTCGTCGATCTCGACCGCCGACGAGACGCAAACCGCAGCGTAAGCCCCAAGGCCACGCCGCAGGTCAGAACCGGCGCGTGCATCCGCGAGATGCTGAAAAGCCGCATGCTGCTCGGCGTATTCATCGGCCAGTACTGCATCACGACGCTCACCTATTTCTTTCTCACGTGGTTTCCGATCTACCTCGTGCAGGAACGTCACATGTCGATCCTGAAGGCCGGTTTCGTCGCGGCCATTCCGGCGATCTGCGGTTTTCTCGGCGGCGTGCTCGGCGGTGTGATCTCCGATGCGCTACTGCGTCGCGGCCACTCGACCACGTTCGCGCGCAAGGTGCCGATCGTCGCCGGCATGTTGCTGTCGACCTGCATGATCGCGTGCAACTACGTCGACGCGCAGTGGATCGTCGTCGGCATCATGGCGCTCGCGTTCTTCGGCAAGGGTATCGGCGCGCTCGGCTGGGCCGTCGTCGCGGATACCGCGCCGAAACA
The DNA here is from genome assembly GCF_004359985.1 of Paraburkholderia flava. Classification (NCBI taxonomy): domain Bacteria; kingdom Pseudomonadati; phylum Pseudomonadota; class Betaproteobacteria; order Burkholderiales; family Burkholderiaceae; genus Paraburkholderia; species Paraburkholderia flava. The sequence goes on along the minus strand of NZ_SMRO01000002.1, from coordinate 844,125 downwards.
GGCGAGCGGTCTGTGCGGCGCGCTGTTCAACACGTTCGGCAACACCGCTGGCATCACGACGCCGATCGTCATCGGCTACCTTGTGCAAGGCACCGGTTCGTTCGCCGCCGCGCTCGTGTTCGTCGGCGCGAATGCGCTGATCGCGATCGCGTGCTATCTGTTCGTCGTCGGCGAGATCAAGCGCGTCGAACTCAAGGACTCTTTGCTCCCGGCTTAATTTTCGCTTATCCGTCGTCTCCTTTTTTGCTTCCTTGCCGCCCATCATGAACGCATCCACCGTCACGCCTTCCAACGACACGCCGAAGATCACCGAGCTGCGCGTCGTCCCCGTCGCCGGCCGCGACAGCATGCTGCTGAATCTGAGCGGTGCCCACGCGCCGTTCTTCACACGCAACATCGTGATCCTGAAGGACAGCGCCGGACGCACCGGCGTCGGCGAAGTGCCGGGCGGCGAAAAGATCCGTCAGACGATCGACGATGCGCGTCCGCTTGTGGTCGGCCAGTCGATCGGCAGTTTCAACAACGTGCTGAACACCGTGCGCCGGCAATTCGCCGATCGCGACGCGGGCGGCCGCGGCCTGCAGACCTTCGACCTGCGCACGACGATTCACGCAGTGACCGCGCTCGAAGCGGCGCTGCTCGACCTGCTCGGCCAGCACCTCGACGTGCCGGTCGCCGCACTGCTCGGCGAAGGGCAGCAGCGCGAGCGCGTCGAGATGCTCGGCTACCTGTTCTATGTCGGCGATCGCAACAAGACCGACCTGCCGTACGCAAACGGCACCGACGAAGACGACTGGACGCGTCTGCGTACCGAAGTCGCGCTGAATCCCGAAGCGGTCGTCCGTCTCGCGGAAGCCGCGCATGCGCGCTATGGTTTCAACGACTTCAAGCTGAAGGGCGGCGTGCTCGCCGGCGACGAAGAAATCGAAGCGGTCACCGCGCTCGCCGAACGTTTCCCGGAAGCACGCATCACGCTCGATCCGAACGGCGCGTGGTCGCTCGCCGAAGCGATCCGCCTGTGCCGCGATCAGCACGACGTGCTCGCGTACGCGGAAGATCCGTGCGGCGCGGAGAACGGCTACTCGGGCCGCGAAGTGATGGCGGAATTCCGCCGGGCGACCGGCCTGCGCACAGCGACCAACATGATCGCAACCGACTGGCGTCAGATGGGTCACGCGATCCAGTTGCAGTCGGTCGACATTCCGCTCGCCGATCCGCACTTCTGGACCATGCAGGGCTCGGTGCGCGTCGCACAGATGTGCAACGAGTGGGGCCTCACGTGGGGCTCGCATTCGAACAACCACTTCGACATCTCGCTCGCGATGTTCACGCATGTTGCGGCTGCGGCGCCGGGCAAGATCACCGCGATCGATACGCACTGGATCTGGCAGGACGGTCAGCGTCTCACGCGCGAGCCGTTCAAGATTGTCGGCGGGATGGTCGACGTGCCGCCGCGCGGCGGCCTCGGTGTCGAGCTCGATATGGACGAGTTGGCCAAGGCGCACGAGCTGTATAAAGAACACGGCCTCGGTGCGCGCGACGACGGTATCGCGATGCAGTACCTGATCCCGAACTGGACGTTCGACAACAAGCGGCCTTGTCTCGTGCGTTGATTGGCGGGCTGTTGTTGACGCGGTTGCGATGGAGAAGCGGCCCGGAACCTTGGAGGTTTCGGGCCTCTGTCGTTTGCTGGGGTGTGCGGTGTATGACTACCCTGCCCCTGCGACTAAACCCACTTCTATACCGCGTCAGCAGGCAGCCCAATCCCACGCGCCATTCCGCTGGCAGCAAACACCATCAGCACCAGCAGCACCGCCTGCACCACACCGATACCCGCATACCGTTTCGCGCGGCTGAGGTCGGGCGTGCCGCCCTTCTTCAACACGATGCGCCAGCGGATCAAGCCGATCATCGGCGCGATTTCCAGCAACAGGATCAGCACCAGCGCGGTCATCTTCAGGTGAAAGAGCGGTTCGTGCAGGTAGTACTCCGTGCCCTTCTCATAACCGCCGAACGCACGCATCGCACCGGTCACGATCAACACAAGCGCCGAGATACCCCAACCGCTGTCCGCATGAAAAACGGGCGGTAGACCGGCGGGCGTTGAACAGTGGCGAAGCGCGACGCTACGTCGAAGGATCGACGCGAGAGCGAAGCCGTAGGCGAGCAGATGGATAGCGGCAAGCAACCAGCGAATCAGCATGGCGACTCCTTGAAAAACGCGATATGGTCGATGTAGATTTTTCAGTCGCGCGCCGTACGATGCGGCGACCTCTATTCCGAGGTTCCGTCATAAACCACAGCAAACGACGCGAGACTAGACGGTCTGGCGCAGCGTCGTATCAAGTGCACGTGCAGCCGCGCGATCGCCTTCGGTAGCCAGCGGCGCACGAAACACGCTCTGACGATTATGTCCGGCAGCGGCCGGCGAATCCCACACCAGTTCGACTCTCTGACTCCGTCGCCAGTAGAACGGACTGAATCGCGCGGCAGTGGACGAACCTACGTTTGCGGCAACCGGTGCGACGGAGGCGACAGGCTCTTCCGATGTAGCCACCGGCCCCTGCCCCGCCGGCCAGCGCACGGACAGTTCACGTGCATCGTATTGCCCGAGCTTGCGGCTCTCGGCCCAGACGATCACGGTGCGCGTCGCCGTATCAAGTGCAATCGCGTAACGACCGATCGCGAAACGACGCGCCGCGATATTCGTGCGCCACAGCGCGCGCGGCCGGCAGATCCACAACACGGCTGCATACATCGCGGGCGCGGCCACGAGCCAGCCGTTCGTCGCCGCGACCGTATTCACCGTGCGGCGCCAGCCGGCCGTCAGCACGAATGCACCGATCGACCACAGCGCAAAAACGAATCCGAGAAACGCGAAAAACCGCAGCGCCTGCCGCAGCCATTGCGGCAGCGGATGAAACGGACGCTCCGCCTGCGCACGCGCGCCGGGCAGAAAGATCAGCAGGAACAGGAACACGAGATTGATGCACGCCCACGGCGACGAAGCCATGCCCGACAACGCGCTGAGCAGGTCCATCTGCGACATCGAGAACAGCCAGCGAGCCAGGATCACGAGACCGATGGCGCGCAGCGCGAAGAGCATGCCGGCGCCGGGCGCCGCGTTCGCGCGCGTCTCTTTCGTTCTCGGCAAAGCATCCTCCTGTGTCTTCGGCAGTACCGCCCGTCTGCGGCACGGCCATTATAGGGATATTGCAACGCAAGCCCACCGTCACCGCACACGAAACGGCGGCTTTCGCGTGCGCCGCGTCGTTTCGCCCCACCTTCCGACGCGCAGATGCAACAACGCCCCGCATGCGGGGCGTTGTGAGACAGCTTTGCGGCCTGGCTGGCCGCCTGCCCGATTAACCGGCGTTGACTTCGCGCAGCACCGTACGACGCTTCTGACGCAGCAGCTCTTCGTACACGGCGACGTAGTTCTTCGCCATCACCTTCGACGAGAAACGCGCTTCGAATGCCTTGCGCACCGTTTCACGCGGCAGCGTGTGCAGACGGTTCACAGCGGCAACCGCGCTGATTTCGTCTTCGACAACGAAACCCGACACGCCGTTTTCGATCACTTCCGGCACCGAACCGCGCTTGAACGCGATCACCGGCGTGCCGCAGGCCATCGCTTCGATCATCACCAGACCGAAGGGCTCCGGCCAGTCGATCGGGAACAGCAACGCGTGCGCGCCGCCGAGGAATTCGGCCTTCTCGCCTTCGCTGATTTCGCCGATGTACTCGACGTGCGGCAGCGACATCAGCGGCTTGATGACTTCTTCATAGTAGGCACGGTCGGCCTTGTCGAGCTTCGCTGCGACCTTGAGCGGCATGCCTGCCTGCTGCGCGATGCGGATCGCGGTGTCGAGACGCTTTTCCGGCGAGATACGGCCGAGGAACGCGAGGTAGCCCGGCTTGGTGTCCTTGAGCGGCGTCAGCAGGTTTTCCGGCAGACCGTGATAAACGGTCGATGCCCAGTTCGCCTGCGGCAACGGCATGCGCTGGTTGTCGGAGATCGACACGACCGGCACGTCGTTGAACGTATTGAAGATGGGTTGCAGTTCCGGCAGGTCGAGACGGCCGTGCAGCGTGGTCAGATGCGGGACCGGCTGACGCGAGAACAGCGAGAACGGGTAGTAGTCGATGTGGAAATGCAGCACATCGAATTCGTCCGCGCGACGGCGCACTTCTTCGAGCAGCAGCATGTGCGGGGCCATCGTGTCGCGGATGGTCGGGTCGAGACGCAAGGCCTGCGGCCAGAACGCTTCGAGTTTCGCCGAAGTCTGCGAATCGCCGCTCGCGAAGAGCGTCACGTCATGCCCCTGTTCGACCAGCGCTTCGGTCAGGTACGACACCACGCGTTCGGTACCGCCATACAGCTTCGGCGGAACCGCTTCGTGCAGCGGAGCAATTTGAGCGATTCGCATAATGGAGAACTCCTCGTAAAAAAATCAGGCAAAAGTACAGCGGTTGGTAAAAGCGATTCGCTTGCTCGCTACGGCGGTATGGCCGGTGGAAGCCGGCCGGGCCTGATTCCCCGAGAAACCCTGCGATAGATCGCTTTGCAAGGACACCCACACTGGTCGACATCTGCCAGGTTGCCCATCCCGGCGTAAACGCCTGGCATGAACACCCGTTGACAAACATCCTGAAATTCGCGGCGGGCTGACCGAGAGCGCATTATCCGCGCCCCACCGCTTCCGCGGCGCGCAACATTTCAAAAACTTTACGTTGTTACAAAGGCGCAACATTTTGCAAACCCTTGTTTTACAACGGAGTTTTACATTGGTATCACGTTCGCTGCACTGCGAGAGAAATGACCTGCGGCCGAGAGGCCCCTGGCGAGCCAGGTTGACTTCCGGGAACCGTTGCACAATCTGCAGCACACGACGAGCGCCGAATGCAATCTGTAATTATAACTTGTTTGCTATCTGAAAATTGGTGATTACGCGAACGTCGGGCCGCAGGATCTGTCCAGCAAACGAGGCTCGCAAGTCGTGACTGACGAAGAAGGCTGTCGTCCGGGCGACATTCCGCATGCGGAATAGCTTTTGCGTATTTACAATGCCGAAACATTCACTTGTCTTGCACGCGCATCGCAACCGATGACGCTGCATCGCTAACCGCCCCACTCCGACTTCACGATCAATTGGAACATTTGACCATCGCACAGCGTAACGCCCGCAACGCAAAGCTCGCGAGCTATGCGGACCGGCCGCTTGCGTTTCTTTTCCGCTTCATCCGTCGTCATCCGGTGTCGCATGCCATCGTGCTGTGCAGCGTGCTCGCCGCGGTGGGCTGCGCGCTCGCGTCGCAGTACGCGATCAAGCATCTGATCGACGTGCTCGGCACCGGCCGGCATCATCCGGGGCCGCTGTGGACCGCGTTCGCGATCCTCGTCGGCCTGATCGCCGCGGACAACATGCTGTGGCGGGTCGGCGGCTGGGTTGCCGCGCACACGTTCGTCGCCGTCACGGGCGACCTGCGGCGCGACCTCTTCCAGTATCTGAGCGGGCATTCGCCGAGCTATTACGCGGAGAAACAGCCCGGCATGCTCGCGAGCCGCATCACGGCAACGTCGAACGCGGTCTATACGGCCGAAAACACCACCGCGTGGAACGTGCTGCCGCCGTGTATCGCGGTGTGCGGCGCGATCGTGATGATCATCGCGGTCAATCCGCTGATGGCCGGCGGCCTGCTGCTGTGTTCGGCGATTCTGTCGGTGGTGCTGTACAAGCTCGCCGGACGCGGCTCCGCGCGCCACCATCATTTCGCGACCAAGGCGGCATCGGTAGACGGCGAGCTCGTCGACGTGATCAGCAACATGGGCCTCGTGCGCGCGTTCGGTATGACCTTTCGCGAGCAGAAGCGCTTCGGCGCGACCGTCAAGGCCGAGATGGATGCGCGGCAGCAGAGCCTGCTGTATCTCGAGAAGCTGCGGCTGCTGCACGCGGTGATCACCGCGCTGCTGTCGGCGGGGCTGCTCGGCTGGGCGCTGTGGCTGTGGGATCAGGGCAAGGCGACGTCGGGCGATATCGTGCTGGTCAGCTCGCTCGGCTTCACGATTCTGCACGGCACGCGCGACCTCGCCGTCGCGCTGGTCGACGTGACGCAGCACGTCGCGCGTCTCGCCGAAGCCGTGAAGACGCTGCTCGAGCCGCACGGGATGCCCGATCGCTCGGACGCGGCCGAACTTGTGCCGCAAGGCGGACGCGTCGACTTCGAGCGCGTCACGTTCGCGTACCCGCGCCGCCGGCCGATCCTCGATCATTTCGATCTGCACATCGAGCCGGGCCAGCGCGTCGGGCTGATCGGCAAATCGGGCGCGGGCAAGTCGACGGTGCTCGCGCTGCTGCAGCGCTTCTACGAAACCCAGGGCGGGCAGATCAAGATCGACGGGATGGATATCGGCGCGGTCACGCAGGACAGCCTGCGCCACGCGATCGCGCTGGTGCCGCAGGACATCTCGCTGTTCCATCGGACGGTCTACGAGAACATCGCGTATGGCCGACCCGAGGCGTCGCGCGAAGAAGTGCTCACTGCGGCCCGCGAAGCGCGCTGCACGGACTTCATCGAAGCGATGCCGGAAGGGTTCGACACGATCGTCGGCGACCGCGGCGTGAAACTGTCGGGCGGGCAACGGCAGCGGATCGCGATCGCGCGCGCGATCCTGAAGAATGCGCCGATCCTGCTGCTCGACGAAGCAACGTCGGCACTCGACAGCGCATCGGAAGAAGCGATCCAGAAAGCACTCGACCGGCTGATGGTCGGCCGCACGGTGATCGCGATCGCGCACCGGCTATCGACGCTGCACAACTTCGACCGGATCATCGTGATGAATTCGGGCAAGGTCATCGACGACGGCAGCCCCGAAGAGTTGCGCAATCGGCCGGGCCTTTATCGCGATCTGCTGTCGAAGCAGTACGGCAAGGGGACGACGCTGCATATCGGCGGCAAGAAGGTCGACGAGCAGCACGTCGCGTAACGTCGCTCGCTTTCGCTGATATCGGTGGTGGCAGTCGTGATCGATCGCCACCTCTCAGTCTCTTGCCTACCCGGCACATGCCTCTTCAGGCATGCTCCCCCGAGCGCTGCAGATCGCTCATAAAGCGATCTCGCCACACCGACACATTGTTCTCCCGCAGCAGCACCATCATGTCGCGATGACGCGCCTGCCGCTCCGCGAGCGGCATCGTCAGTGCGGCAGCTAGCGCGTCGGCCATGCCGTCGACGTCGACCGGATTCACGATCAACGCGCCCTGCAATTCCTGCGCGGCGCCGGCGAAGCGCGACAGCACCAGCACGCCCGGATCCTCCGGGTCCTGCGCCGACACATATTCCTTCGCGACGAGATTCATGCCGTCGCGCAACGGCGTCACGTAGCCGACGTGCGCGGTGCGAAACAGCGCGGCCAGCACCGAGCGCTCGTACTGCCGATGGATGTACAGGATCGGCGTCCAGTCCAGTTCGGCGAAGCGCCCATTGATTCGGCCCGACTCGCCCTCGAGCTGCAGACGGATGTCCTGATACGCATGCAGATCGGCACGCGTCGGCGGGGCGATCTGCAGGAACGACACGTGATTGCGCTGCGCGGGCACATGTTCGAGCAGCCGCTCGAACGCACGAAAACGCTCGACCAGCCCCTTCGAATAATCGAGCCGGTCGACGCTCATGATCAGCTTGCGCGCATGCAGCGTCGCCTTCATCGTGCGCACGGCCTTGCCGGGCTCGCCTGCTTTCGCGAGCGCTGCGATCTCGTCGGGATAGACGCCGATCGGATAATCGGCAGCATGCAGCGTGCGGCCGAACGCGCGCACGACGTGCGGGCCCTCGCCCGATGCATCGACCGAGCCGTCTGCTTCGTTGACGATGTAATCGCAGAACGCGCGCAGATCGGGGGCGGTCTGGAAGCCGAGCAGATCGAACGAGCACAGCGCCTCGACGAGCGCACGATGCGGCGGCACCGCGAGCAGCACCTGCGACGCAGGAAACGGAATGTGCAGAAAGAAGCCAATGCGATTCCCGACGCTCGCTGCACGCAGCGCCTGCGCGAACGGAATCAGGTGATAGTCGTGTACCCAGATCACGTCGTCGGGCTGCAGCAGCGGCACCAGTTGCTGCGCAAGCCACGCGTTGACGCGACAGTAGCCGCCGAATTCGTGCCGGTCGTATTGCAGCAGATCGGGACGGTAGTGGAACGCGGGCCACAGCGTCGCGTTCGAAAAGCCGCGGTAGTACTGGTCGTAATCGCGTCGCGTGAGGCCGATCGTCGCGAAGGTCACGGGGCCGCGTTCCTCGACCTTGATCTGCGGCTGCCCGGACGCCAGTACGTCGCCGCTCCAGCCGAACCACATCCCGCCGGTTTCCTTCAACGCGTCGTACACACCGACCGCGAGACCGCCCGCTGCGGGACCGCCTTCGGAAATCGGCGCTACGCGGTTCGATACGATGATCAGTCGGCCCATTGCCGGCGCTCCCCGTGCGAAGAATGGATCTGCGGATGTTTTCGACGCAACGTCCGACGCACAGTAAAGCTCATGCGCCGCGTGCCGCCGCGACGATCGACGCGAGCCACGTATGCAGCGCCTTCACCGAGTCGAGACGCGTGCGCGCGATCGTGTCGCCGCCGCCGACCTTGATCGACAGTCCATCGTATTCGTTGACGACCGCGAAGCCTTTTTCGTCGGTGAGATCATCGCCGGCAAACACCGGACGACGGCCGGCGAACGGCGGCTCGTCGAGAAACGCGCGCAGCGCGCGGCCCTTGTCGACGTCTTTCGGTTTGATCTCGTAGACCATCTTGCCGGGCTGCAGCACGTACGCGCCGGGGTAATCCGCGACGAGGCGCGACGTGGCCTCGCGTGCGATGGTCTCGCGGTCGGGTGCATTGCGGTAATGCAGCGCGAGCGCGGCACCCTTGATCTCGAGCAGCATGCCGGGATGATGATTGACGACGTCGGCGAGCACCTGCTCCATCCGCAGCAGCCGGTCGTCGTTGAAGCCGATGCGCTGCGTGTCGCCGTTCGCGTCGCGCCGTTCGGCGCCGTGCAGACCCGCGATCGGCATGTCGGGCATGCCGAGAAACGCGTCGATGCTGTCGATGCCACGGCCCGACACGATCGCCACCGCGCCGTTCGTCAGCCGCCGCAGTTCGGCGAGCAACTCGACGGTGCCGGGTTCCACCAGCACGCCGTCGGGCGTCGGTGCAAGCTCGACGAGCGTACCGTCGAAATCGAAGAAGAAAGCCGTCTCCGTCGGAGACAGAACTGCCGGAATTGCATGCATCGGTTTATCTTGCCTCCCGGCCGTGTGCAGCCGGATATACAGCCGGAAAAGTGTGCGCATCTTACCGCGCATCGGTCGATTTTTCGAGGAAGCAGCTCGGCATGCGATCGTGCGCGGGCGTTGAGCGGCATTCGTTCGTGCGATGTTGCACTCGACCCCAACCTGTGACTCCCGCGCATTCCGGCACGCGTCGCACGCATCCGATTGTGCGGCAAATTGACTCGATGCCGCCGAACCACGGCCGTAGCCGCGACGCCGCGCGACGATTTGCGTTAGAGTCGCAGCCACGATGGCCCGTGCGGCATGCTCATCTTCACACAAGCCCGATCATCCGGTGCCGATAGTGGATCGAGTGTCCACCACGACCATGGTTCCCCAGAACTTCTCCGCGACGCCATGCAAACGGATTTTCTTCACCGCGGCGCGAACGCGATCCGACGCCCGTCCGCACTTTCTCGCGTGCGCCGCGTCGCGCTCGGACTGCTCGCGGCAGCCGCCCTCGCCGGCTGCTCGCACGACAGCGCACCGTGGCAACTGACCGACGTCACCGGCCACCTGCCCGACCTGTCGTTCTCGCTGACCGCCGACGACGGCAAGCCCGTCACCGGCGCGACGTTCAAGGGCATCACGTCGCTCGTCTACTTCGGCTACACGCATTGCCCCGACGTGTGCCCGGAAACGATGGCGCGGCTGATGCAGGTGCTCCAGAAGCTCGGTCCCGACGCGCAGCACGTGCGCATCCTGTTCATCACCGTCGACCCGGCACGCGACACCGCGAAAGCGCTGCACGACTATCTCGGCGCATTCGATGCCGAGCATGCGCGCGGCCTGACGGGTACCGACTCGCAGATCGAATCGATGGCGAGGAAGTATCGCGTCGCGTATCAGATGGAAAAGCGCGACCCGAACGGCGACTACGAGGTGACGCATAGCTCGGCGGTCTACGTGTTCGATTCCAACGGCCACGCGCGCCTGCTCGCGACCGATCACGATTCGCCGGATGTGATTGCACACGACGTGCGTCGCGTGATCGAAGCGCCGGTTTCCTGAGCGCATCGCAGACGCTTTTACATCAGCTCGCACGCATCCACACGTGCGGGATGCCGTCGTCGTCGTGAATGTTGGAGACCGGTTCGAAACCGAACGCGCCGTAGAACGCCTGCAGATGCGCCTGCGCATGCAGACGGATCGGCACACCGGGCCACTGTGCGTAGATGTGGCTCAGCGCGCGCTCCATCATCGCGCGGCCGATACCGACGCCGCGAAAGTCCGGCATCGTCAGCACGCGGCCGATGCGCACGTCGGGTTCCTCATCGTCGGGCAGCAGCACGCGCAGATAACCCGCGAGCCGCGGATGCGCACCGCCGATGCTGTATGCGCACAGATGCCATGCCTGCGGATCGCGGCCGTCAACGTCGTCATAGACGCACTTCTGCTCGACGACGAACACCGCGCTGCGGGCGGCGAGAATCTCGTAGACCTCGGCAGGCGACAGATCGTCGAACGCTTTCCAGCGCCAGTCAAATTGGGGCGTATTGGGAGCCTGTGCGCCGTGAGCGCCATTGGAAGAGGCCGCCTGTGAGCCGGCGTGCTGCGGATCGGTCATGGGTGCAGTCGATGGAATCGATGGAATTGCGCGGATGATGCGCGGTGACGATGACCGGATTATGCCGGGACCGGCAGCAGCAAGCCAATGACGCGACCCAGGGGTTTTCTCGGGCGCGGCGGCTTCGGGCTCCCGCCGCCGCGCTCCATGCGCATCGACTGCGCCTGTCGACTACAGCAGCGACTTGCCCTGCGCGAGGATCTTGTCGCAGACCTGCTTGGTCAGTTGCTCCTTCAGACCGCCGCCGCTCAGATCGACCTGCTTGCCGTTGCTGCCGCTGAGAATGCCGCGCGAACCTTCGGAGTAACCGCTGTCGCTCGTCGATGACCCGCCGGGCAGCTTGCTCATCAGCGAGTCTTTCACCGACGACGCACTGTTGCCGCTCAGGTAATTGTTCTTGATGCAGAACTGCAGCACGCCGGCGACGTTGCCGGTGCTGCCCGACGTCAACGATTGTCCGGACAGCGAACTGCCGAGGCCGCTGAGACTACCAAGGTTGCTCCCCAGTCCGCCACCGCCTGATGAACTGTTCGAACCACCCGGCAACAGATTGCCGAGTTGCGCATGCGCGGCCTGGAACGGCAACGACGCGGCGAGCAGAAAGCCCGCTGTAGCGACGGCCGCGGCGAGACGGGATGTCGTTCGGGTCGTGATTCGACGGGTGTTGATTTTCATCGTTATCCTCCTTGGGGGTCGGCTGAAGCGCCTTTAACCGCTCTTAACTATAGTGCGGTTCGACAGCTACGACCGGCCGATGCGCGCGCAGTTCATCGTGAATATGGACACGGAATTCATCGCGCATCGTTATCGCTTTGCGCGGGTCCGTCGTCCGGGTCGCCCTGCCGCATTTCACGCACGATCCAGTCGTTGAACAGCCGCATCGCGGGCGTCGGCGTTTTCGCCTTCTGCATCGTGAGCCAGTAGCTACCTGCGTCGACGTCGATATCGAACGGACGGCAGAGCCGGCCCGCATTCAGTTCATGCACGAACATCGCGGCAGGGGCCAGTGCGACACCCGCGCCCTGCATCGCGGCCTCGGCCATCAACCGCGACGAATCGAACACCGGACCGCGCACCGGTCGCGGTGCGACCGGCGCGGCCGCGAACCAGCTGGCCCAGTCGCCGATGCGGTATGAGCGCAGCAGCGTTTCGCCGGCGAGATCGGCGGGCGCGCGCAGACGCTTCGCGATGTCGGGATGGCACAGCACGGACAGCGGCGCATCGAGCAGCTTCAACGCGAGCGAGCCGGGCCACGTGCCGTCGCCGAAACGGATCGCGAAATCGAGGCCTTCGGTCGCGAGATCGACGAGATTGTTGTGCGTCAGCACGCGCAGTTCGACGAACGGATGCGCGTCGCGAAACGCGGCGAGCCTCGGCATCAACCAGCCGACCGCGAACGTCCCCACCACGCCGACCGTCAGCACCTCGTGAAAATGGCCGCTCTCGAATCGCCGCAGCACGGCCTCCATCCGGTCGAATGCATCGGTGAGCACCGGACACAGCGCGAGCCCTTCGTCGGTCAGCGCGAGCCCGCGCGGCAGACGCTTGAACAGCGCGGTGCCGACGCGCGCCTCGAGCACGCGAACCTGCTGGCTGATCGCCGCCTGCGTCACGCTGAGTTCGTGCGCGGCCTTCGTGAAGCTCAGATGCCGCGCGGAGGATTCGAAGGCGCGCAGCGCGTTCAGAGGTAACTGGAGTCGCATCGCGTCGTCTCCCATGCATTAGATTTTCTTGCCCATCCGGCAATTTATCATCGTTTGTGGGCCACGCGAAAACCGCCGATAGTTCATCCTGTCGCGCGAACCCCGCGCCTGATCGAAGACGAAAACAATGCTCAAACGACGTGTTTTACAGAGTTTTCTCGTAGCGGCCTGCGCAACGATCGCCGCATCCTGCGTCGACGCGCGAACGGTCTGCACGGTGCTGGCCGATGCGCGCTCCCAAACAGTTCTAATGCAAGAAGGCGACTGCAGCACGCGTGTGACGCCGGCGTCGACGTTCAAGATCGCGATCAGCCTGATGGGCTTCGACTCCGGGTTCCTGAAGGATGCACACACGCCCGCGCTGCCGTATCGCGCCGGCTACCCCGACTGGGGCGGCGCCGACTGGCGGCAACCGACCGACCCTACCCGCTGGATCCGCTATTCGGTCTTCTGGTTTTCGCAGCAGGTCACGCAGTCGCTCGGCGATGCGCGTTTTAGCCACTACGTCGATGCATTCGAATACGGCAATCGCGATGTCTCCGGAGACCCCGGCAAGCACAACGGACTGCAGCACGCGTGGGTCAGTTCGTCGTTGCGCATCTCGCCGCTCGAGCAGATCGCGTTTCTCGAGAAGTTGGTCAACCGGCAACTGCCCGTCGATGCGCACGCGTACGACATGACGAGCCAGATCACCGAGGTCGCTCAGCTGTCCGACGGCTGGGACGTGCATGGCAAACCCGGCTCGGGTTTTCCGCACAACGCTGACGGCACCATAGACGAAGCGCACGGCTACGGCTGGTTCGTCGGCTGGGCGACGAAGGGCACGCGAACGGTCGTGTTCGCGCGGCTCGTGCAGGAGGATAAGGTGATGCCAGGCACCGCGGGCGTGCGGGCTCGCGATGCGTTTATCAAGGAGTTGCCGGGGTTGCTGGAGAAGCGTGTGAATTGATGCAGGAATGTGATGTGGCGCGCTCACGTATTGAGACGCCGGAAAAAGAAAAGCCCCGATCTCTCGGGGCTTTTCTCTTCAACTGTGCTGGAGGCGCGAGCCGGAGTCGAACCGGCCTGGACGGCTTTGCAGGCCGCTGCATAACCATGAATATCAATTGGTTAACACTTAAACACTCTCCCAATCACACCATCACTCCCAGCCGCAGCTACATATGCCAGTAATGCAGCGGCTCTCTCTCGATTCCGGACAACGCTCCGGACTCTAGTCAACGCTCACCTGGCGTGTGTGGCAGTGCGAGCCACCGCAGCTTCGAATGCCTCGACGAACGCGTCGGCTTCGCGCTTATGACAATTGGCCCATTCTCGAATAACTCCCCAAGCTTGCAGTTTCTTCGAATGTGTCACCCACCAACTTTTACTGCTCTCCCTAGCGTTACTGTCCCCACCATCGTCTGAGAAGAAGGTGCTACGAATCTTGTCGCTGCTCGGGTTCGTCACACTGAATCGTCGTAATGCGTCTCTCAAAGGGCCATCGGTCGCGGCAGCGGCACTTCGGAGAAAATTTTTGATAATGTTCTCAGGGGACCGGTCAGTACCAGACGCACCCTTTGGACAGGGAAGTTTGATGGTATTGCCCCTTGCCGCTGCTTTTCTCGGAATAGAGGTATCCGCATCGACAATTAGAACCCGGTGTTTAAAAATGGGGTCCTTCTCAGGCAACGCCACCAAGTTGGACCCTCCCACCCCGAGGGGAATAAACTTGATCTGCACACCATTTTTTCTTCCAATCGCGCCTCTTTTGGCCGCTGGTACCAGGGCATCACAGAAGTCCTTGCCCTCTGGATCTTCAAAGTACACGCTCAGTATAGATTTACGTGGTGCGACAGACCCATCTAGGTCTTGGCGAAGTGCCAAATCATCAAGCACCGCAGTAAGTGATTGGTCTTCCGCGAGACGGGGAGTTGTGGTGTCTAACAAGTAGAACACCGCATCTGGAGCTCGCGCATCACCACTACCTTCTGGATGTATAGCCTCGATTAATCTAGGCGAGTGAGTTGTCGCTATCACCTGCAGACTTAAGCGTTTCGCATAAGTTTTCAACGCCTGCGCCAGACGATCAATAGCGTGGGGGTGGAAGCCGACATCAAGCTCATCAATGACGAGAAGCCCTCCGACGTAGCTCTCACCTAACTCACGTTTGAGACGGTTAAATGACGCTAACGCGGTCGCTATACTCCCTAGGCTATCCTGCCCCATGGAAATGGCAAGCGCGTCGTGATTTTGATAGCCAGGATGCGACGCCCTTTTTTTTGAACCTTTTATGCTCAAATGAGTGACCTCCGTGGTCACTTGGCTACCCAATATCACCGACCGGACAAAGTCGACCATAAGTTGACTATCTTGATCCTCCATGGAAACGCGTGTGCTGTGCACCTCCTTCTCATCGGCTTCGCCGATGGGAGCCAACCTCCGGATCCCAAGGTAGATAGTCGGCAATGGCACCTTAGCGTCTTGCCCAACAGAATCGTCATCTGCTTTGTTAATTGTTCGAGGTACGACCCGTGCTCGCTGCCATTGTCCGCGCTGCGTCATGGAGCAACGTTTTTGCACGAGCTGTCCATTCACATTTGCGACGACAATTGGCGCGGCTGTTGGGTGTTCTTGTGCTTTTGTGACTTCCTCTAACGCGAGATAGACGATCCTCTCGATGTTCGCGTAGAACGGTTCTGCAAAGTAGCTTCGAGGGCCACCAGGAGTCGTGTCACCGAATGTGTTCGCTACTAGCCCGAGGATCGTTGATTTACCAATGCCATTGTGGCCGGCGATAATGTTGATTCTTTCGGAAAAATCGATCTTCAAATTGCCCAACTTTCTGAAGGGCGGTGTACCGAATTCTAACGAGCAGACTGTGATCCTGTTTGCAGTTGGCGCCATTTACCAATCCCCTTCACAGATTAATTTTTTTGGTAATACTCTCGGCTCAACCAGTTCTTCCGCCCGACTTTAGATCGATGGAATCCATATGTGAGCACGACATTCTAGCAAGAGACGCGAGTTCAGAGACGAATGCGGCACGTTCGCATGCCCGCTTTAGATCTGATTGATGCACCTCATCCCGAACGACGTCGATTGTTGCCGCTATTTTCGCACGACAGAGAATGCGAGAAATGCTGGAGGCTTCGACGAATGAGAACCTTTGATTTATTTTTGAGTGGACTTCCTGAAGATCAACCGAAATACGGTAACGAAGTCGGCAGGTACCGGCGAGTTACCTAGCAGAAAGATCGGTCGTGCACGGGCGTTCCTCGGGGATGACGTCGCCGTCTTCCTACGAAGAAAACGCAGGAGCAATCTCTCACTCCATTACAGGGTACGCACGAACCTGAAACCGACGCGCGTTGCACGAGCGATCGCGCAACAGTTTGAGGTACCCGATGAACGTAGGCCCGGACCGCGTTCACGCATTCTGCGTTGGCCACTGAAACTCCATACTGCCGGGTAGCAAGCGACTGCTCACCTACCTCATCATGTCGTAGAATGACGACGCGCCAACACGGAAACCAACAGTGACAACCTATCTGACTCCTCTCCGCTACCCAGGCGGCAAAGCCCGGTTGGGTCCATGGATCGCAGACCTACTCAGATACAACAAAATAAGCGGCGGCACTTATGTTGAGCCGTATGCCGGCGGAGCCGGTGCCGCGATTTATCTGCTCATCAAGGGGTACGTTAATCATATTGTGATCAACGATGCGGATCCGGTCGTGGCCGCATTTTGGTGGTCGGTCGCAAATGACACTGCACATTTTTTGCAATTACTAAACGACATCGACGTAACAATCGATGAGTGGCATCGGCAGCGAGCGATTCACGAGAATCCGACTGCATTTCACGCGACCGAGGTTGGATTCGCAACGTTCTTTCTCAATCGGACAAACCGCTCTGGAATCCTTTCAGGCGGCGTTATTGGCGGACTCGACCAGACGGGGCCGTACAAAATCGACGCACGGTTTAACAAAGTAGAACTCTCGAGCCGCATAGAGCGCATCGGAACAATGCGCCGACACATCACCGTGTATGGCATGGACGCCCTAGAACTCTTGCAGACAGTATGCGTAGAGCTTCCCGAGCGAAGTTTAATCTATCTTGATCCACCGTACTTTGAGAAGGGGAGTCTGTTATATCGCAACTTTTATGAGCCGAACGATCACGCTCAGATAGCGGATGCAGTCGCAAAAATCGAAACGCCGTGGATCGTCAGCTACGACAACTGCCCTGAAATTAGAGCGCTGTACGCGCAACATCGTGGCATCGATTTCTCTCTTACCTATTCGACACATACCGCTCGACCAACGGCCACCGAGGCACTCTTTTATGGTGGAGGCATCGAACTACACACAGAACCCGTTTTGCGACGCACACAAGAACCGGGCCGGCGACGCCGCGCGGCCGCATAGTTAGATCCTCTACGCCGTCGCTCGCCAACAGGCGGCGACGAAACATCCGATCTCGTCCCAAAAGGTGTTGAGCACCTGCTGATTCGGATGAAAATCCGGTGAGTGGACGTACTTTTGCAGCGTCCGGATATTGAGCCAATCCCCCTCCGTCTCAGCACGCCTCTTCACCAAGTCACCTTGCTCCCTAGTTAGTTGCCCCTTCGACACCATTGTCTCGGCGGCAGCAATGATGTTCTTGTGAAGGTACTGCCTATCTGTGAGACCTATTACCTCTCGATAACGAGCCTCGCTAATCTCGATTAGCGCACGCAGCAACACAGCAACCGAAATGGGCGTAACGGTCACTTGAAGCTTTTGCAGCTCGCCTACAAGGTTATGCGCCTTCGGATTCTCACGAGGTACATCGAAACCCGGTCGATTCGACGGAAACAACCGTGGACGCTCCCAAGTTGGCTTGCGCGGCGCAGCTGGACGCGCAGGCCGCGCGTTTGGGGAAGGCTGTTGTCCATTGACCCCACCTCCATTGGATGGTGTCGGAGTTGGTGACGGCGGCGGAGAGGGGGATTGGCGACCCGACGAGCCCGGTGTCGGCTTTGACGGGTGACCGCCTTCCGTCCCACCGCTTTGATCTTCCGGTTCAAGCCCCAAATCGCGCCTGACGCGCGCAACATAAGCCTGCTGCTGCTCGACCGTGAATAAACTATTTACATTTTGGCCGCCCGTCTCCAGATCGACTATCACGCGATTCGCCATCGTCTTCGCGGTGTCAATCGAAGCCACGACTAACAATTCGTCGTCTTCGACCTTAAACCCAAGCGACGTTAGGGTGTCGGCACTGAGCAAACGGGTCAAGGTTGTGATCGGAAACTCGTCGCTTATGAGCAAACCTTGCTCCTCCGCCCAAAGTGCATACTGAGCTGCCCTGCGGTTTGGATCCGGTTCGTCTCCGTCAAGCAGAAAGATCGTTCGGAGATACGCTGACCAGCTTACTTGACCAACGCCTTGTTGTTCACCGTTATGGCGCAGTAGCATTTCCCGCCGCATCGCGGCTTCGTCGTCGCATGCAAATACGTCGATCATTTCCGGCAAGTCGACCGCAGCGGTTTTGATCGCGCCAATCTTCGCAGTGAGTACTGGATCCCCTAGAAGGTCCGGCTGGTTCAGCAACTTCAACGCAGTCACACGCCGATTGCCATCGCGCACAATCCACTTTCCATCCGGAGTAGGAGAAACCAAAATTGGATTGGTCGAGAGTCCTTCTGCGGCAATGTCCCGCATGAGATTCAACATGTGCGCCTCGCGCCGCATGATGCGTGCAATGCAGTCATTCTGATCTTCGCCAATCCGGATACGCGCGTTGTGCGTATCTAAGAGTAGATCGAAGACTGGAATCCCCGGTTTGAACTCGAATTTTGCTCTAGTCATTTTTTTGTTTTCGCATGGTCGATCGAACAAGGTTACCAGAGTCGAGTAGCCAAGTCGCTGCCGCGCAAATTCCAGTACCGAATGAGGCCCCTGACGTCCGCGTGCCATGTGATTTTGACAATCTTGACGTCCGGCAACGGTATCCGCTTGCGGAGTCTGGACGTCACCTCATGCTGTAAATCGTGAAATGTTATGTCACCACATCCAGCACATCAAAAATTCGACTGAACTGCCCTGACAAACAGCATGCTTTTACGCCCAACGATGTATTCCCATGTCCCTAATGGATGTATTTTTTTGAAGACATAGGCTTTGAGCGGAACTCATGCAAATGGCCAATGAGCCGAGATGCGAGTTATTTTGCACTTTTCTTGAGCGGTTACAGACAGCTTCCCACCATTTTAGCGGGCATATTTCCATAAATGGAATACTGCCGAAAAAAGAAAAGCCCCGATCTCTCGGGGCTTTTCTCTTCAACTGTGCTGGAGGCGCGAGCCGGAGTCGAACCGGCCTGGACGGCTTTGCAGGCCGCTGCATAACCGCTTTGCTATCGCGCCATAAGCGGGCTCACAAACAAAAAGGGAAGCTTGGCTTCCCCGTATGTCTGGAGCGGGAGACGAGTCTCGAACTCGCGACCTCAACCTTGGCAAGGTTGCGCTCTACCAACTGAGCTACTCCCGCATGGTCCTGCGTACAGCGTTTTGAACCACATCAGAAACACAAAACGCTGCTTCGAATCTGGAGCGGGAGACGAGTCTCGAACTCGCGACCTCAACCTTGGCAAGGTTGCGCTCTACCAACTGAGCTACTCCCGCGTTTTACTGCTTCTGCTACTTCTTTCTTCGCTTCGGCTACCTGCCCGCTGCGAAGAAACGAGATTATGTATAAACGACCGAAAAGTGTCAACCCCTTCGACGCCGATGCCGCATGTGGCGGACGCCTCAGCGGATTCAGGCCATCCCGCCGCGCTCGCGGATCTGCGGCCACGCGAGCTTCATGTAGTACAACATCGACCAGATCGTCAGGAACGCTGCGAGGTAGATGAGCCACAGGCCCCACACACGCGTATCGACGACGAAGCGGCCGCCGAACGGCAACGTGCCGTAGAACAGCAGCATCGGGATCGCGATCATCTGGCACGCGGTCTTGAACTTGCCGAGCGAATTCACCGCGACGCTCTTCGACGCGCCGATCTGCGCCATCCACTCGCGCAGCGCCGAGATCGCGATCTCGCGGCCGACGATCACCAGCGCGATCGCCGAATCGAGCCGCGCGAGCTGCACCAGCACGAGCAGCGCGGCCGTGACCATCAGCTTGTCGGCGACCGGATCGAGGAATGCGCCGAACGCGGAGGTCTGGTTCCATTTGCGGGCGAGATAGCCGTCGAACCAGTCGGTCAGCGCCGCGAGGATGAAGATCGCCGCGGCGGCCCAGTTGCGGTGCGCCGGGCTCATCATCATGTCGGGCAGATAAAACACGCCCACGACGAGCGGAATCAGGACGATCCGCAGCCAGGTCAGGAAAATCGGGAAATTGAACGGCATGGGCAGGCGCAGCGTCTGACAAGGGAGTTGCAATTGTGCCGTGTCGCCGGGTGTGTCACAAGCAACCCGGCGACAGGGCCCGATAACGGCGTATGTGCCTGAAAATACCTCATCGCGCGCATCGACGCGCGAATCAGTGCAGTTGCCGGTAAATCTGTTCGGCGAGCGCCTGCGAAATGCCTTCGACGCTCGCCAGATCCTCTACGCTCGCCGCAACGACGCCGCGCAATCCGCCGAAACGCGCAAGCAACCGCTGCCGACGCTTCGCGCCGATGCCTTCGAGTTCTTCGAGCCGCGACGTCTGCCGGGTCTTCGCGCGCTTCGCGCGCATGCCGGTGATCGCGAACCGGTGCGCCTCGTCGCGGATCTGTGCGACCAGCATCAGCGCGGCGCTTTCCTTGCCGAGTTCGAGCGGCGTCCGTCCGTCGGCGAACACGAGCGTCTCGAGGCCGACCTTGCGCCCCTCGCCCTTCGCGACACCGACGAGGATGCTGTGATCGATACCGAGTTCGGTGAACACCTGACGCGCTATCTCGACCTGCCCCTTGCCGCCGTCGATCAGCACGATGTTCGGCATCGTAGCGCCCGTTGCGGGAGGTTCGACGACAGCGGTGGGCGCGCTTTCTGCGGATGGTTCAGCCGTAGCTTCAGCAAGCTCGACTACGGTTTCATCTTCCGTCTGCTGGTCCGCATTCGCCGCAGCCTGCGCGACCATTTTCTCGTAGCGTCGCGTGAGCACCTGTCGCATCGCGGCGTAGTCGTCACCGGGTGTGATGTCGGTGATGTTGTAGCGGCGGTACTCGCCCGACTGCATCTTGTGATGGTGATACACGACGCACGACGCCTGCGTCGCCTCGCCCATCGTGTGGCTGATGTCGAAGCATTCGATGCGCAGTTGCCCAAGATCGTCGCATTCGAGACCGAGCGTTTCGGCAAGTACCCGCGTACGCGCCTGCTGCGAACCCTGCTCGGACAGCAGCCGTGCAAGCGCGAGCCGCGCGTTCTGTTCGGCCATGCCGAGCCACACGCGCTTCTGGCCTTGCGGCTGCCGCAGCACCGTGACCTTGTGACCGGCCTGTTCGATCAGCAGATCGACGAGCTCGCGATTCGCCGGCGCGTGACTCACGACCAGCACCGGCGGCACGCGATTACCCAGGTAGTGCTGCGCGATGAACGCTTCGAGGACTTCGGCTTCGATGCCTGTGGGAAGGGGTTTTCTGCCGCCGGGACGTGGATTCGTTTGCGGTTGTGCTTCCTCTGTGCCTTCAACGTCTTCCGACTCTTCAACGTCTTCTGCAAGAGCGCCGACGTCTGCTTCATCGATCACAGCGGAGTCCGCATCCTGCAGTTTTGCGAGCGCGTCGACCGCAGGTTCGGCATCCATCGGAACCGCTTGCACATCGACGCCTTCATCCGGACCGAGTCCACCTTCTTCGACGCTCAACGCAGTCTCGACATGCGCCGGAAAATACGCCTTGTCGCCGAGATGCCGGCCACCGCGCACCATCGCGAGATTCACGCACACGCGCCCGCCGAGCGCGACCACCGCGAGAATATCGACGTCGCTGTCGCCGCCGACTTCGATCGCCTGTTGATGAAGCACGGTCGACAGCGAGCTCATCTGGTTGCGCACCGCCGCCGCCTGCTCGAACTTCAGTTCGCCAGCAAACGCGTGCATCTTCTGCTCGAGTTCCTTCATCACCTCGCTTTGCCGGCCGAGCAGAAACCGCGATGCGTTTGCGACGTCGCGTGCGTAATCCTCTTCGCTGATCGCGTGCACGCATGGCGCCGTGCAGCGGCCGATCTGATGCAGCAGGCAAGGCCGCGTGCGATTGTTGAAGACCGAATCTTCGCAGGTGCGCAGCTGAAACACGCGCTGCAGGATCTGGATGCTTTCGCGCACGGCCCACGCACTCGGAAACGGACCGAAGTACTGATTCTTGCGATCGACCGAGCCGCGGTAATACGCCATGCGCGGGTACGCGTGCCCGGTGATCTTCAGGTACGGGTAGGACTTGTCGTCGCGAAACAGGATGTTGTAGCGCGGCGCGAGCGCCTTGATCAGATTGTTTTCGAGCAGCAGCGCTTCGGCCTCGGAACGCGTCACCGTCGTTTCGATCCGCGCGATGCGCGTGACCATCATTGCGATGCGCGGCGACAGCTGCGTCTTCGTGAAGTAGCTCGACACGCGCTTCTTCAGATCGCGCGCCTTGCCGACGTAAAGCACTGCATCGTGCGCGTCGTAATAACGATACACGCCCGGCAGATGCGGCAACTGCACCAGCACCTTCTTCGGATCGAAGGGATCGGCGGCGGCTGGGTCGCTGGAAGCGTGAGGAACGTCGGTTCGGGTCATGCAGGTCGGTTGGGCTGCCCGGCTCGGTTGCAGGGCGGGTCATCGGAAAGGGACTTGCAGGTTAATCATCCACCGCCGCGAATGATCGGGCAACGGAGGCTGCTTTAGAATCGTGAGTTTAGAACATTCCGCACACGTCCGAACACGGACGCGGAACGCCATGTCCTTCGCCCCTCTCTCTTCTGCCGGCAATACGTCCGCGTCTGCGACTTCTGCATCGACCGGAATCGCGTGCGACATCTTCTGCGCGGTGATCGACAACTTCGGCGACATCGGCGTGTGCTGGCGTCTCGCGCGCCAGCTCGCGCACGAACATCGATGGCAGGTGCGCGTGTTCGTCGACGATCTTCATACATTCCAGAAGCTGTGCCCCACGCTCGACACGACACTCGCACGACAGACAGTCGACGGCATCGTCGTCGAGCACTGGCACGAGCCGGCGCACGCGGGACAAACGCTCGAGGTCGCGGACGTCGTCGTCGAAGCGTTCGCGTGCGAACTGCCGCCTGCGTACGTCGCGGCGATGGCGCGTCGCGAGCGGGCGCCGGTGTGGATCAATCTCGAATACCTGAGCGGCGAAGACTGGGTCGCCGATTTTCATCTGCGGCCGTCGCCGCATCCGCGCTACCCGCTCGTCAAATCGTTCTTCTTCCCGGGGCTCGGGCCGGGCACCGGCGGCGTGCTGAAGGAACAGTCGCTGGAAACGACCCGCGACACGTTCGTCGGCTCGCTCGAAGCACGCACGGCATGGTGGCACGACACGACGGGCACGCCGCCACCTGACGCCGGCACGACGGTCGTCTCGCTGTTCGCGTACGAGAACCCCGCTATGGACAGCCTGCTCGCACAATGGCGCGACAGCAGCGAGCCCGTTGTCCTGCTGGTGCCCGAGGGTCGCGTCTCCCGTGCCGTCGCACGCTTTTTCGGGATGCCGTCATTCGCCGCCGGCACGCACGCGCAACGCGGCAACCTCGCCGCACACGCGCTCGCATTCACCGACCAGGCCGGCTACGACCAACTGCTGTGGTCGAGCGACGTCAATTTCGTGCGCGGCGAAGACTCATTCGTCCGT
Organism: Paraburkholderia flava; assembly: GCF_004359985.1. NCBI lineage: Bacteria > Pseudomonadati > Pseudomonadota > Betaproteobacteria > Burkholderiales > Burkholderiaceae > Paraburkholderia > Paraburkholderia flava. The sequence goes on along the minus strand of NZ_SMRO01000002.1, from coordinate 820,722 downwards.
GCACAGTGGGCCGCCCGGCCGTTCGTCTGGCACATCTACCCGCAAGCCGACGACGTCCATCTGCCGAAGCTCGACGCGGCCCTCGCCCACTACGCCGGCCCGCTGCCCGCCGACGCCCGCGCAGCGCTCGGTCGCTTCTGGCACGCGTGGAACGGCGCGGGCGACCCGGACTGGGCGGATTTCCAGCGTCACCGGGCAATCTTCGACGCCCGCGCGAAGACGTGGACTGCAGAACTCGCGGCAATCGGCGACCTCGCCGGAAATCTGGCCGGATTCGCAAAAAGTCAGTTAAAATAAGCGGTTATCCGTTCGCTGGCATGAGTTGCGAAGAAGTGACAGAGCGGCACATCGCACTGTCAGATCAATCGCCGCTACATGACCACGACCGCGGGAAAACCGCGAAGAACTTCGCCGGGCAACCGGCATCCGGTAGAACAAAGCGACACTGCGCAGCGCAGCCCGGCGACACACTAAGGCTGCACAACTGTGACGCGCATGCGAACGGCACGAAGCGCACGTAGCCGGTCGGGAAGCAAGCGAAGGGAAACCGCGGAGAAACAGCGCCAGTCGGCAAGCACGCCGCCGCGGCTGCCGGCCACGCAGGTTCGGTTTGCCGGGCCGCATGAACATCGAATTTATTGAATTTGAAGCACTTTATTTCGGACAGGACAGTTTTATGAAGATCGCACAGGAACTCCGCACGGGCAACGTCGTGATGATCGGCAGCGACGCGATGGTTGTGCAAAAAGCCGAGTACAACAAATCGGGTCGCAACTCCGCCGTCGTCAAGATGAAGTTCAAGAATCTGCTGACGGGCGCGGGCATGGAATCGGTCTACAAGGCCGACGACAAGTTCGACGTCGTCGTGCTGGATCGCAAGGAAGTCACCTACTCGTACTTCGCCGATCCGATGTACGTGTTCATGGACGCCGACTACAACCAGTTCGAAGTCGAAGCGGAAATGATGGGCGACGCGCTTCACTACCTCGAAGACGGCATGGCTTGCGAAGTCGTGTTCTACAACGAGAAGGCGATTTCGGTCGAGCTGCCGACCACGCTGGTCCGCGAGATCATCTACACGGAACCTGCGGTGAAGGGCGACACGTCGTCGGGCAAGGTACTGAAGAACGCGAAGCTGAACACCGGTTTCGAGCTGCAAGTGCCGCTCTTCTGCGCGATCGGCGACAAGATCGAAATCGACACCCGCACGCATGAGTACCGCAGCCGCGCATAACGCGCACTGCTGCACGGCCGCGAAACTCCCGGCCGAATAAAAAAGCGCCCTACCGGGCGCTTTTTCTTTTTTGCGCGACCGTGTATGGTTGAAGCAAACTTTACCGGTCGGATTGTCAAAATGCCGGAAACGCGCGGTTTGCGTCGCTCGCCAAAGCCGTAAGTTATTGAATTCGCTGAATTATGCCAAATGGCATGCTCTCTGCTATCTCGAAGAGGTCACCCGGACGGGTTTAATCGAAGGGAGAGAGCAAACCATGAACAACGATATTGCTGAAGGAAAGTGGAAACAGATCGTCGGTAAGGCCAAGGCTGCGTGGGGCGAACTGACGGACGACGAGCTGACCCGCGCGGAAGGACACGCCGACAAGCTCGCAGGCCTGATCCAGGAGCGCTACGGCAAGACCCGCGAAGAAGCGGAGCGTGAAGTGCGCCGCTTCTTCGAAGCCAACCGCGAATGAGGCCGCCCCGGCGATTGCATGTGTCGACCCGTCCCGGCGGGTCGCTTCCGCTGACCGGGCGGCGATGCATCCACTGCCGCAAAGAGACGCGCCGGTGCCGTCCGCAGGAAGGACGGCCGGTTTTCGATTCGGATTCATCTAACCAGTTGCACTCGCCATGCCACATGCCCTGATTGTCGAAGACGATCCCAATAGCCTGTCCGGGCTGTCCGCGATCCTCGCTGCCGATGGTTTCTCCGTCGACACCGCCACGACGCTCGCCGAAGCACGCGCGGCGTTGACGCGGTTCATTCCGGACGTCGTGCTGGTCGACCTGAACCTGCCCGACGGCAGCGGACTGGACCTGTTGCAGCATCTGCCCGCGCAGCCGCCCGGCGGCGCGCTACCCGTGATCGTGATGACCGGCAACGCGACGGTCGAGAGCGCGATCGAAGGTCTGCGCCACGGCATCTGGGACTATCTGCTGAAGCCGGTCAACATCCCGCGGCTGCGCAGCCTGCTGGCGCGGATTCCGCGTCCGTACGAGCTGACCGAGGAAGTGCAGACGCTGCGTGCGACGCTGCGCCAGCTCGGTCGCTTCGGCACGATGATCGGACGCAGCGGCGCGATCCAGCACGTGTACGACACGATCGAACAGCTCGCGCCGACCGAGACTGCCGTGCTGATTTCCGGCGAAGCTGGAACCGGCAAGAGCGTCGCGGCGCGCACGCTGCACGAGATGAGCCGACGCCGCAAAGGGCCGTTCGTCGTGTTCGATTGCCGCACCGATTGCCAGCCGGCGATCGAACGCGCGGGTGGCCGTTCACTCGAAAGCCTGTTGTTCGGACATGAGCGCGGCGCGTTCAACGGCGCCGAGCAGCGCGAGCCGGGTCTCTTCGAGCAGGCTAGCGGCGGCACGCTGTACATCAACGAAATCGCCGAACTGCCGCGCGAGTTGCAGGAAGCGCTGCTGCGCGCACTCGACTCGCAGACGTTCATGCGCGTCGGCGGAACGAACCAGGTGGTCACCGATTTCCGGCTGATCGCGTCGACCCGCAAGGTGCCGCGCAACGCGATCGCCGACGGTTCGCTGCACGAAGACCTCGGCCTGCGCCTCGAAGCCGCGGCGCTGACGCTGCCGCCGCTGCGCGAACGCGGTGACGATCCGGCGCTGTTCGCGCAGGCGCTCGTCGACGAGCTGAATCGCGAAGCGAACGCTCACGGCGTCGCGGACACGACGCGGCTGGTCAGCCCGAACTTTATTCGTGAATGTCTTTCGTACGACTGGCCCGGCAACGTCCGCGAATTGCAGGAGCGAGTGAGGCGCGCGTATCAGGCGTCCGGCGACGTGGTCGAGTCGCTGCGTGCGGACGAGTCAGGCGGCGGCACGCGGGATCTGAACGGTAGCCGCGTGCAGGTCACCGTCGGCACGCCGCTCGCGGATGTGGAAGAGATGCTGATCCGCGCGACGCTTGATGCGGTCGGCGGTACGCGACATCGCGCCGCGTCGCTGCTCGGCATCAGTCCGAAGACGCTCTATAACAAGCTGCAGCGGATGCGGCTTAACTGAGCGGAAGAGCGGTATGAAAAAGCGGGGGCCGTCGTGATGAACGACGGCCCCCGCTTCACTTCGATGCCTGCGGGAACGCCTCGCGCAACAACGCGTGCGCCTGCTGATACTGCGGCTCAGCAACCAGCTTGCTCCACTTCAACGCCTTGCCGCGCGGACGCATCCGCTTCAGCCGACGCTGCGACGCCTTCGTCGGCATCACGCGCAGCGCGTCGAGTACCTTGCCCGCCTCGTCCGGCTGATTGCAGATCAGCACCATGTCGCAGCCGGCGTGGAGCGCAGCGGTCGCGGCCTCGGTCAATGAACCGCCCTGCCGCGCCGCCTCCATCGACAGATCGTCGCTGAAAATCGCACCCGGAAAACGCAGCTTGCCGCGCAGGATTTCCTGCAGCCATACACGTGAAAAACCCGCCGGCTTCGTGTCGACCTGCGGATAGATCACGTGCGCGGGCAGCACCGCCGCGAGCGACATCCCGAGCCAGTCGTACGGCGCGATGTCGTCGCGCAGGATCGCATCGAGCGGCCGGTCGTCGACCGGCACCGCGACATGCGAGTCCGCCTCGGCAAACCCGTGCCCCGGAAAATGCTTGCCGCAGTTCGCCATCCCGGCCAGCGCGAGCCCATGATTCACGCTCTTCGCGAGCATCGCGACGACGCGCGGATCGCGATGGAACGCGCGATCGCCGATCACCTTCGACTGTCCGTAGTTCAGATCGAGCACCGGCGTGAAGCTCAGGTCGATTCCACACGCGCGCAGTTCGGCGGCGAGCACGTAGCCGACCGCTGTCGCCACCTTCGTCGCGTACAGCACGTCCTTGTCCCACAGCTGACCCAGCGCGCCCATCGACGGCAGCACCGTGAAGCCATCGGTCCGAAAGCGCTGCACGCGGCCGCCTTCGTGATCGACGGCGATCAGGATGTCTTCGCGCACCGCGCGGATCGCGTCGGTCAGCGCAACCAGCTGCGCGCGGTTTTCATAGTGGCGGGCGAACAGGATCACGCCGCCCGTCATCGGATGGGCAAGGCGACGCTTGTCGTCATCGGTCAGCGTCTTGCCGACCACGTCGAGCATCACCGGTCCAGGAGAAGTTTTCATCGAATTGAGCAATCGAGAGACAGAGAGAAAGAGGCGCGGCGAACGCGCCTCATGAGTGATCGTGCGATCAGCCTGCTGCGGGCGGCTCGCCGGTTTCCGCAATCACGAACGACACCGCGTAATCGCGCTCGTCGGTGATCGTCACGCGTGCGGTGATGCCGCGCGCGGCGAGCCATTCAGCGAGTTCGCCGGAGGCCACCACCATCGGCCGGCCGCTCGGTTCGTTCAATGTTTGGAGCGCGCGCCACGTCATCGGCCAGTGCATGCCGAGGCCGATCGCTTTCGAGAACGCTTCCTTCGCCGAAAAACGCGTCGCGAGAAAGGCGAGCCCGCGCGCTTCCGATCGTGCGCGACGTGCGTGATAGATGCGCAGTTCGTCCGGGCCGAGCACTTTCTCGGCGAAGCGGTCGTTCGTGCGCGTCATCACGGCCGCGACGCGGCTGACCTGAACGATGTCGGTACCGATGCCGTAGATCGCCATGCGTCGTCGCCTGATTTGCGTTATGTCCGCGCGGCGAGACGCGCCGCGACCATGATCGCCTTCATCTCGCGCACCGCGTTGTCCCAGCCGGCGAAGATCGCGTGCGCGACGATCGCGTGGCCGATGTTCAGCTCGACAATGCCGTCGATCGCCGCGATCGCCTGGACGTTCGTGTAGTGCAGACCGTGTCCCGCATTGACCTTCAGACCCAGCGATATGCCCAGCTCGACGCTACGCACGACACGCTCGTATTCGCGCTGCTGTTCGGCGGGATCGTGTGCTTCCGCGTAACGACCGGTGTGCAATTCGACGACCGGCGCGCCCGCTTCGTGCGCGGCACGAATCTGCGCGTCGTCGGGATCGATGAACAGCGACACGCGCGAGCCGGCACCGGCGAGTTGCGTGCATGCGGCACGCACCGCTTCGAACTGGCCCGCGACATCGAGACCGCCTTCGGTCGTCAGCTCCGCGCGTTTTTCCGGAACGAGGCAGACGTCGTGCGGTTTCACGTCGCACGCGATGTCGAGCATCTCGGACGTGATCGCGCATTCGAGATTCATCCTCGTTTTCAGCAGCGGACGCAGCGCACGCACGTCCGCATCGACGATGTGGCGGCGGTCCTCGCGCAGATGCAGTGTGATCGCATCGGCGCCGGCCTCTTCGGCCATCAGCGCCGCGCGGATCGGATCGGGATAGGTCGTGCCGCGCACGTTGCGCAGTGTGGCGACGTGATCGATGTTCACGCCGAGGTCGATCGCGGTGGGCGAGGTCAGAAAGAAGCTCATAGATTTTGCAGGTCGATCAGGATCTGGCGCGTCGCGAGCGGCGTGCCGCCGAGGTAGGTGTTCAGCAGGAAGCGCATCAACGTTTTGCTTTGCGCGACGGTTTGCGGTCGATGGTAATCGTCGTGCTCCATGTCGAGCAAGGTCTGTCCCGCGATCACCGGCCATTGCGCGGGCAGATCGTCGGACGCTTCGCGCACGCCGCGCTCGGGATCGAACACATAGCGGCGTTCGGCCTGCACGGCCTGGCGCGTCACCGTGCGGTCGAGCGCGAGCGCATAGCCGGTTTCGCGCAGCAGCAAGCGCTCGAACGAGCGCAGCACCTGCACCGGAGGTTCGTCGTGCCCGAGACGCGTCATCGTAACGACGTAGTGATGGAACAGCTGCGGATGCGGATCTTCGCGCGCGCAGAACTTCACCAGCAGTTCGTTCACGTAGAAGCCGCACAGCAGCGCATCGCCGCCGAGCGGCAGCATCCCGCCGACCCATTCGGCACCGGTCAGCGTGCGCACTTCGCCTTTACCGGACCACGACAGCGCGAGCGGCTGGAACGTCTGCAGCACGCCGCGCAGCGCGGAGTGCGGTCGCTTCGCGCCTTTCGCGACGAGCGCGAGGCGTCCATGATCGCGCGACAGCACGTCGATGATGAGGCTCGTTTCGCGGTACGGGTAGCTGTGCAGCACGAACGCGGGTTGCTCCGCGATCCGGTATTCCGATGCGGTGGTGCGGGGCGTGCGGCGGGTTGGGGTCTTGCGGGATGCACCGGCTGTGCCTTCAGGCGCGGCGTCGGTGTCGAAGGTATCAGCGGCAGACGAGCGTTTGCCGCCTGACGTGCGCGGCGTTTTTTTCGCGGCGCGCGGGCGTGGCTGAGCCGCCCGTTCGGCCGGTTCGGCGTCGTCCGGCTCCGCTTCGGGCGGCAGGGTCATCCACCCGTCATTCGTACCCATACGCACGAAGTCCGGCATCGTTGTCGGCCCAGCCGCTCTTCACCTTGATGAAGGTCTCGAGATACACCGGACCGTCGAACAGCTTTTCCATGTCGACGCGCGCGTCGGTGCTGATCTGCTTCAGCTTCGCGCCCTTCTGTCCGATGATCATCGCCTTGTGGGTGTCGCGGTCGACGAGGATCGTCGCGAAGATGCGGCGCAGCCGGCCTTCGGTTTCGAACTTCTCGATCAGCACGGTGCTCGTGTACGGCAGTTCGTCGCCGGTCCAGCGGAAGACTTTCTCACGCAGGATTTCCGCCGCGAGGAAGCGCTCGCTGCGGTCGGTCAGATCGTCTTCGCCGTAGATCGGCTCGCCTTCCGGCAAATACGGGCGCACCGTTACCATCAACCGCTTGATGTCGTCGAGATTCTTCGCCGACAGCGGCACGATTTCCTTGTACTCGCGCAGCGCGCTCATCTGCTGCATGAACGGGAACAGCGATTCCTTGTCCGACACGCGATCAAGCTTGTTCGCGACCAGCAGCGTCGGCGCCGACGCGGGGATCAGGTCGAGCACTTTCTGGTCGTCGGGGCCGAAGCGGCCTGCTTCGATCACGAACAGCACGGCGTCGACCGACGACAGCGTCGATGTCACCGCGCGGTTCAGCGAACGGTTCAGCGCGCTGGCGTGACGCGTCTGGAAACCAGGCGTATCGACGAAGATGTACTGCGCGTCCTCGAGCGTATGGATGCCGGTGATGCGGTGCCGGGTGGTCTGCGCCTTGCGCGACGTGATGCTGACTTTCTGGCCGACGAGCGCATTCATCAGCGTCGACTTGCCGACATTCGGACGGCCGACGATCGCGACCATGCCGCAGCGAAAACCAGAGGGAGTGGGAGCGTTCATATTCGGTTACCGCGAGTTCAGGGAGAGCGTGCGCCGCGTGTGGCGCAGGGTCAATTGTGGTCGGTCAATGGCCGGCGTCGGCGACACGCTGCGGCACGTCGGCGAGTCCGGGTTCGAGTTCGGCTGCAGCGGTGCCGGCGGTTCCCGGTTCAGTGGCTGCGCCGTTCAGCGGTTCGCCGCGGGCATGACGGGGTGCAGCGGGCTTGTCGGCTGCCTTGTCGGCGAGCTTTTCCGCGGCCTTTTCGACGAGCTTCTCGACGATTTTCTCGCCGCGCTCGGTTTTGTCGTTTTTGTCGCTCTTGTCCTTGTCGGCAGATGACGCGGCCGGCTGGCTGTACTCCACATGCGCCGCGCGAATCACCGCGAGCGGCGCGGGCGCGATAGCGGGAGCCGGCGTGGCCACAGGCGGTGCTTCAGGTGCGGCAGCCGGCTTCGCCTCACCTCGTGCTGCCCGTTCGCTCTTGCGATCGGGCGAACGGAGATCGAGCGCCGTCTGCACGCCGGCGACGCCCGGCACGATTTCCGGCTCCGCATGCTTCGCAGCGCGGGTGCCCTTCGAGCGGCGCGGCTTCGTGACCATCGCTGGTGCTGCGGCCATGACCTCGTCGAGTGCCTTCTTGGCGGCGGCCTGCTCGGCCGCGCGGCGGCTCGCACCCGATCCGGACACCTTGACGTCCAGCTTGGGCACCGTGCATTCGACTTCGAACTGTTGATTGTGCGCTGCGCCATGCGTCGCGACGACCGTATAGGTCGGCAACGGCAGCTTGTGGCCTTGCAGGTATTCCTGCAGCAGCGTCTTCGAATCCTTGCCCAGTGTGCGCGGGTCGATGTGGTCGAGGATCGGCACGTACAGGCGTTTGATCACCGTCTGGGCGGCGTCGAAGCCACCGTCGAGGAAGACCGCGCCCAGAATGGCTTCCAGCGTGTCGGCGAGGATCGACGGCCGGCGGAACCCGCCGCTGCGCAGCTCGCCTTCGCCGAGGCGCAACCCCTCCGACACATTCAGGGCCTGAGCGATTTCGTACAGGGATTGCTGTTTGACCAGGTTGGCGCGGACACGTGACAGATCGCCTTCGTCCAGCTTGCTGAAACGCTGGAACAAAAGTGCGGCTACCGCGCAATTCAGAACAGAGTCGCCGAGAAACTCGAGCCGTTCGTTATGCGTGGCGCTGTGACTGCGATGTGTCAAAGCCTGGCGCAACAATTCCGCATTGCGAAATTCGTAGCGCAAACGGCTTTCCAACGGAGATGAAGGCATGTGCAGAGTATAACGCGGGCGCCCTGCCCGGCGGCAACGCGCTCAGGTGGGCGAAAAACCGTCGCGTAGCGACGTTACCGCACGTTCTTAAAGTAGCGTGATAACACGCCGCGTGTGTACGCGACGTGTATCGAAGGAGTGATGCGAGGAATGCGCGGGCCTTATGCAACCCTATGCGACCGTCGAACTCAGTGGAAAAATCCGATGCGCTTCAGATTGCTGAAATTCATCCAGATGAAGAACGCGCGACCGACGACATTCTGGTCCGGTGCGAAACCCCAGTAGCGGCTGTCCGCACTGTTGTCGCGGTTGTCGCCCATCATGAAGTAGTTACCCGGCGGCACCTTGCAGATCACACCGCGCGCGTTGTACTGGCAGTTGTCGCGATACGGATAGTCTTCTGCACCGACGATGAACGGCGGCACGGCGGGGTTGTTCAGAATCGCGTTCTTGCGACCGTCGAGATCTTCTTCGAACTGCTTCGCGTAACCGATGCGTTCGTCGTCGAAGAAGTCCGGCATCGGTGTTTCGGGCACCGGCTTGCCGTTGATCGTCAGCTGCTTGTCCTGGTACGCGACGACATCGCCGGGCAGGCCGATCACGCGCTTGATGTAGTCGACCGATTCGTCCTTCGGATAGCGGAAGACGACCACGTCGCCTCGTTGCAGCGGCCGACCCTGCGTGAGCTTCGTGTTCGTGATCGGCAGGCGAATGCCGTAATCGAATTTATTGACGAGAATGAAATCGCCGACCATCAGCGTCGGCACCATCGACCCCGACGGAATCTTGAACGGCTCGACGACGAACGAGCGCACGACGAACACCACCAGAATGACCGGGAAAAAGCTCGCCGTGTATTCGAGCCACCACGGCTGCCGCAGCTTCTCGTCACGCAGACGGGCACGGGTCTGCGGCGCGTTCTCGTCGGCGAAACGCTCGCCAACGCGAGCCTGCTGCCGGTCGAACTCGGCAACGGCGGCGTCCGCGGCACGACGGCGCTGCGGCACGAAAATCAGTTTGTCTGCGACCCATGCAACGCCCGTCAAGACGACGAGCACAAAAAGAATCAGCGCAAAATTCATACGGGTTCCAGTTAGCGGACCTATTTTTGTCGGACGATTTACTTGTCTTCGACGCGCAGGATAGCAAGGAAAGCTTCCTGCGGGATTTCAACGGTGCCTACCTGCTTCATCCGCTTCTTCCCCGCTTTCTGCTTTTCGAGCAGCTTCTTCTTGCGCGAGATGTCGCCGCCGTAGCACTTCGCCAGCACGTTCTTGCGCAGCGCCTTGATGTTTTCGCGCGAGATGATGTGTGCGCCGATCGCCGCCTGGATCGCGACGTCGTACATCTGGCGCGGAATGATCTCGCGCATCTTCGCCGCCACTTCGCGGCCGCGATACTGCGACTGCGAACGGTGGACGATCACCGACAGCGCATCGACCTTGTCACCGTTGATCAGCATGTCTACCTTCACGACGTCGGACGTGCGGTATTCCTTGAACTCGTAGTCCATCGACGCATAGCCGCGCGACACCGACTTCAACCGGTCGAAGAAGTCGAGCACGATTTCCGCCATCGGAATTTCGTACGTGAGCTGCACCTGGCGACCGTGGTACTGCATGTTGATCTGGTTGCCGCGCTTCTGCGTGCACAGCGTGATCACCGAGCCGACGTACTCCTGCGGCATGTACAGATTCACGGTGACGATCGGTTCGCGGATTTCCTCGGAGTAGGACGGATCAGGCATCTTCGCGGGATTCTCGACCATGATCGTCGAGCCGTCGCGCAGCAGCACCTCGTAGACGACGGTCGGCGCCGTCGTGATCAGATCCATGTCGAACTCGCGTTCGAGCCGCTCCTGCACGATCTCCATGTGCAGCAGCCCGAGGAAGCCGCAGCGGAAACCGAAACCGAGCGCCTGCGATACTTCGGGCTCGTATTGCAGCGACGCGTCGTTGAGCTTGAGTTTTTCGAGCGATTCGCGCAGTGCGTCGTACTGGTTCGCTTCGACCGGATACAGGCCGGCGAACACCTGCGGCTTCACTTCCTTGAAACCGGGCAGCGGTTCGGTAGCGGGCTTCGTCACATGCGTGACGGTATCGCCGACCTTCGTCGCGGCGAGCTCCTTGATGCCCGCGATGATGAAACCCACCTGCCCCGCCGACAACGATTCGAGATCGCGCGATTTCGGCGTGAATACGCCGACGTGTTCGACCGGATACTGTGCGCCGGTCGCCATCAGCTTGATCCGGTCTTTCGGGCGCAGCGTGCCGTTCTTGATACGCACGAGCATCACGACGCCGACGTAGTTGTCGAACCAGGAATCGATGATCAGCGCCTGCAGCGGCGCATCCGGATCGCCCTTCGGCGCAGGCACTTTCGCGATCAGCGCTTCGAGCACGTCCTCGACACCCAGACCGGTCTTCGCGCTGCAACGCGTGGCATCGGTTGCATCGATGCCGATCACGTCTTCGATTTCGGAAATCGCGTTGTCGGGATCCGCCGCAGGCAAATCGATCTTGTTCAGGACCGGCACGACTTCGACGCCGAGTTCGATCGCCGTGTAGCAGTTCGCCACGGTCTGCGCCTCGACACCCTGGCTCGCATCGACGACGAGCAACGCCCCTTCGCACGCGGACAGCGAACGGCTCACTTCGTACGAGAAGTCGACGTGCCCCGGTGTGTCGATCAGGTTCAGGTTGTAGACCTGGCCATCGCGCGCGCGATACGACAGCGCGGCGGTCTGCGCCTTGATGGTGATACCCCGTTCGCGCTCGATATCCATCGAGTCGAGCACCTGCGATTCCATTTCACGGTCCGATAAACCGCCGCACAGCTGGATGATGCGATCTGCGAGCGTCGACTTGCCGTGGTCGATGTGCGCGATGATCGAGAAATTACGAATATGATCCATTCAGTGCCGATCAAGCGAAAAAGGCGCGCTCGGACGATAGCAGAGCACGCCTTGTAAGTAGGTGAAAAACCGATCTATTTTAGCCGAAAAGGGCCTCGCCCGGCGGGTTTACCGGACTCTGGCATGCCGTTCGGCGTTTCGGACTGACGCGCGGCGGATTATCCGGACTTATTTGCGATTCATTCAGCGCGTGCTGCTGTGTGCGCCGCTGCCGCTACGTGCGTACGCGCCGTCAATGCCGCGCGTACGCGTGCTTCGTCGAAATGGTAGTGACACAGTTCGATGCCGTCGCACATCAACACCGGCACCAGTTCGTTGAAGCGCGCTTCGAGCGCGGGATCCGCGTCGATGTCGAGCACGTCGACCGTTGCACCGAACTCGGCCAATACAGGCTCGAGTGCCTCGAGCATGTCGTCGCAAAGATGGCACCACGCGCGCCCATAGAGAACGAGCGGCGTGAGCGGTGCCATCGACGTCACTTCTGCGCGGGTCCGCGCGGACGGATCGGGACGAACTGCGTGTTGTCGCCGCGGCGAACCAGCAGCGCGACCATCTTCGACGGATCCAGGTGCGACGTCACTTCTTCGAACTGACGGGCGCCCGTGATGTCGGTATCGCCGACGCGCAGGATGATGTCGCCACGCTGCAGACCGACACGCACCGCCGGACCATCGACCGAATCGACCTGCACGCCGCCGTTCACCTTCAACGCTTTCTGCTGGTCGGCCGGCAAGTCGCTGACCGCGATACCGAGCGAATTCGACGCGCGCGGCTTCGGCGCCGGGGTCTTCTTCTGGTCGGCCTTCGCGACCTTGTCCGTCTGCATTTCCGCGATCGTGACCGGCAGATCGCGCGACTGACCCTTGCGCCACACGGTGATCGTCGCCTTCGTGCCCGGCTTCGTATCGCCGACCATCCGCGGCAGATCGGTCGCGGTATCGACCGAATGGCCGTTGAACTTCAGGATGATGTCGCCGGGCTGCACGCCAGCCTTGTCGGCCGGACCGCCGGGTTCGACGCTGCTGACGAGCGCACCCTGCGCCCGCGGCAAGCCGAGCGAATCGGCGACGTCCTTCGTCACCTCGCCGATCGCAACCGCAATGCGACCTCGCGTAACCTTGCCGGTGGTCTTCAGCTGATCGGCGACACGCATCGCTTCGTCGATCGGAATCGCGAACGAAATCCCCATGAAGCCGCCGGTGCGGCTGTAGATCTGCGAGTTGATGCCGATCACCTCGCCCTGCATGTTGATCAGCGGACCGCCCGAATTACCCGGATTGACGGCCACGTCGGTCTGGATGAACGGCAGATAGTCGCCCGTATCCCGACCCTTCGCGCTGACGATGCCTGCCGTGACCGTGTTCTCGAGCCCGAACGGCGAACCGATCGCGACGACCCATTCGCCGACGCGCACCTTGTTCGAGTCGCCGATCGTCACCGTGGGCAGATTCGCCGCGCTGATCTTCACGACGGCGACGTCGGTGCGATCGTCGACGCCGATCAGCTTCGCCTTGAATTCGCGCTTGTCGGTGAGCGTCACGTAGATCGTGTCCGCATCGTCGACGACGTGCGCGTTGGTCATCACGTAGCCATCCGACGACAGGATGAAGCCCGAGCCGACGCCGCTGCTCTGTTCGGAATCGCTGCCGTTATCGGGCGCATCCTGACTGCCGCCGCTACCGCCATCGCCGCCGTTGTCTCCCTTCCCACCATTGCCGCCTTTGCCGCGCGGCGTACCGGGCTGCGGCGACTGCGGCAACGGAATGCCGAAGAAGCGACGGAAGAATTCGGACATGTCGCCGTCGTCGAGACCCGGCGGCAAACCGCGCGTCGAATTCGACACCTTGGTGGTCGTGCGAATGTTGACGACAGCGGGACCGACCTTGTCGACGAGATCGGTGAAGTCGGGAAGACTGGCCGCGGGCGCCGCGGAAGCCGTATGCGGTACGAACGGCAGGCAAACAGCCACCGCTGCGGCCGCGAGGAATTTGCGCACCGGGAAAGTCGTCATATCGTAGCGAGCCGAAGGATTTACTTGGGAGCTTTGTATTCTATGGCAGACGCAAATTGCTGCAACGTGGTCTGGGGCACTTCCCCGAGGACAGTGATCCAGAAATCGCCGCGCCGTTTGACCAGCACGTGCGTCGCCCCGCTGCTGCCTGCCCCTTCCTTGCGAGAGTTCTTCTCGGCCGGTTCGACAAAAATCGAAATCGCGGCGAGACCGTCGGAGAATACAGCCTGATCTACGGGAATGGGGGGATCGCCGGCATCGCGCGCGGCCATCGGCCTGCGCAGTTCACGAATCTTGCGGAAGCCCGGCACTGTCGGAGCGATCTGCCAGCCCTGCGCTTCCATGTCGACCGGTTCGACCGGCGGATGCACCACGGTCCAGCCAGTCAGATTGCGGATGCCGTTCGCGATGCCCGTCTTGTCGGCGGGCACGCCGATGCGAATCTGCGTGAACGACAGCTGCTCAAGCACCTGACCGCTCGGATCGAGCGTCTGCGCACGCAGCAGCAGACCCGTCTTCGTATCGGCCCACAGCTTGTAGGCAAAGCGGAACGCGTCCTTCGGATCGAGTTCGATCACCTGGCTGTCGATACCCGCGACCCGATCGGTGCCGAGCAGCTTCGGTTCGTAGACAGCCAGCACCTGATCGCTGCTCGCGGCGAGCAACGCCGGGAACGAATCCTTGTTCTGCCGTTTTTCGACGACGCACAGATGCCGTTCCGGGATGAACGTGTACAGGTCGTCGTTATGCCGCAGCATCTTGCGCGGCTTGCCGTCGAGGCTCTCGAGCTGCTCGAATTCGCCGTCGTTACGCGTCGTGTAATGAGCGATGCGCGACGACTGCACGAACGCGCCGCGCTGATAGACGAACGCGCCTTCGTAGTTCTGCTGCTGGGCAGCTTCGTGGATCCGGCCAAGTAGCTCCGCCGCCGTGCGATGCACGACGAGCGGATCGTCGGATTGCGCAAAGACGCGCGGTGTCGCGGATAACAACACGGCTGCACAGAACAGATATGCCGGCAGCCGCCCCCAGATCGTCGTTTTATTCAACCGCAGCGTCTGCATCAGACTATTGGCCTTGCGTGGTCACCGCAGCGCGGATCAGCGGCGTCGTATCGGCCATGACGGGCTGTTGAGCGAATTGTTGATGGGCTTCCAGATACTGGTCCAGACGGGCGTCGCGAATGATGTTCGCATCCTGCGCGACCGGTTGCACCGTCGCGGCCGGCACCGAGGCCATTGCCACGCGCTGTACCGAGTCAGCGTGAGTCGACACCGATGCGACCTGCGCGCCGGGCACCCCGCCTTGCAGTTGCGGCACGACGATCCACGTCAGCGTTGCCGCTGCGGCCGCAACTGCGAACGCGGGCACGACACGTCGACGCAGCGCGAGCAGACGACGCGCAACCGGCATCGCGGCAGGCGCGAGCAGATGCGGCTCGCTGTCGAGACGCGTGGCGAAATTGCTGAGAAATGCGCTGCTCGTCGCCGGCTTCACGGCCAGATCGTCGGACCGCAGTGCATCGCCGATCAGGTGATAGCACGACCACGCGGCACGATCTTCGTGACCCAGATCAGAAAACAGCTTGTTCAGATGCTCGTCGCCGAACAATTCGCCGTCGACAAAAGCGGACAGACGCTCGCCTCGCGAGCTGGCTTGCGATTGCACCGAGACCGACCCCATGATGCTCCCCATCTTACTGACACCCCGTAGTGACACCACCTAACCCTGGAAATCGCGTCCTGCCCCGAGAGATTGCCGGCTTACCAGCGTTTCCCTTCGGGTGTGTCCAGCAGCGGACGCAATTTTGCCGCAATGGCTTCGCGAGCGCGAAAAATTCGCGATCTGACGGTCCCGATCGGGCAACCCATCATTTCGGCGATTTCTTCGTAGCTCAAACCCTCAATTTCACGAAGAGTAATGGCGGTACGCAACTCTTCCGGTAAAACCGCCATCGCAGCATTGACCGTCTCAGCGATCTGCTTGCTCATCAACATCGACTCAGGCGTGTTGATATCCCTTAGTTGGTCCGCATCCGAGAAAGTTTCAGCTTCCTCGGCATCTGCTTCAGTCGACGTCGGTGCCCGCCGACCCTGCGTCGCAAGGTAGTTCTTTGCCGTGTTGACCGCAATCCGGTACAACCACGTATAGAACGCCGACTCCCCGCGGAACTGCGGCAATGCCCGGTACGCCTTGATGAAGGCGTCCTGGGCCACGTCTTCGACCTCGGCGGGATCGCGCACGAGGCGCGAAATCAGCCGAAGGATCTTGCGGTGGTATTTGGCGACCAGAAGCTCGAAAGCGGCCTTGTCGCCCTTCTGGACGCGCTCGACCAGCACCTGATCAATTTCTTTTTCGCTCACCTGATAAGTCCGATAACGAGTGGGGCTGCATAGCGGGGCACCATTGTAGCGTTCCCGCCGACACGTCACGCAGCCCGGTAACAGCGCGGTTACGTCGGTTACAGTCCGCCGTGCGCGCCGCGCCGGCCGAGCACCGCCAGTTCACGACGGGCATCCGCGGACAATGCATCGGCCGCCAGCAGCAACGGTCGCGAGCGGCCGTCGTCGGCGACGAGCGAGAGCATCAGAAGCCAGCCGCTCCATTGCGAGCATCCGGCGATACGGCCCTGGCAAAGCAGTGTCCCCCGGCGATCCCGGACCGTCAAAACATCCGGCCCGATTTTGAGCGTGCCCGGCGCGGCCCGATCCAGCCTGATCGCCCACAGCGCGAGACCAGCCAAGACTGCGCAAGCCGCCGGAACCGCCTGCCATCCGCCGATGCGCGGCGCCAGCGCCGCAAATACCGCCGCCGCCGCGAGCGGGACGAACAGACCGACCGCACCGCGCAGCCACGCGGACGGCCGCAGCACAATGGTCTGCGGCCGTCCGTCGGAAGGTGGCGATCCGGAAGATCCGGGAAAGGACGCCGGATGAACCGGCGCGGGCTGCGGCGTCGAGCAGTTCAAGCGGTCACACGCGCATCAGGCGCGCTTGAAGACCAGCGTGCCGTTCGTGCCGCCGAACCCGAACGAGTTCTTTAGCGCGACGTCGATCTTCATTTCCCGTGCAGTGTTCGCGCAGTAGTCAAGATCGCACTCGGGGTCCTGGTTGAAGATGTTGATCGTCGGCGGAGAGATCTGGTGATGCACGGCCAGCACCGTGAACACCGACTCGAGACCGCCGGCGCCGCCGAGCAGGTGGCCCGTCATCGACTTCGTCGAATTCACGACCATGCTCTTCGCCTGGTCGCCGAATGCGCGCTTGATGCCGATCGTTTCCGCCAGATCGCCGAGCGGCGTCGATGTACCGTGCGCGTTCAGGTAGTTGACCTCGTCCGTGTTGACGCGCGCGTTCTTCAGCGCGGCCAGCATGCAGCGACGTGCGCCGTCGCCGTCTTCGACCGGCGCGGTCATGTGATACGCGTCGCCGCTCATCCCATAGCCGCTGACCTCCGCGTAGATCTTCGCGCCGCGCGCCTTCGCGTGTTCGTACTCTTCGAGCACCATCACGCCGGCGCCCTCGCCCAGCACGAAGCCATCGCGATCCTTGTCCCACGGACGGCTCGCCGTCGCCGGATCGTCGTTACGCTGCGACAGCGCACGCGCCGCCGCAAAGCCGCCGATGCCGAGCGGCGACACGGTCGATTCCGCGCCGCCGGCGATCATCACGTCGGCGTCGCCGTACTCGATCAGCCGCGAGGCTTCGCCGATGCAATGCAGACCGGTGGTACACGCAGTCACGATCGCGAGATTCGGGCCCTTGATGCCGAACTTGATCGACAGATGGCCGGAGATCATGTTGATGATCGATGCCGGCACGAAGAACGGCGAGATCCGGCGCGGACCGCGATTGAGCAGTTCGGTCTGCGTGACTTCGATCATCGGCAGACCGCCGATACCCGAGCCGACCACGACGCCGATACGCTCCGCGTTTTCTTCAGTAACTTCGAGGCCGCAGTCGCGCATCGCCTGGATGCCGGCCGCCACGCCGTAATGGATGAACGTATCCATATGGCGCGCTTCCTTCGCGGGAATGTATTCCTCGATGTTGAAACCCTTCACCTCGCCGGCGAAGCGGGTCGAGAAATTCGACGCATCGAATTTCGTGATATTGGCGATGCCTGATTTGCCGGCGACCAGATTGGCCCAGCCGTCGGCAACAGTATTGCCAACAGGCGAGATCAGCCCAAGGCCTGTAACAACAACACGACGACGGCTCACGGTAACCTCTTTTCCATAGGGTGACAAAAGCAAAAAGCCACAGCGGCCACAGGAACCTGCCCTGTGTGCCCTGTGGCTGTTTTAACCTGGTGGCTGCGCCTGCAACCGGCTCTGCATGTACGCAAACCGCTGCGCAATGTGCTGCGCCGCCCCGGCCGATACCGGCACGATGACGCAACTCGTCTGGCGGACGACCGCCACGGCGGGCAGGCAGGCGCGAATGGCCTTAGGCCTTGACGTTTGCGCGAGCGTAGTCGATCGCTTGCTGAACGGTCGTGATCTTCTCAGCTTCTTCATCCGGAATTTCCATGCCGAATTCGTCTTCGAGGGCCATCACGAGTTCAACCGTGTCCAGCGAGTCAGCGCCGAGGTCGTTCACGAACGAGGCTTCGTTCTTGATCTCGCCTTCTGCAACACCCAGTTGTTCCGCGACGATCTTCTTGACGCGCTGTTCGATATTGTCCATTACCCCTCCAAGGGAAAGAAGTTCAAAAATACAGGTGCGCGCATTTTATCAGGTTTGCCCTGCCAGAAAAGCGGCGCACGGTTCCTGTCAAGGCATCCGCGCGATGCCAGAACAACCGGCATCAAGGCGCGGATAGTAACCGAATCCCGTTACTACATGTACATCCCGCCGTTCACATGCAACGTCGTCCCGGTGATATAGCCGGCCTGCGGCGAAGCGAGGAACGCCACCGCATGCGCGATGTCTTCCGGGCTGCCGAGACGGCCCAGCGGAATCTGCGTTTTCAGCGCGGCGTGTTGCTCTTCGGACAGCACCTTCGTCATGTCGGTATCGATGAAGCCCGGCGCGACGCAGTTCACGGTAATGCCGCGGCTGCCGATCTCGCGCGCAAGCGCACGCGTCATGCCGGCCACACCGGCCTTCGCCGCCGCGTAGTTGGCCTGGCCCGGGTTGCCCGTCGAACCGACCACCGACGTGATGTTGATGATGCGGCCGCCGCGCGCTTTCATCATCGGACGCAGCACTGCGCGCGACAGACGGAATACGGCCTTCATGTTCGTGTCGATCACGGCGTCCCAGTCGTCGTCCTTCATGCGCATTGCGAGCTGATCCTGCGTGATGCCCGCGTTGTTCACGAGGATGCCGAGCGAACCGAACTCCTTGACAGTCGAATCGATCAACGCTTCCACTGCGGCTGCGTCGTTCACGTTCAGCACCGCACCGCGGCCCGTCACGCCCTGCGCATTGAACGCTTCGGTAATCGCGGCTGCGCCGCTTTCGCTGGTGGCGGTGCCGATCACGGTCGCGCCCTGGCGCGCCAGTTCACTCGCGATCGCACGGCCGATGCCGCGCGACGCGCCCGTCACGATCGCGATCTGTTTGTCGAGAGTCTTTTCCATCGTTGAGTCCGGAGGGCCCGCATACGGGCCGATTGAGTCGAAGTGTTGCTATGCGTGGAGAGCAGCGCCGATGGCGCGCTCAGGTACCCACAATCACGCAGTCACAAGCTTGAGCGTTTCGTCGAGCGAAGCCGGGTCGAACACCGATGCACCGACGAGCGTGCCGTCGATCCGCTTCGTGAGACCGTTGAGTACCTTGCCCGGTCCGCACTCGATAACGTGCGTCACGCCATCGCGCGCGATGGCCTGTACGCATTCGACCCAGCGCACCGCGCCGGCCGCCTGACGCACCAGCGCATCCTTGATCGCAGCCGGTTCGTTGACGATCGCGACGTCGACGTTGTTGATGACCGGAATGGACGGCACCTGCATGTCGACGTTCGCGAGATACGCGCGCAACTGATCCGATGCGGGCTTGAGCAGCGACGAGTGGAACGGTGCCGACACCGGCAACGGCAGTGCGCGCTTTGCGCCCTTCGCCTTCGCGATCTCGCAGGCTTTTTCGACCGCGGCCTTGCTGCCCGCGATCACGACCTGCGCGGGCGCATTGAAATTCACCGCCTCGACGACGCCGGCCGACGACGCTTCGCTGCACACCGCACGCACGGTGTCGTCATCGAGACCGAGGATCGCCGCCATACCGCCTTCGCCGACCGGCACTGCGCTTTGCATCGCCTGCGCGCGAAAGCGCACGAGCGGCACAGCATCGCGGAATGCGAGCGCGCCGGACGCGACGAGCGCCGTATATTCGCCGAGGCTATGGCCCGCGACGATCGACGGCGCCGGGCCACCAGCCTTTTGCCACGCGCGATAGATCGCATAGGCGGCGGTCAGCATCACGGGTTGCGTATTGGTGGTGAGGTTGAGATCCTCGGCCGGGCCTTCGGCGATCAGTTTGCCGAGATCCTGCCCGAGCGCATCGGATGCTTCCTGGACGGTCTCACGCACGACAGCGTGATCGGCAAACGCGTTAAGCATGCCGACCGACTGCGAGCCCTGCCCCGGAAAAACGAACGCAAATTTCATATCGTCCCCAGATGGATTTGATCAGATGACGCGGCGCACCTGTGTTGCATGCGCACGGTCATGTACCGGCTGAGCCGGCGCGTGCCGGCAAGCGGCACTTACATGCGGATGACCGACGCACCCCATGTGAACCCGCCGCCGACGCCTTCGATCATCACGTGATGACCGCGCTTGATGCGGCCGTCGCGCACCGCGACGTCCAGCGCGAGCGGAATGGAAGCCGCCGACGTGTTGCCATGCTCGCCGACGGTGACGACCATCCGTTCCTGCGGCAGACCCAGCTTGCGGCAGGTGCTCTGCATGATACGGATGTTGGCCTGATGCGGAATCAGCCAGTCGATCTGGTCGGACGACAGACCCGCTTTTTCGAGCGCCTCGAGCGCGACCTTTTCGAGCACGTTGACCGCGAGCTTGAACACCGCCTGGCCGTCCATGTGCAGGAACGCGCTGCCAGAAACCACACCGCCGTTCACGTTGCCCGGCGTACACAGGATGTTCGAGTAACGGCCGTCCGCATGCAGCGCGCTAGCCAATACACCGGGTTCATCCGATGCAGACAGGATGACTGCGCCTGCGCCGTCGCCGAACAGCACGCACGTCGTGCGGTCGTTGAAATCGAGAATGCGTGAGAACGTCTCCGCGCCGATGACCAGCGCCGTACGATGCTGTCCGCTGCGGATGAAGCTGTCGGCCGTCGCGACCGCGTACGCGAAACCGGAACAGACGGCCTGCACGTCGAACGCCGCGCCGTTGTTGCGGATACCCAGCTTGTTCTGCAGCAGGCACGCGGTACTAGGAAAGACGAAGTCGGGCGTGGACGTCGCGACGATGATCAGATCGATGGACTGCGGATCGATATCGGCCGCTTCGATCGCGCGCTGTGCGGCGATCAACGCGAGGTCGCTGGTCGTGACGTCAGGTTCGGCGAAATGACGCGCATGAATGCCCGTGCGCGCAACGATCCATTCGTCGCTCGTCTCGACACCCTGCTTCGCGAGACGGTCGGCCAGTTCCTGGTTGGTGACGCGTCCGGGCGGCAGATAGCTGCCGGTGCCCAGCACGCGGGAATATAAGGTTTGAGCCATTATGCCTTCGAGGGTAACGCAGCGTAGGGCTCGGCTGACTGGCCGGCAACCGGGCTTGCGGGGCTTATATCACCCGCGCCGCCGCCTGCGTCGCGCGCGGCCCGTTCAAGAGAACTTGCATTCTCTTCCATGGCTCGCGCGAGGCGTTCCAGCACGCCGTTTTTGACGGCATCATACCCGCGTTTGATAGCCCACTCAAACGCGTAGGCATCGGCCGAACCGTGGCTTTTGATGACGAGTCCGCGCAGGCCGAGCAGCGCTGCGCCGTTGTACTGACGATGGTCGACGCGCTTCTTGAAACGCAGCAACACAGGCAACGCGAGCACGGCCATCAGCTTCGTGAGCCACGAACGGCCGAACTCTTCCTTGATGATGTCGGAGAGCATCTGCGCGAGGCCTTCCGATGTTTTCAGCGCGACATTGCCGACGAAGCCGTCGCAGACGATGACATCGGTGGTGCCTTTGTAGATGTCGTTGCCTTCGACGTTGCCGCGGAAATTCAGCGTGCTCGCGCGCAGCAGTTCGCCCGCGCGCTTGATCGTTTCGTTGCCCTTGATGACTTCTTCGCCGATGTTGAGCAGGCCGATCGTGGGACGCTCCTTGCCTTCGAGCGCCGACACGAGCGCGTGCCCCATCTCCGCGAACTGCAATAGATGCTGCGGCTCGCAATCGACGTTGGCGCCGAGGTCGAGCATCATCGTGTAGCCAGTGGGATTGGGCAGAGCAAACGCGATGGCCGGGCGTTCGATGCTAGGCAGCGTCTTGAGCACATAGCGGGAAACCGCCATCAGCGCGCCGGTGTTGCCGGCGGAAATGCAGGCTTGTGCTTCGTCTTCCTTGACCCGGTTCAGCGCAACGCGCATCGACGAGTCTTTCTTCTTGCGCAGCGCGACTTCGACCGGGTCGTCCATCGCGACGACTTCGGACGCGGGGACAACGGTCAGCGCGGGTTCGTCCAGCGCCTTCGCTTTTTTCAGCTGCGCGCGAATCGCGGTCTCGATACCGACGAGCAGCAGGTGCGCATCGGGATGCGAACGGACGAACTTGACGGCAGCGGGAACGGTCACGGACGGCCCGTGGTCGCCTCCCATGCAATCTATCGTGAGCTTTACGGTCATGGAGAGCGACAAATTTCAGACACAAAAAAGCGGCAGGTGAATGCCGCCTTTTTGCCGAACCGGGAAAATGTCAAGCGAGCTGATCGCCACGCGAAACGCCTTGGGGCGAAACGCAGTCAAGCGATTAGTCGTTCTTCGTCTTGACGACTTTCTTGCCGCGATAGTAGCCATTCGGGCTGACATGGTGGCGCAGATGCACTTCACCGGTGCTCGGCTCAACGGCCAGCGGCGCTGCGTTGAGGAAATCGTGCGAACGGTGCATACCGCGCTTCGACGGCGACTTCTTGTTCTGTTGAACTGCCATGATAACTCCTGAAAATTTTCCGAATTCTAACACAGCCCGATCCGGCTATCGTCACTGGCCGGATGGCCAGCGCGTACCGATCGCGCTCCCTGAAACCTTTACCGCATCAATGCTTCTTGCCGCCGGAACCGTCGCGCTTCAACGACTCGAGCGCGGCAAACGGATTCGGCCGTTCGGGCTCGCCGCCCGCAGCCTCATCCACTTCACCGCTATCGCCTTCGCCCTCTCCACCGTCCACGCCCGACAACAAACTCTCGTGCACTTCGGGGCAGACGTCGTGCATCGGCACGAGCGGCATCGACAGCAGCAATTCTTCTTCGATCAAGTCGAAGAGATCGAACTGGTGCGAACCCACGATCACTTCGACTTCATCCTCGTCCAGCGGAAATTCATCCGCCTCGGCGTCCGTATTGACGATCCGGTACGTCGCATCGACGTTGAACGCCTGCTCGTACGGTCCGAGGCACCGCTGGCAACCGAGCCACGCGGAACCGTGGATCGCGAGCCGCAAATACGGTTGCCGTCCTTCGGTGCCGTCGTCCTGCAGTTCCGGCTGGGTCGCGCCTTCCGCCTGCCACGTGAATGCCGTGTCGCGATCTGGTGCGTCCGCGGGAACTTCGTTTAACATGCGCGGCAGTTGCGAGACGCGTACGACGCCCGCCGCCTGACGACCGCTCCGCGCGAATTCGAACAGATCGAGCTCACGCGGATTGGGAAGACCTGCCGGTTTGCCGGAATGTTGGGTCATGCGCGCTCCTGGCTTTGCTTCGGCAATGATGGACTATTGAGGACTATGCCACACGCCCTTAAAGCCATCCGATCCACCTGCTGCACCGGGCTGCCTGTATATCGCGACCCGTACCCGGGAACGGGCAAAAGCGGGCAACGGAGCATGCCGGTGAAAAGCCCAAGACTATATCTGTTTTGTTGTTTCGAGTCAAACACTTAAGACCGCATCCGTGAAACGCGTTGCAGTCCTCTTTTCAGCCGCTCGATCGAGCGCTCATCCACCGTCCAGTCAAGCGTTTATAGCCATCCCATCGTCATGCCGGATTCCTCTGCCCGCCCGCCCCGCCTGATCCTCGCGTCGAGCTCGCGCTATCGCCGCGAACTGCTCGAACGCCTGCGCATCCCGTTCGACGTCGCCGTTCCTGCCATCGATGAAACGCCGCTCGCCGGCGAATCGCCCGCCGCGACCGCGCTGCGGCTCGCGCAGGCCAAGGCCCGCGCTGTCGCGGCCGGCCTCGCGCCGCTCGAAGCCGCGCTGGTCATCGGCTCGGATCAGGTCGCCACGTTCGACGATCGCCAGATCGGCAAGCCCGGCAATCACGCAAACGCGCTCGCCCAGCTTCAGGCGATGCGCGGCCGCGAAGTGCTGTTCCACAGCGCGCTGTGCCTGTTCGACAGCCGCGACGGCGCTGCACAAACACTCGACGTCGTGACCCGCGTCCGGTTTCGCGATCTGCCGGATGCCGCGCTCGACGCGTATCTGCACGCCGAAACGCCATACGACGTCGCGGGTAGCGCGAAGTCGGAAGGTCTCGGCATCGCGCTGCTCGACGCGATCGACTCCGACGATCCGACCGCTCTCGTCGGCCTGCCGCTGATCGCACTCACGCGCATGCTGCTCGCCGTGGGCTATCCGCTTCTGGGGGCGCAATGAAAGGCACGCTCTATCTGATCCCGAACACGCTCGGCGACGGCGATGCCGACGCACTCGCCGAGGTTCTGCCCGCACCGGTCCGCAGTCGCGCCGCCGCGCTCAGCTACTACATCGGCGAAAACGCGAAGACGACGCGCGCGTTCCTCAAGAAAGTCGGCACCGAGCGGCCGATCCAGGAAATCGAAGTTCGCGAACTCAACGTGAATACGCCCGCCGGCGAGATCGACCGGTTGCTCGCACCGTTGCTCGCCGGAACGGATGCGGGTCTCGTGTCTGAAGCGGGATGCCCGGCCGTCGCAGACCCGGGCGCACTGCTCGTGCGACGCGCGCACGAGCGCGGCGTCAAGGTCGTGCCGCTGGTCGGTCCGAGTTCGATTCTGCTGGCGTTGATGGCATCCGGCCTGAACGGCCAGAGCTTCGCGTTTCACGGCTATCTGCCGGTCGACGCAGGCGAGCGCGCGAAGCGGCTGCGCGATCTCGAACAGCAGTCGCGCAAGGCAAAGCAGACGCAGATTTTCATCGAGACGCCGTATCGCAATCGCGCGCTGCTCGACACGCTGCTGGCAACCTGCGCGCCGTCGACGCTCGTCTGCGTGGCCGTCGACCTGACGCTCGCCACTGAAACGATTGCGAGCCGCAGCGTGAGCGACTGGAAGAAAGCGACCGCGCCGGACCTGCACAAGCGTCCGGCGATCTTCCTGCTGCTCGCGAACTGACCCGCCGCGTGCCGCGCCTGCGCGCTCAGCGCAGGTTCAGCTTGCCGCCGAGCACCATCGCGTGCACGGCGGCACTCCCGACCGCCGCGCCGAACTTGCGCGCGACGCGGTCGGTGATGCTGTCCTTTACCGTGTAGTCGACGATATCCGGCGCCTTGATGATTTCGCGAGCGACGTAATCGGTGTTGCCGAAGCCATCGGCGAGCCCCATCTCGACGCTCTTTTCGCCGGTCCAGAACAGGCCCGAGAACATGTCCGGCGTTTCGTGCAGCCGCTTGCCGCGGCCTTGCCGGACTGCATCGATGAACTGCGCGTGAATCTGGTCGAGCATTTCCTGCGCGTGCGCGTCCATTTTCGGCGTATCCGGCGAGAACGGATCGAAGAAGCCTTTGTTCTCACCCGACGTGTGCAACCGGCGCTGGACGCCGAGCTTGTCCATCAGGCCAGTGAAACCGAAGCCGTCCATCAGCACGCCGATTGACCCGACGATGCTCGCCTTGTCGACGTAAATCTTGTCGGCGGCTGCGGCCACGTAGTAGCCGCCCGACGCGCACATGTCGCCGACCGTCACGTACAGCGGAATCGACGGATATTTCGCGCGCAGCCGGCGAATCTCGCTGTTGATGATGCCCGCCTGCACCGGACTGCCGCCCGGGCTGTTGATCGCAAGCACGACGCCGGCCGTGCCTGCGTCGTCGAAGGCGCTGTCGAGCGCGTTATCGATATCTTCTGCGTTCGCATTCGTACTGGACGAGATTTCGCCGTCGAGCGTGACGAGCGCCGTATGACGGCCGGTGGACGACACCTTGTCGCCGGAAAAATCGAAGACCGCCCATGCGAGTAGCAGCACGACACCGAGCGCGACGAAGCGGAAGAAAATTTTCCAGCGCCGCGCGGCACGCTGCTCGCTGATCGCGGCCAGCGCGATGCGTTCGAGCGCCGCACGCTCCCAGCCCGGCTCGGCGGTAGCGGCAGTAGCGGGCCGACGGCTGGCGTCGGACGGTTCGTTCGAATCGGGAGTGTGTTGGTCGGCCATGCGCGTCGCAGTGAGAGTCGAATTTCAGAGGGGCGCCGGACGCAGATCGCCGTCGGGGAGCCAGAACACCGCGCGGCCTTCCGGCGTATCGCGTTCGTCCACCCGGAGCGCGCGCAGCCGGCCGCCACGGCACGGACCGCCGACACATTTACCCGTGTCCGGCTCGTAAATCGCGCCGTGCGTGGCGCACATCAAGTATAAACCGGACGATTCGAAGAACTGGCCTTCGACCCAGTCGAGTTCCATCGGCACATGCGCACAGCGGTTCAGATAGCCGTACGCGTCGCCGCCGTAGCGCACGAAAAACACGACCGCCTCGCCGCCCGCGTTGATCGCGGTGCGCCGGACGCCCGCGCCGCCATCGACGAGTTCGTCGGCGGCGCAGATCCGCACCGGCTCCGGCGCGGCGTCGCTCATGCGTGCTCCCGCAGCCATCCGGACAGCGACACGACGCTCTGCGCGACAAAGCGCGGCGACAGCGCCTCGAGCGATGCGGCCGGATGCGCGCCATAGGTCACGCCGATCCCGGCCACGCCCGCGTTGATCGCCATCTGCAGATCGTGCGTCGTGTCGCCGATCATCACCGTGCGCGCAGGATCCTGGCCCAGCTCGCGCGTGAGTTCGTGCAGCATCGCCGGATGTGGTTTCGAAAACGTTTCGTCAGCACAACGCGTGCCGTCGAACAGACTCGTCAGGCGCGCCTGGTCGAGCGCGCGATTCAACCCGACGCGGCTCTTGCCAGTCGCGACGCCCAGCAGATAACCCTCGTCGCGCAGATCCCGCAGCATGTCGCGCACGCCGTCGAACAGCTCGGTGGTCTGATCCTTCACCAGGTAGTGAAAACGGTAGCGCTCCGCGAGCCGCGGATAGTCGGACGGATCGAGCGTCGGCGCGGCGATCTGCAGCGCGTCGCGCAGGCCGAGGCCGATCACGTAGCTCGCGGACTCGTCGGAGGGCACCGGCAGACCGAGATCGCGACAGGCGGACTGGATGCTGCGCGTGATGTGGACGGTCGAGTCCATCAAGGTGCCGTCCCAGTCAAAGACGATCAGATCAAATTGCTGTCGGGCCATGCGGATTTCGTCTCGCTTTCATTCAGGGTGGAATCGGGGTGGCGGTTTTCGTCGGACCGGAGGCGGTTAGCGGCGCCCTCCCACCTGCGCTGTCTTTACTGATGCCCGTCGTTGCCGTTACCCGCATCGCGCATTGCGCGCAGTTCATCGACGAAACGCCGGCAGTCGGCGGGCAGCGGCGCATCGAACTGCAGCGTTTCGCCGGTCGCCGGATGCGCGAGCTTGAGCCGGTACGCGTGCAGGAACATCCGCTTCAGGCCCGGATGCGCGCTGGCGCGGGCAAGCGCCTTGTTCAGCGCGAAATCGCCGTATTTCGCGTCGCCGATGATCGGCAGCCCGAGGTGCGCCAGATGCACGCGGATCTGATGGGTCCGGCCAGTCTTCAGTTCCGCCTCGAGCAGCACGTAATCCGGCCAGTGATCGACCAGATTGAACACCGTGTGCGACGGCATGCCGTCCGGCTGCACGCGCACGCGCCGTTCGCCGTCCGGCAGCAGATACTTGTGCAGCGGCTCCTTCACGATCCGACGCCGCCCCCAGTCGCTCGACCATTCGCCGTGGGCGCACGCATAGTACCGCTTGTCCATCCGGTTCTCGCGGATCTGCTCGTGCAGCCCGAGAAGTGCGGTCCGCTTTTTCGCGAGCATCAGCACGCCGGACGTCTCGCGATCGAGCCGGTGCACGAGCTCAAGGAATTTTGCCTGCGGACGCGCCTGCCGCAACTGCTCGATCACCCCGAACGCGACACCGCTGCCGCCATGGACGGCGACACCCGACGGCTTGTCGATAACCAGCAGATGATCGTCCTCGAACAGCACCGGAAAGTGCGCGACCGGCACATTCGCACCCGCGATCGGCTCCACGGACTGGGCGATTCGGATCGGCGGAACCCGCACGACGTCGCCGGATACGAGCCGGTATTGCGCATCTATCCGGCCCTTATTGACCCGCACCTCGCCGCTGCGCAGGATCCGATAAATATGGCTTTTCGGCACCCCTTTACAGATGCGTAGCAGGAAATTGTCGATGCGCTGACCGGCCGAATCCTCGTCGATTTCGACCATCGAGACCTGGTCGGCTGCGACCGGTTTCTGGGAAATTTTGCCTAACTCTTTCATTCTGAATATAATTTGCCCAGCAGTCCGCGGTGGCCGACACATTGACCGGTAGCTGGGCGGGTTGCGCAGGTGCAAGCGATAAAGGCTTATTTTACTTGCGCCGGGGCAGGTTGCTCACCCCGAAATCAAGATGCAACAAGTTGCACGCACGGATCCAAGTGCCAGGCAGGGACGGCGCCCACAGGCGCGTTCGGTCAGGACCGGCTCCGACGGTAACGGAATTTTGGTAAAAAAGAATTTAACTGGCGGGCGTCGTCGGCGGGCAGCGAAAGCTGCCGCGGGACAACGCGGCCAGTGGCGAAAATACGGCGTGCGCCTCGTAGCGTTTCGCGACTGAATGCGAAACAAGGCGTCGTCAAAATGAGGCGAGACACCCCGGTGGGAAGTCGGGCGTTTTGAGCAAGCTTCCCGCGCGCGGCATGGCCGCGGTCTTCGCGGTTCCGGTTTTTTGCGCCCAGTGGCGCGCCGGACACGCAAATGAAGACGCAAACGGCAGGCTGCCCGAGCACTTCGGCGTGTCGTGTCGTTATTTGAAGCCGTATTCGCATGTGCCCTGCGGCACCGTGTCCATTTTCAGCCGGACCGGGCCCCCTCAGGCAATTCTCCCCGCCAACGTTCCTGCTCCAGCGTGCCCGTGACTACACAATAAGGTGCGGCGCGCCGCCGCCCTCACCGTTCCTGCGACTGACAACCGCAGGGCGTGGGCCGG
The DNA here is from genome assembly GCF_004359985.1 of Paraburkholderia flava. Classification (NCBI taxonomy): domain Bacteria; kingdom Pseudomonadati; phylum Pseudomonadota; class Betaproteobacteria; order Burkholderiales; family Burkholderiaceae; genus Paraburkholderia; species Paraburkholderia flava. Next base: position 791,669 of record NZ_SMRO01000002.1, on the reverse strand, counting down.
CGCAAGCCGCTCTGGAGCCGTTCAATGAAACGCATGCTGTTTAATGCGACGCAGCAGGAAGAACTGCGCGTCGCCATCGTCGATGGGCAAAAACTCATCGACATCGACATCGAAACCGCCGGCCGCGAACAGCGCAAAGGCAATATCTACAAGGGCGTCATCACCCGCATCGAGCCGTCGCTCGAAGCCTGCTTCGTCAACTACGGCGAAGACCGCCACGGCTTCCTGCCGTTCAAGGAAGTTGCCCGCCAGTACTTCCGCGACGGCGTCGACATGCGCTCCGCGCGCATCCAGGACGCCCTCCGCGAAGGCCAGGAACTGATCGTTCAGGTCGAAAAGGAAGAGCGCGGCAACAAGGGCGCTGCCCTCACCACGTTCATCTCGCTCGCCGGCCGCTACCTCGTGCTGATGCCGAACAATCCGCGCGGCGGCGGTGTGTCGCGCCGGATCGAAGGCGACGACCGCCAGGAACTGCGCGAAACGATGGCGCAGCTCGAACTGCCGGAAGGCATGAGCATCATCGCTCGCACCGCAGGCATCGGCCGCAGCGCCGAAGAACTGCAGTGGGACCTGAACTACCTGATGCAGCTGTGGCGCGCGATCGAAGCCGCGTCGCAAAGCGGCTCGTCCGGTCAGCCGATGCTGATCTATCTGGAATCGAGCCTCGTGATCCGCGCGATCCGCGACTACTTCCAGCCGGACATCGGCGAAATTCTCATCGACACCACCGAAATCCACGACCAGGCGCGCGCCTTCATGGATATCGTGATGCCGGACAATGTCAGCAAGGTGAAGCGGTATCACGACGACGTGCCGCTGTTCTCGCGCTTCCAGATCGAGCACCAGATCGAAACCGCGTATTCGCGTACCGTTCCGCTGCCGTCGGGCGGCGCGATCGTGATCGATCACACCGAAGCGCTCGTCGCGATCGACGTCAACTCGGCACGTGCCACGAAGGGCGCGGACATCGAGGAAACGGCCGCGCGCACGAACCTGGAAGCCGCCGACGAAGTCGCCCGCCAGCTGCGTCTGCGCGATCTGGGCGGCCTGATCGTGATCGACTTCATCGACATGGAATCGGCCAAGAGCCAGCGCGACGTCGAGCAGCGCCTGAAAGACGCGCTCAAGCACGACCGTGCGCGCGTCCAGATGGGCAAGATCTCGCGTTTCGGGCTGATGGAGCTGTCGCGTCAGCGACTGCGTCCGGCGCTGTCCGAAGGCAGCCACGTCACGTGCCCGCGCTGTAACGGCACGGGTCACATCCGCGATACCGAATCGTCCGCGCTGCAGGTGCTGCGGATCATTCAGGAAGAAGCGATGAAGGAAAACACCGCGGCGATCCACTGCCAGGTGCCGGTCGAAGTGACCGCCTTCCTGCTGAACGAGAAGCGCTCGGAAATCAACAAGATCGAATCGCGCTTCAAGGTCAACGTCGTGTTGATCCCGAACAAGCATCTCGACACGCCGCACTACAAGCTCGAGCGTCTGCGTCACGACGACGCGCGCCTCGACGAGCCGCGCGCATCGTGGAAGATGGCCGAGGAAGCGGCGCACGAGCTCGAATCGGAAACCGGCTACAGCAAGCGCACCGAAGAAACGAAGCCGAAGCAGGAAGCCGCGGTCAAGGGCATCACGCCTGAGAAACCCGCGCCGAGCGCACCGGTCAAGCCGGCTGCCGCACCGACGCCGGCGCCCGTCGCCGTGACGCCGGCTGCCGGTGGCTTCATCGGCTGGCTGAAGAACCTGTTCGGCATGCAGCCGGCTGCACCGGCTCCGGCCCCCGCGCCGGCCGAGAAGCCTGCTCGCCCGGCCCGCGAACAGCGCGGCGAGCGCAGTGCCGGCGGCAACGACCGGAACCGCAACCGCCGTGGCGGCAACGCCGGCGCACGCAGCGAGAACGCAGTGGGTGGCCGTCAGGGTCAGCCGTCGCAACGCCGTGACGAACCGCGCGAAGGACGTGAAGGCCGCGAGGCGCGCGAACCGCGTGAGGCTCGTGGCAACCGCGAACCGCGCGAAGGGCGTGATAACCGCGAGGGTCGCGACAACCGCGAAAGCCGTGACAACAACCGCGCCGAACGCGGACAGGATCGTGGCGACCGCGTCGAGGCAGTCGAAGGCGCGGCACGTCCGGAACGCGGCGAACGCCGGGACCGTGGCGAGCGACGCAAGCAGCAGCCCGAAGCCGCCGAGGCACTGAACCAGAACGAAGTAGCAGCACTGGCACCGGTCGAATCGGGTCTCGGCGAGAACGAAGCGCCGCTCGATCAGGAAAACGTCGCACGTGACGGTGAAGAACGCCGCCGTCGTCGCCGTGGCCGCCGTGGTGGTCGTCGTGAGCGCGATGAAGAAAACGTCAACGTGAATCACGCCGCCGACGTCGCCGAAGCAGAAGGCGAAACGGCCGGTACGACGGCCGAAGCGCCGGTACGCACGCAGGAGCACACCGGACGTCACGAGACGCCGGCAGCCGCTCCGTCGGTTGCACCGGTCGAAGTGGTCGTCGCTGCTGTCGCGACAGAAACCGCCGTCGTGACGGAACTGCACGCTGCAGCCGACACGCCGACGCTCGCCGCCGAACAGGCCGCGAAGACGGAAACGCTCGAACCGGTCGCTGTGCCGCAGGTCGCGCACACTGCGTCGGAAGCGGTTGTTGCTCCGGCTGCTGTTGCAGAACCGGCAGAACCGGCGCAGCACGAGCCGGCACCCGCTACGTGGTCGGCAGCTCCGGTCGTCGAGCAGCACGCGCCTGTCGTCGAAGCGTCCCCGCTGGCACCGGCGCCCGCTGCTTCGGAAGCCGCGCCTGCGGTCGCCGTCAGCGAACCTGCTCCGGCCGTGGTTGCTGCTGCCGAAGTATCCGAAGCACCGGTTGTCGCGCAGCCTGCTGTCGAACCGCACGTCGAGCCGGCCCCGCAGGCCGAGCCTCAGCCTGTGCAAGCCGCTGCAGTCGCACCCGCCGTCACCGTTGCTCCGGTACAAGCCCCTGCCCCGCAAGCCGCTCAACCGGTTCCGACGCGCACGGACCTGTCCGCGGAAACGCTGCAGCCGATGCTCGAAAACGCCGGTCTGGTGTGGGTCAACACCGACGCCGACAAGCTGCGTGCCGCGCAGGACGCAGCCGCCCAAGCCGTGAAGCCGGCCCGCGTGCCGCGCGAGCGCAAGGTGCTGCCGCAGGCAGACAGCGCGCCGATGCAGCAGGTCGAAACGGGCCGCTCACAGCATTAAGCAGTAAGCACCCGCTGCAGTAGTCGTCAAAAGCCCGCCTCTCCGGCGGGCTTTTTTCTTGCCCGCGATGCCCCCACATCATCGGGAGGGTCGCCACCGACTGCCCCGGCCGGGCCCTTCCGTTAGAATGAAAGCTGTAACCAGAACGAATCGACCCGAATCGGCCATGTCCCGACGCATCATCCCTGTCACCGACGTCAGCGCACTATCCGCACTGCCTGTCGTCGTCGCCGGCACTACCGCGATCCCGCGCGGCGTGCTGCACGACACGCTTGCGCGGCCGCTGCGCGATCTGCGCATCTCGGTGACGGACCGCTGCAACTTCCGCTGCGTCTACTGCATGCCGCGCGCGGTCTTCGACAAGGACTATGCGTTTCTGCCGCATGCGTCGCTGCTGACCTTCGAGGAAATCGAGCGTCTCGCGCACACGTTCGTCGCGCACGGCGTCGAAAAAATCCGGCTGACCGGCGGCGAGCCGCTGCTGCGGAAAAATCTCGAATTCCTGATCGAGCGGCTCGCGCGGTTGAGCACACCGGACGGACGGCCACTCGACCTCACGCTCACCACCAACGGCTCGCTGCTCGCGCGCAAGGCGCGCAGCCTGAAGGACGCGGGCCTCACCCGCGTCACCGTGAGTCTCGACGCGCTCGACGACGCGCTGTTCCGCCGGATGAACGATGCCGACTTCGCGGTCGCCGATGTGCTCGAAGGCATCGCGGCCGCCGATGCGGTAGGCCTCGCGCCGGTCAAGGTCAACATGGTCGTCAAGCGCGGCACGAACGACGCCGAAATCATCCCGATGGCGCGTCGCTTCCGTCACTCGGGCGCGATATTGCGCTTTATCGAATACATGGACGTCGGCACGTCGAACGGCTGGAACATGACCGAAGTATTGCCGTCGGCCGACGTGATCGCGCGCATCGCCGCGCACTTCCCGCTCGTGCCGCTCGAAGCACACAGCGCCGCCGAGACAGCGCAGCGCTGGGGCTATGCGGATGGCGCCGGCGAGATCGGCGTGATCTCGAGCGTCACGCGTGCGTTCTGCGGCACCTGCACGCGCGCGCGTCTGTCGACGGAAGGCAAGCTGTACATGTGCCTGTTCGCCTCGGCGGGACACGATCTGCGCGCGCTCGTGCGCAGCGGTGCAAGCGATGCCGAAATCGCCGGCGCTATCGCGCACATCTGGCAGCAACGCGACGACCGTTACTCGCAACTGCGCGGCAGCGCGGTCGCGCAAACTGCGCCGTCCGCGGATGCACGCCGCGTCGAAATGTCCTACATCGGCGGCTGACGCCGCGCCGCTCGCATGGCGATCCTCTCCACGCAGATCACCGGCCTTCTCCTCGCGGGCGGGCGCGGCACGCGCATGGGCGGCGTCGACAAAGGTCTGCAGACGCTGCACGGCGAACCGCTTGCTGCTCACGTGCTGAAACGGCTCGCACCGCAAACCGGCGCGCTGCTGATCAGCGCGAATCGTCATGCGGAGCGCTACGCCGAACTGGGCGCGGCTTACCAGGCAAACGTCATTGCTGACAGCACCGCGCTACCCGACTTCCCCGGCCCGCTCGCGGGTCTGCTCGCAGGTCTGCAGGCTGCGACAACCCCGTTCGTGCTCAGCGCACCGTGCGACTCACCCGGGCTACCGGTCGATCTCGCCGAGCGCCTTGCCAACGCGCTCGAAACCCGGCACGCGGACATCGCGACAGCCGCGACGAGCGATGCCCACGGCGACGTCTCGCCGCATCCGGTCTTCGCGCTCGTACGCACGTCGCTCGCCGACGATCTCGCCGCCTTTCTGCAAGCCGGCGAGCGCAAGGTACGCGCGTGGTACGCGCGCCACACGACGGTCGAAGTGATCTTTGCCGACGAGCGCGCGTTCTACAATGTCAACTCTTTACAACAACTCGCCGACCTCGAACGCACGTGAGGCCTTTGTAGCCTCCGCCAGCATCGGCGCTGCCACGCCCTTGCCCCTTGCCTGTCAAGCACCCGCCTCCAGCTGCCACGCTCCCGATTCATGACCACGCCTGACGACTTCTCCCGCTGCGTCGCCCAGTACGACCCGCATGCGTTGCCGGTCCACGCTGCGCAGGCGATCGTGCGTCAGTGGGCGACGCCGCTCGAAGCGGTCGAACGCGTGCCGTTGCACGATGCGCTCGATCGCGTGCTGGCTGAAGACCTCGTTTCGCCGATCGACGTCCCCGCGCACGACAACTGCGCGATGGACGGCTATGCGTTCCACAGCGCAGCGCTCGGCGCGGGTAATACCGAAGTCATCCTGAGCGTCGCGGGCAAGGCACTCGCGGGCCATCCGTTCACGGGCAAGATCGCGGCAAACGCATGCGTGCGCGTGATGACCGGCGCATGGTTACCGGACGGCTGCGATACCGTCGTGCCGCAGGAACTCGTGTCACTCGACGGCGACACCATTCGCTTTCCCGCAGATGCATTGCGCGCCGGTGCAAACTGGCGCCGCGCAGGCGAAGACCTCGCGCGCGGCGGTCTCGCGCTGCATGCGGGCCGAATCGTGCGCGCGTCGGATGTCGGGTTGCTCGCGTCGCTCGGCGTTGTTGAAGTGACTGTGCGGCGTCGCCTGCGCGTCGCGCTCTTTTCGACCGGCGACGAATTGCGCTCGCCGGGCGAACCGCTTGCACCAGGTTGCGTGTACGACAGCAACCGCCACACGCTCGCCGCAATGCTGCGTCGGCTGAATGCGGAGACACTCGATCTCGGTATCGTCCGCGACGAACCCGCCGCACTCGAAGCCGCGTTACGCCATGCCGCCACCAGCGCCGACGTCGTGCTGAGTTCGGGCGGCGTATCGGTCGGCGAAGCGGACTTCACGCGCAAGCTGCTGCAAAGTTTCGGCGACGTCGCGTTCTGGAGTCTCGCGATGCGCCCAGGTCGCCCGCTCGCATTCGGCCGCATCTGGTCCGGCGAGCGACCAGGCGCGGGACGGCCTGCGCTATATTTCGGCCTGCCGGGCAATCCGGTCGCGGTGATGGTGACGTTCTATCTGATCGTGCGCGAAGCGCTGCTCGCGATGTCGTGCGCCACCTCGCAGCCGCCGGTACTGATCGCCGCCGCGAGCCGCGAAGCGATCCGCAAGCGGCCCGGCCGTACCGAATTCCAGCGCGGCATCGCAGAGCGCGATGCGCACGGCCAGTGGCACGTCGCGCCCACCGGTTCGCAGAGTTCAGGCGCGCTCAGTTCGATGAGCGAAGCCAACTGCTTTATCGTGCTCGCACACGAGCAGGCAAATATCGACGCAGGAGACACTGTCGATATCATGCTGTTCGACGGACTCATCTAGGCGGTCGGCCGCCGCCTCACTTTCACGCAATCACCAAGACCAACGGGTTTGACTCACATGAAAAAACAGATCTCGTTCATCGCACCGGGACAGACCGCCAAGGCACTGATTCTGGTCTACCTGACCTTCAGCGTGCCGATCGTGCTGCTCGGCGTGCTGGTCGCGTTCGTGCGCTATGGGTCAGTGGAACTCAGCACGATTTTCAGCGCGCTGCTGCTGAACGCGATTCTCGGCTTCGTGCTGCTGTGGATCGCGTGCCATGCGTACAACTGGGTGGCGTCGCGTTTCGGCGGCATCGAAATCCAGTTGAGCGACGCGCCCGAGGAAGCGTAATGGCAGCGGTGCTGCGCGCAGCAACACCGGCCGACGTCGGCGCGATCTTCGCGTTGATGCGCGAACTCGCCGAGTACGAAAAGCTCACGCATCTGTTCGTCGCGACCGAGGAAGGCGTGCACGATGCACTGTTCGGTCCGCGTCCGTCATCGGAAGCGATAGTTGCCGACGACGCCGGCCGCATCGTCGGCTATACACTGTACTTCCACAATTTTTCGACGTTTCTCGGCCGCCGTGGCCTGTACCTCGAAGACATCTACGTGCAGCCGACGCAACGCGGCAGCGGCCTCGGCACAGAGATCCTGCAGCGGCTCGCGGCGCTCGCCGTCGAACGTCAATGCGGCCGCTTCGAGTGGACCGTGCTCGACTGGAATCAGCCGGCGATCGATTTCTATCAGAAGATGGGCGCGACCGTGCTGCCCGACTGGCGCGTGGTGCGGATGACCGGCGCCGCGCTCGAAGCGCTCGCTGCAGGCGGCGCGAAAGACTGACGGCGCGCGACGCGGCCTTTACCGCAGGCGCCCGCTCATCAAGGCTCGTCTGCGTCAGAACCTGCGAGCAGATCGCCCGCATCTCCCAACACTCCACTCGCCTGCTCACCCGGCAATGCCTCGACGTCGCGTAGCTTCCGGTTCATCACGCGCGCGCGTTGCTCGGCCATATCGATCGAGTTGGCGACCGTTTCCAGTTGCTTCTTGGTCTTCGCCAGCACGTCGCCGAATTTGCCGAACTCCGTTTTCACCGCGCCGAGCACCTGCCACACTTCGCTCGAACGCTTCTCGATCGCGAGCGTACGGAAACCCATCTGCAGACTGTTCAGCAACGCGGTCAGCGTGGTCGGCCCCGCGATCGTCACGCGATACTCGCGTTGCAGCAGATCGGTGAGACCGGGCCGCCGTAGCACCTCGGCGTAGAGCCCTTCGGTCGGCAGATAGAGCAGCGCGAAATCGGTCGTGTGCGGCGGCGATACGTATTTCTCCGCGATCGTGCGCGCCTCCGAACGTACCCGCGCTTCGAGCGCACGCGACGCCTCTTCGACCGCGACCGGATCGGCGCGCTCCTGCGCATCGATCAAGCGCTCGTAGTCCTCGCGCGGAAACTTCGCATCGAGTGGCAGCCATACCGGCTCGCCGCCCCCGTCTGCCGATGAACGCCCCGGCAAACGGATCGCGAATTCGACACGCTCGTTACTCTTCGGCACGGTCGCGACATTCTTCGCGTATTGATCCGGCGTCAGCAGTTGTTCGAGCAGCGCTTCGAGCTGCACTTCGCCCCACGTGCCGCGCGTCTTCACGTTGGTCAGCACTTTCTTCAGATCGCCTACACCGGCCGCAAGCGTCTGCATTTCGCCGAGTCCGCGATGCACCTGTTCGAGCCGGTCGGACACCAGCTTGAACGATTCGCCGAGCCGCTGTTCGAGCGTCGCGTGCAGCTTCTCGTCAACGGTGCGGCGCATCTCTTCGAGCTTTGTCGCGTTGTTCGTCTCGATGTCTTTCAGACGCGCTTCGAGCGTCGCGCGCACTTCGGCGAAACGACGATCGTTTGCTTCGGTCAGTTGCAATAGCTGCTGCGTCAGCGTGTCGCCGAAACGTTTCAGCGCCGCGCCCTGCTCGTCGCGCGCCTGTTGCGCCTGGAGCTGCAGACTCTGCCGCACCGCTTCCAGTTGCTGCGCGTTGGTTTCGGTCAGCCTGACGAGCTGTTGCGCAAAGCCTTCGATCTTGCCGTTCTGCACGGTGGCAATGCCGGTCTGCTGCGTGGAGAGGGTCTGCTGGAACTGCGCGAAGCCGCCGCTCAACTCGGTGCGCGACGTGCGCGCGGTATCGACGATCTCGCTGCGCAGTTCGCGTTCGAGCCGTTCGAATGCGCGCGTCTGCGTATCGGTAGCGGCGACGGTGCGCTCGCCGAGATCGACGAGCAGCGCGTCCTGCTTCGAGCGCCCCGCGCTGCGCAGCGCAAACAGCAACCCGACGACGAGCAGCACCGCCAGCACGGCAAGCACCACGACGGCGGTGATAAGCAACGACGTCATACGCGCGCCTTGCCGAGCACACCCGGATTCACCGGATTCGCCGGACGACCCGCCTGCGGTCCTTCGCCGAGCGCAGCGATCAAGTTGTCGGCGGCGAGATTCGCCATCGCGCGGCGCGTCGCTTCGGTCGCGCTCGCGATATGCGGCGTGAGCACGACGTTCGGCACGGTGAGCAGCGCGGGGTTCAGCTTCGGCTCGCCTTCGTACACGTCGAGCCCCGCTGCAGCGATACGCTTCGCGCGCAATGCGTCGACCAGCGCCGCGTCGTCGACGATGCCGCCGCGCGCGATGTTGGTCAGCGTCGCGGTCGGCTTCATCAGCGCGAGTTCGGCCGCGCCGATCGTGTGATGGCTTTCCTTCGTGTACGGCAGCACGAGCACGACGTGATCGGCCTCGCGCAGCAACGCTTCCTTTGACAGATACTGCGCACCCAATTCGGTCTCGATCTCAGACGCGACACGCGAGCGGTTGTGATACACGACGCGCATGCCGAAGCCGCGCGCGCGACGCGCGAGCGCCTGACCGATGCGCCCCATGCCGACGACGCCAAGCGTCGAACCGTAGATATCGCTACCGAGAAAGCCGTCGTAGGCCCACTTCTGCCATTGACCCGCACGCAGCCAGTGTTCCGATTCGGCGATGCGGCGCGCGGCGGCCATCATCAATGCCCAGCCGAAATCGGCGGTCGATTCGTTCAGCACGTCGGGCGTATTCGTCGCGAGCACGTTCGACGCATTGAACGCAGCAATGTCGAAGTTGTTGTAGCCGACCGCCATGTTCGACACGACGCGCAGACGCGGCGCGGCGGCGAGCGCGGCTACGCCGATCGGATCGCCCGCGGTTAGCGCACCGTCTTTATCGGCGAGCCGGCGCTTCAGTTCGTCTTCGGCGAGCACGTCGCCGTTGTTCCAGTCCACTTCGAAATACTGCTTGAGGCGTTCGATCACGTCCGGAAAAATCGGACGTGCAACCAGAATCTTCTGCATCGCTTCGCTCCAGAATCAGCATCGCCGCGCGAGAGACGCGACGCGCTCAGTCGTCTTCAGAAAAACAGCCAGCCGGTCAACAGAAACACCGGAATCAGCACCGCGCCGGACCATCCAAGATAGCCAAAGAAACTCGGCATGCGCACGCCTCGTGATTCGGCGATCGCCTTCACCATGAAGTTCGGCGCATTGCCGATGTAGCTGTTCGCGCCCATGAACACCGCGCCCGCGGAAATCGCCGCGAGCGTCGTCGCGCCCGTGGTCATCAACGTCTGCGCGTCGCCGCCCGCGAGATTGAAGAACACCAGGTAGGTCGGCGCATTGTCGAGGAACGACGACAGGATACCCGTCGCCCAGAAATACATCGCGTCGTGCGGACGGCCAGATGAGCCGTTGACCAGATGCACGAGGCTCGCGAATGCGCCCGATTCGCCCGCGCGCAGGATCGCGATCACCGGCGCAATGGTCACGAAGATCGCCGCGAACAGCTTCGCGACTTCTTCCATCGGTGCCCAGTTGAAGTTGTTGCCCGAGCGAGCGTTGCGTGGCGTCGCGGCAAGCGACACCAGCGTGACGACGATCAGCAGCCCGTCGCGCACCGCGTTCTGCAGTGCGACGTGCGTGCCGGCCACGTTGAATTCGATGCCGGGCTTCCACAGGCCGCTCATCAGCACGAGCGCGATCACCGCGAGCAGCAGCACGAAATTGATCGTGCCTTGAATGACGAGCTTCGGCGAATCGGGCGTCGGATCGCGCGATGCGGGACGCTCCTCTTCGTTCACGCCGCGTTCGCCTTGACGGCTGAAGTAGTACGTGTCGATCGCGTAGAACAGCACGAGCAGCACGACGCAGACGAACAGCATCGGCAGTGCGAGATGCTGCGTCGTCCAGAAGAAACCGACGCCGTTCAGGAAGCCGAGGAACAGCGGCGGATCGCCGAGCGGCGACAGCGAGCCGCCCGCATTCGCGACGAGAAAGATGAAGAACACGACAACGTGCACCACATGCTTTCGATTGTCGTTCGCGCGCAGCAGCGGCCGGATCAGCAGCATCGCGGCGCCGGTCGTGCCCATCACGCTCGCGAGCGCGGTGCCGAGTACGAGGATCGCGGTATTCAGACGCGGCGAGCCGTGCAGATTGCCGCGCACGCAGATGCCGCCCGCGACCGTGTAGAGCGCGGTCAGCAGCACGATGAACGGCACGTACTCTTCGAGCAGCGCATGCACGAGCGTGCCGAACGCAGGCGCGACACCGAACGCGATCGCGAACGGCACCAGAAACACGGCCCCCCAGGCGGCCGCGATCTTGCCGAAATGGTGATGCCAGAACGAGGAGGCAACGAGCGGGAACAGTGCGATCGACAGCAGCACGCCGGCGAACGGGACCGCCCACCATGCGGACAGTGCGGCACCGTCCGGTGTCGCAGCGGCGGCGAGCGGCGACCACATCGCGCATGCGGCGGCCAACGCGACGCATGCCGAAACGGCATGTCGTTTCATCACTTTCTATCCTTGCAAACGGAATCGACGGATCGACGCGCCCGGCTCATGCGCCGCGGACGACGATCGCATGCACACGATACGGCCCGTGCGCGCCGAGGACGATGGTCTGTTCGATATCGCCGGTTCGCGACGGACCCGACACGAAGTTGACCGCGCGCGGCAGCTCGCCGCGTTCGGCGCGAATCAGCGCGAACGCATCCTCGTGACCGGCGACGATCCGCGACGCGGGCACGATCGCCACGTGCGTCTCGGGCAGCAGCCCGGCGGAGGCGTAGGTCTGCGGACCCGACAGCAGCACCAGCGTACCGGTCTCGGCGGTCGCACAGAAGCAGCCGGTGATGCCGACCTTGTCCGCATCGACGGGCTTGCGAAATTCCACTTCGAGTCCCGCGTCGGACCACGCGAGATCCTGCAGCGTTTGCCATGCGATCGCGTGGACCGGCAGGCCCTGGCTCGCGAGGTAACGTTGAGTCGCGGCCGGCACGTCGTGCATCGCGTCGACGAGATCGACGGTGGTCGACATCTTGCCGGCCTGCTCGACGAAACGCGTCACGAGATCGTCCGGCATCGGCGGACGCGGACCTTCGGGATGACGCGCGAGATAGTCGGCTGCCGCTTCGCGTTCGTCATCGGCCGGCGCGCCGTCACGGCCCTGCCCCGCGCGGATGCGCGCGAGGATGTTGCGGCGGGCAGTCGATGTGTCCATGGGCAAGTCCTTGTTCGATGACCACGCGGCGATGACGCACGCGTGCTGGTGCAAATACGCAGATACCGAACGAAATTATATCGGCGGCCTCGCGCGCAACATCACAACTTCGCGGCGGCGAGGCCCTGGCGACAACCGTTACTGCGATGCTTCGTCGGCCGGCTGCGGAATGCCGAACACCTGACGCAGGTACGCGAGATACGCCTTGTCGTCGCACATGTTCTTGCCCGGCGAATCGGACAGCTTCGCGACCGGCTGACCATTGCAGCGAACCATCTTGATCACGATCTGCAGCGGGCTGTAACCGAGATCGTTAGTCAGGTTCGTGCCGACACCGAAAGCGAGCTTGCAGCGATTACGGAACCGCTCGTACAGCTGCAGCACTTTCGGAATGTCGAGCGCATCGGAGAACACGAGCACCTTCGTGCGCGGATCGCAGCGGTTGTCCTCGTAGTGCTTGAGCAGGCGCTCGCCCCAGTCGAACGGATCGCCGGAATCGTGGCGCGCGCCGTCGAAGAGCTTGCAGAAATACATGTCGAAGTCGCGCAGGAACGCCTCCATCCCGTACACGTCCGACAGCGCGATGCCGAGGTCGCCGCGATATTCCTTCGCCCACATCTCGAAGCCGTAGATCTGCGAATCGCGTAGCCGTGGACCGAGCGCCTGACACGCCTGCAGATACTCGTGCGCCATCGTGCCGAGCGGCGTGAGGCCGTGCTTCATCGCATAGAACACGTTGCTGGTGCCGGTGAACTGCTCGCCGAGCCCATCCTTAAGCGTGAGGATCACCTCTTCGTGCCACTGCTTCGAGAAGCGCCGGCGCGTGCCGTAGTCCGCGATCTTGCAGTCGGCGAATTCAGGCCGCGCGCCGAGCAGTTCGATCTTCTCGACGAGCCGCTCGCGCCCTTCGCTGTAATCCGGCTTCTGCTGCGTATTGCGGAAGTACACCTCGTTGACGATCGCGAGCATGGGAATCTCGAAGAGAATCGTATGCAGCCACGGCCCCTTGATGTCGATGTCGATCTCGCCGTTATTCTTCGGCGAAGGCGAGATCGAGATGTACTTCTCGTTCAGATGGAACAGCGCGAGGAATTCGACGAAGTCGCCCTTGATGAAGCGCATCCGCCGCAGGTAATCGAGTTCGCCTTCCGTGAAGCGCAGGTTGCAGAGCTGACGCACCTCGTCGCGGATCTCGTCGATGTACGGCACGAGATCGACGTCTTTCGTGCGGCACCGAAACCGGTATTCGACGTTGGCAGCGGGGAAATGATGCAGGACCACCTGCATCATCGTGAACTTGTACAGATCAGTGTCGAGCAGCGATGTGATGATCATGGTGTGCAAACCGGTCTGCCTGACGCCGGCAGCCCATGAAAAAAGACCTGGTTCGTTTCGGCCCGCCCCTGCGCGCCGATCCGTCCCATGTTACCCGAATGCAGCGCGCGAACGGCACGGCGCTTCCCCCCGCGCAGCCCATAAACTAATCACCAATCGATATAAAACCGTGCAAGCCGTACGTGATAAGGGTTTGGTCGTTACGTTACAATACCGGTCTTTGGCGTTCCGACGGCGCACCGCGCCCGTATTTGCCACGCCCGTGCCACCCCCGATATTGCATGCAGGAGTTGCCTGAATGACCCACGTTGTGACCGAGAGCTGCATCAAGTGCCGCTATACCGACTGCGTCGACGTGTGCCCGGTGGACTGCTTTCGCGAAGGTCCCAACTTCCTCGCGATTGATCCCGACGAGTGCATCGACTGTGCCGTGTGTGTCGCCGAATGTCCGGTGAACGCGATCTACGCTGAAGAAGACGTGCCGGGCGACCAGCAGGACTTCGTCGTGCTGAACGCCGACCTCGCAAAGGGCTGGCCGAGCATCACGAAGACCAAGGCACCGCTGCCCGAAGCCGACGACTTCAAGGACGTGAAGGACAAGCTGGCGCTTCTGCAGCGCTGATGCCCCTTCTCTCCGGGCGGTCCCGCCATCAGCGCGCGGCCGCTCCGGAAAGCGCGTCGAGGCGCGTTAGGTATTGACAGGCCCTGTAGCGCCCCCTACAATTTCGCTTCTTCGCTGTTGTTGTTCCCCGATAGCTCAGTTGGTAGAGCGCCGGACTGTTAATCCGTAGGTCCCTGGTTCGAGCCCAGGTCGGGGAGCCAAGAATTGCAAAGGCCCGTTAGCCATAACGGGCTTTTTTATGTCGTGAACGTTGTATTGCTGTTCCCCGATAGCTCAGTTGGTAGAGCGCCGGACTGTTAATCCGTAGGTCCCTGGTTCGAGCCCAGGTCGGGGAGCCAACTGCTTCAAACGAAAGCCCGCTGATAGTCAGCGGGCTTTTTGTTTTTTGCGTGTGCCGTTCGCGTTTCCAACGTGGCCGGATCGACAGCACTGCCGCTGGTATAGCATGTGCGCTCCTCCACTTCGATTCGCCGCGGCAGTCGCGGTCCATCCTCATGCCATCGATCCTGTTTCGCGCATCGCTCGCCGCCTGTACCGCGCTGCTTCTGCTGCCCTGTGCGCACAGCGAGGAAGTCGCGAGCGTCAACACCAACTTCCGCCTGACGGGCTCCGATCGAGTCGTCGTCGAAGCGTATGACGATCCGCTCGTGAACGGCATCACGTGCTATGTGTCGCGGGCGCGCACCGGCGGCATCAAGGGCACGCTCGGCGTCGCCGAGGATCCGACCGAAGCGTCGATCGCGTGTCGCCAGGTCGGCGCGGTCCATTTCACCGGACCGCTCAAGCAGCAGTCCGACGTGTTCACCGAGCGCATGTCATTCGTGTTCAAGACACTGCACGTCGTGCGTATCGTCGACGCGAAGCGCAACACGCTCGTCTATCTGACGTACAGCGACCGCGTCGCCACCGGTAGCGCGAAGAACAGCGTGACGGCGGTGCCGCTGCCCGCGGGCACCACGATCCCGACGAAGTGAGTTTGATTATCGTGAGGCCGCGCTAAACTGGCACTATCCGCTGGATTGCCATCATGACCGCTACCCGTTTCCGAGATTCCGCGCGCTACTGGCGCACCCCGCTCCTGCCCGGCGCGGAACTCCTCACGGCCGAGTATCGCGATCACGCGTTCACACCGCACTGGCATGAGGCCTACGCGGTGCCGGTGATCGAAGCTGGCGCGGAAACCTACGAGTATCGCGGCTCGCGCTACGTCGCCGAGGCCGGCACCGTGCCCGTCATCAATCCCGGCGAGCTGCACACCGGCTCGCGCGCGGTCGAGGCCGGCTGGCGTTATCGCGTGATGTACGTGCCGATCGATTTCATCCAGGATCTCGCGACCGAAGTCGCCGGACGCGTGCAACCGATGCCGTGGTTCGCGCCCGACGTGATCCGCGACGCGGATCTCTGGGACCGGGTGAGCCGTGCCCATCGGCTGCTCGAGGACGACACCAACGACCCGCTCGCCGCCGAAGCTTCGCTGTACGACGCGCTGTCGACGCTGCTCGTCCGCTATGCGCGCACACGGCCGGCGGCATCGATCCATTTCGACGACCGCCGCGTCGCGACGATGAAAGACCGCCTCACTGCGGATCTCGCCGTCCCGCTGAAACTCGCCGATCTCGCGGCCACCGTCGACCTGTCGCCGTTTCACGCGGCGCGTCTCTTCACGCAGAACACCGGCCTCGCGCCGCACGCGTGGCGCAATCAGGTTCGTTTGCAACGCGCGCTGGCGCCGCTGCGCGCGGGCGTGTCGGTCGCCGACGTCGCGACCGCGCACGGCTTCACCGATCAGAGTCACTTCACGCGGCACTTCCGTCGGATGTTCGGCGTACCGCCTGGGCGTTGGCAAGGCGCCTGAATCTGGCTTGAGTCTGTCGGCTGTGCGGGGGCACGGACCAGAGCCACTTCGTCGCATAGTTCGACGCCCCACCGCAAGAACGTACAAGCCCGCCCACCTCCCATCCCGCTATCCTCGCGTGACAGGAGAACAGATTGACTCACGCTCACCCCACCCACCGCTTTCGCGAATTCACCGCCGGCATGCGCGACACCGTGCCGATGCTCGTCGGCGCCGCGCCGTTCGGCGTCATCTTCGGCACGCTCGTGACGTCGGGCCCGCTGCATCCGTGGCATGGCCAGTTGATGTCGCTCGTCGTGTTCGCCGGCTCCGCGCAGTTCATCGCGATCGGACTGATCGCCGGTCACGCGAGCTTCGCCGTGATCTGGGCGACGACGTTGATCGTCAACCTGCGTCACGTGCTGTACAGCGCGACGCTCGCGCCGCACGTCGCGCATCTGTCGATGCGCTGGCGCTGGGCGCTCGGTGGCCTGCTCACCGACGAAGTCTTCGCCGTCGCGTGGGCGCACTACCGGCTGCATCCGCCCGGCTCCGTCGGCCCGTATTACTTCTTCGGCTCTGGCGTATCGATGTACGTCAACTGGCAGATCTGGACGCTCGCGGGCCTCGTATTCGGCGCCGCGTTTCCGGGCCTGCAATCGCTCGGTCTCGATTTCGCGATGGTCGCGACGTTCATCGCGATCGTCGTGCCGCAGCTCGTCGCGTTGCGCTACGTGGCAGCAGCGGTGACCGCCGGCACGCTCGCGTTTCTGTGGCAGGGCTGGCCGTACAAACTCGGTCTACTGGGTGCGGTGTTCGTCGGCGTCGTGGTCGGCGTACTGCTGTCGCGGCAGGCGCTCGGTCAGCAGCGTACTGCGGGAGCCGGTCAATGAACGACGTGCTCCTGATTCTCGGCATGGCGCTGATCACATGGGTGATCCGTGCGGCCGTCTTCGTGCTCGGCGATCGACTGGTGTTTCCGCCGCTCGTGCGCACTGCGCTCGGCTTCGTGCCGGTCACCGTGCTGACCGCGATCATCGTGCCGATGGCCGTGTCGCCGCACGGCACCCAGGCCGAACTGACATGGCGCAATCCGCAACTGGTCGGCGCGCTCGCGGCGATCGTCATCAGTGCGTGGACGCGTCGTCCGCTGCTGACGATCGCCGTCGGCCTCGCGGTGTTCTTCCTCTGGCAAGGGGTGGTGCTGCGCTGAGCATCACGCCAATCGCACTTCATCTGCCCCCTCAAGTTTTTCCCCGTCCCGCCGATAATCAGTCGTAGTCCGCCAGCCGGACCCGCATTTCCGCCGCGTCATCCAGATGCGGCGGAAAGCGCATTCCATCAGCCGGCATCGCCGACATCCGCTCCGGGGGCTCCGCGCGGACGTCGGCACCGCTGCGGTGCCGCGCACGGAAGATCACACGGGACAAGACATGGGGCAGATCACCCTCACACTGAAGGACGAAACGATCGTTTCGCTGCGCAAGGACTTCGATGCGTTCCTGCGCGTGTCGCTGAAGCTCGATCCGCAATTTGCGACGCCGTCGTTCGAGGACTTCCTGCGCGCGAAGCTGCTCGACAACATGGTGCCGCTGACCGAACACGCGGTGCAGCGGATGCTCGCCGGCGGCCAGTACGCGTGGGCGAAGCGCACGCTCGATAAGGAATTTCCGGACGTCGTCGCGATCCTGATGCGGCAGGCCGTGGAATACGGCTTCGGCTTCGCAGTCCGCTCCGAGTGGACGCCCGAAGAACTCGCGAAGCAGGCACGCGGCTGGGCACAAGCAATCGTCGAGCAGGCAGAGGGCGACCCGCTGCTGATCGATCCGCTCGCGTCGCAGATCAAGTCGGCTGCGCAGGATATTCAGGTGCTTGAGGAAACGATGCAGACGCCCGCGTGGCGGCTCGCCGAATCGCTGCGTCAGCGCGTGTACGAAGCGAAGGTGGCATGCGAGACGAGCGTCGGCAGTGCCGCGCGCGAAAAGCTCGGCGAACTGCGCGGGCTGCTGCGGCTCGGCATCGCGCACGGTTCATTTCAGAAACAGGAAGCGCAGCAGATCATGGAGTACCTGCGTCTGCTGAAGCCGGAGATTTTTGTCGAAGAGCCGTACGACGTGTTCGCACGGCTCGCCAGCTGGCTGCGCAATTTCTTCACGCCACCGCCGACCCGCGCGCAACGGCCGACGCGCTGACCTCTCGTACGGCGCGCGACCGACGAAAGACGCGCGCCGTTACTCGTTAATCCCACATCTTCCTGAGCTTCGCCGCGATCTCGAGCTTCGCCTGCGCGGCGGCTGCGAGACCCGCGGCGGTCGGCATGACCGGCGGTGCAACGCGCGGCCATGCGTACGTATCGAAATGCGGCAGCAGACCCGCCGGAATGAAGCGGGTACGCGACGCCCACACATGACGGTCGCCGAGATGCGTCTGGTTGTGCACGTAAAAACGCTGCGGCACGACGACATGCAGATCTTCCTTCGCGCGCGTCATCGCGACGTACAGAAGCCGCCGCTCTTCTTCCAGTTCCTCGTCGCTGCCGGTGCCGAGATCGGACGGCAGGCAACCGTCCACGCCGTTCAGCACGAACACGTTGCGCCACTCCTGCCCTTTCGCCGAATGGATCGTCGACAGGATCAGATAGTCTTCGTCGCGCGATGGGTCGCCTGATTCGTCGCTGGTTGCATCGGGCGGATCGAGCGTGAGCTCGGTGAGAAAGCGCTCGCGCGATGCGTACGTGCCCGCGATGCTTTCCATCTGCAGCAGATCCGCGTGACGGACCGCCGCGTCTTCATGATTGCGTTCGAGATGCGGCTCGTACCAGCGGCGGATCGTTTCGAATTCGGCGGGCCACGGCGTCGCGCGGCTACCCACCGCCGACATCAGCGCGACGAACGGCGCCCAGTCTTCGAGCGCGCGCGGCGGCGGCGCAAATGCAGCGAGCGCGCCGGCGGCCGGTGCCGTGTGCAGCCCCGTGCCGGCCAGTGCATCCGCGCGCGCGGTCACCTGATCGAGCACGCGCGCGGCGGTCGCCGGACCGACGCCCGGCAGCAGTTGCACGACCCGAAAACCCGCGACGCGATCGCGCGGATTCTCCGCCCAGCGCAACAAGGCGAGCAGATCCTTCACGTGGATCGAATCGAGAAACTTCAGGCCGCCGAATTTCACGAACGGGATGTTGCGCCGGGTCAGCTCGACCTCGAGCGCGGCGCTGTGATCCGACGCGCGAAACAGCACGGCCTGCGACTTCAGCGTCATACCGGCTTCGCGCGCGTCGAGAATCTGCTCGACGACGTAGCGCGCCTGCGCCGCTTCATCCTCGACGGTGACGAGTCTCGGACGTTGCGCCGACGCCTTGTCGGACCACAGGTTCTTCGTGAAGCGCTCGCTCGCGAGTTCGATCACCGCGTTCGACGCGGCGAGGATCGGCTGCGTCGAACGGTAGTTGCGTTCGAGCGTCACCTGCTTCGCGGGCGGATCGAAATGCGTGGGGAAATCGAGAATGTTGCGCACCGTCGCGCCGCGAAACGAATAGATGGACTGCGCGTCGTCGCCGACCACCGTCAGGCCGCGGCCATCCGGTTTCAGCGCGAGCAGGATCGACGCCTGCAGACGGTTGGTGTCCTGGTACTCGTCGACGAGCACGTGATCGAAACGGTCCGACATATCGGCGGCGAGCGACGGTTCCGCCGCGACGTACGACCAGTACAGCAGCAGATCGTCGTAATCGAGCACGCTCTGCTTCTGCTTCGCATCGACATACGTGGCGAACAGCACGCGCAGGTCCGCCTCCCATTCGCAGCACCACGGAAACGCGCGCGCGAGCACGTCCGCGAGCGACGCGCCGGTGTTGACGACCCGCGAGTAGATCGCGAAGCACGTGCCCTTCGACGGAAAGCGACGCTCCTTTGCCGAGAAGCCCAGTTCGTGACGAACCAGGTTCATCAGATCGGCGGAATCTTCGCGGTCGTTGATCGTGAACGCCGGCGACAGCCCGATCCGCTCCGCGTATTCGCGCAGCAGCCGCGCGCCGATACCGTGGAACGTGCCCGACCACGTGAGTCCCAGCGACGTCCCCGAGCGCGCGCCGAGTGCGGTGCTCGCGATGCGCGACGCGCGGCGCGTCATCTCCTGTGCGGCGCGGCGCGAGAACGTGAGCAGCAGGATGCGGCGCGGATCCGCGCCCTTGACGATCAGATGTGCAACGCGATGCGCGAGCGTGTTCGTCTTGCCCGACCCGGCACCCGCAATCACCAGCAGCGCGCCTGCATCGCCGCCGTACTCGACTGCCTCGCGCTGCGCGTCGTTGAGCTTCGCGAGCCACGCATCGGGATCGGGTAGCGAACGTGAGGGACGTGACGGGGAATCGGCGACGGAGAGCACGGTAGGCGTTGTGTGGAACGGTTCAGACGGAAGAATGCGGTACGCGACGCATACTGTATATCCGTACAACCCTTTGCGGCAAGTTTGCTGACGAGGTCCGCCGCGCACATGAAAAAGCGGCCCGGTCGCCTCTACGCGTACCGGGCCGCTGCCTGCTACCTGCAACATCAATGCGCCGTTCCCCCGAGGATCGGCTACTGCTTCTTCGCGTCCTTCACTTTCGCGTCGGCGGCGGCCTTATCGGCGTCGGCTTGTGCTTCCGTCTGCTTCTTGTCCGCCTTCGCCTGTGCGATCGCGGCCTTCTTGTCGGCCTTGGTCTGCGCCTTCGACGCCTTCTGGTCTGCATGCGTCACAGGTTGGGCGGCCGGATCGGAGGCCTGCGCGAACGCGGTCGCCGATCCGATCGATACGCAGCCCGCGATCAGCGCGAGCGAGATTTTGCTGAGTCGTTTATTCATGGGTTCTCCCTGTCTTCAGTTCGTTTAATGCTGCGTGCTATCCGCCGCACCCGCATTCGCCGCCTGACCCGGCGACTGCATGTCGGACTTCATCTCGTTGGTCGCGGCCTGCTTGTCCGACTTGCGGTTGACCTTCGCGTCGTGGACCTGCTGCTTGTATTGCGCCTTCGACGCCTTCTTCGTCGCGCGATAGTTCGCGTTCGCCTGTGCATCCGCATTGCGCTTCTGCACGAGCGGGTCAGTCGAGCCGGACGCGGTCAGACGTTGCTGCGGCGGCGTGACCGGTTGGACGCCCTGAGCAGCGGGAGCAGCCGGCGCCATTTCTCCAGCCTGCGCAGCCGGTGCCTGCATAGGTGCCTGCATCTGCGCCTGGCCGGCGGTACCTGGCATCGTCGGTTGAGCGGTGGTTTGCGCGAACGCCGTGCCGGCCGTGAGAGCCGTCAGGGCGGTACCGATCAGAAGCGAACGAATCTGGGTCATGGCAATCCTCTCTAAAGTTGTCGCGATCCGGATATCGAGTGAGTCGGCCCTCGGTGCCGGCGACATCCGGTCGTCTATGTGGACAGCAGCAAAACGCTGCGGTCATTTCCAAAGACGACCCCTGACGAGTGAAGTTCGCGAAAAACGGTCAGTGTTACGGAACGTTTCATTTCCTGACAACTGCATAACATCCACTTGCAATTACTGAAGTGGCCACCAGGGCCGCCGCGCACCGGGCCAGTCTGGCTTATGATGCGAACCCTCCTGCTTCAACCCGCACGCGCCATGCCCAACCTTCACTTCACGCTGACCGGCGACTACGTCGAACTGCACAATCTCCTGAAGCTGACGGGCCTCGCCGACAGCGGTGGCTCTGCAAAACAGCTCGTCGCATCCGGCGAAGTAACCGTCGACGGCCATGTCGAATCGCGCAAGACGTGCAAGATTCGCGCGGGCCAGGTCGTGCTGCTCGGCGATACGCGGATTGCTGTTCACGAATAGCCGTCTCGCCCCCTTCCTTTACTTTCTCGCTGCATCCCGCCAAACCCGCACCAGTTTTGTGCCTGTTGATCGACAACGGGGCGCGAAGGCAATAAGCTGTCTGCTTCCGCGGAACTGACAGATTCATGACGGCCCCGCTGTCGACCACCCAACAGGGTTGCGATCGAAGCGAGGCCGCTCCGCCGTTTACCAACCGATTCCACCCATGACCCACTCCGGCCAATCCGACACGGGCCGCCCCGCCTTTGTCCGCGCCAACGCCCCGCCGCCGTCGCTGTCGCGCCATGCCGCCGACACCGCGCGCCTCGCGGCCCCGCTTGCGATCGCGCAGCTGTCGCAGATGGCAATGAGCGTCACCGACACCGTCCTGCTCGGCTCGCTCGGCGCGGACGCGCTCGCGGCCGGTGGCCTCGGCGCCAACCTGTTCTTCACGGTGATCACGCTGCTGCAGGGCGTACTCACATCGATCAGCGTGACCGTTTCGCATGCACGCGGCGCGCAGAACGAGGACCGTGTCCCGCACATCTACTGGACCGGCTTCGTGCTGTCTCTGCTGCTGTCGATCCCGGCATTCGCGCTGCTGTCGTTCGCAACGCCGATCCTGCTTGCAGTCGGCGAGCCGCCGCTGCTCGCGCACCATGTCGGCGAATACGCGGCGGTGCTGCGCTGGGCCTCGCCCGGCAGCCTGATCGGGATCGGGTTGATGCGCTCGTTCCTGCCGGCGATCGGCGCGGCGAAGCGGCTGCTGTGGGTCGCGCTCGGCGGCGTCGTGGTCAACGGCTTTCTGAACTACGGGCTGATCCACGGCGCGTGGGGTCTGCCGCGCCTCGGCTTTCTCGGCTCCGCGGTCGCGACGACGTTTACTGTGTGGGCGTCGGCGCTGATCCTGATGGCGCTGCTGCATCTGCGGCCACGCTATCGACACTTCGTCATCGCGAAGCGGCCGAACGTGCCGCTGATGGGCGAGCTGTTCGGCATCGGCTGGCCGGTGGCAATCACGTACGGCGTCGAGACGACGCTGTTCCTTGCGACCGGTCTGATGGTCGGCGTGCTCGGCGAATCGTCGCTGGCCGCGCATCAGATCGCGTTGAACGTTGCGTCGGTTGCGTTCATGGTGCCGCTGTCGATCGGTCAGGCGGCGAACGTGCGCGTCGGTTTCTGGTCCGGCGCGGGGCAACCGCTCGCGGCGCGTCATGCCGGCTTCGTCGCGATCGCGTTGGGCGTGGGCTTCATGATGCTGTCGGGCCTTGTGCTGATCGTCGCGCCGCACGCGATCGTCGGGCTGTATCTGCATCTCGACGACCCAGCCAACGCGAAGACCGTGCAACTCGCAACATCACTGCTCGGCGTCGCGGCGCTGTTCCAGATCGTCGACGGCATGCAGACGGTCGGCTCGGGCTGTCTGCGCGGTCTGAAGGACACACGCATCCCGATGCTCGCAGCTGCGTTCGGCTACTGGGGCATCGGCTTTCCGACCGGCTACACGCTCGCGTTCCATGCGGGCTTCGGCGCACGCGGACTGTGGTGGGGACTCGCCGCCGGACTGGCGAGCGTCGCGCTGCTGATGACGCTGCGTTTTCACCGGCTGAGCCTGCGCGGCCTTGCAAAAGCGCCGCCGCCACAACCCGCGCCGTGAGCTAAGCAAAGCACGCAATGTTGGTTGGTCGACGCAGACGGTCACGCTACGATGAAGCCGTCTTAATTGACACTCCTCTGACAGGGTTTTAGCCCGCGCACTGCGCGGGTTTCTTTTTGCGCGAAGCGTTCTGCGGTCGTTTGCGGTGCGCACTGATTCGTCCTCCTCCGCATCCTCTCGATAGATTGCCTCCACGCTCATGCACCTCGTCGCGCGTGTGCGATATCGCGCGGACGGTAAAATGCGCGTCGCATGTCGTGCGCCTCATGAGGGCGTGCGTTGTCTGCCGCTCGTCGATCGACGCTGCACTTACTCGCTGGAACACCTTCCGGTCACCTTCGAACAGAAAACAAAACCAAGGACCACCTGTCATGCTTGCCCGCGTTACCCGTCTCTTTCCGTTGTGGGCCGTGCTCGCGTCGCTCGCCGCGTACTTCTCGCCTGCTTCGGTTGCCCCGATTGCGCCGCACGTGACGACCCTACTCACGATCATCATGCTGTCGATGGGCGTCACGCTGTCCGTTGCCGATTTTCAGCGCGTGTTCACACGACCCGCGCCGGTCGTCGCCGGCATCGTGCTGCACTACCTCGTGATGCCGCTCGCCGCGTGGGCGATCGCCAAGGCACTGCGGATGCCGCCGGATCTCACCGCCGGCATGGTGCTCGTCGGCAGCGTCGCGAGCGGCACGGCGTCCAACGTGATGATCTATCTCGCGCGCGGCGACGTCGCGTTGTCGGTGACGATCAGCGCGCTGTCGACGCTCGTCGGCGTGTTCGCGACGCCGTTGCTCACGCGTCTGTACGTCGATGCATCGATCGTCGTCGACGTGCGCGGCATGCTGCTCAGCATCCTGCAGATCGTCGCGGTACCGATCGCGGTCGGCCTCGCGATCAATCATCTGT
This sequence comes from Paraburkholderia flava, assembly GCF_004359985.1. Lineage (NCBI taxonomy): Bacteria > Pseudomonadati > Pseudomonadota > Betaproteobacteria > Burkholderiales > Burkholderiaceae > Paraburkholderia > Paraburkholderia flava. The sequence goes on along the minus strand of NZ_SMRO01000002.1, from coordinate 767,429 downwards.
TCAACCGCGTCGTGCGCGCGATCGAACCGGCGCTGCCGCTCGTGTCGATGGTCGCGATCCTGCTGATCATCGCGGCTGTTGTCGGCGGCACGCAGAAGAGCATCGCGTCGGTCGGGCTCGTCGTGATGCTGGGCGTCGTCCTGCACAACGGCATCGGGCTGCTCGGCGGCTACTGGGGCGGTCGCCTGCTCGGCTTCGACGAAGCCGTGTGCCGCACGCTCGCGATCGAGGTCGGCATGCAGAACTCGGGACTCGCCGCGACGCTCGGCAAGCTGTACTTCACGCCGATCGCCGCGCTGCCCGGCGCGTTGTTCTCGGTGTGGCACAACCTGTCGGGCTCGGTGCTCGCGGGTTACTGGGCCGGTCGACCTGCGAAGGGTTCGACGCATTCGGCGCAGGCTGGTGCGCAGTCGCTGGACGCTGGGCGCGGTTGATCGGGGTGCGGCGTAGCCCGCGCCTCATCCCGGTCTCGCGTTGCACGATCGATCGCTTCGACGATGCGATCGATCGGGTACGCGTCGGCGATTCTTGCGGCTCACAATCAGCATCGCATGTGCCCGGCCTCACGACGCGTGGTACATGGCGTGGCATGACCAACGATGTGATCGGGCACTGTGGGCCTACAGGTACACGTCACACATGCCCGGCATGAAGGCGCGCAGCACGTCGCATGCCGATAATGCAACCGCACAGAACGCGATCGTCGACACGCCCGGCGCTGCGCGCTATCCGTTGCGCTGGGCTCCAGCGAATACGGCCGCTGTGCCACCAACATGATCGCCGGCACCACCCCACCCGCGTGCCCCCCAAAGCCGCCTTCGCCGCCCCTCCCCCGCATTCCCCATTAGAATCTCTGATGCACCGTATGGCTAACGCCGCACGCTGCCAATACACCCAAAGTCGATCCAAGCGGAGGACGCAGCGTGCCGGCGTATTCGACCTGTCTTCAGACGCAGCCCACCACGCGCAAGCCGCGCCGCTTCGCCGCGACGGTTCGCGTCGCGCTGCTGTGCGCGGCAACGCTATGGCTCGGCGCGTGCGCGACGCGCCCGCCCGCCACTGACCTCCACCGCACCGAAACCCACGCGCTATCGCCCACCACACCGACACCGCTCGCCAACGCGCTCGCCGGACCCGAGCGCGCGCATCCGGGGCAATCGGGTTTCCGCGTGCTGTCGAACGGCACCGAAGCGCTGCAGATGCGCATCGCGCTCGCCCGCTCGGCGACGAAGACGCTCGACATGCAGTACTACATCGCGAACGAGGACACGACCGGCAAGCTGCTGCTCGCCGCCGCGCTCTATGCAGCCGATCACGGCGTGCGCGTGCGGATGCTGGTCGACGATCTGAACTTCAAGGACATCGATCGCGTGATGGCCGGGCTGAACTCGCACGACAACATCGAGATCCGCGTCTTCAATCCGTTCGGCACAACCCATCGCAGCGTGTTCGAACGTACGACGAACCTGCTCACAAAAATCGATGGCTTCACGCGCCGGATGCACAACAAGGCGATGATCGCGGACAACCAGGTGTCGATCGTCGGTGGCCGCAATCTCGGCGATGAATATTTCAGCGCGAGCCCAACGTTGCAGTTCCGCGATCTCGACGTGCTCGCGGCAGGCCCGATTACGCAGGACATCTCCGCGAGCTTCGACCAGTTCTGGTCGAGCAGCAGTTCGTACCCGCTGCGCGCATTGAACAAACAGAAGTTCGATCCGCAGGACCTCGACGCGATGCGCAACGAGCTGCGCGAGCACTGGCGCAAGAACGCCGACCCGTACAACGCGAAGCCGTTGAACGCGACGCCGCTTGCGTCGCAGATCGCGAACAACACGTTGGGACTCATCTGGGCGCCGGCTGAATTCAAGGCCGATACGCCGGACAAGATCATCAAGCCCACCGACGATTACGTCAGTCCGCCGATGCAGCGTCTGATCGAACTGACGCACGACGCACAGAAGGAATTCCTCGTGTTTTCGCCGTATTTCGTGCCGCACGATGCGGGCGTCGCTGCGCTCGGCGTGCTGACGAAGCGCGGCGTGCGCGTCGCGATCCTGACGAATTCGCTCGCCGCCACCGACGCGGTCGCGGTGCAGGCCGGCTACAGTCCGTATCGTGTGCCGCTGCTGCGCGAAGGCGTCGAGCTGTACGAATTCAGGCCGGCCAGCGAACGCGAAAGCATGGGGCTGACCGGCTCGAAGTCGAAGGCGAGCCTGCACGCGAAAGCGTACGTGATCGACCGCAAAATTCTGGTAATCGGCTCGATGAATCTCGATCCGCGTTCCGCGCATCTGAACACCGAACTCGCACTCGTGATCCACAGCGAAGCGCTCGCGCAGCAGGTCGTCGACGTGTTCGATCGCGCGACGCAGCCCGACATCAGCTACCACGTCACGCTCGCGACGCCCGACGAACTCGCCAGGCTGAAAGCCGTCGGCGCGACGACGTCGCCGCTCATCTGGACCGATCAGGAAGACGGCAAGACGCGCACCTATAACCTCGATCCGCAAGCGGGTTTCTACAGAAATCTGATGACCGGGATATTCTTGCTGCTACCTGTCGACGACGAACTTTGACGACGTGCGCCTGTGCGCGCACGCCGCGATTCCACCCATCAAACGGAGTAAGACCATGACCGAAGACGTACGAATGGAGCGCGACACGTTCGGCGAGATCGCCGTGCCGAACGCTCGCCTGTGGGGCGCGCAGACGCAGCGCTCGCTGCAGAATTTCCGCATCTCGTCGGAGAAGCAGTCGCCGGAACTGATCACCGCGCTCGCGGTGATCAAGCGCGCGGCCGCCGAGGTGAATCTCGGGCTCGGCGTGCTCGACGAACAGAAAGCGAAAGCGATCGTCCAGGCCGCCGACGAGATCATCGCGGGCAAACATCCGGACGAATTCCCGCTCGCCGTGTGGCAGACGGGCTCCGGCACGCAGACCAACATGAACCTCAACGAGGTGATCGCAAACCGCGCGAGCGAACTGCTCGGCGGCGAGCGCGGCGAAGCGCGCAAGGTGCATCCGAACGACGATGTGAATCGCGGCCAGTCGTCGAACGATGTGTTCCCGACCGCGATGCACGTCGCCGCCGCGACGGGCATCGTCAAGCATCTGCTGCCCGCGTTGAAGACGTTGCGCGGCACGCTCGACGGCAAGGCGAAAGCGTTCGCCGACATCGTGAAGATCGGCCGCACGCACTTGCAGGACGCCACGCCGCTCACGCTCGGTCAGGAGTTTTCCGGCTACGTCGCACAGCTGGATCAGGGCATCCGTCACGTCGAATCGACGCTGCCGCATCTGTATGAACTCGCGCAGGGCGGCACGGCGGTCGGCACCGGGCTGAATGCGCATCCGAAGTTCGCGGCGGAAGTCGCGGGCGCAATCGCCAGGCTCACCGGCGTGCCGTTCGTCACTGCACCGAACAAGTTCGAAGTGATGGCCGCCGCCGACGCACTGGTGTTCGCGCACGGTGCGCTGAAAACCGTCGCGGCAAGTCTGAACAAGATCGCGAACGACATCCGCTGGCTCGCGAGCGGTCCGCGTTGCGGTCTCGGCGAACTGTCGATTCCCGAAAACGAGCCGGGTAGCTCGATCATGCCGGGCAAGGTCAACCCGACGCAGTCAGAAGCCGTGACGATGCTGTGCGCGCAGGTGTTCGGCAACGACGTCGCGGTGAATATCGGCGGCGCGAGCGGCAACTTCGAACTGAACGTGTTTCGTCCGATGATCGCGCACAACGTGCTGCAGTCGATTCGCCTGCTCGCCGACGGCGCGCACAGCTTCAACGACAACTGCGCAGTGGGCATCGAGCCGAATCACGATCGCATCGATACGCTGCTCAACGAATCGCTGATGCTCGTCACCGCGTTGAATCCGCACATCGGCTACGACAAGGCCGCGGCGATCGCGAAGAAGGCGCACAAGGAAGGCACGACGCTGAAGGCCGCCGCGCTCGCGCTCGGCCACGTGACGGAACAGCAGTTCGACGAATGGGTGAAGCCGGCCGACATGGTCGGCAACGTCAAGGTCTGACGAAAGCTACGCCGCCGCATCTGTTTTCGACAGGTGCGGCGGCATTTCTACCTCTACACCTTTCCCTGAGCGACTTCCTCGGGCTTCAGTTCGACGATCGCGTCGAGCGCATCCTTCACGTCCATCGCGTACTTCGCGAGCCGATGCTGTTCATCGGTTTCCGGCACGTACGACGGCACCGGCACCGGATGACCGTTCTCGTTCACCGCCACCATCACGACGAGACAGTCGGTGGTCTGCATCAGTTCGCCGCCCTTCGGATCGCCGGCCTGTACGGATACGTGGATGTGCATGCTGGTACGCCCCGTCGACACGACGCGCGCACGCAGCTCCACCAGATTGCCGACGAGAATCGGCCGCCGAAAACGGATGTTGCCGACGCTCACCGTCACGCAATAACGGCCGGACCAGACGGCCGCGCACGCATACGCGGTTTCGTCGATCCACTTCATCAGCGCACCGCCGTGCACTTTGCCGCCGAAGTTGACCGAGGTCGGCTCGGCCAGAAAACGGAACGTGGTCTCGGATCGGTCGAGCGGCGCTGCGGGGGTACTCATGGGAACTCCGGTCGGGCAGACGTAGAAAGGAGCCGATTATACGAGGCCCATTAAACGGTGGGGGTCCGAACGGTATCGCGTTGAGGAAACACCTGTATCACACGCGCTGCGTCGATTCGAAACGCGCGCGGTAATCGAGTGGCAGCACGCCGAAGCCACGCACGAACGCGCGACGCAGATTCTGTTCGCTGCCGAATCCGCATTCGAGTGCGATCCGCTTCAACGGTCGACGCGATTCGGCAAGTGCGCGCGATGCCGCTTCGAGCCGCAACGCGGACACGGTCCGCGCAGGCGTGCGACCCACCGCTTCGACGTAGCGTCGGGCAAACGTGCGCGGGCTCATCCGTGCGCGTTCGGCAAGCCGCTCGACCGACAGGTCGTGACGCAGATTGCCCGCCATCCAGCCATGCAACCCATCGAACGCACCGCCCGCCGAGGACTGCGCAGTCAATGCCGCGCTGAACTGCGCCTGGCCACCCGGCCGCTTCATGAACACGACCAGCCGGCGCGCGGCGTGCATCGCGATCGCGTGGCCGAGATCTTCTTCGATCAACGCAAGCGCGAGATCGATGCCCGCCGTCACGCCTGCCGATGTCCACACGCTGCGGCCCGCGTCGGCATCGATGGTCTCGCGCACGAAGATCGGCGCGGCATCGACGTTCACGCGCGGATAGCGCTGCGCGAGCAGCGCGGCGGAACGCCAATGCGTCGTCGCGCGCAGGCCGTCGAGCAGCCCTGCGTCGGCGAGATAGAACGCGCCGGTGCAGACCGAGCACACGCGCCGCACGTGCGGTGCATGTCGCGCGATCCACGCCGTGAGTGCGGGCTGCAGCTCGCAGCCTGCGCTGATCGGCACGCCGGGGACGATCAACGTATCGATGGGCTCGTTGTCGAGCGAGTCGAGCCGCTGCGTGACGATCGGCAGTCCTGGAAACGTCTGCAGCACGCCGCCTTCGAGCGATGCGACGGTCAGACGATACGCAGTCGGCGCAGTGTCGCCTGCGAGGCGTTCGCCTGCGACCGCGAGTTCGGCGCGCCAGAATGCCTCGAGCGGACCGCATGCGTCGAGCAGCACGAGATCGGGGGCGACCGCGAAGACGATGTGGCGCACGACGGGCGTCACGGGTTCGTCGGGAATCTTGCGGGTGCGTTTTCGGGTTTGCGCAGTTTGCGCGGCAGCAGTGGAAGCGGGCGTGTTGCGCATCTATCGGCTCCGCAGCGGCGCGGTCCGCGAATGGCGCGGCAACGAACAAAGATAAGACATCGGCAGACCTCGAAGCGGATGGGCATCTGCCATCGTCGCGCGAACGACGCTGGCAGAGAGGTCAATGATGCATCAATTTCCGCCAGCGGGAGGTCATGGCGAACGAACGGCTATTTACGGACCGAGATGCCTTCGTCGATCGTGCCGTACATCGTGAGGCTGCCGCCGCCCGCTCCCGACGATGCGCCCCCACCCTGCGCGCACGCAGCGCACAGCAACAGGACAGCGGCAAGGGCAACGAGCAGTTTCATGGCGGGGGTTCGGTGGAAAGTTTTCAGCGGGATCGAAAACGATTCTAGCCTGGTGCCACCGGGCAACGCAGAACGGTGCGCAACCGATACTTCAGACGACGCTGAAACATCGCGTGCCGCACGCGGTTAAAGTGAAGGCATCGGCAGCGCGACCTGCGCTGCTCATGTTCAAGCTCAGGTTCATGTTCAAGGAGACCTCCATGTCGACCGCCGTCAACGACAGTCACAGCCATTTTCCGGGCCTCAGCCGGCTCGGCGCACTGCTGGCCGACCCGGGCCGAGCGGCGATGCTGTGGGCGCTGATGGACGGCAGCGCGCGCCCCGCCGGTGAACTCACGCTGATCGCTGGGCTTTCGCCGTCGGCGGCAAGCGCGCATCTCGCGCGCCTCACCGACGGCGGCCTGCTCGCGCTCGAAGTGCGGGGACGCCATCGCTATTTCCGGATCGCGTCGCCGGAGATCGCCGCATCGATCGAAGCGCTCGCGAGCGTCGCTGAGGCGACCGCGCCGCAGCGCACAGTGCCGCGTCCCGCACGCACCGTGCCCGTCGCGATGCGCTATGCGCGCACCTGCTACGACCACATGGCGGGCGAGCTCGCCGTCTGCGTGTACGAACGGATGGTCGAACACGGCCTGCTCGAGCGGCACGGCGATTCACTCGAAGCGACACGCGACGGCGCCGCGCATTTCGCCGGCTGGGGCATCGACGTCGACGGTCAGCGCAGCCGCCGACGCCGCTTCGCATGCACGTGTCCCGACTGGAGCGAACGACGTCCGCATCTGGGCGGCGCACTCGGCGCGGCGCTGCTCGATACGTGGTCGACACGCGGCTGGGTCGAACGCACGGAGCAGCCGCGCATCCTGCGCATCACACCAGCCGGCCGACGACAGTTCGACGCGTTTCTCGCGCGTTGATCCCAGCGCGATTACGGCGATGCTGCATTCGCACTGCGTTTGACTTACAACCCGTTCCGCAGACAATTTTTGTTACAGCCCCATCACGAGGGCTTACAAATCTGCGCGTTTGGAAACAAGGGCCGAAGGTAGAGTGATTTCACACGGCGCCGCATCGCGCGGCGTCGGATGGAGAGCCACCATGCCCAACCACACACCTGATCGCACCCACGCGCCGCTGTCGAATTTTCGCCGCGTCATACGCCCTACGCTGTTCGCCATCGCGGTTCTCGCGCTCGCCGGTCAATCGATCGTGCAGCCGGTTCTTGCACAGGAGGCACCGCCGCCCGATGCGGCACCCGCCGGCGCGCAGCAGAACGTCGATCCGCCGGGCCGCGTCGCGCGGCTCAACTACACGAGCGGCGCGGTCACGACCGAGCCGGCCGGTGCGACCGACTGGTCGTATGCGCAGATCAACCGTCCGCTCACCACCGGCGATCAGTTGTGGAACGATCGCGGCGCGCGCTCCGAATTGCACATCGGTTCGACGGCCGTGCGCGTCGGCGAATCGACGAGCCTCGACGTTCTCAATCTCGACGATTCATCCGCGCAATTGAAGGTCACGCAAGGCACGCTGTCGACACACGTGCGCGAACTGCCGCCGGGCTCGAGCTACGAGATCGATACGCCGAACGTCGCGCTCGGCATCAACGGCGCGGGCGACTATCGCGTCGACGTCGCGCCCGACGGCAGCAGCACGACCGTGACCGTACGTGCGGGCAACGCGACGGTCTATGGCGACGGCGGCCAGGTACCGATCGCGGCGGGCCAGCAGATCCGTTTTGCCGGCACCAACCTGCAACAGCTCGCCGACAACCGCGTGCCCGCACCCGATGCGTTCGATCAATGGGCCGGATCACGCGACGTCGCGGAAGATCGGTCGGTGTCCGCACGCTACGTGTCGCGCGACATCCCCGGCTACGAAGATCTCGATGCGAACGGCGCGTGGCGCAGCAGCCCGCAGTACGGCGAAGTCTGGGTGCCGAATGCGGTGCCGACGGGCTGGGCGCCGTATCACGACGGCCACTGGGTGTGGCAGGCGCCGTGGGGCTGGACATGGGTCGACGATGCGCCGTGGGGTTTCGCGCCGTATCACTACGGCCGCTGGGCTTACGTCGACGATTCGTGGGCGTGGGTGCCGGGGCCGGTCGTCGTGAGCGCGCCGCCGGTGTATGCGCCGGCACTCGTTGCGTTCGTCGGTGGCGACAGTCACTTCAACTGGGGCGTGAGTCTCGCGATCGGCGGGATTGCGGCAGCGGGCGTCGCGTGGTTCCCGCTCGGTCCCGGCGAAGCGTGGCATCCGCGTTGGGGCGGCTGGAGTCCGCATTACTACGATCGCGTGAACCGGACGGTGGTCGTCAACAACATCAACCGCTCGGTGAACGTGACGAACATCACGAACATCCACAACACGTACATCAACTATCGCGCGCCAGGTGCATTGACCGCGGTGCCCGCGACTGCGTTCGTGCATGGGCAACCGGTGGGACGTTTCGCGCAGAAGGTGAATCCGAATCAGTGGCATAACGCGCAGATCAATCCAGGGGGGCCCGGCATCGCGCCGGTGCGCGGCAGCTTCGGTTCGGGCCTGCGCAATGCGAACTATCGACCGCCTGCGGCTGTGGCGCAGCGGGCCGTCGTCGCGACGCGCAATCCGGGTGTCCCGCCTGCTTATCACGATCAATTGGCGCAGCGTTTCGCGCAGGGCAACGGCGGTCGGGTGCCGGGTGCGGGTCAGCCGGTCGTGCGTACGTCGGTGCCGGCGCATTTCGTCGGGTCGACAGCACAGCAGCAGCATGGGATCGCAGGGGTGCCGACGCAGAACGTGCGGATCGTGCAGTCACATATGCCGGGACGGATGCCTGGTGCAGCGCCTGGGGCAGCTGTACCGGGTGGGCCGCAGGTCGCCGGTCAGCGGCCGGGGGTGAACGAGACGCGTCCGGGTGCTGTGCCGGGTCATGCGCCTGCCGTTGCCGAAGTACAGGCTCGCGGCGAACGTCCGCAGCCGCAATCGCAACCGAACAACGGCGTGCCACGTCCTCCGCAATTCGCTGGGCACGGTCCGGAAGGTAATGCGGGTGAGCACCCTGCTGCGCAGGGACAACTGCGACAACCGGAAGCATCGCGCGAACCTGCGTGGACGCAGCAGCATGCTCCGATGGCACAGCAGGCTCAGGCTCAACAACAACAGCACGCACCGCAACCCGGCAATCCGGTACACGCAGAGCAGCCGCCCGCGCCGAATCGCAACCTGCCGGCCGAGCAGCAGCACATGCCACCGCGCGAACAGCCGCAGCAACAGGCAGCACGTGCGCCCGAGATGCGGCCGGCTGAACCGCAACCGCGTCCGCAACCTCAACCGATGCAGCAGCCGCGTCAGGAGCCTCGTCCGCAGCCGGTGCAACAGCAACCGCGTCCGGAGTTCCACCCGCAACCGGCGCAGCAACCGAGACCGGAATTTCATCCGCAGCCGCAACCTCAGCCGCGCCAGGAGTTTCATCCTCCGCAGCAGGTGCAACAGCCGCGTCCTGAACCACGGCCGCAACCGCGTCCTTCACAACCCGCGCAGCATCAGGAACAACATTCAGGTGGTGGTCACGAGGAGCAGCACAAAGGCTAGTGCTGCGGTTGAGCACATGAAAAAAGCCCGCATCCGTGCGGGCTTTTTTGTGTACAGCGTGTGCCGGATCAGACGGCCATCGGCGCAGTCAGCGGTTCATGATGCCGGTAACCGACGAGCGAGAAATCGGACGGCTCGATCTTCTCCAGCCATTCGGGTTCGTACACGCCGGTCTGCGCATAGTCGGGCACGCGGTCAGCGATCGCGAGACGCGGGCTTTCGTACGGCTCGCGTGTGAGTTGCTGCTGCAGCATGTCGAGCTGATTCTCGTAGATGTGCGCGTCGCCGATGAAGTAGCTGAACCAGCGCGGCGTATAACCGGTCAGGCGGCCGACCAGATGCAGCAGCGCCGCGCCTTCGGTCAGATTGAACGGCGTGCCGAGGCCGACGTCGTTGCTGCGGATATACAGGCACAGCGAAATCTCGCGACGCGCCGCGTTCGGCAGGAACTGATAAAGCAGGTGACTTTGTGACTTCGACCAATTCGACTCGAAAAATTACGGGCCTCTGCCCGCGATGACGCTGCTTGTGACTTCCGTTGTTCTTTTTTACATTTGGGCAAGCCGGCAAAGCCGGCGCGTCAGGCGTCGAGTGTGTGCAACTCTGGTACCGCCCGACGGGCGGCTGTCCACGCCCTTGTGGTGTGGGCAGCAGAGTTGTGCACACGGGGAAATGCGATAGCTAGATGGGGACCGTCGGTTTCGCGTCTCTGAATCTTGAGCTTTAGCGTTGCCGCCTTTCTTCATCTTTCAAGCTTTCTCATGCCCGTCGCCCGGTGTCTTTTGAGCTTGGCTGACTTCCGTTGAAACCTGCCTTCTTGGACCTGTACGCAGCGGTTCGGGCCTTTCGGTCGGCACTGCAAGGAGGTCGACCTCCTCGACTCCGAGGGCGGCCGCTATAACGATGAGCGTATCCAATCCCAAATTCAAAGTCCCACGTTCTAACTGACTTATGTGCGTCCGATGGAGGCCAGCACGGTCAGCCAGAACTTCCTGGGACATGCCAAGCTTGCCACGAAAGATTTTTATGTTGGTTGAGATTCGCGTACGAAGTTCGTCGCGACGCTCGCTGATGTTCTCTGCCATATGAAGCAGGAGCATCAGGCAGTGAAGAGTAAATATCTACAGCATATAATTCTACATAGTTTATTATTCATAACTCATCGTCTACACTTCATGGCTGCATTGCACTTGAGCCTCTCTAAGCCGTCTTGCCGGGAAGCAGCAGGTGTCGTGACCGCGCGGGAAGGGTTGTGCCGCGTATAGCGTGAAAAAGGTGAGCAAGCAGGTGGCCGTGGGACGGCAGAAGCACGTTCGCCCTTGAAGTCTTATCGAGTCAGGCTCTTACTGTTTGGAGGCGTCAGTGTCCATTTGGAATGTTTCCGTTGTCAGCCCGGAGCCCGACGTGTTTCTGTCGCGCTGGAGAATCTTCGAGACCGATGACGGTCTGAAGCGTCTTGTAGGCTACGACTCCGTTGACCACGGGCGCGTGAGTTCTTCTCTTGTAACGTTCCACCCTAAAACGATGCACGTCCAGTCGAGCGATGGCCTTACCTACCGACTCCTCGGGGAGCCTGGAAACTTTTGGGATGTTATCGACACCTGGGACACCTGGTTTCACACCATCACTCGCGGACAGGGTGGCGCCGTTAAAGACGTCACAGATTTGATGCTAGCGAAATCTGTTGGTGCTTACGATGCTTAGTGTTCGTATGTGGGTCGCATGTGCGGCGCAGCTCATAAGAAGCGCCGGAGCAGACACGCCACAGCGATTCAACTCTGCGCCGACACGACGTGGCCTTGCTTAAGTAAAGGAATGACCATGCCACCGCAGGCTACGCGTGTGACAAAGAAAGACACATCGATTGACGATGAGTGGATACAACATATCCTACGTCGCGCCGTCGTCGCAGCCATTCTATGCGACCCCAAAGCCACTGAAACGCTGCTGCAAATCCCTGATGCAGCGCTTGGCCGCATGTTCAAGAATCATCTCTGTGAAGCGATGGGCATAGCCGAGGTATACGGAATTGACCTACCTGCGCTCCGAGAGGAAGAAGAGAATCTTCGAAAGCGCGTCAAACGTGCTTCGAAGGGGACACTCGAACATGAGCCTTTACCCGGGACTAATAAAGCGAACGCGGAGCGCTACCCGCTTGTGCTTCAAGGCAAAGTGCTTCGAACCCACGATTTTTGCAACGCCGCCGGCATCACAGAAAAGAAGCTCGATAAACTTGTCGATTCCGGGCGGATTTTCCGCCTTTACTTTGGACCGGAAGCTTACTATCCAGCGTTCTTCCTAACGCCCATGATTTTCCGTGATGACTTCAGAAAAGTCATACGTCGTCTGGGAAAAATTGACTCATGGACCAAGTTCGACTTCTTCACGGCCCCGGCTGAGGCGCTGGAAGGTGCTACGCCACTCCAATGGTTATCAACCGAAGATGTCGAGCCAGTGCTGAAGGAAGCCGCGACCCTTGCGGAACAATATGCGCGACTGTTCCCGTAAACACGAGACCCCAGGTTCTTACGTCTGCCTGTCATGAAAGAACTGCTGACCTTCGCCTTCAATGGTCCTGCACTTTAGGTCGTGCCGGCATTCGGGTTCGTACTCAGCGTGGTCATGCTGCGCATCAAAAAGAGATACGTGAACGAGAGGATTTTGTTCGGGTAGCAAGGCTACCGCGAAACGACCGCCGCGCATCAAAAGAGGGAAATGACATGAACTCGGGTACCGATATTGACCTTGAGCTTGCACTTCGCAAGTTCCACGAATTGGGCTTGGCGGACGGGGACCTGGGATATGCCTATTGGTATGCAGTTGGGCAGCTACTCAAACGAGCGGCTGGCATGCAAGCGCAAATGGACGCGCTCAGCGATGAGCTGGCACAGTTGCGCGCCACGCGACAGAAAAGGAATTAAAGCCAACGCAACGCTAAGCGGTTGAGAGCTTGCATCGTTGAAACAAGGCGCGGTAGGGATGGTTATTTTGCGAGGAGGTGAGCCACAATGTCGAAGAACGTAAAGATTTCCCCACCATCCGAAGCTGGCGATTTCATGTCTATCGCCGACGCGGCGAAACTGTTATTCGTTTCCCGTCCACACGTTCTGAAGCTGCTCGAGCAAGGAAAACTCAAGCTTCACCACATAGCGGGCAACCACCGATTCGTGGAAAAGGCGTCAGTACTGGCCTATCAGGCCGACCAGCGTGCTGCGGTAAGAGCCTACCAAGCTTCAACAGCGGGCGATGAATGAGCGAAATGCGCCCCGTTGTGCGCGGACACATATCTAAGTGGACATGAAAGCCGATAAGCATCTCCCCACTGACTTGGTCGCGGTTAGCAGACTTCTTTCGAAGATTTTGCGACATGAACCCGAGATGGTTGGCATCCGGCTCGACAGTCAGGGCTGGGTATCTGTCGACGAACTGATGCGGGCAATCGAACGCGCTGCGCGTACTGCGGGTGCGTCAAAGCGGTTGAGAACGATGCCAGCAGTTACGAGAGACGTCATTCTGGCGGTCGTCGCGACGAGCGACAAACAGCGCTTCTCACAATCTGCAGACGGCGAGCGAATACGCGCGGCGCAAGGTCACTCGATAGAGGTGAACCTAGGCTATGCCGCGATAGAGCCCCCGGCCATTCTGTATCACGGCACCGCGTGGAGCAACTGGGCGAGTATCACCGTTGAAGGATTGACACCTCGAACCAGGCACGCCGTCCATCTGAGCACGGACATCGACACAGCAACACGAGTAGGTGCTCGCCACGGGTCACCATTGGTTCTCGTCGTGGACGCTTCGCAGATGTACGTCGATGGGCACACTTTCTCTCGCTCGGACAACGGCGTTTGGCTTACCGCGGTAGTCCCGCCTATATATCTGTCTCAATTAAAACACGATGAGCGCGGGCAGAAGTGATGACAGCGTGTGCTCAGCGAGACCCAAGACATTCTTCGCAACCGACTTGAAATGAACGAACAATCGCGTCTTGAAGAGCTGCTATTGAGTAGGTCCGAGCGCCCCTCGGAAGACTTCAGTCGGAGCTGGCAGATGAGGAAATCCCCTAGCTGCGGCATCATCCGCTCGGGACCTACAACAGGCAAGTGGTGCATTTTCGCGCCTTCATCCGATGTCGACCAGGCATGGGCGAAAGTCAAATGCACCGTTGAGGGCGACAACCTATTGTTTGCGAAGGTATCGACGGCTCTGCGCAGCATGGGTCGTGATGGTCACGTCATTTGCGTGTACACGCAAGATTGGACAGACAAACAAGACCTCTTGCACGTACGTGAAGTGTTACGGTCGCTGGGCTTTGTCGACGAGCTCGGGTACAAGCGTGACATCGACACCTTGAAGAGAATTTACGGCCTAGGCGAGTGGTATCTACGTGCATAGCCCGTAGAGAACCGGCGACAGCGTCATTGAGATGATGTTAGCGAGGCAGCACGCTTCGCGTTTGCGACGACCTATCAACAGAAGCTCACGCGCGCACACCACTGTTCGACCTGACGTTGCGCGTTTTAGGACGGCCCGCAACATCAAACCACGTCGAACCTGCCCGCTAGCCGGCGGGGACGTTTCGCTTCGGGCACGGTGGTATGCCAGCCACTTTCATTAGGTGCTAGCTCCGTTGAACTCATGCGGGTGGGCATGGTTGTTTTGAAAGAGGGTGAGCCACAATGTCGACGAACGTGAAAATTTCACCGCAATCCGAAACTGACGATTTCATGTCTACCGCTGACGTGGCAAAGCTGCTATTCGTTTCTCGCCCACATGTGGTAAAGCTGCTCGAGCAAGGAAAACTCAAGCTTCATCACAAAACGGGGAACAACCAATTCGTGATGAAGGCGTCAGTGTTGGACTATCAGGCCGACCAGCACGCTGCGGTAAAAGCGTACCAAGCTTCAACACCTGACGACGAATGAGTCGCATCTAATGGAGAGCAGCGGTGTCCGATTCACAAGTTGAGACGCTGGAGAAAGCTGCTAGTTGGCTGCGCGAAGCAGATGGTCTGCTCATCACCGCCGGCGCCGGCATGGGGGTCGATTCGGGCCTTCCTGACTTTCGTGGCGGGGAAGGCTTCTGGCGCGCCTATCCCGCGCTTCGGCACCACGGCCTATCGTTCGAAGACATGGCAAACCCTGCGCGGTTTGCGGAGCATCCCGAGCTTGCGTGGGGCTTCTACGGACACCGGTTGAGGCTCTACCGTGAGACAGTCCCGCACCAAGGCTTCGCGATTTTGCGCCGGTGGTCAGACCGCATGAGTCATGGCGCCTTCGTGTTCACGAGCAACGTCGACGGACAATTTCAAAAAGCCGGGTTCTCGGAAGACCTAGTCCACGAATGCCATGGGTCGATTCATACACTTCAATGCCTAGATGTTTGCACAAGCGATACATGGCCGGCCACCGAATTTCTTCCGTCGGTAAATGAGACGACATCTGAGCTGGAAAGCCCTATGCCTCGTTGTCCCCGGTGCGGTGCGCTTGCGCGGCCAAATATTTTGATGTTCGGAGACTACGGGTGGGTTGACGTGCCCTATGAAAAGCAACGGGGGCGGCTGGCAGCCTGGATGTCATCGGTATCGAAGCCGGTCGTCGTGGAACTGGGTGCAGGGAAATCATTGCCCACGGTGCGACGCTTCAGTGAGAGAAACGCGCGCCAACGGCTCATCCGGATAAATCTTAGGGAGTCGAATACGAACCCGTTGCATGGTGTCGGATTGGCGAGCAGGGCCGCCGCGACACTCAAGCTACTCGACCTGGCGGTTGGGTGACATCGAGCCACTTCAGTGAGGGTTCGGATTGTTCACGTGGTCGACATAATCTCCATATGTCCGGTATTATCGAAATATAATCGGGTGCACTCTATGTCTGAAAGCGAGGCGTCAACAGCCAACCAGGTCGATGTCACAATCGTCGGCGGGGGCCAATCCGCTCTGGCGGTTTCATATTTCCTGCGCCGCGCGGGCATCAGCTATGTGGTGCTGGACAATCAGTCGGACGCGGGAGGCGCATGGCTGCACGCGTGGGATTCGCTCCATCTCTTCTCGCCGGCACAGTGGAGTTCGTTGCCAGGATGGTTGATGCCGCCGACCACGGGTCAATACCCCTCTCGCGAGCACGTCATTCGTTACCTCGCTGATTACGAGAAACGCTACGAGATTCCGGTCCGCCGGCCGGTGGACGTGAAGTTAGTGTCTCGTCGCGGGGACCGCTTGTTGGTATCGACGAATCACGGCGACTGGCTCGCGAAAGCAGTGGTGAGTGCAACTGGCACGTGGTGCCACCCGTACATCCCTGAGTATCCGGGACAGGCGGACTTTCGCGGTGAGCAGGTGCACTCAGCGTGTTACCGAAATCCGGAAGTGTTCCTTGGCAAGCGCATACTCGTCGTCGGAGGCGGCAACTCAGGCGCACAGATACTCGCCGAACTATCGCAGGTTTGTCATGTGACCTGGGTTACGTTGGAAGAGCCGACGTTTCTGCCGGACGATGTCGACGGACGCGTGCTGTTTGAGCGAGCAACCGAGCGTTGGAAGGCGCGGGTAGAGGGTCGCCCGGACCCCGCACCCACCGGCGGTCTGGGCGACGTCGTCATGGTGCCTCCCGTTCGTGCGGCACGTGAACGTGGCGTGCTTAAGTCGGTTCGTCCTTTCGTACGCTTCGTCAATGACGGCGTCGTCTGGGGAGAAGGGACGCACTTACAGGTCGATGCAGTCATATGGTGCACCGGGTTCCGGCCGGCGCTCGAGCATTTAGGGTCCCTGAACGTCGTCAACTCCGCAGGCAGGGTCGACGTCGTGGACGGTCGCTCGGTTGCGGAGCCCGGTTTGTGGCTTGTTGGCTACGGTGAATGGTGCGGCTTTGCGTCAGCCACGCTCATCGGCGTGATGCGAAGCGCCCGGTCTGCGGCGGCACAGATTAAAGAATATCTGTCTTCACTTGAGGAGAAAACGGCATGACTGTCACGATTTACCACAACCCTGACTGCGGAACCTCGCGCAACACTCTTGCAATGATTCGCAACGCGGGCATTGAGCCGACGGTTATCGAGTATCTGAAAACGCCGCCGTCTCGCGAAACGCTTTTGGACCTTATTGAACGGTCGGGACTTAGCGTGCGTGATGTAGTGCGCCAGAAGGGCACCCCATATGTGGACTTGGGGCTGGATGACCCACTGGTCAGCGACGACCAGCTCATTGACGCCATGCTGAAGCATCCGATTCTCATCAACCGACCGCTTGTGGTGACCGACCATGGCGTGCGGCTATGTCGTCAGTCGGAGGTTATCCTCGACATTCTGCCCGCAGCGAGCACCGTACCATTCGTGAAAGAGGACGGTGAGATTGTCGTTGACGAGACTGGGAAACGCGTGCGATAGACGACATCCGACCGGGCGAGGAGCGGAGCGCACATGGCTGATACACCTGACGGCTGGGGCAAAGATGAGCTGACAACCTTTCTGGACTTGGTGCGAAAGAATCATTTTTCGTTCGCCGAACGCAAGGATGGCTTCGCGCGGTTTCAGGACATCGACGTCTGTTTTCGCAAGGTCATTAACGACGCTCTGCATCATTCAACCGAGTGGTTCGCGGGCTTCTTCATCCTCCGCGCGCACTCAGCCTTTCTTGCCGCGTGCTCCTGCGCGTCGTCCGGGCAGGTGGTCGAGGCATACGCATTGGACCGCGTAGTCCTCGAGCAGGCGCTCTACGGGGTATTCCTGTCACGCCACCCGGACTACCGCGTCACTTGGCTAAATCGCCACGAAGACGAGGCCTCCATGAAAGAGGTCAAAAAAGTCTTCAAGATTTCCGACATGGTTGAAGAGCTCCGGGCGCTGGAAGCGAAGGACGCAGAGGCAGCCGAAATGCTCTATCAACGCACGATAGATTTCGGCGCACACCCCAACGAACGCGCACTGATGCAAGGGCTGAAAGAGGAGGACGTCGGCAAGGGCATCCGATTTGAAGTCAGTTACCTGTTCCCGGACGGTGACGCACTCGAGGCTTGCCGAAAGACGACCGTTCAGGCTGGCGTCTGCGCACTGTCGATGTATCGGCCGTTGCTACGCGAACGCTACGACATCCTGGACATCACAGGGTTACTCGACCACCTGAAAAAAGATATATAAGGCGGCGTTCAGCCTCCGAGTACCGACATTTCGGCATGGCGCTCCGTCCGCATCGCTCCAGATTCGCCGCGCGTCTCAGAATAGCGGTCGGACCTCTCGCGCCAGACGCCACGCAATATCCCGGCAAGATTACCCTCACCGCTGCGAAGTACCGTGCGCACGTCGAGGCTTTCCGCGCCAAAAAGGCATGTGAAGAGCCTCCCATCCGCGGTCAGCCTCAGCCGGCTGCAATCCGCGCAAAACGGTTCCGTGACACTCGATATGAACCCAACACGGCCAGAGCCGTCGCGAAAATCGAATGTGCGCGAGGTCGCACGTCCGGGGCGCGCACCAGATGGCGCCAAAGGAAACACCGCACCAATCCGCCGAACGAGTTCTGCAGAGGGAACGACTTCACGCAGTTCCCAATGATTGGTGCTTCCCACATCCATAAACTCGATGAAGCGCGGCGTTACTCCCGTGCCTTTGAATCGTTGGACAATCGGGATAATCTGGTCCTCGTTGACGCCGCGCCTGACAACCGTGTTCACCTTGACCGGCGAGAAGCCGAGTTGTCGCGCCGTTTCGATTCCATCAAGTACCGCCTCTACCTTGCTATCACTGCCGCTCATTGCGCTGAACGTGTGCTGGTCGAGAGCGTCAAGGCTCACGGTGATTCGGGTCATCCCGGCTTCGCGCAGGGCAACTGCTTTTCTGGCGAGCAACGAGCCGTTGGTCGTCATCGTCACATCCACGGGGCCGCCATCCGGGGTTCGAAGCTGGGACAGTTGGGCGACCAGCACCTCAATACCCTTCCGCAGCAGCGGCTCGCCACCCGTAAGACGTATCTTTTCAACACCGAGTGATACAGCAGCGCGTGCCAGCCGCTCGATTTCCTCGAACGACAGAGTCTGCGCTCGGGCAAGGTACTGATAATCTTTGTTGAACACGTCCTTCGGCATGCAGTATGTGCAGCGGAAGTTGCACCGGTCGGTTAGTGAAATGCGCAGGTCGCGTAGAGGGCGGCCAAGCATGTCGAGCGTTTCCCCTTCAGCCAATGCACTTCGTACCGCGACAGGCAGACGCGTTGTCACGTGAATGGGAATGACCCGCCGTGCTGTCAACGACATAATCGTTCTTCCCGCATTATTGTTTCGGGGCGCCGGCTAGCACCCAAGTCAGCACCACCTTCAGGTCAGCGTCGCTGATGCCTGGATTTGGTGGCATCGGAACCGCGCCCCACACGCCCGACCCACCGCCCTTGACCTTCTTCATGAGGATGGCCATGGCCGCAGCATCTCCTTTGTATTTTTCCCCGACATCGTGATAAGCGGGACCGACGACCTTGTGGTCGACGGCGTGACAGCTGAAGCACATATTCTTGCTGGCAATTCCCTGCGCCTCTGCGGCATCGACATCGGCAAAAGCGTGGGTGGCGGCAAACATCGTCAGGCTGGCGATGAGCAGTCGATTCATCATCCCGTCCTATGCGTATAAAAGAGACCGCGAGTCGCAGTCTCGCGGTCGATGGAAATTAGGCGAAGCGACGGCTCTTGAAGCTCACGGTTCGCTTATAGTCATCCATGCCGCCAACGCGGCGGAGGTTCGCCCAGGTGCCCTTGTAGTAAGGAATGATGTTGCGGTCGGTCCAGTCAGTGGTTACATCGCCCTGAATGCCATTGACGTAGCCAAACATCATGAAGGTCTGGTTCGGTCTGATTTCCTTGGTCGGGTAGGCCATCGCGTAGGTCGAGCCAAAATCGTTGAACACCTCTACGATGTCCCCGGCCGCGAGATTCAATTCTTTCGCGTCCTCCGGATTTACCTCGATGTATGCCATCGGGTAGCGTGCACGTATGAACTCGTTGTACTGGTCGTGATAAGCCGTTTGCCAGACCTCATTGTTCCGCCCGTTGTTAATCCAGAAACGGTACTTGTCCTTCTGCTGGGCGACAGTTTTCGGCAAGCCGTTCCACGGCGCCGGCTTGAACTGGGCCTTGCCGTCCGGCGTGTCGAACTTTGAATCGGTGTAAAGCATCTCGGTGCCGACCAGCTTCCCACCTGTATATGACTGCACAGGAAGTTGCACACCGTTGTTGCCAGCGGCCCGTAGCCGCTCATATGTGACGAGATTGCCCGTAGGACCACCCTGGCTATCAATCTTCGCGACGCCGGGCTGACCAACCTGCCGGAAGCCATCATTGAAAGCGTCTTCCTCTGTCTTCCAGTCGAAGCCATTGAAGCGCGCGGCCATGGTCGCGTTACCGTCGGCCTGATACATCGCCTTCATCGAGGTTGCGATGCGAGCAGCAATGAGTGAATCCGGCATCGCACTCCCGGGCGCATCCATGAACTTCTGGGACAGCCGCATGCGGCGCTCACCATTCATTGAGGTCAGGTTTGACTCGCCCGGATGGGCAGCCGGCAACATGAGGTGTGCCGCCTCTGCGAGCTTCGTCGGATAAAGATTCACGGATGTAACGAACAGGCCGCCTTTACTGGTCGCGTCAAAAATGACATCGACCAACTGGGCGTCGGTCGCGCCCTTTGCCTTCTGCATGGCTTCCTTGACGATTTGCGACCGACGCAACACGGCTTCGCGGAGGGCCTCGGCGTTGTTGCTCGTCTGGAAGTTATTGCTGCCCCACCAGGTCATCATCCGCCCCTTTCCCTGGATGAGCTGCTGGTCGATATAGATTTTTGAGTCGCCCGGATAAGGTGGGCGCGTATAGCCCTCCTGGTGACCGCCCATGCGCACGACGCCCGTACCTCTGCGCCCTACGTTATGGGTCGCCAGTACGAGGTCGACCAGCGACGACTGAATCAGATAGTTGTCGTTGCCCCAGATGATTCCTTTCTCGTACGCATGCATCGTGCGGGGCATTTGACCGGACGCCTTCGGCTTGTATGCCCATTCGGCCGCGGTGCGCAGCTTTTCGACAGGAATGCCCGTGGCCTTGCTGGCATCTTCAAGCGACATCCTGTTGGTCTTCACCGCGTCGTCGAAACCGTTCGTATGCTGATTGATGAAGTCACGGTCAATCCATCCCTGTTCGACAACATGGGTGAAGAGACCGTTGAACAGAGCGACGTCCGTGCCCGGCAGGATGTCGAGGTGTAGAACGTTGCTGGCGCCGGCAACCTGCTCGGCGATGGCTATCGTGGGAGTGCGTCGTGGGTCTACGAAGATAATCCGTGTCGCTGGCGTGGCTTCGCCGGAAAACCTTTTTTTCTTCTTGTCGGCGGTCCCGCCCTGCAAATTGGGCACCCAGTGATTCAGGAAATAATTGGTCTGAGTTTCGTAGGCGTTGTTGCCGATAGCCATGATGACGTCGGCCAGTTCAGCGTCCTCGTAGGAGTTGTTCAACTCGCCGATACCCATCTCGCGCGTGGCGTGGCACTCAGAGTTGTACGCAGGACGGTTGTGAATGCGGACCATCGGCGTCTGCAGCGCGGTAAACATCAGCTTGCCGGTGGCCCACGTGTTTTCGAATCCGCCGCCGGCTCCGCCATGGTCAAAGGCCGAGAAGACAATACCGCTCGGACCATCTTTATCCAGTGTGCGTTTGAGCAGGCCGGCGTAGATGGCCATCGCATGGTCCCAGTCGGTATCGACCCACTGGTCGCCGGCATAGAGACGCGGATTTTTCAGCCGTTCACGCGTGAGGCCATCGGCGTTGTACATGTAAGTCGCCATCTTGCCGCCGCGCGTCGAACTGAGGCCGCTGTTCACGACGCACTGACGGTCGGGAACAATCATGATGCGGTGTCGGCTTCCGTCGCGGTCTGTCACGACGTTTGTCATTGCCGGCGTTAACGTCACCGCCAATGGCGGGAGCTGTTTGTTGTAGTCGAGCCCGAGCGCGTTCTGGGAAGGTGCACGCCCGCCTTCAACGTTCTCTGGCCACTTGAACACGTTGTATCCGCAACCGACGATGCAGAAGTGGCACGTCATGTTCGTGCGTTGTGCGTTCACCGGCGGCAACGTGATGCGGTCGCTCTGGTTGTCCATGTCGCTCCCCTAGTTAGAGTACGTTGGCCTGACGGCCATACAACATGCCATCGATGCCTGTAGCCGATATCCGCCCCGTCTTCTCGTCGTAGCTAAGCCTGATGCGCGGCAGATTCTCGGTGGCTTGTCCGGCAATCATCTGGCCAGACTTCTCCGCGTCAAACATGCTGTAGTGGCAACCGCACTTGAACGTGTTGGTCCCCGAGTCGAACGCAACGGGGCAACCCATGTGCGTGCACATCATGCTGTACGCAACGATGTCCTGATTGGGGCCAACGCCTCCCGGCGCTGCGACACCAAGCTTTACCGCGACGCACGGAGAGGCGGCGTCCGGATAGCTGAAAACTAGCGGCTGACCCTGCGTCATTTGGCTAGCGCTGGCTACCGACTTCGGTACGTACGGCAGCAACGTGTGACTCGTTTGCGGCGCAGCGGCCGGCGCCGCAGCGGCGGCGCAAGCAGGCTTGACTATCACCGCAGCTGTCGCTGCGACGCTCGTCCCGCTCACCTTAAGAAAGGTGCGCCGACTAAGTGTTTCTTTGGACATGCCTGCTCCTTGATACCCATATGGGCAACCGTTACTATTCGATGACAAGGGCAAGCTCTATGCCAAAACGACCAGAACGCCGTCTGGTGCGGCAACCGACGATTCGACGTCGCTAGAGACGTCGGAATGAGTTTCGGACCGGTAACGGCTGGAGGGGACGGGGTAATGTCAGGGTTACCGTTCAGTAACGGGAGACGCAAGGTGCTTTGCGCCGCTGGTGCAGGGCTGGTCGCGGCGTGGAGACCAGCGCGTGCTATCGATGCTGCATCGCCACGAAAAATCCTGTTTGGAACCACAGCGGTTTTCCTCGACAACCAAGTGCGCCTGCTCGGCAAGTGGCGCGCGCGTCTCGAAGAGCAACTGGGCATGGAGGTTCATTTCGTTCAGCGCGGTAGCTATGGTGAAATCACCGAGATGCTACTTGCGGACCAGTTGGATGTTGCATGGGTGTGCGGATATCCGTACGTCACACACGCCGACCGGATGAAGCTTCTGGTTGTGCCGCAATACCAGGGAAAGCCTCTATACCGGTCCTATTTGCTGGTCCCCGCTTCGGATACATCTACGACGAACATTGTGT
Organism: Paraburkholderia flava; assembly: GCF_004359985.1. Taxonomy (NCBI): domain Bacteria; kingdom Pseudomonadati; phylum Pseudomonadota; class Betaproteobacteria; order Burkholderiales; family Burkholderiaceae; genus Paraburkholderia; species Paraburkholderia flava. Next base: position 744,498 of record NZ_SMRO01000002.1, on the reverse strand, counting down.
CGCTCGGAAACCGGGTTTTTGCATACAGCGACCCGCAGTCGAACTCAGGCTACCTGGTGCCTCGGACAGAACTTATCCGGGATGGCATTGACCCGCGACGCTTCTTCAGCAAGACCTTCTTCACGTTCGCTCATCGCAAGGTTGTAGAGGCCGTGAGCAGCGGTCTCGCTTCCGCCGGCGAAATTGACGGCTACGTATTTGACACGCTCGCCAAACAGGTACCGGATGCCGTGACCGGAGTACGGGTTGCGTGGAAGTCACCGCTCTATGGATTTCCTCCTATCGTTGCAAGGCGAAGCCTCAGCGTTGACACGTTCGCGCCGTTGCAAGCGGCACTGCTTGGTATGACAGAAGACACGGTGGGACGCGACCTGCTGAATCGCCTGAACCTCGACCGGTTTGTTATCGGACCAGATGCGCTTTTTGACGACATCCGCAATCTGGTCAAGCTGTCCGACACCATGCCTGTGTGAGACGACTATGCTGGAAAACGTCAGCTACCGATACAAGATTCCAGCCGCGCTGACGTTGGCCATCGTGCTCACTGAGGTCGCCGTCACGGCAGTGCTGATTTCTTTCATGATTTCAGACGCCCGCCGCAACGTGGAGAGTGGCGCCCGCAACCTTGCCAATGTAACGGCACTCTCGGTCCGGGATTCAATCGTACGAGATGACCTGTTTCATGTATTCGAAGTTCTTCGTGCGCCAGTCGCCGCGAAGGAGCCTGCAAACCCGTTGAAAGAGCTGATTGTCTTCGACGCGAATGGACGCGTGTACGCCGCGACCGACCCCAAGTACTACGCGACGCTGACTGAAGCGGCCAGATTGGGCTACACCATCAGTCATGCAATTAGCTCCGTGAAGGCGCAGCCACGCAATTTCTATTTTAGTTTTCCGAGCTTGCTGGGAGCGGACGACATAGTTGCTGCGCAAGCTGTGACGGCCGAAGACGGAAGCCCGCTCGGCTATGTCACCATCACATACGACCCGCAGAAACTTCGCGACAGCGTAAACACGCTCGTTGAGCGCATGGTCCTGATTAACCTCGCGAGCCTCCTGGTACTTTTGCCCATTGGCTGGTGGTGGGGCAATCGAATGGCGAATCCGTTGCATACGCTCAGCAATGCGATGGCACGGGTGCACAAGGAGGACCCTGAGACGCTCAAGCAGGAGGTCTCGGCGCAGGGCAGTGACGAAATCGGCCGTTTGTCCACGAGCTTCCGTGAAATGCTGGACGACCTGGCGGAGAAACAGCAACTGGAGCGCGACATGGTTGTGTCCGAGCGGCTTGCTGCAGTTGGGCGCGTGGCTGCGGGCATCGTGCACGAAATCAATAATCCGCTTGGCGGCATGATTAACGCTGTTGACACGCTTGTCACGCACGGCAATCCCGATGGACTGACCACCCGTACGCTCGCTCTGCTTAAGCGCGGGCTTGCCCAGATTCGAGCGACAGTCGGAGCACTTCTCTTTGAGGCCAGGTTGGATTCGCCCGCGATGCGGCCGGCAGACTGGGACGACCTGAACATTCTGATACAGCCGCAACTGGCCACCAGGCAGATAGCTCTTGAGTGGTCGATGCCAACTGATGAGGTCCCAATTCCGTCCCATCTGGTTCGTCAGCTCGTACTGAACCTGCTGCTTAATGCCATCAAGGCAGCCGAATCCGGCGGGAGCGTTGGATGCCATGCCACGATGAATGCATCCGAGTTGCGGGTGACGGTGGTGAACTCGGGCGAGCACATACCAGCCGACCTCGTGGGTCAACTATTCGAGCCTTACTGGCCGAGCCAGAAAACGCATGGCCTGCGTAGTTACGGGCTCGGACTCTGGGTGAGTTATCAGATTGCCACGCAGCTCGGGGGGGCAATCTCGGTCAGCAGCGTGCCCGGTGAGACGACATTCGAAGCCGTACTACCAATCAAAAGTATGGAGACCTGTCATGAGTGAATCAGTGATTTGCCTGGTCGAAGACGACCCTATCATGGGTGAATCCATGGTGGAGCGCTTCCGGCTCGAGGGGTTTGGAGTCGACTGGCATACCGGCGCGGCTGCGGCGTTCGAAGCGATTCTACGTAAGAGCTACGCAGTCGTGGTCAGCGACGTGCGCCTACCGGACTTTCCCGGCGATGAGTTGTACACACGACTGAGTTCAGCGATGGCGAAGGTTCCACCATTCATGCTCGTGACTGCGTACGCTTCGATTGATAAGGCCGTGTCCATGCTGAAGGCAGGTGTGGCCGACTACGTGACGAAACCCTTCGACATCGCGGAATTGATACAGAAAATCCGCGTGCTCTCGACGTCAGACATTCCCGAAGAGGCAATGCCCGCGCATAGCCCGCTCGGTGTATCCATGGCGATGCGAAAGCTCGCGGACACGGTCCCCAAAATCGCGAGACGCGCATCCTCCATCCTCATAAATGGCGAGTCCGGTTCAGGCAAGGAAGTGCTTGCGCGATATATCCACGATGTCGCAGCTTGTGGGCAGCCTGAGCCATTCATTGCCGTGAATTGTGGTGCCGTGCCCGAGACGCTGATGGAGTCAGAGTTCTTCGGCTACGAACGGGGCGCGTTCACTGGCGCAGACCGACAGAAAAAGGGCTACTTTGAACTAGCCCACGGCGGCACTCTGTTTCTCGACGAGATTGGTGAACTGCCGCTTGCAATGCAGGTAAAGCTGCTGCGCGTCCTTCAGGAAAAGCGTGTTCGCCGTGTAGGCGCCGAGCGGGACGTGGAATGCAATTTCCGCCTCGTGTGCGCGACGCACAGGGACCTGCAGTCGCTGGTTTCAGGAGGGCAGTTTCGGGAAGACCTGTTCTATCGCCTGAACGTCGTCACGCTGCGAGTGCCGCCTTTGCGAGAGCGCAACGATGATGTCTTGTGGATTGCGCGCCGATTTCTGTCTTCGTATGCTGAATCGAACGACGAACCTGTGAAATCGCTTCACCCGGCCACCGAGGCAGCGCTCGTCGGGTTCGGCTGGCCAGGAAACGTTCGGGAACTGCGCAACCGCCTGGAGAGGGCTTGTCTGATGTCGGCGGGCAAGCTCCTGATGCCGGCCGATGTCTTCAGCGACCACGCTGCTTACGGAGACGTCGAGTCAACGGGCACGCCGAGCCTGTCTGCCTATATGGAACGGTGTGAGACGCTGTACATCAACAATGCGCTAGTTCAGCACCACGGGCGCATTGCGGAGACGGCTTCCTCGCTCGGCATCTCACGCAAGAGTTTATGGGAACGCATGCGGCGGCATCGGATTGCCGGGGGGGAATCATCGAACCCGTAAAACAAAGCGACCGTCGGTCAAGAAAGACGGTCGCTTTTTTTGTCACAATCGAACAGTATTCGAGGCGCTCGTCCGGGTGAACACGACTCTTGTCCCCGAGCGCCTAGGACCGCGCGCGGCGTTTTGTATTAGCCCTGCAGCCGCACGGCAAGCGCAGCCAGCGTGACAACCAGAATGGGAAGCGTTAGCACGATACCCGTCCTGAAGTAGTAACCCCATGTGATGGTTACGTTCTTGCGAGCCAGCACGTGCAACCACAGCAAGGTTGCAAGAGACCCAATGGGCGTAATCTTCGGGCCGAGGTCGCTCCCAATCACGTTGGCGAAGACCATTGCCTCCCTGACGATTCCGCTGGCGTTGCTTGCATCGATAGACAACGCGCCAACAAGCACCGTCGGCATGTTGTTCATGACCGACGACAGAAAGGCCGTAAGAAGTCCGGTGCCAAGGGCCGCCGCCCAGACACCGTGAGATGCCAGGTAGTTAAGAATCTGCGCGACATAGCCTGTGAGTCCCTGGTTACGCAACCCATACACGACCAGATACATGCCGAGCGAAAAGATGACGACTTGCCACGGGGCTTCCTTCAGTACTTTCCTTGTGGAAATAATGTGGCCTCGTCCTGCAACGGCTAGCAAAACGACTGCACCGAAAGCGGCAACCGCACTGATGGGGACACCGACGCGGTCGAGACCGAAAAAGCCAACCAGCAGCAACGCCAGAACCCACCAGCCTGCCTTGAAAGTCGAGGCGTCGCGGATGGCCTGGCCGGGCTGCTTCAACTCTGCCACGTTATACGCTGCGGGGATGTCGCGGCGAAAGTAGAACAGCAGCATGGCGAGGGTCATCGCGACAGCGACGATGTCGACCGGAATCATGACGCTTGCATATTCGGCAAACCCAATTTTGAAGAAGTCGGCCGACACAATGTTGACGAGGTTCGAAACGACCAACGGCAAACTTGCCGTATCTGCGATGAACCCCGCAGCCATGACGAACGCGAGCGTCGCAGCTGGACTGAACCGGAGTGCGAGCAGCATCGCCATAACGATAGGCGTCAAGATAAGTGCGGCACCGTCATTTGCAAACAACGCCGCAACAGCTGCGCCCAGCAAAACAAGAAACGCGAACAGCTTCCGGCCGCTGCCGTTTCCCCAACGCGCTACATGCAGCGCGGCCCACTCGAAAAAGCCTGCTTCATCAAGCAGCAAGCTGATGATAATCACAGCGACAAACGTGAGGGTCGCATTCCAGACGATGTGCCAGACCACGGGAATGTCTGATACGTGAATCACTCCGGCCAGCAGCGCTACGACGGCGCCTGCGGCAGCGCTCCAACCGATGCCGAGACCCTTTGGTTGCCAGATGACAAATACGATGGTGGCGATAAATATCAGTACAGCGATGAGCATTAACAGCTTCCTTTTTTTTTGGAGGCGCGGCCGCCTAGCCGGTCAGCCGGCTTAATCGACGCGCGCGTATCGCCGAGGCACCATCGAGCACGATTGCATCCATGCCGATGGCTTTTCGTGCCGTTGATGCCGCACTCTATCGCTGTTCCTGTTCCCGCAACGACGTGCCGATGTTCTGCATTTCCCGCTGTACCGCAACCCGGTCAAGCTTTTCGAACGGCAGATTTGTGAAGAGCACAATGCGCTTCTTCATTTGCACATAGGCCTGAAGGAAAGCCTTGCGCTTCTCTTCGTCCGAGCCTTCGACCGTCGACGGGTCAGGCACGCCCCAGTGTGCTTTTGCAGGGTGACCCGGCCATATTGGACAAACTTCCCCGGCAGCGTTGTCGCAGACGGTGAAAATGAAATCAATTTGCGGCGCACCTTCTTCGGCGAATTCGTCCCAGCTCTTGCTACGCAGGCCCTCGGTCGAAATGCCTTGCGAGCGCAGTAGGTCGAGGGCGAAAGGGTTCGGCGCTGTTCCCGGGTGACTGCCGGCGCTGTAGCCGACGAAACGGTCACCTGCGAGCTCGTTGAGTGCCGCTTCCGCGAGAATCGAGCGCGCGGAATTGTGCGTGCAGAGGAACAGCACGTTGTATTTTCGGTGTTCAGTCAAGGGCTTCTCCTGACGACGTTTCGTCGCGATTGAATTTATAACTCTATATCTCCAATATAATGGAAATATGGAGAGGCGACAAGCAAGGGCGACTGCGGGTCGTCCGCCCCTGCAGCCGCGATGTCAGGCAGCCGGTGTTCTACCCGCCATTGGTGGCGTCGCGTTAGAATTGGTCAATAACTTGGAAAGCAGACGGGTATGAAGGAAAAAGACGCCATAAAAGCTTTGGCCGCGCTAGCACAGCCGACGCGCCTGGCTATTTTTCGCCTGCTCGTTACGGCTGGGCCGGATGGCCTGAACGTCGGCGTCATCCAGGAGCATCTGGAACTAGCCAGCGCGACGCTCTCCTTCCACCTCAAGGAACTGACGCATGCAGGCCTGGTGACATCACGCCAGGAAGGTCGCTTCGTTTATTACGGACCCGAAATTGACCACATGAACGAGCTCGTCGGGTTTCTGACCGAGAACTGCTGTCAGGGAGTGGACTCCGCGGCATGTAAGCCGGCCAAGAAGGTGAAGTGCAAACCTGTGGCCGCATGAACATGCGCTGGAGCGCATAACTCTAGGCCTGGGGCCCGCCAACTGTATCAACATTAAATCGGGTGGCCGCTTATGGGCGGCCACCGTGTTGGACACCACGCATTCAACAGCAGCCGACCTTTTTCTCAATCATCGCTGGAATCGAGGTAGCGGGTGCACAGCAGGCCCCGCCCGCTTCGGCCGCGGCCGCCCCTCGGCTGTCCGCTCCGAACATCGGGATGCCGCCGAGCGTGTGATACGTTTCCCACGGCACGCCCGCCGGGTCCTGCGTCCAGTACTTGTTCGAGCTGGCGTAGCAGCACTGCGCGCCGGGCTGGTCCTGTACCGCGACGCTGCCGGCGACAACCTGCTCGCGAAGAGCTGTCAGCTCCTCGTCGCTATCGACTTGAAATCCCAAGTGATTGACACCTGCCTCACCGCCACGCGCCGAAATGGCGAAGTTTACGCGCGGGTCCTCAAGCATCCACTTTGCGTAATCGTCTTTAAGCACCGAAGGGTCCGCGCCGAACATGCTGCTATAGAAACGCACGCTTTCGTCGAGCTTCGGGACAACAACATGCACGTGAAATCGCTTCATTTACGCCTCCGTTTCATTGGCCGCGCAGCCGCATTGCTCTGTTTGCTCCGCCGCGCAGCAGTTTTCCATCAGGAAATCCATGAGCGTCTGCATGTGGTCATAGCTGGCGCAGTAGATGATGAACCGGCCCTGGCTCTTGCCCTCGATAAGCTCTGCGTGGGCGAGCTCCTTCAGGTGGAATGACAACGTGGGCGCAGGAAGCCCAAGCTTTTCGGCGATGGCGCCAGGACTCATACCTGAGCGTCCGGCTGTCACAAGAAGGCGGAACACCGCGAGCCGCGTCTCGTGCGCGAGAGCTGCGAGCGCCTTGACCGCTAACTTCGAATCCAGGGTTGCCATCACTGTCCTTTATTGGTTGCTCGCCTGCGCTTCTTCGCGGGAATGACCAGCGATTGCTCGGGAGGCCAGGTCGGTCGCGGGGTCGAGCGGCCTATCTTCCTTCACGCGCTCGCTGTAGCGGTCGACGAGATAGTCGGCACGACCGCGAAGCAGCAGCGTGAACTTCACGAGTTCTTCCATCACGTCGACCAGGCGGTCGTAGTAGGACGACGGTTTCATGCGGCCATCCTCTTCGAACTCTTCGAACGCCTTGGCAACCGACGACTGATTGGGGATGGTGAACATACGCATCCATCGTCCGAGCTGCCGCAGTTGATTGACAGAGTTGAACGACTGCGAACCGCCACTAACCTGCATGACGGCAAGCGTGCGTCCCTGCGTCGGACGGATGCCGCCGCTGACCAGCGGCAGATGGTCAATCTGCGTCTTTATCAGGCCGGTGATGGTGCCGTGGCGCTCCGGGCTGCACCACACGTGCCCCTCTGACCACAGCGACAGCTCGAGCAGTTCCTTCACCTTGGGATGGTTCTTCACGTCGATGTCGTCCGCGTGGGGCAGACCGCGCGGGTCGAAAATTCGCGTTTCCGCGCCGAACGTCTGCAACAGGCGAGCGGCTTCCTCGACGAGCAATCGTGAGTACGAGCGCTCACGGAGCGAACCGTAGAGCAGCAAAATCCTGACCGGCGGTTGCCCCTCCATATCAAGGCGTGCAGCAATATCCGTGTCGAAAAAATCTGTCTTGGCGGCCGGAAAGCTCCGGTCGCCATTGATTGCGTGAACTGTCATCTCATCACTCTGCTATTTGACATTTCCAATTATATGGAGGCATTCGGCCGATTCAAGGCGCTTTGTGGCGCCCAACTAATACGACCTTCCTCGCTTCGTTGCTTGCATTCTACAACATTTCCGGTATTCTAGAAATATGAAATCTTAGGAGGCAGCCATGGACTGCGTAGACCAGGTATCGACCGGTTCGCTCTTGCCAGTATCGGGAGGGTGGCATTGCCGTTCCATGCAGGGATTCATCATGCTGATGGCACACGGGCGAACCGCTAACGCAGCGACACATCTTGGCAGCGGTCGCGCCACGACGGAGTCATGGCGCGGGTCGCTTCCAACCGACGTGGCAAGGGCGTTTGAATCTCAAACCGGATACGCGACCTCGGCGATTGCGTTGACAGCCGCAGTTGACGACAAACTCGAGCTAGCGCGATTCCTGGCTGTGAATGGCTCGGCTGCTGCTGTCCTTGTCATGGATGCACAAGTCCTGAGCCATGTATGGCCGCTGCGTGACTGGAAGACACCGTTGCTGCGAGTCCACAATCGCCTCGCCGACGAAGGGTCTAAGTTTTTTGTCGCATTGACCACGCGTCATGAGAAAGGCGATGTCACTCGGACGATTGCGCGCCTGAGAGATTGGCTCATCGCGCGACGTGTTCAGCGGTATTGCGAACACGAAGGAATCGGCTTTCTCGGCGCCGTCCAGACGATTCCGCCGCGGGCTGCGACACGCCGTAGCGGCCCCCTCCATGAGCGGGTCGGCACTGTAATCGCCCACAGACTCGCTTCAACTACATTCTTTTGCTGCGACGCCTTTCGCACCAGCGCTGCCGGCGTCAACACACTGAGCTAGATGAGAGGCTGAAGAAATTGAGCACGATTTCGAGTCAGGACGAGACCGCAAGTGGTGAGACCGCACCAACGGAAAGTCAGGACAGGCTTGTGACGTGGGCCTTGGCGGTGGCTCAACTTGTTTCCTGGGGTTCTGTCTACTATTCCTTTTCCCTATTGGTTGTGCCCATGGAGCAGACCATGAGCTGGAGCCGGACGGCAATGAACGCCGCCCTCTCGGTAGGGTTACTGGTTTCAGGATTCGCTGCCTATCCCATCGGGCGCTGGATTGACCATGGATTGGGGCGCCGCATCATGGCCATCGGGTCGGTAATCGCCGCGGCCATGCTGTTGCTCTGGGCAGGCGCGCATTCGCTGACGGTCCTCTTCGTTGTATGGATAGGCCTCGGGATTTCAATGGCTGCCACCTTCTACGACCCCGTCTTTGCCGTTGTAACGCACCGGTATCCACGAAGCTTCCGTAACAAAATTACCCTCATTACGCTGGTGGCCGGGTTCGCGAGCACGGTCTTTATTCCGTTGACCCAGTTCCTCGTTGGCTCAGTCGGTTGGCGCACGTCGCTTGTTGTCCTTGCTGCACTGAACCTCCTCGTCTGCCTGCCTATCCACGTGCTGGCAATCCGTTCGTCGAAGTCTGACGTGGGGTCACGGCCTAACAGTACCGAGGTCAAGCTGGCGAATGATGCGGCCACCCACCGCGCCCTTCGTTCGCCGATTTTCTGGGCGCTCGCCGTCTGCTTCACTGCCTACTACGCGACGTTCGCAGCGCTCACATTTCATCTGGTGCCACTCATGGTTGAACGCGGCGTGACGAACGCTGTGCTGGTAACGACCATGGCACTGATTGGTCCAGCTCAGGTAGCCGCACGGGCGATTTGGTTCACCTTCGGCCGAACGGTGCATGTCAGTACCGTCGGCATAATTATCGTGACGCTATTCCCGCTCTCGACCGTTATCCTGATAGGTGCTGGTCACTCGGCTGCGCTGTTATGGCTATTCGCGCTTTGTTACGGCGCCGCGAATGGCATGATGACAATCCTACGCGGCACCATCGTCCAGGACCTGATGTGGACCGAAGGCTACGGTGCAGTCAGCGGCATGCTTTCGTTCCCGTCGAATGTCGCCAAGGGAATAGCGCCGATTGCCGCGGCCAGCATCTGGAGCTTTACTCACGGTTATGTAGCTGTTGAGTGGACCGTGTTTCTCGTCTCGATACTGTCAGCAATCGCCTTCTTCGTGGCCGTCCGGGTCAGCCGCCACCCGGCAACCAGAGCGGCCTGACATTGCTTCAGAAATCATCAAAGACAACACCGATTATGAAAATACGTCCCGCGCGAAACGAAGACCTTGACGCCATCAAAGCATTGCTCGCAGAAAATGAACTGCCGGTCGCTGATGTGGATGAAGCCTTGCTGGTGGACTTCCTGGTGGCGGAAGACGCCGGTGGCAAGATTGTTGGCAGTGTTGGACTGGAGAGGTTTGGTCGCATCGCGTTGCTTCGGTCACTGGCTACCGCCAAGATGGCCCGAAAGGAGGGGCTCGGTACGAGACTGCTGGCCCACGCCGAGCTAATGGCGCGAGCGTCAGACGTGTCTGAGTTGTGGCTGCTTACGACGACAGCGGCGAACTTCTTTTCGAGGGCCGGCTATGCATCCGCCGAGCGGGCCACAGCGCCCGTCGAGGTTCAAGGCAGCACGCAGTTTGCGGCGTTGTGCCCAGCGTCTGCGGTTTGCTTCAATAAGGAACTGGACAATTTCTTGCCGCGAGGCGCCAATTCTGCGCAGAACTGCGGCTAGCACACCTAGAAATTCTCTGGGAGAGGCCGGCGCTATTGGGTGACCTACTTTCCAACAACCGGCCCTCCCCCGAACATCGCAGCGAGTGGTCGACGAACGGCCGGACCGGAGTTAGTCTGCGACGGACCTAATTAAAAACTCAGCCTCTTGCTACACGACCAGCCATCCTTCGCGCAAAAGCCGTACGACTTCCTCGACCACCTCATAGCTCAGTCGGCAGCTATCGATGTCCGTGACGCCCATTTACGCGAGTCCGAGGCCGAGGCCTCTCCGTTGGAAATTCTGAAGAACAGGGTATCAGCCATAGCGCCGGTATCGTCCGTCTCGCCGCTCAGAATGTCCTCGGCCAACAGGCCAGCCAAGCCGACGAGTATCTTCCAGTTCGCGGGTAGCTCGGAGCGGCAAATCCATGGTTCAATGCCGTCTTGCGCGTCACCTCAGGGCACGTGCGGGGACAGAACTGGCCGAGCCACGCAGTCCTCTGGATTCCCACTCCCGTTTTCCACACGACCGTGTCACCAGCGCCGCCGAAGCGCTCATAAAGCATCTTGTGACCCGCTTCGTGGTCGGCGGTGTTGCGGAGCTCTCTGGCTGCTATCTGTTCGTCCGTAAAATCAATCATGTTCGTTGAATGTGGTCGGTGTCGTTAGACCACGGTATAGCTCAGTGAAACGGCTGCGCTTCCGAAGGTGTCGTCTGTGTTGTGCTCACGGTGAGCATGGTCGGATAGTCGGCTTTGTACGCTAGGGCACGGACTACAACTTTTATGCAGGTCAGGCTGGCGAAACGCCGTCCATTGCAGCTTCTGCCAAGGTGGAGTCCACAAGATGAAATGGAACCACATTCATTCGGCCTGGCTCGTAATCATACTCACGGGCTGCGCGGTGCTGCCTGATGCGACCATAACTTACTACCTGCCCAAATCCCAAACTGCGATAACAGCCACGCAAACCATCGCGTGCGATTCACAGAAAATTCTAAGCGTCACGACGGTGCTCAACGCTAAGCCGGCCTATATGGCCGATTACACTAGGAAGGCGGAGCCCTTACACATTCAAAAGCTCGACGGGATGATGTCTGACACAGATGTGGCAGTGACGCTCACCGACGACGGCCGGCTTAAAAGTATCAATTCCACCCAGACCGGAGAGGCAGAAGCCGTCATTAAGGAGGCCGTGACGGTGGCGGCGGGAGTCGCCGCTGTGGCCTTTACGTCAACCAGGTGGTGCGACGGACCGAACTCGGAAAAGCCCGTGACAATCACTTATTCGGCGGGACCGCTCGATTACAAACAGATGGCAGTCGCGCAGGATACGAATAAGGACATGAAAATCGACGATGCAAGTCAGGCTCTTTATAAAACAGTAAGCGCCTCAACGCTCGACGGAGAACCCATTGGCGATAGCCTGATGCCAACCTTGGTAATTCACCCTGCACAGCCCATTCAGACAGTCGAGCAAACGGAGATAAAGGATGGTGTTCCGATAACCCTTCCGAAAATGCAGAAGATTCGGGTTGAATTGCTTTGGGGCCTAAAGAGCAAAACGAGTGTCGGTACCCAGGACCTGTACCTGCCTCGTGAGGGAGAGAACAGCACGTTTTCGCTTGACATCCCATCCTCTGCGTGGTTCGGGACCCAGAAGTTCATTCTCTCAATAGCAGACTCGGGCGGCATCACCAGCATCGAATACGGAAAAAACACTGGCACTGCGAGCGCGCTAACTGCGACGCAGGACGTCCTCTCGGCGAAGTCAGACGTGACTACTGACCGCATAGCCAATCTCAAGGCGCAAGCCGACCTCATTGCTGCGCAGCAGCGACTCGCGGGCTGCAAAACAAAGCCAGCCGAATGCAAATGACCGACTGAGCGGCCAACTCGTCTCGCGACTTCTCCACAGCCTTCCAGCCCGGGAGGCTTTTTCATTCTGGCACTCGGCGCGGTCCCCGCACATAGCAGAATCACGATAGATAGATGGAAGACCGCGATACGACGATGCCGATTGTCTTAGCGTGCACGTTGCGTCCGACCGTGAGCCATAACGCACGAGCCGCTAACCGAAACCTCGCCATAACGGCAACCGGGAGCTGAAAATGTCTCTTGAAAATGCGTTGGGGCGATAAAGTTCAAGTCAGCGTATGGCACCGCGAACTGACGTCAACCGGGTTACTAGCATCCATAAATTGCTATTACGAGAGTCGCGGACACCAATATGAAGACGGTCTATAGTTTGTCGAGAAAGCGAACAAACGCCTCCGACGTCATGAGAATCCTATGCTTTGGTTTCCACAGGTCATCGAATGCATGCTTGAGAAAACCTTGCTCGTTTGATACCAGAATGTCCGCGTGAAGGAGATGCGTCATCAAGTCAAGGTCCGCCTGTGCATTGAGGTCAAGCGGCTGATTCGCCTGGAGCATCGAGTAGCGTGCCATGTAGACCATGTTGATGACGAACATCGTAAAAAATGGGTACATGTGCTTCGCTCGTGCCCATCGTGATGCCACCTCTCGAGGATTGTGGGCCTTAATCAAGGCCATCGCGAACTCTCGCCCAGTTATCTCTACTTCTGTCCCAAACAGGTCCTGAACCGGCAGCGTACCGTGTCGCTTTGGTTGGTAGCGCGTCGCCTTACGCCAGTCAGCGACCTGCTCACGCATTTGCGCCGAGATTTTTCGTTGCGCGTCGCGTTTCGCATTTTCGCGAGCAATCTCAACCTGTGCCGAATGCCACGCACGCCACGAGCCGTCGAGAGGAATATTGGGCAGGCGACTGACCAGTAACGCGCGGTCGCGCTCCGGCATAAATATGCGGGCGTGTACGCCCCTTGCTTGAACGAGTTCCTCATGCCAAATAGTCAAGAAGTCGTTGCATAACCTATCAGCGCTTTTCACTATGAACGGCAACCAGCGTTGTACTAGGTCGTCGCGCCTTCTCAAGGAGCCGTACGCGCGCAGTGTTTCCTCAATGAATACGTGACTGTATATGGGAGTGACGCGGCCGCTGTGGCAGTGCCTAAGCATGGAGCTGCGCTCCAGCAGTTCGAAGGTTCCGGGCTGGAATGCGTTAGAGTCGAAGACTACGCGCAGGGCCGCCATTGAAGTTTTCCCGAAGAAGTTGCCTCGATTCTTGCTCGTCGCCAACCGGGCACTGGTGCTCGTGCGCGGTTGCCTTGGGATTTCACCAGCAATATGGGTACAACGTGAAAACGGAACGCCTGGTTCCGGCAAATCCATCGTGGTTCGGGTGATGACCGGGGCGCAGGCGCACGGGTGGCTGTCTACACCATCGCAATCTGGTGCAACGTGTTTTGCATGACAGTCGCCTCCGCCCTAGCCGTGGCTGTCGACCCACGCCCGACACCACGAGAGGCCTGTCGATTCTGCTTCTTCATCAGTATCGAAACTGCCAAGAACGCCAGACGCGTCTACCACCTTGTTGTCTCGCATGACTGTGCCGCTTCCTGCGAACCGTGCCGGTTGCAGGATGTCTTCCTGCTCCAGGATGGAATGACCCCACAGCGTATATCCACGATATTTCTCAGTTTGCATCTGCTGACCTCTGAAGGTCCTCCACACCGCTTCACATCCGTAATTGCCTCGACTTGAGCGGCTCGACAAGTATCTACTGCTTAAGGCGCTGGGTGTCGATTCCGGCCATCTTCAATGTAGCGTCAATCATTTTCAACTCCTGGCCAAAATCGAGCGCCCATTCCTCGCCGTCGCACCGCACGGTCATGCCATCGTGCATCGAAATAAGATGACGCGCCTTGTACAGGGCGTCGACAAGTTTCGATTCGCGTTCGGCCTCCCGAACCCATTCATCTGCTCTCATGTTGGACCTCCTTTGAGCAACGAAAGCAGGACATGAGGCCGAGCGATACACGTCGCACGACCCCGTTCCTTTGAAAAAAGTGACAGTTCACATCTACGGATTTGCGTGTAGGATACTGTATAAATATACAGGTTTTTCGATTCCACATGTCCAGCGCTACCGTTACGGCCGAAGAGATACATCCGTCCTTGTGGCGTGCGTCCCAGCTCGCGCGTGGCCGTGGCCGGGTGGTTGAGACTGGGTATCCCGCGTTGTCGGCCGAGCTTCCCGGCGGTGGCTGGCCGGTCGGAGCCCTTGTCGACCTGATGGTCCAGCAAGCCGGAGTCGGTGAACTGCGACTCTTGCGCCCGGCGCTCAGTGGTTCGGGCAGTCGGCCGGTTGCGTTCCTGCAGCCGCCGCATACCCCGGATGGGCTCGGACTCAGCTACATCGGACTTCCCATTGACCAGGTGTTGCGGGTGAGAGCGCAAAAGACCGCAGATGCTCTTTGGTCGGCTGAGCAAATTCTGCGGGCAGGCAGTTGCGGTGCGCTCATCTTCTGGGCGCAATACGCGCAGGCCGCATCGCTGCGGCGCCTGCATCTGGCTGCGCAATCATCCGAAACACTCTTCGTGATGGTCAGGCCTCTGGCAGCGGCACAGGATTCATCGCCCGCCCTGTTGCGGCTTGCTTTAAGACCATCAGCCGACGGTTTGACCCTCGACATTGTGAAACGACGAGGGCCAGCGCGCGCAGAGCCTCTGTCGATTCCCCTTCAACCCACTCCTGTATTGCTTTCCCGACATGCGCGTCTTTCTCGCCGTCCACTTGCCGAAGTTGCCGCTCGAGGTGTTCCGACCGAAGTGGTCATCTGAGGCGGCGCACGGAAGTGCTGTACTGGAGAAAGACAAAGTGGTCATTACAGACAGCACAGCTCGTGCAGCTGGCGTGCGCCTTGGGATGAAGCGCGGCGGAGTGCTGACACTGTCGCCGGAAACGGAAATGCATGAACGCGACGCCGGCAAGGAAGCGGCGGCGCAGCGCGAGGTGGGTGTTGCCCTGATGCGCTTCTCGCCTGAAGTCGCCTTGCTTGACGAAGCGACCGTCGTGGTGGAGGTGGGTGCGAGTCTGCGTCTTTTCGGCGGGTTGCTCGCATTGTGCCGGGAAGCGAAGTCTGTTCTCGGAACGCTTGGGCTCACGGCGCGCATCAGCGCCGCGCCCACCGGTCAGGGTGGATGGCTACTTGCGAAGTTCGGAAACCGCCGCGTGCTCAAGCTCGCATCGCTTGAGCAACGACTGGCCGCATTACCGATGCTGGCCGTTCCGGAAGTTCGTCCGTTCGGAGACTGGTTCTCCGGACTTGGCTGCGAGACCATTGCTGACATCAGGCGTTTGCCACGCGCCGGCCTGCAGCGGCGCTGTGGTGAACATCTGCTCGACTCGCTCGACCGGGCGTTCGGCACCGCGCCCGAACTCTTTGATTGGCTAGAACTGCCGCCGACTTTCTCCGCACGTATTGAAATGCCGGACCGGCTTGAAGATGCCGACGGCGCAGTCTTCGGCGCCCATCGACTCATCGTGCAACTGTGTGGCTGGCTTTGCGCCAAGCAACTGGCGGTCACGGCTATAAGGCTGCTGCTCGAACATGAACGTGGGCGCGACGCTATTGAGCCGACAACCATCGACATCGCGCTGGGCGAGCCGACCTGGAAGGAGGAGCATCTCGTCAGGCTGTTGAAGGAGCGGCTGCATCGGATTGAGCTGGCTGCGCCGGTTATCGCGCTACGGCTCGATGCATCGAAAGTGGAGTCTGCGGCACCGGCTTCCGACACGCTGTTCCCGGAACCGGGAGGTTCAAAGGAAGACCACGCCCGTCTTCTTGAGCTGCTCGTTGCGCGGCTCGGCGAAGACAACGTTCTTCGTCCCGCGCCGACCGCTGACCATCGCCCGGAGGTCGCCAACCGTTGGGTGCCGGTGACGCTCAAGTCGAAGCAGGAGGCACTTCCGCCAGGCCTTCCACGACCGACCTGGCAGTTGGACAGCCCGGTGCGACTCCTGATGCGTCAGCATCGTCCCTTCTATGGGTCCCCGCTGCGGATGGTGTCGCCAGGTGAACGTATCGAAGCTGGCTGGTTCGATGGCGAACTGGTGACGCGCGACTATTTCGTGGCGCAGGGGGAAGACCAGAGTTGCTACTGGATATATCGTGAGCGTGTCAGCAGCCGTGACGCGGAGGAAGAGCAGCGGTGGTTCCTTCACGGATTGTTCGGCTGATGCGCCATGGACACAACGTTCAACGTGCTGCCGGCGTACGCCGAGCTTTTCTGCCTTTCGAATTTCAGCTTCCTTCATGGCGCTTCGCATGCCGAGGAACTGTCTGAGCGCGCGGCACAACTTGGCTATTCGGCGCTGGCTGTCACGGACGAATGTTCGCTAGCTGGTGTTGTGCGCGCGCACGTCGCCGCGAAGGAAGCAAAGCTTCCGTTTATCGTCGGCTCGTTCTTCAGATTGGTCAATGCCGACGGCTCGCCTGCGTTCAAAATTATCCTGCTCGCCAAAAACCGCGAGGGGTACGGCAACCTGTCCGAGCTGATTACGCTTGCGCGCACCCGCGCAACCAAGGGCGAATATCGCCTGACGCCGCAGGACCTCTCCCGTCCCGAGAAAGAATATCGGCACCTTCGCGGGATGCCGGACTGCCTCGCCATTCATGTACCGGATTTCCCGGCCAACGAGGATGTCCTTGCTGCACAGGTCGAGTGGCTTGACGATACATTTACCGGCCGCGCCTGGGTAGGTTTGGTGCTTCACCAGCGCGCCATGGATGACATTCACCGTGGCTCGGTCGAGTTCGTCGCGCGCGGTCAGGATGTCCCTGTTGTGGCACTGGGTCACGTCGTCATGCACGTGCGCTCCCGCAAGCCACTGCAGGACACGATGACCGCCATCCGGGTCGGCAGGCCAGTACACGAATGCGGTTACGACCTCGCACCGAATGCCGAACAACATCTGCGTTCGCGGCTCCGACTTGCGAATCTGTACCCGGCCGAAGCGCTCGCAGCGACCGTCGACATCGCGAGCCGCTGCACGTTCTCGCTCGACGAGCTGCGCTATGAATATCCGGACGAACTGGTGCCTGCGGGCATCACCCCGAAAGCTTACCTTCGGCAGGAAACATACATCGGAGCGCAGCGACGCTTTCCTTCTGGCATCCCGCACAACGTGCAGGGGCAAATTGAGCACGAGCTTGAGCTCATAGCCGAGCTCGAATACGAGCCGTACTTTCTGACTGTGTACGACATCGTTCGCTTCGCGCGCAGCCAGCACATCCTTTGCCAGGGGCGCGGCTCCGCCGCTAACTCTGCGGTGTGCTACTGCCTCGGCATTACCGAGGTCGACCCCGCGCGCGGCAACATGCTGTTCGAACGGTTCATCAGCAAGGAGCGCGGTGAACCTCCAGACATCGACGTCGACTTTGAACATCAGCGACGCGAAGAGGTCATCCAGTACATCTATAGCAAGTACGGTCGCGACCGCGCGGCAATCGCGGCGGCAGTCTCAACCTACCGGCCTCGGGGGGCATTGCGTGAAACTGGCAAGGCACTTGGCGTCGACCCACAGATTGTCGACCTCGTCGCGAAGAGCCATCACTGGTTCGACACGAGCCAGGACCTGCTCAAGCGCTTCGCCGAATCTGGGCTCGACCCGGAGAAGCCGCTCATCCAGGCGTGGGCGCGACTCGCGTCCCAGCTCCTTGGCTTCCCGCGCCACCTGTCCCAGCACTCTGGCGGATTCGTTATCAGTCGCGGCAAGCTCACACGGCTTGTCCCCGTCGAGAACGCGGCAATGGCGGACCGGTCCGTCATTGAGTGGGACAAGGATGACCTCGAGGCGCTCGGTCTCCTGAAAATTGATGTGCTCGCGCTTGGCATGCTGTCTGCCATCCGCCGCGCGCTGGACATCGTGTCGGAACAGCGGGGCGAGCGCTTCGAAATGCAGGACATTCCGCCGGAGGATTTGAAGACGTACGAGATGATTTCCGCCGCGGACACTGTCGGTGTGTTTCAGATTGAATCGCGAGCGCAGATGAGCATGTTGCCCCGGATGAAGCCCCGTACGTTTTATGACCTCGTCATTGAGGTAGCCATCGTGAGGCCAGGGCCGATTCAGGGTGGCGCTGTCCATCCTTACCTGCAGCGCCGTCAGGGATTCGAACCTGTGACGTATCCAAGTGAAGCGCTGAAGACAGCGCTTGGGCGAACGCTCGGGGTGCCTATTTTTCAAGAGCAGGTCATGCAGGTGGCCATTCTGGCTGCTGGCTTTACAGCTGGCGAGGCTGACCAGTTAAGACGGGCGATGGCCGCCTGGAAACGGAAAGGTGGTCTTGAGAAATACTACGACCGTATCGTCAATGGGATGCAGGAGCGCGGCTACGACCAAGTTTTCGCGGAAGGCATCTTCGAGCAAATCAAGGGCTTCGGTGAGTACGGTTTCCCTGAAAGCCATGCTGCCAGTTTCGCGCTGCTCGTGTATGCGAGTAGCTGGCTCAAGTGCCATGAGCCTGAGGCATTCCTTGCTGCCATGCTCAACAGTCAGCCGATGGGATTCTATTCGCCGTCGCAGCTTGTGCAGGACGCACAACGCCACGGCGTGAAGGTGCTGAAAGTTGACGTTGCTGTCAGTGGCTGGGACTCTGTCTTGGTGTCACTACCCGACAACGACCGCCCGGCGGTTCGGCTCGGCATGTCGCTCCTGCGCGGCATGAAGGACGGCACCGCAGAGCGGATTGAAAACGCCAGAGCCGTGCGTCCGTTCGATACCGTGGCTGACCTGGCTCGTAGAGCGCAACTGGACCGAAAGGACCTCCACGTTCTTGCGGACGCCAACGCTCTCGCTTCGCTGGCCGGCAATCGCCGCGAGGCGCTATGGCAATCGGTCGCCGCCGTGCCTGACAAGGACATGCTTGCCGTAGCGGTGGTCCAGGACGAGACACCGCAGTTGGGCGCGCCGACGGAAGCGAACGACATCGTTGCAGACTACAGGTCTGTCGGGTTGACGTTAGGACGGCATCCGCTGGAACTGCTCCGGCCGCAACTGCTCGCAAACCGGCTAATGCCCGCGTCAACGCTGCGCGCCTATCGCGACGGACGGCTCGCGCGAGGCTGCGGACTTGTAACCGTGCGCCAACGCCCCGGAACAGCCAAAGGGGTCATGTTTGTCACGCTCGAGGACGAGACAGGCAATGTCAACGTCATTGTCTGGCCGAGCTTGCTGGAGAAGCAAAGGAAGGAGGCGCTTGGGGCGTCGTTGCTTGCGGTGTACGGCACGTGGCAATGCCAGGGAGAGGTTCGGCACCTGGTCGCCCAGAGGCTTGTCGACATGTCCCATCTGCTCGGCGGGTTGACGAGCACGAGTCGGGATTTCTGCTGAGCCGGAGAAAACCAGGATGTGCTAGCTTCTGGATTGTGGCTCCGCTATTACAGGAGGACGGTGATGTGCTATTCGGCTCAAATTCAGGCTGACTACCGGAAGTTCGTGCGGACCTTTGGTGCTCTCATGGACATCGACGAATTTGCGCGGCTGTTCTTCGAGCGCGCGGAGGGTGTCAGCAAGGCGAAGATACCGAAAGCAATGGAGGTCGCCTTTGCCGCGCCGGAGACCGACGCCGAGCGTAAAATCAAAGGCTTCATCGACCAGTTCAATCGCGACCAGACGAATAAGCTTGAACAGGACCTGTTCAAGCAACGCAAAAGGCTAGCGGACGCGGAGCGGTCACTGCTGACGAAGGTGACCAAGGCAGCGACCGAAAGCCAGCGAATCGCCACCGATAAAATCGCCTGGATACGCGGCAAGCTTGACGACATGCAGCGCACCGAGTCCAAGCCGAGAGACTCGCGCATATTTCCCGGCCACTACGCCCCCGTTATGGTCATGGAAAACGGCCGGCTCGTCGTCAAACCAATGCGCTACCAATGTCGAATCGCGGGCAAGCCGGCGTCGTACGATGTGAAGTATCCCGGGACCTACAACGCCCGCCGCGACAATCTGGAAGGCTTCTGGAAGCCGTGCTTCGGCTACACGCATGGCGTCATGCTCGTCGATGTTTTCTACGAGAATGTCAGCAAGGCGAAGTTCGAGGGGACCCTGAGTGAAACTCACAAGCGAGATGAAAACGTCGTCTTGGAGTTCCGCCCGAGCAACGGTCAGTTGATGTTGGTCGCATGCCTGTGGTCTCGATGGACCGCCCCGGGCGAGCCAGACCTGCTATCTTTTGCAGCCATCACAGATGAACCGCCACAGGAGGTCGCGGCTGCCGGCCACGACCGGTGCATCGTGCCAATAAAGGCGGAAAATATGGATGCATGGTTAAACCCAAATCCGTCTCAAATCGCAACTTCTTACGCAATCCTTGACGACCGGGACCGGCCTTTCTATGAACACCGCCTTGCCGCATGACTACGATGTAGTTGCCGAATCGCGGCGGCGCCGCGCCCACCGTCAGTCCCTAAGATGAAAGCAGGACTTAGAAAGGCCGATGGGTGACCCACCGCCGCTTGATTTCCATTTGGGATGTGAGGTAAGTCAGGAGTGGAAGAGCAAGGCTGACTGGCTCAGGGAAGCTGAACAGATGCTCCCACACGGTCCCCCTTCCGTCGCCATTGACGTTTTGGTCTTTTGACTTCATGTGGATAATCCGGTCGCGCATCCCCTCGAGACGGCAGAATTTGTTCCAGCCTTTGTGCCCGACCGGGTTTGTCAGCGCAAGCGCAGAAGGCAAGACACTGCTGAGCTTTTCGTTCAGCGGAAACCGCCGCTCAATATCGCTCTTTTCGAAAACTTCGTTGACCCCTGCTTTGCTTCTTTCGAATTTAAAATCGTCCGGGATGCTTTGATTTACGAACGCCTCGACGGCCGTGTATGCAGAAACAATGGATGTCATCATATTCTCCAGCCAAGTGAACGCATCGGCGTCGGACCCGAACATGACAGTCGGCGTGTGCCCGGCAGAAATCTTGTGCCGCTTCAGAATCGCGGACGCGTCCGCGAAGGCGCGATGCGACGAATTCAAAAACAGCGCTGTTGCGTTAGGAACATGCAACACAAGTGTTTTTTTATCTGGAAGCTTAATGTTCGCAGCCTGCTTTATAACCGTTCCCTTCGCATACACCTTCCCCCAAAGATTTGCGTCCTCCGCCAATTCTGATGTCGCTTGAAGTCTCCAATCCTGAACGTTCATCTCGTTCGTTGCGCCGCCCATTCATTCTCCAAGTTCCATAGACATGTCTATAACGTTAGCCAGTCTGTTAGGCATGACAGCGTTCCATCATCTTTTCCAAAAACGGCGTATAAATATCAGTAATGTGCTTCGGCTGCTCCCTCAGACGATATGGCTCGTAGTTCAGCAGCTCAGAGAGCGCGAATAGTCTGTCGGCAGGCTTTTCGCGTCTCTGTGTAAAGTCGTTAAAGAAAGAGGCAAATCCGCACTGTCCAAGCCGTACCGCCTCAACGAGTCTATCCATGTGGTCGACGCTCATAATGAATACCGGCTCCTCCGACTGGAAGCCGCTCGATTGCTCGTCGAAAAAGTGGTCAGCCTCGGCAGCGAAGAGGTCGCCATATGTGACCGTGACCCGGTGGACTGAAGCAGACGGTAGAGCTCTATGAACAAAGCGCTCGGTATTTCGTAGCTGGTCTGCAGCTTTGAACACCGTGGTCTTCAATTTTGACCGATACGTCCGCACTGTGGCGGATGCTGGAAATGTGTGGGCTAGAGCCTTGTTCTTAACCTCAAGCAGGACAACGGCGTTGCCATCAAGAACAGCGTAATCACAGCAGGCACCGTCGACGCCGAATCGCGCACGCACCTCGTTTTCCTTCAGGACGTCAGTGCCCATTCGCACAAGACTCCGGCCCACGTATTCTTCGAACATGTCCTCAAACAAACGTCGCGCCGCTACGTCATCGCTGGCGCCAACGATGTCACTGAGAGCGAACTCCAGGTGTCGGTCCAAGCCGCATCGGCCCCAGAAAATCCACTTACCGTCGTAGACCGTGAAAGGCGACCGGTATAGCAGATTCGGCTGGAACCATTCGTCGGGGTCAACTTCGCGCATCTGTTTTGCTGTCGTTTCGCGAGGGACAAGCAGTGTGTTATAGAACTGGTCCGCTACTTTCTCTCCAAAAACTCCTCTCATCTCGCCGCGGTACTTGCCTGAAAAAACACGGGACATATCGTTCAAGGAATTCAATCGAAAAAGGACAGCCATTGCTAGATAGTCCATTGGCGGTATGCCAAGTTTTTGCTCAAACAACTGATACAGACGAGAGTTGGTCTGAAGCCTGTTCACGAGGTCAATTTGTCGACCAAATGGGCCCATCTCTTGACCTCTTTGATGCGGAATCTGCGCCAACAGGAGTGAGCGGACGGAAAGGTGCAACGGCGCGTTCGGAGAGAACCACTGGAACTCCGAGTCCATATCGTTCCATGCCATATTAAGACACTTGGCTAAGTCGTCAAACTGCATGGGACGACGCTCGTACATTCGAACATCGTCCCGGATGGCCCAAAGTGCCAAGCGCTCAGCAACCCAGGGCGCTCTCACCGTTTCGGTTTCTTGCGCCCTCGCGTAATGTATGTAACTTGAAAGCTGAAACAACACACTCGCGTATGAAAACTTGCGCATGTAGTTGCGAATCGGTCGTATAGCGTCCGCGTATGCCATTGCAATAATTGGGATGGTAGGAAATTCTCTGCGATTAGTGAGTTGCGACCGGCGCGTGGAATCCGCCTCGGTGACCGAGCGCGCTTTAAGGACCTGTATCACCATAGGACCGACTTTCCGCACGTAGAGCAATACGAGGCAGCGTGCAGCCAGCCCGACATATCCTCATGTGTTTATCAGGTACAAGTCATCTACAACGCCATCGGCAGATGTTGCCTCAAGCGTTTGTGCGCGAACTTGCGCTCTCTTCGTCCTCGACGAGGCCCCCCTTTCTTTCCTCATTAGAAGCTCGTAAGCGAGATTTCTCAATGCCCCATGTCGTCTGCGCAATGCCCTCAACTTTCCCCAAAAACTTATCGACGTTGAACCCCGCGATGAAGGCGAATGCGTAGTATCCTAAATGCGAGGCACCCGCCTTCGTTCCTGCATCCAGGACGAGCAGCCCCGCCTTCAGAAAAAGCAAGCTGAGACCACCACAGATTACGCTTGCCAAAGGCCTCAAAAAAATACCAGCAATGCCACTCGGGCTTCCACTCGTTACGGGCACTACGATTCACATATACGGCCCGCACGCAATACAAGGCTCCGCCCAGCGCACCAAAAAGGCCACACATCAGACCTAGTCGAGCGACTCCCATCCAAGCCGGCAGCAATCCAATGAGGATTGCCCCAATGCTAATTGCGCTCATCACAACCACGGTGAACAGATAGAAGATAATCAGAAAAAACATGCAGTGCTCCTAGACAGACCGCTTGAGTTCACTCCACCAGGCCCTCGCGGACGACAGCTGAATACCCTGTCGGATGGCGGATGAGCAACAATGCCGCGTGCCGCAACTGGCCGTCCAGAAGAGCCGCAGTATCCAGGTCCATCTGCGAGGGTCCGCTCGGCTCAAGGTGACTGTGCCATGTGCCGAGACACCAAAGCGTCCCGTGCGCCGAATCCTGGTAAGCTCGAATCGTTTGCGCTCTACCCTCAATGCCGAGGACAAAGCGGGCCGCCGACCGTGTGCTGTCGCTCGGCGCGGGCAACGTAGCAGTGACGAAAATTTCGCGGGTCAGCGTTGACACGCTTCCTACGATTAGGCCGCCAGTTTCCAAGCCGGGGTACAACGATACATCGGCAACCATCTCATCATGCGCCCGATTTAGCACACGAACTGTCCACCCTTCGGAGTGGTAGACACGCGCGACATGCGTGGCGCCGACGTTTTCGCTACGCCACTGAATCGACATACCATCGTCGCCGACGGTGGCAATCGCGACGATTCCGGCGTCGGGCGCACCATCAGAGTCGATGCGTAGTAATTTTTGGCCGACACCGCCAGCGACTAGCGAGACGGTTGCATCGGACATGGCAATCGTCACTGAGTGACACCCGACGCCGACATCGAGAATATGATTCTCGCGGCTCTCGATGGATGCCAGCAGTCCAGCCCAGCGCATCTGCTCGTATCCGTGGTACATCAGGTCGGTTGTGCTTGGAGACCGCCCTGCCCCCTCAATGGTCAGGTATGCCCCCGTACCTCGATTTACCAGTGCGGCTTCCACAACCCTAGCCGAGAACTGGCCCCGGGTCAGGTAATGGCGTACGGCAGCCGACCCGGTGGTGTTGACGACGAACGCGCCCTCGGACTCAAAATTCGTCCGGTAGCGCTTGTCTGCGAAGTCAAGTTTTCGCAGGTCATTTCCGAGGGTGTCTGGGGCTCCGACACCGAACGTTCTCACTATCGACGCCAGACGGTCAGCCTTTCCACACTGGGCATCGGCGTCAAGAGGCAAAAGAGCATGCCGGGCCGTGTTGTGCGGCACCATGATTTTGCCGTCTATCAACAGGCTTGGTTGGAGCCCCGCTCGGGCCACATGCATCACAACCTTTGAGCCCAAACTCCCGCATCCAACGAATGCGAACTTTGCCTTATGTGGCAGGTCTGCAAGGCCGGACGTCCTTCGTAAAAGAGCCGTGCCGAGAGGGGTCCAAAACGCAATTTGCGTGACAGGCTCCTCGCTAGTGACTTCGAGTTGCCCCGGCATAGGTAATTCGACACGGTACGCCAACAATTCGTAGGGCGTGTACTGCCCCATGACGTTCAACGGCCGTCGAATTGGAAAAACAAAAATGATGGGCAACGTTCCGCGTGAGTCCGACGACTTGGCCACCCGATTGAAATTGCTCAGAAAATCATCAAGGGCCACCCGACATCGTAATTCCAATGCGCGCTCAGCCATTTGAGCGAACGTCTGAACAGTATCAGCCTTATACGTGTCATCAATTCTCGCGCCGTCGACACCGTCTTGGGACGGCCAGCACACCACGAGAGACGCAACGCCCTTATGTCCAAATTCCCAGCGCGTTTGAGCCGCAAGCAACCGTTCGAGCCACCCCCTAGACAGTGCGGCAGCGATTCGCTGCCCCTTCGAGGTACGTGAACGTTCGCCGTCGTCAGTCGAGATAGTCGGACATGCATACATCCGCCAACCGCCCCAAGGCGGATTGGCTGGCACGAGTGAGTCCGATTCTATTTCGAGAAAGTTGTACTTGGCATCTCGCCGACTCGGCTCCCAACCCTGCTCATTGTTCGTTAGTTGCCCGACTGCAGCCTTGTCAAGCCAATCGGAGAGCTGCACAACTAGCCGATAGATGCCTTCTTCGTGCAACACATCCCGTTGGTCACCGACTGTTATGCACGGCGGAACAAGGTCGCCAGGCGCGTGGCGATATATATGCGGGAGGTTTGTCGGAAAATCTGCGCGCAGCTTGAACTGCGGTGCGGACACCGGGAAGTTCTTCGGAAAGAAAATGAAGACCTCCTCCGTCTCACGTACGCCGTTCTCGCTGTGACCTGCCGCTGCGGCGCGTGAAGGAAGGTTCACCGAAAAGTGTGCGACCACGCAAACCACCGCCTCGTGGTTACCTGCTATCTCGAGGCTGACAACTGCGCGGTGCGCTTTGATGGTTTCAATGGCCGCAAAAATTTCAGGCGTGAGCAATTCGTTTGCGCCCGCGTTAGCCATGCGACAGAGGCTTTGTTGCAAGGATGGAGGCAACGGCAGCGCGAGGCGTCGCTGAAGATTTCCATTTCGCTTTCGCTCCCCAAGACGTGACTTCAAATGTCATAGGCTCTGGCGACGTCGAATTTGGATGAACTGAAGTGTTCAAGAACGTGCCAGATACGCCCTTCACAATGGATTCATACTCACGTTTCGCACGAATACATGGTGGGTCATTGTCGTCGTCCTTGATGGGACAACTGCTCGCGACGACATATGCGCCATCCCTTGCTTGCGCCAACGCGCTACGAGCGTCCGCCGAGACCTTGGCATCCTCCTTCTTCCCGCTCCAGCTGTCGTAAGAGAGGGTGTGCCACGAGCAATGATGTGGTGTCGATAACAGGTCGTAAGTCAGGGCGTCGACGTTGTTCTTGTGGCGACCCCACTGCTTTTCCCAGATATAGACCTCGGCATCACCGCCAGACAAGAATTTGACAGCATCAAGCCTTGCGCCAGTACCAATCGAGTAATTCATGATGACGCTCGACTCGTTTTTGGTGAGTTCTTCAGCGTCATCAGCATTGTCTGCGTTCATCGGCGCTAGTAGAAGCGCACTGAAATTTTCTTCGGACCGGCCGGCCACTTTCGTGATTGTCGAATCTGTCCGAATGACAATCGCGCCCAGGTCGTCAGTCTTACCATCGGCATCTTCGCCCAAGATAAGGATACGGTCCCCGTCCTCGCCCAGACCTTCTTCCCTGTACAAAGCAACACGGCGCTTCGCTTCGCTGTTCCATGACCGGGCGTCATCCGACAGCGTGTGGTACTTCGATGCGCGCCGAAACACGAGCGGCGACGACCACATCTCGCGGATAACAATTTTCGAGGGCTCGCCCGTGGTTGGGTATTCCATAAGCGGACCGGTCCAAAAATGCTCTTTGAACCCGCGACAGTGGTCTTGGTCCGGATGGCTCAGCACCATGACGTCAACATATGGACGCCCCTCGTCGTCCACCTCAAGACGGTCACGCAAGTCGGCTAAAACATCGCGAACATCATCGCCGGGTTGGCGAACGTTGATGTCAATCAGGATTCGCCGACCGCTCGACAATTTGATAAGCGTCATATCCCCGTTCCCAACGGGGAAAAATGTTATTTCAGGTGTCATGTTTTTGGTCTCTCAGAACTGGTTCGTATATCCGCCGACGCGCATACCCCTGAGCGCGGAAACTGGATTTCTAATTATTGCCCACTTAGTATAGCGACAAAAACACTATATATTGTGTTTTTTCAACAAATAATTCCATATATGGTGTTTTAAACGTCTGGGCACCGGCAGCGAGGAGTCGCTGAGCGTGAGCCTCCGATTTAACCCGAGGGAGGTCCACCCACCACTTCAATAAAAATGCGCCGTGCATATGGATGTCACCGTGGACCTCAGGTGCTGCGCTGTTGGGCCTGCCTACTTATCTTGGGTCGCTCCGACCCGTTTGGAACGCGAACGTCGGGGAGCCGTCGCATTCTGGTCAGCGGCTGACGGCGCTGGCGGGTTCGATGTTGTTGCCTCCGCTTTCCTGGCCGCGCGCCCTGAGGTCGGCGCACTTCGTTGTGAAGTCGGAGCCGCGATGTGCTCACATGCGACTACGAGCTTTTCGGCATAAGAGAAAGCGGCGGTGCGTACAACTCCTTCAGTAAAGAAGCCTATCCAGGCGAGAAGCATGATGAGTGCAACGGCAAGCGAAACCCACTCGCCCCCCGAAAACATTCGCTCGACATCGCCGGCAACATGAAGGCGAGCCGCTAACGATGTGATGCCATGCCGCAGGAGTACCCAGCCGATGCAACCTAAGGACACTGTCATGCCAAGCCATCTCAGAGCGTGGCCGTTGCGGCGAAATCCGTAAGCGATGTTGTCGTTCTTCAGCAGCGGATACTTTTTTTCGTCGCGTGTGTGTTCGCGCAGCCAATTGCAAGCGGAGGCATATAACACATCGGCGGCCTCCGGGTCCGACGCCTCCGCTGCCTTCGACGCTGGAAACGGCCTACCAACTTTTTTCTGCAGCAATTTGTGATACCGCGACTTCGACAGGTCGTCGAAGGTCTCGTCTTTGTATCGCAGGACTTGGGTGCTAGGCGGCCCACCCCATTTTCTCCAGAGCGCCTGCTCCGTTGCCTTGCCTCGACTTCGCGCCCAATCCGCGAGCATTACCCAACCGCCGCAAAGCCCAATAGTCGACACCACTGTCCCAAGTATGCCCAGCGACTTCCCATACAACGCGATGATTGCAACGACTGCGGGCAGCAGGACAAGCAGCGCGGGCGCTAATCGCGCGTTGCGGTCGTACCGGTCGCCAAACTGCGTCAGAATTTTATCGATAGCGATAGTCACTCTTCCACCTCTTCATAGAATGGCACAGTTGATGCAGCCACCCACCCGCTACGAGCTGGCATGCCAATGAAGTGGCGGAGAGGCACGCCCTTCGTTTGCGCAACGTTGAATCCGCGACGCTTGAATGCGTTTGTCACCTTCCTTTTCGGATGACGCGGAGCACGCTCGGCCGCCGAAACGAACGCTGTCTTAGTCGGCGCCGCTTGCGAATTAGTCGACGGCGCTCCGAAAAGCAGATTCAGGGTTTCGGTCGAAACATTGTGGCGGCCACCGTGGTGAGGAATCTGGGCGAACGTAACCCGTGTCGGCAGGTCAATCCCGATGCTGCTCGCATACATTGCGCTTGCGCGCAATGTATCGACCCCGGCGTCACCGGTTAGCAAATAACCGCGCTCGCCAACTGAAGCAAAAAGCACGGCACTGCTTTCGTTTTCAGCCGATGTTGAAACCGTCTCGGGGAGGTTCTCCCCCGTCCACAACTCGGTTACGAAGCCCACAGCATCCATCACAAAGTTCGCTGCGGACTTCAGCATTTCCTTTGCAGCCCGGAGCTCCGGTGACTTTTCAAACTCCGGAATCAGTCCATGAACATAGCGGTGCTGCCCGGGCGAAAGGACAGTGAAAATACCAATGCGCGACCCGGCGAAGGGTTCAGATACGGGGATTTTCTTTTGTTCCGCAAGCTTTTCGAGCGCATACGCAGCTCCCATCTTGGCCTGCAAACGCTTGACCAAGCTTTCACTGGTGATTCGGCCATCGCGGAAGTAATGGCGAATCTCTTCACTGTAATTCCACGGCTGGTGCATCCACAGTTGCCCGACCGACAATTGCTCTAGCACAATCGAAAGACCACCCGCATGGTCGTTGTCCGGATGGGAGTTAACCACGAAATCGACATGGGTCGTGCCGTAGTGAACCTTCACATGGTCAACCAACACTTGGCCGGTTCCCCGGTGTCCGCCGTCGTACACGAGCACTTTGTATTGACCATCTTCGAGCCACCGGACGGCGATAGCATCGCCGCTATGCTCGCCATCACCGACCGGCAAAAAATCAATCTCAATGCCACTGGCCATCCTCTCTCTCCATCATCAAAATTTTTTTGAATCGCCGCGCACTCAGCCCTCACTGAGCGAAACAAACCGCACGGCCGATGCGCAAAGTACGCAACCGCCGACGTCATGTTGGGCGGACCATTCGCGCCTTCAAGAGAAAGGAACGGAAATTTTTTCCGCGCTGTGAATTGGGCGAGTAAGCACAATAACTTTTTTGCTCAGCGGGACAACCGCAAACGTTTGCTTTTTTACATTCAATCGTTCATGCGAGACGTGAACCCAACCACCGGTGTTCCTACCGGTTGAGACATGAGCCTACTACATCGGGACAATAGTGCTGGAGTCACCATCACGTCCGGTATGAGCATTTTGATTTATTGGACGTCCGGACCGTGCAGGTACACGACATGACGTCTACTGCTAAAGACGGGCTTTACCTGTGATGGAAGTGGTCACTTCCCGCCAGACTTTGCAAGCCACCTCCGTATGGGACAGTACCGCACGGTCGTCATGTGTATGCGAGTCAACAAACCCCGGCAGGACAAACTCTCCACCCGCCTTGATGCCCATCCGCGCCTTAGGTTCGGATTGGTCTCCAACAATTGCGATTCTCCCGTTCGGACATCGGCGGAAAATTGTGTTTGGCAGGTTACTTGCGCGAGAGATATAGCAATCTACATGCGCTAACGACCGGCGCGCTGATTCTTAGATGGATGCCTTCCGCGAATCGACTGACCTCCGGCGCTTCATATCTTCTTCGTACTTCATCGCGAGTTCTGTGTCGAGATAGCTCTTCAATGACCCCAAGTGCGTCTGCCCCATCAACTCCATCACCTCCGTGAGAATCTTTTCCTCTCTTACGTTAAATAAACCGCGTGCCTCAATCTCAGCTTTGAGTTTTATTTCTATAGCAACCGACGCGTATCTAGCCCGGACCCGGTGATATGTCAGCCCGCGTCGCTTCGGAGCATCTCGGAAAATGCGTGAAAGTCTCCTGCTCATGTACTGGCGATTCAGCGGAGCGCCCGAAGTGTGACTTACGAAAATGCGGTCATGGCCCTGCGCCTTGGCTCGCCCCTTAACTATAACCGCACGTACGTCATCAATGTAGTCTCGTAGAGCGTTCAGAATCCACGCAGGGAATGGAACTTCATGCTCTGCCCCACCCTTTCGAACGACCAGCAAGACGATTTCACGGTCAACGTCACTGGCGGCTTCTATTTCTGCTCTTGCAGGCAGTTGCCGTATTCTCAGGCTAAGAACCTCAGACAATCTCAACCCAGTTTCCTCGGCAGCGTTGACCATCAAGACGTCCCGATGAGCAATATGCCACTGCCCCTCAGACGCCCGAACGTAGGCGTCCTCCATCTCGTCGAGCGTTGGCACACCTTTCCGCCTGGACTTCACTCCCTTTCCTCGATACAGCAGGTCACTCACGATTACCTTGCGTCCATAGCGATAGCGCTTCTCGTACCATATCTTCACAGGAGCGTTCGGGTCTACCGAAACATCGGCAATCCGATGGGGAAACCCTTCCTTCCTCGAGCAATGCAACAAGAAACGCAACGCAGTTGAAACCTTTCCGTTCATAGTGAGAGAACGGCGCCCCAAACGCTCATCCCTGTCCCTCCACCTCTCAAGCTGCTCGTCATCAATTTGATGAAGCAACCTGTCGACGTCGCGCTCGACTGGCCGTCGCTCCAGCCTTGCCGAATCCTTCTCTTCTTCCTCGAGAAAACTGCAGAGATTCGTGAGCGTGTGTGAATTCTGACGAACGCTATCCGTTACCAGGCGTCTACTCCGCAGCGAAGCGCGGATGAAAGAATTCACAGCATCGACCGGTCGGTGTCGAGCTGACATAGCTACCGGAACGTTGTCGTATGGATTGTCATTGAGCACACACCCTGACTCAGATGAAATCAGATAGGCCATAGTCAAGATTCCTCCGGGTCAACAATACGCATTGCCCCAAACTTTTTACTTCCTCTCAGTTCACGGACCTCTTTCGTAAGTAGTGAATTCCGCTCGTGAAAAACTTTGAGTTTCCTGCTTTGACTTTCTATAACAGACTCCTGCTCTTGATACCGTCTAGCGAAGCCAGCAATAGTCAGCTTTTGCATCCTTATCGTTCGCCTAAGCCCTTTGTTTGTCTCGCTAAGCGACTTCTTCATCCTCTTCTTTGCGCAATGGCTTTTTGCCGCGTCAAGAAGCTCTTGAATCTCTTCGATTTTGTCGTGAAGTTTCGGCGTCTGCTTTGCATTGAGAGTGGACGGGCTTGATATACGAAATATTCCCAACTCAGGAATATTCATATTTCGGAAAGCAAGCATCGTCTTCGGCAGGAGGAAATCGACCGGTTTTCCCTCTTCCATGTACATTGCCATATGTCTAAGGCGGGCATCGATGGTCTTCAACAGCTCGTCTCGCCGCTCCGTATTCGACCCTGTGTTCTTCATGTAGGCTCCCTTTTCAGCGTGGAGGTGAACGAATCCAAGATTTTTTGGCGCTTCTCCAAGCGAACCATCCGGAGCAGTGCGACATGTGGCTCTTCCATTTCGACTCGATTGCCGGCGCAGGCGCCTTCCCAGTGCGGAACTCGCGTCGAATCCGCATAGAAAAAGAAACATCTGCTACACCGCTCTTCGTCGGAACCGGTTGGGTCTGGTCGTCCGTCAAAATCGATTGCTCGTGAAGCACAATCTTTTTGTTGACACGCTGCCCGTCGGCGATGCGATGGCGCGTTCGAGCACCCACAAAAGCCCCACGGGGTTGCCTTTAGGTGCAGCTTTTGTTCTTTAACCATGCGCGTAATCTTGCGCCCCAACTCTCGTTCTGTGGTCAGCTCGATACTGGGAATCATCCGTCGAATCAGTTTCGCCAGCTTCTTTCCGTACACTCCTGCAAAATTAACAAGTCCAAGTGCGATGTTTGCTATTTTTTGCTCGGTGAAGACCGCCGCCTGCACCCCGATTTCCTCGAACAAATCACGGTCCCCGCAGTATCGAATCGTCATTCGAAGTGCGAAGTGCCGAAGATGGTAACTCAGCGATTCGAGGTCTCCACCGTCGTAGCGCCAAACATAGAGCACCGCGAAACATTTTCGCAATTGATGCGGCGCAATTTTCCACGGCACGCCGTTGACTGCGCCTATTGCTGATGCACCGACAAAATCGCAGAAAGTTTGCAAGCTAGCTCGAGTGGCAAATGGTCTCGGTTTTGCTGAGCTGCTGAATGTTGGAAGCTCGAAAATCTGGCCGACTCGACCGTTAGGTCCGAAGAGCCGGTTGCGTTCCATGTTTTTTACTGCTTCGACTACAAGCGCAGAACACGGAGTCTCATCGGGTTTTTGAAGTGTCTTCCCAATGTCACTCGTTATCCAAAATCCTGTTTCAAACGTGCCCGTCCAAGCGCCAACGAGCATGCTCTCTACTTCACCGCAGCGACGCGCGGTCAACGAACCTATGACAACGAATGAGGCCGCGGGCATCAAGACGTTCCACATCTTCTTCAAGAGTATCCCTTCGTCCCGGTAAGAAAGCACGATGGGATAAGCCAAGATACCTTTCAATTTCTTGTTTGCCTCGGACACAGCCGCATGTCGTTCCACGGAAATTTTTCCGTCTCTCCAATTCTTTGTTTTGGACTCAATTTTTGAGAGCCTGTCGCGAAGGTCGAGCAGAACTGGAGCGACATGTAACGTCCAATAAGCGGCCTGCTCCATCAAATGTAGTGCCGCTTTTATCGGCATGAGCCGCGTCCGCCCTGCGTCACCTTTTGCTATTTGACTGACGGTGTTATAGACGTCGTCGGTGGGGTCAAACAGCAGTCGGGAGTCATCCGGATGTGCCAACCGTTGCAGAAGTAAAACGACGCTGCCTCGGCCATAAAGTACGTGACGGCCGCGACCCTTTTTGTTCCACGCACCATCAGCCTCGGCAATGCCATTTCGAATGTTTTCCAAAGTCGCACGGGCCTCTGGAAGTTTCGCTAGCGCCCCCGCTGCGCTTGGTAGATTGGCGTAGTCGAAGATTTCTCGTATCGGCGTCGTTTTTAGGTCAAAGCCTCTGTCCCTCAGAAGCTTGCACGTTTCGACAATCTTGCGCTTACTGTCGAGCACGTAGTCCCAACCATCGGCGCAGCTGCCGATGTATTCGATGACCTCGTCAGGGTCGACAGTTTCAAAGCGTTCGTGACCGTGGTCGATAAGCCAATATATCCACGTGTAACCATTTAACTGAATTGCCAGCAGATTGTTTGCGCTTTGCTTCGGAAACTCCTCCTCGTCTTGCCACATTCGGCGCAGCGCATTTCGCAGAGCTCGGTCGAAGCTCGCGTTACATGGCTGATAGAGGAACGTTCCATTTGGAAGTTTCCTATCGAAATTGAGAGCGACCCTTTCACCTTTCCGATTTAGGATGTACCAAGTCTTCCTGTCAGGCGACTCTTCGATGTCTCGATTGCTACGCGGAGGTTCGCTTGATTGGCCGCTCGACACTGCGTTTTTTTGGGTCATTCGGCAACCTCACGCTCAGAGTTGCACTTCTTTTGGACACGGCGCAGCAGAGATGCATGTGGAGAACGAGCAAGCTTCTGTATCAACGCCATCACAAACGCTAGCTCCGGCAGAATTTCACCTTCCCATCTGGCAGGCGACGTTGCTTCGAGCTCCTTCATCTTGCGCTCAAGGCGTAACTTTGTTCTGACCGCGTCTTCCACAGTGTCTTCGTCGACCACGAATAGGCGCTGCTTACAATCAACACAAGGCAGCCCCGCGTCTTCGCAAGTGTCTCCAACATGGGACGTAGGGCCTTCACCAGCTTTGGAATTGCGACAACGTAAGCCATTTCCTGTTCTCTCAGCCGCTGCGAGCATTTCAAGACCTTCAGCTCGAGTTCGCCCAAGGGCTTCATCAAGCTTGAGTCCATTGAATAGCAGGTCCGTTTCAAGGATGTGCTGGAAGGTGCGAATCCTTGCGGCGAGCAACAGCTTGACCGGAAATCTCGATGTGTAGATTCGCGTCGTTTGGCCACCACGCTCCTGATGCTTTGCGAGAATTTCAGCAGGCCGAGGTCTCGCGTCCGTGGCAAGCGTCCGGTCGATGATGTAGGACTGTCGAATCGAGCTCGGAAGCATTTCTTTCGCGACGTTATGACCAGCGTCGCGAAGCAGGTGACGCAGCCTATCGCCTATGAATTCGTAACCAACCGCGGACGGTCCTTCATCAAACCAGTAAAACATCAGCAAGGTTTCGGAAAACTCAGGAAAAATCTTGCGCATCTGGTTGGTCGTACGAATTGCGAACTCAAGGGCCTGTGGTACGGTGACCTGCACAGCGGGGTCCACAACGTCGAAAGTGTCCACAATCGGCTTCCAAGCGCTTCTACCCTTCTGTGACACCACCTTGACTCTGTTAGGCTCGTCAGTCGGCTCTATACAACGCGGAGTCAGTTCAATTGCTGTTGAAACGTTGTCTCCCGAATCAACGAGGTACAGCAGCGCCACGCCAGCAATTCCATCAGGGTCGCCGCTGAGCATCGACGTTAACCTGCGCCGACCGCCAAGCCGCTGACAGAGACGCAGCATGAAGGTCGCAGCGTGCTGTTTTGAGAACTCCTTTTTCCGTGGCACGCGGCCGCCGTGCGCGTCGACGCAGTATTTCAACAAGTTGGCCGTAGCCTGAGCATGGTCATCGAGAGGGAAAATCTTCGCCATCGCTACATCTCGTTGGGGCCCCGTCTTACGGACGGCGCGCTGAAATTTATCGACGATACGTGGGTCGCCCTGAGCGACTAGCGCTTTCCCCTCTTCGAACAGCTCGCTCGCCTTGATGACCGCCCGCTCAGCAACTGACCGAATAATTTCCAATCGCTTCCAGTTCTCGCGCTGAATTGCCTTTCTGAATACTTCTTCGTTCGGAAACTGCGAAAGAGGTATAGCCTCGGCGAGACCCGCAATGTATCCAGCAGCATCAGATGGCAACTCCATCCCCATCTCTTTAGCGAGTTTTCTCATTTCGGCAACAATCTCAACGCATAACGTGTCCCGCCTCCCGGTCTCCACGAGCGACGGCTTGTGCGAAGCGTAAGCATGATAGTTATGAGGCATCCTAGGGAATTTGACCTGCGCGATGAGGCCAATCGACTGCAACGGTCGGAGGACCGCTCTGAGCGAGCCCAAGTTCGCCGCTAGTGTCATCGCTTGAGCAGGGTAATATTTCTTCTTCTTCGCGGCGAACCACTGCCCTATAACTTCGCTTAACGCTGTCGAATCGGGGATTCTCTCCGACGACACAGAATTTATTAGTTTTACTAAATGTTCGTGACATGATTCAGCAAATTCTGCGAAGTCACGTAGAGCGAGGATTTTGTCCTTGTTGTAATCGACCGAATAGCCAGGGAAGGTTCGAGCTATCGCTAGCGCAGCTACAGTTCCAAACGCAGAGGCGAAAAGTGTTGCCAAGCATTCGAAGTCGTAAGTTGCTCGGAGACTCGGTATCTCGTATTGATACGGGCCCCTTCGTATGACCAGCGCAGACGTTACGCCGTCTTCAGACAGTGGGACTGGCGTGGGCTTTCTCGGCTGGGTCATATACCATGAAATGCGTCATTGCCACTAAAATGAGGAAGTCAGCCTCTGCCCACCAGCACAGAAGCTTTAACCAGCAACCGATGTGTCTCGCGCCTCACTGATACTTTAACGTATCATTTTGATGCCGAGCGTTAACATGCAAAAATTGCATGGAGAGATGAGATTGAGTACGAGTGCGCATGACGATAGCAACTTAGCGGCTAGACAGTTGCTCGCTGCGAATTTGAGGAGCGCTCGCGCGCACAAAGGCCTCAGCCAAGAACAACTCGGCGATTTGTCTGGGCTGCACAGGACATACATTGGCGGATTGGAACGTGCCGAACGAAACGTAACAATTGACATCGTTGCTCGCTTGGCACGGGCGCTCGGATACGAGGTGCATGAGCTTCTCAGCCCTACCCTGCTCATACGTTAAGAAAAGGGCCGCGTGAGGCGGCCCCATTTATATCGCGAGCAATCGGCGGTCAGACGGCAATCGGAGCCTTAATGGCTGGGTGATGCTGGTAGCCTTCAACTATGAAATCTTCGTACTTATAGCTAAAGACGTCCTCCGGCGTACGTATAAGTTTCAGCTTCGGTAGGGGGTAAGGGTCGCGGCTGAGTTGCTCGTTGACCTGTTCCAGATGATTGAGATAGATATGGCAGTCTCCACCGGTCCAGACCAACTCGCCCACTTCCAGATTGCACTGCTGCGCCAACATATGTACTAGCAGCGCGTAGCTCGCAATGTTGAACGGCGTGCCCAAGAACACATCCTGACTCCGGCAGTACAACAAGCAACTCAGCTTTCCTTCATTAACATAGAACTGGGCCAAGCAGTGACAAGGGGCAAGCGCCATCCGACCATGCTCGACGTTCGCCACTGGCGACATGCTTTCGTCGGGGAAGTCCGCTACATTCAGCGCCGTCAGCAAGAGCCGTCGCGAGTTCGGCCTACTCTTGACTTGTTGGACAAGCGACGAGATTTGGTCAACGGTGGTGCCATCCGGACGCGGCCAGAAGCGCCATTGGAATCCGTAGACAGGTCCCAAGTCTCCATTGGCATCGGCCCACTCGTCCCAGATGGTTACACCGTTCTCGTTCAGATACTTGATGTTGGTGTCACCGTTCAGAAACCACAGCAGTTCATGAATGACGCTTTTGAGGTGGATTCGCTTCGTTGTGACCAAGGGAAAACCCTCGGACAAATCAAAACGCATCTGGCGCCCGAATACACTTATCGTTCCCGTACCCGTACGGTCCATCTTGCGGGCACCGCTGGAAAGTATGTCTTGGAGGAGTTGTTGGTACTGAATCATCGCTGAAGTCGGGTTCGGTGTTGATATTCGCTGCCGCTATTGAAGCACATGTGGCGTCAGCCCAAGGCTGGCGCGCAGAAGCCCGTAACATTACGGGCTCGATTTTGGGCGAGATGCCCCACCAGGTATAGCTTCACACTGCGCGCGTAATCAGACAATGTCACAAAAACATGCCACGCAGGCAGCGCGATCTCTTCGAGCACAGCGGGGTTCCATGCATGAAACAAAATGCGTCGGTCCGCGGGGTTCTGCATGATCGTGTCGAGACATTGACGCAGCTGATCGACTGCCTTGTACAGCAGCACCTTCTGCTCACCGTCCTCTTCGAATGCGGTCACCGTGCGATAGCCGCGCGCGGTCGCGTCGGCGATCTGCGCGGACGCGTTCGCGTCCAGCACCTTGTACGCGGGCCAGCGGCGCCACTGCACGCCGTACACGTCGCCGAGATCGTCGGGGCCCGTGCGATACGGATTCGCGAGCCACTGCGGATTGTCGTTCGCGTTCGCGTCCCACACCTTGCAGCCGAGATCGCGGAAATCGGCGGCGCTACGGCTCGCGCGCAGAAACCCGACCAGCTCGCCGATCGCCGACTTGAACGCGAGTTTCTTCGTCGTGACAGCGGGAAAACCCTGCTGCAGATCGAAACGCAGCATCGCGCCGGGCATGCTGATCGTGCGGATGCCGGTACGATTTTCCTGCCACGCACCGGTGTCGAGAATCGAGCGGACGAGGTCGAGGTATTGTTTCATGCGAGCTTCCTTCGGCCGGGCGTGAAACGCCCATGGAGTGGCGACGGTCTGACGTCAAACCGTGATTTTACCAAGCGGGAGGAGGATGTGTCCGGGACGCATCCAGCGCAGCGCGCGACGTGAAACGAAGCGCGGGCTGAGACGACGCGAACGTCCATGCAGACACATGACAGGCACGCACGGATGACGACCCGTGCGCCACCCGTCACGTCACAGATGAGGCATCGGCGTCGACAGATCGTTGCTGTGTTGCGCGAGCGGTTCGGCTTCGATGTGCCGCATCCCGTGCGAACACAGCAGGCGATACAGCGTAACGCGCGAGATGCCGAGTTCCTGCGCGGCATCGCCGAGGCGTCCGCGATGACGCAGCAGCGCTAGTTCGATCGCTTGCCGCTCGGCGGCTTCGCGTGCCTGTGCGAGCGACACCGGCACGATCTCGACGTACTCCGCGAGTTCGAGATCGCGTGCAGTAATGGCACGACCCTCCGACATCACGATCGCACGACGCACGCGATTGATCAGCTCGCGCACGTTGCCCGGCCAGCTGTAGTTATGCAATGCCGCGATCGCATCGGGAGAAAAGCCGCGCAGCCGACGGCTTGCATCTTTTCTGAAACGTTCGAGCATGTGCCGCGCGAGCAGTTCGATGTCCTTGCCGCGTGCACGCAGCGGCGGCTCATCGATCTGCAGCACGCACAGACGGTGATACAGGTCCGAACGAAAACGCCCTTCGATCATCGCTGCCGTCATGTCGACGTGCGTCGCCGAAATGATGCGGACGTCGACCGGAATCGAGCCGTGACCGCCGAGCCGTTCGACCTTGCGCTCCTGCAGGAAGCGCAGCAGGCTCGCCTGGCTTTCGAGCGGCAGGTCGCCGATTTCATCGAGAAAGAGTGTGCCGCCGTTGGCCGCTTCGACGCGTCCGATCTTGCGTTGGTTCGCACCGGTGAACGCACCGCGCTCATAACCAAACAGTTCGGATTGCAGCAGATGTGGCGGAATCGCACCGCAATTGATCGGCACGAACGGTGCATCGCGCCGCGACGAACGCTCGTGAATCGCGACCGCCGTGAGTTCCTTGCCAGTACCCGATTCGCCCGAGATGAACACCGGCGCATCGGTCATCGCGACCTTGCGAATGGAGCGGAACAACGCGAGCATCGCGTCGCATGAACCGACCATCTCGCCTTCGGTGCTGCCCGGTGTGGTGGCGTCGTTCGATGCGGGTTCGCCGAGCGACACCATGCCGTACGCGTGGCCTACCGAATCGACGATGCGGTCGCCCGAATACGGCACCGTCACATAATCGAAACAGTAATCGCGCACGAGGCGGCGTAGCGCTGCGTCCTGCAATTGACCGGCCGTCGTTGCAGCAACCCAGCCGACGTTCGGCATCGTGAGGCACGCTTCGAATGCGGAGATTTCGTGCTGCTGGAAACGGCTCGTGAGATCGAGCAGGCCGCCCGCTGCCGTACCGGCGCGAACGGCGCGACGTACGTCGCGCGCGGAACCGACGACTTCGACATGCCAGCCGCGGTCATGAAACTGGGTGTGCAACTCCACGCTCGGGTCGCGCGAAACGTAAATCAATTGGCGCGTAACGGATTCCATTATTCAGATCCTTTCGTCAACGAACGTTTAGGATGACGGCACGTACCTGAACAGGTTTTCAGACACGCTGATTCGCATCGGATTCGCGCAGCGCGAAAACCGAACGGCCACTCCATTCGTGCGAACAGCGGATCCCCGAAAAGCGGCGTGTGTGTATCGAGACGGCCCAGCGAGGGGCGTTTTTAAATTGGAAGCTCTTTTCGAGAGCTTACTATACGCCTGCCGCTTCGAAAACACATATGCAAATTAAATACGCGGTAACCCACACAGCAAGGCCCGCGCAGCCTGACGGCAAGGCCGCGCAATCCGGTTAAAGTTTCCATAGTGCTATTGCGAGAGCGTTTCCATCGCCGTGTAATAGCCAATTGCTTCGCCATCGGTATTTTCTGCCTGCCGTTTCAGCGCTGAAACGTTTTTTCCCATTTCATCTTTTCGCACGCTTGCGAATCTCCCGCAAATCCAGACACATCAATGGATTGCGCGTCATGGCACACGTTTCGCTAAATGCCTCGCACCAAGGGAGAGACATCATGCGACTCGCTTTCCGCATTGACCTGAATGCCGCCGCACTCCGTACCGCACTGTATGTGGCATTGGCCGCCGGCGCGTTGCCGTGCGTCGGACATGCTCAGGATTTCAGCATCGGCGGCACCAGTGGCGTCGGCTTCTTCGCGATGAACGGGATGAATGCGGCGACGGCCACGAGCATGCCGGCAGTTGATGTCCCTGCAACGATTGCGGGTCTCGCCTGGTTTGCACACGGTAATGCGCGCAATACGTCAGGTGAAAGCGATTCCACTGCGGCGCGGGCACTGCTCGGCGCAGGCCATGCTGCATCGATGAACGATATTGCGCTCGACGATCAGGTGCTGTCGCATCAACGCGGCGGTGCTGCCGGAATGGTGATGGTCGCCGCGACGCCGCAGCTGATGCACGGCAACTCGGTGACGCTGTGGGACGAGATCGCACCACCGACACCGTTGCCGATACCGGTCGACGCCGCACGGGCCGCGCAAAGCAACATCGCGAGCTACACCCGAAAGTAGTCAGGCTTCAGTAACACGACATTCAGCTGGACGACATCCAGTTGCAAAGAAAGAACGAAGCAGAAACAAAGCGGAAGCGGCCACATAGCCGCCCGCAACCGGAGGAGACCATGACAACCCTGACCAAGTCGTCACGCGCGCGCGCATCGCTGCGCCCGCTTCTGCAGGCGATGCTCGGCATCGCCGCAGCGACCGGCGCAGGCGCCGCCCTCGCGCAACAGGTCGTAAACCCTGGCGACATCATCGTGCAACGGGAAATCACACCGCGCAGCGCGTTCGTGCCGGTTCCCGTCGATCAGGATCCGGTCGCCGTGCGGGCCACCACCTTCCCTGCCAACACGTTCAACCCCGCGATCGCGCAGGTCGTGTCCGACGCGGACCTGACGAGCGCGCACGGTTCGAGCGGCGTCGCACCGGCCGGTGCGATGGCAAACGGCATGCAGACCATCACGCGGATCCTGAGCGGCAACGCGACCGGCAGCAACGTCGCGCTCGGTGCGGGCATGGGTCAGGCAGGCCCCGGTATCGGCGGCACGATCGCGCAATCGGTGACGAGCTCGCTCGCGCCGCTGTCCACTGCATTGAGCGGCGCACTCGGAGGTCTGAAATGAGCGCGTCCCCGATCACACGCATTGCACGTCGCGTGCCGCATCCGCTGCTGTGCGCACTCTTCTTCGCGAGCGGCATCGCACTCGTCACGCTCCCGGCCCACGCGCAACGCGTGCCGGTGATCAGCGGCGACGCAACGATCGGTGCCAACGCGGGCGTCGGCGCGACCGGCGGTATCACGGTGAACGAAGCAGCCGGCCTCGACAACGCGCAGGCCAACCAGTTGACGATCACCACCGGCGGCGCCGTTGCGAACGACAACGCCAGCGTGCAGAGCGCATCCGCGGCCGCGAAGGTCACGAGCGCGCGTGCATCGATCGGCAGCAACGCATTTTCGAATTCGTCCGGAGCCCTGATGATCAATCAGGCTGCGGGCGCAGCAAATCTCCAGCGCAACAGTGTGCAGCTCGGCACTGCGGCGCCAGGAGTCTCGACCGTCTCGGATGGGGAGCTATCCGCGACGGCCGCGAACAACGGCGGTTTGGGGCCATCCATCGGGGTTCATCAGCAACGCGAGGCGACCATATCCAGCGACGCCTTCAAGAACGTCAACGGAATTGTCCAGATCAACCAGACAGCCGGTGCCGGTAATGTCACGGCCAACAGTTTTGTGCTCCGTCCCCCGGCGGGCACTCTTTTTTAACTGACCACACTCGTAAATCGGAGCGATATCATGAAGCGCACAATCATTGCAGCCGCTGTACTCGCTGTCGCCTCAGGCAGCGCATTCTCGGCCCCGCTGAAGAACCCGTTCATCTTCAACGCGACGCTCGTAGGCGAAGCGGTCGGCGTCGAAGGATGGGTCACCCTGTTCGGCTGTGTCGGCGTATCGAGCACGGCAGGCGCCGTCGTCAACAACAACCAGAACGTCTCGGTTCACGCTTCGCTCAGCCCGAACGCGCAGAACTACACGTCCGGTTACGTGACGACGACGATCAACAACAACTACTCGTCGATCAAGGGCGGCGGCGTTGCCTTCGCCACCGCGACGACGAACCACTCGTCGGCCTCCTGGGGCGCTCAGGGCTATCAGGAATCGTCGGGCTATTCGTATGGCAACCAAAGCAGCTCGATCACCGGCGGCGGCTATCAACATAGCGAGCAAAGCGCCGGCATCGCGGGCGGCTTCAGCAGCACGAGCCACAACGAAGGCGGCCACATCGCAGCAGGCGGCCAGATCGGCGGCAGCTACAACTACCTGGCTCTGAATACGCCGATCGCGGGCTTCGGCACCGCGCACGCGCAAGGCGGCTTCTCGGCCGGCTACAACGAATCGAACTACAGCAACTCCGCGGGACTCGCAGGCGGCTTCCAGGCCTCCGAAGGTTCCAGACAGGGTTCCGTCTGGGGCTTCCATGCCGATCAGGGTTCGGGCGGTCAGGCGTTCGCGGAACAGTCGTCCGGCTATCAGGCCGGCGCATCGACGACGACCAATAGCGCCTCCGCAGCATGGGGCATCGACGCCAGCCTCGCGACGACCGACGTGTCGGTAAACGGCAAGGTCACGCAGCACATCAACACGCAGAAAGCAGGCACGCTCACCGCGACGACTGGTACGAACGCCGCACAAAACGTGTCGGGCAACGTCGGCGTGAACGTCGCGGAAGGCATCGACAACGCGCAGAGCAACGAAGCGTCGCTGGCATCGGTCGATGCAGGCAACGTGTTCGGCAACGCGCAGGTCTTCAACAACCAGGCGTCGAGCGGTCTTGCCAACGTCAACAACTTCAATCTGAACGCTTCGGTCGGCGATAACTCGCTGCAGGGCGCGTCGGGCAACGTCGGCGTGAACATCGCGTCCGGCGTCGGCAATGTGCAGAACAACAGCCTTGCCGCTTCGACGTCGACTGTGTCGAACCATCACTCCGACGGCGCGATGGTTGCGACCGACGACAGCACGCAGCA
The DNA here is from genome assembly GCF_004359985.1 of Paraburkholderia flava. Taxonomy (NCBI): domain Bacteria; kingdom Pseudomonadati; phylum Pseudomonadota; class Betaproteobacteria; order Burkholderiales; family Burkholderiaceae; genus Paraburkholderia; species Paraburkholderia flava. The sequence continues at coordinate 701,485 of NZ_SMRO01000002.1, read as the reverse complement.
AGCCAACCTCGCCTTCATCGGCACGTTCGAAGGAACGGCGTCGCTGGGAGCCGGCGCGCTTAGCGGTGCGAAGGGCAACATCGGCGTGAACATCGCCGGTGGCGCAGGCAACGTGCAGCACAACGGTCTCGCAATTGCTTCGATGAGCGTCAGCAAGTAACGACGGCGCGCGAAGCATCAGCGATATCGCTTCAAGGGGGAATGCGCCGGCGGCCACCACCGCCGGCGCACACAGGCAGGAGACCATCATGTCCGGTTCGAACCGGTCTTTCGCGCGACGGCTCGCGGTACGTTTCGCCGTTGCGCTGGGGGCTTGCACATTCGGTGCAGCGACACACGCACAGTCGACGATCGATACGTCGACGCTCGCGGGTGTACCGCTCCATAAGACCGTGCGCTCGATGCGCGACATCCGCTACAGCCACATCGTCAGCCAGCAGTTCGACTACAGCTGCGGCGCCGCCGCGCTCGCGACGCTGCTGAAGTACGGCTACGGAATCGATATTCCGGAAACCGAACTGATCCGCCGGATGATGGCGTTCTCGACGCCGGAAGTGGTCGTGAAGAACGGTTTCTCGATGCTCGACATGAAGAAGTTCGTCGAGACGATCGGCCTGCGCGGCAGAGGGTTCCGGGTCAATCCGGACGCGCTGTATCACCTGCAGATTCCCGTGATGGTTCTGATGAACATCGACGGCTACGAACACTTCGTGATCGTCAAGCATGCCGAGAACGGCCGCATCTTTATCGCGGACCCCGCGCTCGGCAATCGCATCGTGCTGGAAGAGGATTTCTCGAAGACCTGGAACGGTCTCGTGTTCGCCGTCCTCGGAAAGCCCTTCAGGGAGGATTCTCCGCTGCTGCAAAACAACGAGTCGCTGGCCTTGAAGTTGCGCGCGAATGCGCTCGCAAACGGCTCCGCTGCGACTCCCTTTGTCGAGTACGGCTTGATCAAGGCAGAACTGTTCTGACTCCACCATGAAACGCCAGATCTCACAGCTCGGCTTCGCGTTATGCGCCACGACGTGCAGCCTGACGAGCGGTGCGTTCGCCGCGGAAACCATCGGCTCGCCACCGATGCCCGAAAACCCTTCGGTCCGCGACGTCGCGCCGCTTCCCATCCAGTGGCAAACCGTCGACGACGACGTCCTCGCGCATCAAACCGGCAAAGGCGTCGGCGGAGACATGATCTCCGGGTTCGTCCTGAACCTGCTGTCGCAATGGCATCTGCCCAACGGAGCGACCGCCATCGCCCAGGGCACGCTTGCCGTCGCGCAGAACGCCGTCAACCAGCTGGGCGCGACCGTCAACACGCTCGCGAAGGTCGTCGACGGCAACGGCAACAGCGGTGCCAATCCGAATGCGGTCGCGACCGGCGGCCAGGGCATCTCGGTGAACGGCGTGTCGCAGGTCACGCAGGTGGCCGGCAACAGCAATAGCGGCTTCAACGCCGCGCAGATCGACTTCAGCAATAACCCGCTCGCCGGGCTCGCAGGCGGCAACAACGCAGCCAGCGCCAACGCATCGAACGCAGCCGGCACCATCAAGGCAGCCATCTCGTTCGGTACCGGCGGCGTCACGCTCGCGTTGCAGACGCCCGCCGGCCTCGCGACGCAGAGCATCGTGCCGAGCAATGCGCAACAGGCCGGTGCCATCGCCCAGTTACTCCAGATCGCAGGCAATAACCAGCAGGTCGCCAACCAGCTGCAACTGCAGCTGCAAACGCAGCAGATGTCGTCCGCCATGCTGCGGCAGACCGGCGTACTCCAAGCCCTGCAGAACGCAGTCAACGCCAGGAGATAAGGCGGGCCGCCACCCGCGAGGAAGCACAGGCAGTTTGCAATGAACGAGGCCACGCAACGCCAGGGAAAGACAGGCGTGACGCGGCCGAGACCGGGGGAACAAAAATGAACAACGTATCAGGGACCAGGACACCGCGCATCAGGCTCGCGGCCATTCCGGCCGCCGCACTGCTGTTCGCGCTGTCGCAGGGGGCGGCCGCGCAGGCGCTCGCCAGTCAATCGGTGGAAGATCGGCTCAGCACGCTGATGCGCGTCGTCGACGAGCAGCAGCGGCAGATCCATTCGCTCGAACAGCAGGTCACGAATCTCGAGATGGCGCAACGCGGCCGAGGTGTGCCGGGCTCCGGCGCGCCCGCCGGCAGCGAAGCGGTCGCGCAACAGCCCGGCGCCGACGGTCTGCCGATGCCGTTGCCGCCGCTCGCGCAACTCGCGCAAGTCAATCCGGGCTCGCTCGCGCCCGGCGGTGCAACCGGCACCGCGACCGGCGTGCCGGTCAACCCGCCCGCGCCCGGTGGTCCGAGCGAAGCATCGCCTGGCACGAGCGGCCCCGCGAGCATGCCCGACGGCACCATCGGCCAGACGCAGAAAGCGGCCGAACCCGTGCGCACCCAGGCCGAGGAAGCGGTCGTGCAGCGCGAACACGCGCCGCTCTTCGACCACAAGCTGACGTTCGACTGGGGCATCAGCGATACCTACTACGATCGTCGTCAATTGCAGCTGTCCGGCTTCCTCGCACTCGACGCGATCTTCCTCGGCAACATCAACCTCGGCGAGACGAAGTCGCACCAGGTGATGGCCGATCTCGACACGCGCTACGGCATCACCGACCGGATCAGCATCGACGTCGACGTGCCGTACGTGTATCGCCACAGCAGCTTCATCATCGGTGGCGCGGGCGGTGCGGCGAACACGTTGTCCGATGCCTCGCTGAATTCGAGCGGAATCGGCGACGCCAACTTCGGGATCTACTACCAGTTCCTGAAAGAAACGAACAACATGCCGGACGTGGTCGGCAGCCTGCGCGTGAAAGCACCGACCGGCTCGTCACCGTTCGGCGTCAAGCTCGTGCAGCTGACACCCGACAACACGAACCTCGTCGCACCGTCGAAGCTGCCTACCGGCACTGGCTTCTGGAACGTCACGGCCGGTCTGTCCGTGCTGAAAACCTATGATCCGATCGTGCTGTTCGGCAGTCTCTCGTACACGTACAACATCGCGCGCTCGTTCGCGGACATCTCGTCGGTGGTCGGCCAGACACAGCCGGCTTCGGTGAAGCTCGGCAACATCATCCAGTTCGGCGGCGGCGTCGCGCTCGCGTTCTCGGACAAGGACTCGGCCAGCATCTCGTACACGATGGCGCTCGAGCCCGAGTCGAAGACGAAAGCACCCGGCGAAGGGTGGGCAGGCGTACCCGGCAGCGAAACCACCGCGTCGGTGCTGAACTTCGGGCTCAACCATGTGGTGAACAAGCATCTGACGATCAACGGTTCGGTGTCCGTCGGCCTCACGCCCGACGCGCCGAACTTCGTCGTCGGCGTGCGTTTCCCGTACACCTTTTGATGCATCACCGACATGAGGCCGATCGTGCGCGATTCATCCCATCTGACCAGTGTCACACCGTTCGCGAGCCCGGGCGGGCATCTCACGCTCGCGAGTTCGCAGGACTTCGCTGCCCCGTGTCCTGCTTCGAACGGGCAGCGAACGGAACCAGCAGATCAAGCGGAGCAGGACATGCCGCAGGCACATGACGGCGGCACGCAGACCGCCGACGCCGGCCGTGCGCTGCTGTACGTGACGCGCGCGGCGGACAGCGCGCTCGTTGCTCATCTGAAGAGCCGTGGCTGGGTCGTATCGATCGCGCGCTCGCCGCACGAGATCGCGCGGCAGTTGAAGCCCGACGCGCCGTGCGCCGGCATCGTCGATCTCGCGAGTTTGCCCACGCGCGAGCTGGCTGCGTTCGAAGCGAGCCTGCAGCAGGAGCAGGTCGGCTGGATCGCGCTCGCCACCGAAGAACAGCTCGCCGATCCGCAGGTACGGCGACTGATCCGCCAGTACTGTTTCGACTACGTGAAGACACCGGTCGCCGACGCGACGATCGACTACCTCGTCGGCCACGCGTTCGGAATGGTCGCGCTCGGCGATCTCGATTTCATCGCGGGCATCGCGTCGGCCGGCGACGACGAGATGGTCGGGACCTGCGACGCGATGCAGCAGCTGTTCCGCACGATCCGCAAAGTGGCGAACACCGACGTGAGCGTGTTCATCTCCGGCGAGTCGGGCACCGGCAAGGAACTCACCGCGCTCGCGATCCACGAACGCTCGCCGCGTCGCAAGGCGCCGTTCGTTGCGATCAACTGCGGCGCGATTCCGCATCACCTGCTGCAGTCCGAACTGTTCGGCTACGAACGCGGCGCATTCACCGGCGCGAATCAACGGAAGATCGGCCGCGTCGAAGCCGCCGCCGGCGGCACGCTGCTGCTCGACGAAATCGGTGATCTGCCGCTCGAAAGCCAGGCGAGCCTGCTGCGCTTTCTGCAGGAAGGCAAGATCGAACGGCTCGGCGGACGCGAGTCGATCTCCGTCGACGTGCGGATCATTTCGGCGACCCACATCGATCTCGAAGGCGCGATGCGCGAAGGCCGGTTTCGCACCGACCTGTTTCACCGGCTGTGCGTGCTGCGCATCGACGAGCCGCCGTTGCGCGCGCGCGGCAAGGACATCGAGATTCTCGCGCATCACATCCTGCATCGCTTCAAGACCGACAGCGCGCGCAAGATTCGCGGCTTCACGCCGTCGGCGATCGAGGCGATGCACAACTACAACTGGCCGGGCAACGTGCGTGAGCTGATCAACCGCGTGCGGCGCGCGATCGTGATGGCGGAGAACAAGCTGATTTCCGCCGACGATCTCGACCTCGCGCACTTCAGCGAGCAGCAGACGATGACGCTCGCGCAGGCGCGCGAAGCCGCCGAGAAACGCGCGATCGAAGTCGCGTTGCTGCGGCATCGGCATCGGTTGAACGAAGCGGCGACGGACCTCGGCATTTCGCGCGTGACGCTATACCGGTTGATGGGCACGCATGGTCTGCGCGAAGTCACCGAGCAGGACGACCGGCTGCCGTCCGACGTGCCTGACGTACCCGACGTGCGCCACGGTCCCGAGTGATGCGGCAAGGCGCGGGAGGGCCGTCAGGTACAATCACCCGATGACTACTCCCGCCCTTTCGATGACGACGCTCACGCTGATCGTCGCCCGCGCGCGTAACGGTGTGATCGGCCGCGACAACCAGTTGCCCTGGCGACTGCCCGAAGATCTCGCGTTCTTCAAGCGCACGACGATGGGCGCGCCGCTGATCATGGGCCGCAAGACGCACGAGTCGATCGGCCGGCCGCTGCCGGGCCGGCGCAATATCGTCGTTACGCGCGATGCGAAGCGCCGCTTTCAGGGCTGCGATGCTGCGACGAGCCTCGACGACGCGCTCGCGCTCGCCGCGACCGATCATGCGCCCGAGGCGTTTCTGATCGGCGGCGCACAGCTTTATGTCGAAGGATTGCAGCACGCGGACAAGCTGATCGTCACCGAGATTTCCGCCGACTTCGACGGCGATGCGACGTTCCCGGCGCCGGATCCGCAGGACTGGGAAGAAACGGCGCACGAGACGCATCGTGCGCACGCGCCGAATGAATTCGATTACGCGTTCGTGACGTATAAGCGCAAGGTTCGCTGACCTGCTTCGGGTCGTTCTATCTCGCGCGTCGCTGCGCCGCGCCAATAAAAAAGCCGCGAGACCTTTCGGGTCCCGCGGCTTTTTTTGATCCAGACCAGCGGCTTTACTGCCCCGCGATCGTCATCCGTTCGATCAGCACCGAGCCGATCTGCTTCGTACCGCGCACGAGCGTATCCGCGCCGATCGCGACGATGTGGTGGAACATCTCCTGCAGCGTGCTCGCCACCGTGATTTCCTCGACCGGGTACTGGATCTTGCCGTTCTCGACCCAGAAGCCCGACGCGCCGCGCGAGTAGTCGCCGGTCACGTAGTTGACGCCCTGCCCCATCAGTTCGGTCAGCAGCAGGCCCGTGCCAAGCTTCTTCAGCATCGCTTCGAAGTCGTCTTCGGGGCGCGTGTTCGAGCTGCGCATCGACAGGTTGTGCGAGCCGCCCGCGTTGCCGGTGGTCTGCATACCGAGCTTGCGCGCCGAATACGTCGACAGGAAATAGCCTTCGACGACGCCGTCCTTCACAACCGAACGCTGCTTCGTGCGCACGCCTTCTTCGTCGAACGGTGCGCTGCCCATCGCGCGCGCGACATGCGGGTCTTCGACGATCTGGATGTGCGGTGCGAACACCGGCTTGCCGAGGCTGTCGACCAGGAACGTCGTCTTGCGATACAGCGCGCCGCCGCTCGTCGCCTGCACGAACGCGCCGAGCAGGCCGGCCGCGAGCGGCGCTTCGAACAGCACCGGCACCTTGCGCGTGTCGAGCCCGCGTGCACCGATACGCGCGAGCGCGCGCTGCGCGGCATAGCGGCCGATGGCTTCCGGTTCGGCGAGTTCGGACGCGCTGCGTTTCGACGTGTACCAGTCGTCGCGCTGCATGTTGCGGCCGCTGCCGGCGATCGGCGCGCACGCCACATAGTGACGCGAATACGGATAGCCCGACAGGAAGCCGCGTGAGGTTGCGAGCACGAACTGCGAGTGCTGCGCCGATACGCTCGCGCCTTCCGAGTTGCGGATTTGCGGGTCCGTCGCGAATGCCGCGTCTTCAGCGCGGCGGGCGATCTCGACCGCTTCGTCGGCGGAGAGATTCCACGGGTGATACAGGTCGAGGTCGCGCGGATCGGTTTCGAGCAGTTCCGCTTCGGCGAGGCCGGCGCAGTCGTCCTCGGCGGTGAAGCGCGCGATGTTGTACGCCGCGGCCACCGTGTCCTTCAACGCTTCCGTCGAGAAATCCGACGTGCTCGCGTTGCCGCGCTTGTTGCCGATGAACACCGTCACGCCGACCATCTTGTCGCGGTTGTGCTCGATCGTTTCGACCTCGCCTCGCCGCACCGAGACGGACAGGCCGTCGCCTTCGGAAATTTCCGTCGCGGCATCGCTCGCGCCGAGCGACTTCGCGTGGCGGAGGATGTCCGAGGCGATTTCCTTGAGTTGGTCCTGCGTGTGCGGGAAGAAACGCTGTCTGACGTCCGTGTCTGCTGCCATTGTCTTTGCCGTCCTGGATTGCCGTTCGGTCGGGGGCCGGTATTGGTGGTACTGGCCGGCCCGTCGGGAAGTCGGTTCGCCGGCGCGGTTTTCGGCGTCGAAGAGTTCGACGGACCGGGGCCGCGCTGCGCATCCCGCGATCATAGCAAGGTCCGCGCATGCGCACCTGCGATTCATTCGGCCGGGAATCTGCTGCTTGCGACAGGCGACGGCACCGGTGCGCGCGTGCAACTGAGGAGAACTCCCGCTGCGCCACCGGCCGACGGGACGCGGCACGCTACAATATCGGCATGACACGCAAAACCCGCACTCAACCGATGGAAACAGCCGTCGAAGTCGACGAAAACGGCTACGACCGTCCCAGTAAATCCCAGCTGAAGCGCGACATGCACGCGCTGCAGGAACTGGGCGTCACGCTCGTCGAGCTGCCGAAAGACGCGCTCAAGCGCATGCCGATGCCCGAGAAGCTCGACGAAGCGGTTCGCGAAGCGCGCCGCATCACCGATCACGAAGGCAAGCGCCGGCAGATCCAGTACGTCGGCCGCGTGATGCGCACGCTCACCGACGAAGAAACCGCCGCACTGCGCACCGCGCTCGATTCGTACAACGGCATCAACCGGGCCGAGACCGCGCGCCTGCACTGGATCGAGCGGACCCGCGAAAAGCTGCTCGCCGACGACGCGGCGCTGACCGAATTCATCCGCACCCATCCGGCCGCCGATCCGCAGGAAGGTCGTACGCTGATCCGCAATGCGCGCAAGGAAGCGCTGCAGAGCCGTGCGCCGCGCTATTTCCGCGAGCTGTTCCAGTGGATCAAGACCGCGAGCGGCACCGGCGAGGACGACGATGCCGACACGCCCGACCAGGAAGACGACGATGACGACGAGCGCGCCTGACGCCACCGCGACGCTGACCATCGGCCTCGTGTCGATCAGCGACCGGGCGAGCAGCGGCGTCTACGAAGACAAGGGCATTCCCGCGCTGCAGGAGTGGCTCGGCGCCGCGCTCACATCGCCGTGGCGCGCCGAAACGCGCCTGATCGCCGACGACGCGCCGACCATTTCCGCGACGCTGATCGACCTGGTCGATACGGTCGGCTGCGATCTCGTGCTGACCACCGGCGGCACGGGTCCGTCGCGTCGCGACGTGACGCCGGAAGCGACGCTTGCAGTGGCGACGAAAGAGATGCCGGGGTTCGGCGAGCAGATGCGGCAGATCAGCCTGCATTTCGTTCCGACCGCGATCCTGTCGCGGCAGGTCGCGGTGATCCGTGAAACGCCGGGACGCGCAGCGCTGATCGTCAACCTGCCGGGTCAACCGAAGTCGATCCGCGAAACGCTCGAAGGGTTGCGCGACGATACGGGCGCCGTGAAGGTGCCGGGCATCTTCGCGGCGGTGCCGTATTGCATCGATCTGATCGGCGGGCCGTATATCGAAACGAACGCCGCCGTAGTCGCGGCGTTCCGGCCGAAAAGCGCGCAGCGGCCGCCGCGCTGACTGCGGGCTTTATGCCGCAGACGGCGGCTCTGCGATCGGCACGCTCGCGGCCGGCACGAGGAAATGCTCGCGGTAGTAGCGCAGTTCGTCGATCGATTCGTGGATGTCCGCGAGCGCCGTGTGCATCGCGCGCTTCTGGAAGCCCTTATACGTGGCCGGCTGCCAGCGGCGGCACAGTTCCTTCAGCGTGCTGACGTCGAGGTTGCGGTAGTGAAAGAAGCGTTCGAGATCCGGCATCCAGCGCGCCATGAAGCGGCGATCCTGGCAGATCGAATTGCCGCACATCGGCGACTTGCCCGGCGGCACGTAGTTACCGAGAAACGTGCGGATCTGTTCGGTGGCTTCGGCTTCGGTCACCGTCGATGCACGCACCCGGTCGATCAGACCCGAGCGGCCGTGCGTGTTCTGGTTCCACTGGTCCATCTTCGCGAGCGTTTCGTCGCTTTGATGGATGGCCAGCACCGGCCCTTCGACGAGCCGGTCCAGATTCGAATTCGTGACCACGACGGCGATCTCGATGATGCGGTCGGTGTCGGGTTCGAGCCCCGTCATTTCCATGTCGAGCCAGACGAGATTCATGTCGCTGCGCACGAGCGTGGGAGCGCCGGCTGGATCGACGGGATGCGCGAGGGTGTCAGTCATGTGAGGCAACCTTGGTTGGCCGGGGCGCAGCGTACTCCGTATTCGCAATCGACCCGTAGGCCCGTACGCTCCCGCCCGGCTGACGGGAAGAAACATATAATTCTCGCATAGTTACCACGGATCCCCCGGATGCCTACCCTGTACTTCACCATCCTGTTTGCCGTCGCCGTGCTGGCGATGGTCGGCACCCGACTCTGGCTCGCGTCACGGCAGATCCGCTTCGTCGCGGCGCATCGCGGCCAGGTGCCCGCGCAGTTCGCAACCACCATCGCGCTCACCGCGCACCAGCGCGCCGCCGACTACACGGTCCAGCGCACGCGCCTCGCGATGTTCGAGATCGTCGCGAGCGCGGCCGTGCTGATCGCACTGACGCTGCTCGGCGGCATCGAGGCGCTCGATCTGTCGCTCGGCGGCTGGCTTGGTCGCGGCTACGTCGGCCAGATCGTGCTGGTCGCGGTGGTCCTCGCGGTCACCAGCATCGTCGATCTGCCGTTCGACTACTACCGGCAGTTCGTCATCGAAGAGCGGTTCGGCTTCAACCGGATGAGCAAGGGCATCTTCTTCGCCGATCGCATCAAGGGCGTGCTGCTCGGTGCCGCGTTCGGTCTGCCGCTGCTGTTTGTCGTGCTGTGGCTGATGAATCAGGCGGGCAGCCTGTGGTGGCTGTGGACGTGGATTGTGTGGGTCGTGTTCCAGATGCTGGTGCTGATCCTCTACCCGAGCTTCATCGCGCCGCTCTTCAACAAGTTCGAACCGCTGAAAGACGAAGCGCTGCGTTCGCGCATCGAAGCGCTGATGAAGCGCTGCGGCTTCGCGGCCAAGGGCCTGTTCGTGATGGACGGCAGCCGCCGCTCCGCACATGGCAACGCGTATTTCACCGGCTTCGGTGCGGCCAAGCGGATCGTCTTCTTCGATACGCTGCTGGCCCGGCTGTCGGGTAGCGAGATCGAGGCTGTACTCGCGCACGAACTCGGTCACTTCAAGCGCCGTCACGTGATCAAGCGGATGGTCGTGATGTTCGCGATCAGCCTCGTGATGCTAGCGCTGCTCGGCTGGCTGTCGCAGCACACGTGGTTCTACGAAGGACTCGGCGTGCGGCCGTCGCTGACCTCTGCAGACAATGGGCTCGCGCTCGTGCTGTTCTTCCTCGCGGTGCCGGTGTTCCTGTTCTTCGTGACGCCGCTCGGCAGTCTCAGCTCGCGCAAGCACGAGTTCGAGGCGGACGCGTTCGCGGCCACGCAGACGGACGCGCAGGATCTCGTCAACGCGCTCGTCAAGCTGTATGAGGACAACGCATCGACACTCACACCCGACCCGCTCTACACGGCGTTTTACTACTCGCATCCGCCGGCGTCGCAGCGCATCGACCGTCTGCTGCGGCACGCATGACGGGCCGCGCATCGAAGGCGGGGCGCGGGGCTTCTGCGTCGGGTAACAGCCGGGCTGTCGGCGAGCGGATGCATGGCCTCGTGGTCGCCGCGCATGGTCGTCACTATCTCGTGGTTCCCGAAGACGGCGGCGCCGCGTTGCAATGCTTCCCGCGCGGCAAGCGCAGCGAGGTCGCTGTCGGCGATCGCGTCGCGTATGAATCGACATCGGCGGACCAGGGCGTGATCGTCGAGATCGGCGAGCGGCGCAACCTGCTCTATCGATCGGATCAGTACAAGTCGAAGCTCTTCGCGGCCAATCTGGATCAGCTGCTGATCGTGCTCGCCACCGAGCCGCATTTCAGCGAAGACCTGCTCGGCCGCGCACTCGTCGCCGCCGAGGCGAATGAACTCAAGCCGCTGATCGTCCTCAACAAGATCGACGTCGAGGCGCAGCTGGACGGTGCGCGTGCGCGTCTCGAGCGATATCGCGCGCTGGGTTATCCGGTGCTCGAAGTGTCGATCAAGGCACAGCCCGATGCGGCGCACGCGATCCTCGCCGAGCATCTGCACGATCACTCGACGCTGCTGCTCGGGCAATCGGGGATGGGCAAATCGACGCTCGTGAACCTGCTGATCCCGGACGCGGAAGTCGCCACGCGCGAAATCTCGACCGCGCTCAACAGCGGCCGCCATACGACGACCTTCACGCGGCTTTATCCGTTGCAGGGCGGCGGTGCGCTGATCGATTCGCCGGGGTTCCAGGAGTTCGGGCTGCATCATCTGACCGAAGGACGGCTCGAGCGAGCGTTCCCGGAGTTCAGGCCGCTGCTGCCGCACTGCCGCTTCTACAATTGCCATCATCTGCAGGAACCGGGCTGCGCGATTCTCGAAGCGGTCGCCGACGGCCGGATCGCGCGCGAACGGCATGCGCTGTACACGCAGCTTGTGCATGAGGCGAGTCAGATCGTCCGCTGATGCGGCTCCTCCTTTTATTCTGCGACCCATGCTGAAGCTGACGCGCGCACCGAATCTGCTGATCGGCCAGCACTGGATCAACCTGCTGGCGACCGCGGGCATCGCGTGCGAGTTGCACAACCGCTATCTGAACGGCGCGCTCGGTGAAATTCCGGCGGATCAGTGCGCGCCGGAACTGTGGCTCATGGACGATCGCGACGAAGCGCTTGCGCGAAGATTGATCGACGCGGCGTCGCGCGGGCCTGCCGATGGTGCGCCCAGCTGGCGTTGTGAAGGATGCGGCGAGACGCTGGAGGCGCAATTCACCGTGTGCTGGCAGTGCGGGACCGCGCGCAATCCGCTGCGGGACTGAATTCGTTTGCACATTCGTTTGCAGAAAAGAGAGAGGCCGGACAAGCCGGCCTCTCTCTTTTTTTCGTAGCGCGTTGCGTGTTCTACGCGAGCCACACCGCGATGGTCAGCATCAGCAGCAGGATCATCCACAGGATCACCGCGCGCCACACAAGCCCGACCGCCGATTGCAGCGTGCGCGGCGTGCAGTCGTCGCCGACCTGCATCGGGCCGCCATCGCCGGTCGCGAGTGCATCGAGACTCGACTGCTCGGCGAGCGGGCCGGAGAGCCGCGCGCCGAGCGCACCGCTACCCGCCGCGAGCAGCACGCCATCGTTCGGATCGGGCCACTGCCGCGCGTGATTGCGCCACGCGTAAATCGCATCCTCGAAATTACCGACGATCGCGAAGCCGAGCGACGTCAACCGTGCCGGTATCCAGTCGATCACGAAGAACGCGCGCTGCGCGAACGTCGAGAACGCGGCGGTGCGATCGACCGCAGGCTCCGACCATGTACGCGCCAGGTATTCGGCGATCCGGTACAGCACCGCGCCGGCCGGTCCGATCGGCACGAGGAACCAGAAGAACACACCGAACACATGACGATGCGACGCGACGACCGCGTGGATCAGCGTGTGACGGACGATCTCGCTGACGGGCATGTCGACGGTATCGATACCGGTCCACTCGGCGAGAACTTCACGCGCACGCGGCACGTCGTCGTTGTTCAGCGCGAGATGGATGTCGGTGAAGTAATGGCTGAACTGCCGGAAGCCGAGCGTGAAGTAGACGATCACGACGTTCCACAAGAACGCCAGCACGAAATTGATCCGGTACAGCACGTAGTAGATCAACGCGACGGCGAGCGTCCACGGCAACACGACCACGAGCCACGCGAGAATGCCGTGCTTCGGCTTACCGGCATCGAACCCGTGCGCCGCCGACTCCGCGTGATAGTGAAGCAGCGCCGACACCGGATTGTTCGGCGACAGCGCACGCATCTGTTCGATGATGAGAGCCAGCAGTACGGAGAAAAAAGTCATGCGATGCGCCGTGCCATTCGAGTATTAGCGATTGTGTTGTAACGATAGCACAGGGTCGGATGCCGCTGAGCGGTGCACTTACAAACCTGTCGTACCCAGTCACACCGCACGGATCACGCGGCGAGAAAACGATAGAAATTGCGCAGCATGCCGGCCGTCGCACCCCAGACGAAGTAATGACCACCGCCTTCGCTGCGCGGATACGGCATCGCGAAAAAGCGGCGCTCGCCGCCTTCCCAGCGAAACACCCTCACCTCGTGATGCCCGGGGTCCATCAGGAAGCTGAGCGGCACTTCGAAGATCTCAGCGACTTCAAGCGTATCGGCTTCGACTGTGAACGGCGGATGAACGAGGCCGACCACGGGCGTCACGCGAAAGCCAGTGCCGGTCAGATAGTCCGGCAACGCACCTAGCACTTCGACGCGGGCCGGGTCGAGACCGACCTCTTCGCGCGCTTCGCGTAGCGCGGTCGCGGTTGCATCGGCATCGTGCGGTTCTTCGCGGCCACCGGGAAAGCTCACCTGGCCAGCGTGATCGTTTAGATGGTCGGCGCGCTGGGTCAGCAGGACGGTCAACCCGGTTTCACGGACGACGAGCGGCACCAGCACTGCGGCCACACGCGGATCGCCGACTTCACGCCAACGACCTTCGACGGGCTCCGTGTCCCAGGGCAGCCGCTGTTCGAACCGCGCCCGCAAACCATCGGGCGTCAGACGTCCCGGCGCGACCGGCGGCAGATCGGTGCCGGTGGATTCGATGGGCAGGGTTTCGGGTTCGAAGACTGGACGGATCAAACGGGACTCTCGGCGCAGGCAATCTGGAATAAACGTATTTTGCCTCGCCAATGAAAAAAGCACCCGGGACGGGTGCTTTTTCTTACAGCTTTTACTGCTGGGAAGCCGCGCGGTCTTTCGACACGAGCTTTTCCTTGATCCGGGCCGACTTGCCCGAACGGTCGCGCAGGTAGTAAAGCTTTGCACGACGCACATCGCCGCGGCGCTTCACGACGATGCTCGCCAGCAGCGGCGAGTACGTCTGGAAAGTCCGCTCGACGCCTTCGCCCGACGAAATCTTGCGGACGATGAACGACGAATTCAGGCCACGGTTACGCTTCGCGATCACGACGCCTTCGTATGCCTGAACGCGCTTGCGCGTACCTTCAACCACGTTCACGCTCACGATCACCGTATCGCCGGGGGCGAATTCGGGAATGGTCTTGCCTGCGAGCGCGCGCTCGATTTCTTCCTGCTCGAGTTTTGCAATCAGATTCATTGACTGACTCCTGGTGCCATCTTGTCGGCGTTCGTACCTGCCTTGCGTGGAACTGCCTGTCACGCGCGGCTACGGCCCCGATAGAGGATGGGTTCACAACTGGCACCGTTCACGCATGAACGGCACCGCCTGGTTCCCGCCCGGAACGCCACGGCATCAAGCCTTGGACGCTTCCTTCGCGAGAGTAGTGAGCCATACCTCGTCGGCACGACTCAACATCTTGTTCTTTCTTGCCCGTGCAATCAGATCGGGCCGCTTCAGCAACGTGTTGCGCAACGCTTCGCGGCGTCGCCACTGCATGATTTCCGCGTGATGCCCGCCGATCAGCACGTCGGGGACGCGCACACCGTCGTACTCTTCGGGCCGCGTGTAATGCGGACAATCGAGCAGGCCGTCGACAAAACTGTCCTGCACCGCCGACTGCGCATCGTTCAGCACGCCCGGCAACTGACGCACGATGGCATCCATCATCGCCATCGCCGGCAACTCGCCGCCGGACAACACGAAATCGCCGAGACTGATTTCTTCGTCGACACACCGGTCGATCAGCCGCTGGTCGATCGCTTCGTAGCGACCGCACAGCACGATCAGACCGGGTTCGGCGGCAAGCCGCATCACACCCTCGTGATTCAGCGTCCCACCTTGCGGCGACATCATCACGACACGCGGTGCCGCGATGCCCTGCTCGGCTTGAGCGGCTTTCGCCGCACCGATCGCGTCTTCCAGCGGTTTTGCCAGCATCACCATGCCGGGGCCGCCGCCGTATGGACGATCGTCGATCGTACGGTAGTTGTCGACGGTGAAATCGCGAGGATTCCACGTTCGCAATCCGTAACGCGACTGCTTCACGGCCCGGCTCGTAATACCCCAGTCGGTCAGCGCGCGAAACATCTCGGGGAAGAGCGTCACGACATCGAACTGCATCGCCCTCTCCGTTCAGCGAAACACCGGTCGACCGGTTCAGTAATCGGCTTCCCAGTCGACGGTAATCTGCTTCGTCGCCTGGTCCACAGTTTTGACGTACACGCCGACGAAGGGGATCAGACGCTCGGCGCTTGCCGGTTTGCCGTCCTTGTCGGTTATCGCGTATTCGACGCGCAGCACCGAATGGGCGCCGTTGTCGATCATGCCGGCGACCTTGCCGAGCTCGACGCCGGTCAGATTCACGACGGCGAGGCCAACCAGGTCCACCCAGTAAAACTCGTCGGCATCGAGCGCGGGAAACTCGCCACGACTGACGTAGATACGGCAACCGCGCAGTGCCACCGCTGCATCGCGATCGTCCGTACCGGCCAGTTGAGCGACGATGCTGTCGGAATGGATTTTCGCTTCGCGCACCGCAGCCGACTTGCGCTCCGGATTCGCATCGCGTCCCTTCAACAGCCACCAGCGGGTCGCACTCAGCAGCGCGTCGCCGCCGTGCCCGGCATCCGCATGCGCGGCTACCTTGACCCAGCCCTTCAGGCCATACGCATCGACGATCGCACCGACTTCGATCGCATCGGCAGGCCAGCTTTCCGCCGACTCGACGCGCATCGACTGTTCAGTTGCCGAAGCAGCCGTCGAAGATTTTTTCTGCCCACCCGCCTTGACCGGCTTGCGGACAAACGCACCGAACGGGGCTTCGGTCGCCGACGCGCTGGCACCAGTGCGGCCGGAGCCGTCGGAATCACGCGTAGACATGGACTACCCTCGAAGCACGCCGGAGCGATTTACATCCATGCACCGGTTGACGGGCGCCGGCCATCTGGCCGTCACCATTACCGCCGATGCCTGTACCAGCCGGCATTAAACAGCAGCCGGTTGCGCCTTTTGCGCTTCCTTCACGAGACGCTCGACGGTCGGCGACAGTTGCGCGCCCACGCCTTGCCAGTACGTCAGACGATCCTGCGCGATACGCAGCGATTCGCCCTTCGTAGCGATCGGGTTGTAGAAGCCGACGCGTTCGATGAAGCGGCCGTCACGACGGTTACGCGAATCGGTTGCGACGATGTTGTAGAACGGGCGCTTCTTCGAGCCGCCACGAGCCAAGCGGATGATGACCATACTGGAATCCTTGAAAACCGGGGTTCGGAACTGCTGAAACGCGAGATTATAGCTGGAAACCAAAGCCATAACAAACACTTACCGGGATAAACTGGCTCGATGGGTCGCGCCGGCGATACAACCCGGCGTCCAGGGCCACCGGCAATCGTCTGATCATGAAGGAGCGCGCGTGAAAACCACATTATCCGGCGCCTACGCGCCGGCGTCGGCTTCGACGGGGTGTCGGCGACGCCTGCGCGGCCATCTGGCGCGGGTTGCGAAGATGGCGGCGGCCTGGCTGGTCGTCGGGACGGCGGTGTCCGCTCATGCCGCCCTGCCGGTCGAGCGGATCGCGCTACCGGCGGGTTTCCACATCGAAGTGCTATCGGACGCGGTTCCGACCGCACGCGAAATGGCTTTGTCGCCGAAAGGCATCCTGTACGTCGGCAGCTTCGACGGCCATGTTTATGCGCTGACGCTCAAGGACGGGCGCGTCGCCGCCCGCTACACGATCGCGTCTGGCCTTGAAATGCCGGCTGGCGTCGCGTGGCATGACGGCGCGCTGTATGTCTCCGCGGTGTCGAAAATCATCCGCTTCGATGCAATCGACGAGCATCTGGCCAGCCCACCGAAGCCGGCTGTCATCACCGACGACCTCCCCACCGAGCGTCATCACGGCTGGAAATTCATCGCATTCGGACCGGACGGCAAGCTGTACGTGCCGCAGGGGGCGCCGTGCAACATCTGCCGCCCCGACCCGAACCGCTACGCGATGATCGGCCGGATGAACGCGGACGGCAGCCACTACGACACGATCGCGCGCGGCGTTCGCAACACGGTCGGCTTCGCGTGGCATCCGGTCACACACGAACTATGGTTCACCGATAACGGCCGCGATCTGCTCGGCGACGATCGGCCCGACGACAAGCTCAACCGCGCCGCCCGCGACGGCCTGGATTTCGGCTACCCGTATTGCCATGGAGGCGATACGCCGGACCCCGAATTCGGCGGCGAGCGGCCATGCAGCGCGTTCACCCCGCCGGTCGCGAAGCTCGGCGCGCACGTCGCGTCGCTGGGCATGCGCTTCTATACAGGCGAGATGTTTCCCGCCGACTACCGCAACAACGTGTTCATCGCCGAACACGGCTCGTGGAACCGCAGCAAGAAGAGCGGCTACCGCGTGGTCCGCGTAATCGCCAGTGCGGACGGCAGTCATGCGCGGCAGGAGGTGTTCGCGTCAGGCTGGCTGATGCCGGACGAAACCATCTGGGGCCGCCCCGCCGATGTGCTGCCGCTGCCCGACGGCTCGCTGCTGATCAGCGACGACTACACGGGCGCGATCTATCGTGTGACCTATAGCGCACCCCATTGATCCGCGCTTCGCGATCCGTGCGACAGAGGGTCGCGTGACCCGGACGGTACGATACGGTTCGCGCGGCGTAGAATGCGCGTCGGCGCGCGAGCGCGCCGTTCGCCGTTCCTTTCCGCCGCCTGTCACTCCATGTCCATCGTCACTACGACTTCCCCCCGCTTCCGCTCCAAAACGGCAACCGCCGCGCTCGCGTTCTTTCTCGGCACGATCGGCGCGCACCGGTTCTATCTGTATGGCCGACGCGACATCTACGGCTGGGCTCACATCGCTGGCACGCTGATCGGCATCCCCGGCTTCCTGCTGCTGGCAATCACCGAACGCTCATCGACGCTCGGCTGGTGCCTCGCCATCCCGGGTGCAGTGTCGTTGCTGGCCGCGTTTCTCGCAGCGATCGTCTATGGACTGCGGCCCGACGAAAAGTGGGACGCGCAGTTCAATGCGCACACGGAACAACGTAGCCATTCGGGCTGGGTGGTGGTCTTTGTCGTGATCTTTTCGCTGCTGATCGGAGCGTTCCTGCTGATGACCGGACTCGCGATGTCGTTCGAGACATATTTCGAATCACAGGCCAACGCGACCACATCGCTGTCGCAGTAACAGCAACGCGCGAAGCTAGAACAGATCGAGCTGCGGACTGGGCGGTTTAGCACTCGTAGCCCCCGCCGTGCGCGGTGCCTGGGCACGCTCAGCACGCTTGAAATGCGACATGTCGAGAATGCCTCGATCGCGCTCGTTCAGATGAAGGCGTCGCGCAGCCTGCCGGAATCGCTGCCGCAGCAGATCGGCCCACAGACCTTCGCCCTTCATCCGATGGGCAAACGACGAGTCATAGTCCTTCCCACCCCGCATGTCGCGCACGCGGCTCATCACCCGATCGGCGCGGTCGGGGAAGTGCGCGGCGAGCCAGTCCTTGAATAGCGGCGCGACCTCCCACGGCAATCGCAACACGATATAGCTCGCGTTCGTCGCGCCCGCCTCGGCACAGGCTTCGAGCACACGCTCCATGTCCTGCTCGGTAACGAACGGAATAACCGGTGCGATGCTCACGCCGACCGGCACGCCCGCTTCGGCAAGCGTCCGTATCGTGCGCAGCCGACGCGCCGGCGTCGCGGCACGCGGCTCCAGCGTGCGCGCAATATCGGCATCGAGTGTGGTGATCGTGATCGCGGCCATCATCTGCCCGCGCGCGGCCATCGGTGCGAGCAGATCCAGATCGCGCTCGATCAGCGACGACTTCGTGATCGCGGCAAACGGCTGCCCGCGATCGTGCAGTACCTGGATGACACGACGCGTGAGCTGCAAATCGCGTTCGACCGGCTGCCATGCATCGGTGGCGACGCCGAGTGCGATCGGCTCCGGCACATACGACTTCTTCGACAGCTCGCGTTCGAGCAGTTCGGGGGCGTTGATCTTCGCGTAGATCCGGCTCTCGAAGTCGAGCCCCGGCGACAGTCCGAGATAGCTGTGCGTGGGCCGCGCAAAACAATAGATACAGCCGTGCTCGCAACCGCGATACGGGTTCAGCGAAACCGTGAACGGAATGTCCGGCGACGCATTGCGGGTCAGGATGCTTTTCGCTTTTTCCTCGAAGACCTGTGTGCGCAGCGGCCGAGGCTCGCCGTCCTCGCCTTCTGACGACAGCCAACCGTCGTCGACCTTTTCGCGCTGGTCGACCTCGTAACGGCCCTGCAAGTTGGTCACCGCGCCCCGCCCCTTGCGGGGAACCGGTGGCGCGATTGGAAATTCGGTGTCAGAAGGAGAGTCGGGATCGTTCATGGCGGTAGCGTCGGCAACACAAAATACTGTACAAATATACAGTGTTTACGCGCTTTGTCGAGCCCACCAGGCTCCGCAGATTTCCGCGGGTTTTCGCGCTATTCGCCGACCGCGATCGTCAGCGATTCCTTGATTTCCTCCATCACGACATAGCTCTTCGACTGCACCGCGCCAGGCAGCTGCAGCAGGATGTCGCCGAGCAGCTTGCGGTAGTCGGCCATCTCGCCGATGCGTGCCTTGATCAGATAGTCGAAATCGCCCGATACCAGGTGGCACTCGAGCACCTCCGGGATCTTCTGCACCTCGCGGCGAAACTGGTCGAACATGTTGCCGCTCTTGTGATCGAGCGTGATCTCGACGAACACCAGCAGCGCCGCGCCCAGTTCGGTCGGATTGACGCGTGCGTAGTAGCCCATGATCACGCCGTCGCGCTCCATCCGCTTCACGCGCTCGATGCACGGTGTCACCGACAGCCCCACCTGCTCGGCGAGGTCCTTCATGGCCATGCGGCCGTCCTGCTGCAACAGCCTGAGGATCTTGTGATCGAGCTTGTCGAGCGTGCGGATCGGTTGACGTTGGGTTCTCATTGTCTTTTTACTGAAAACTCGAAAAATACAATAACAAAACCTAGCTAACGATCAATAGTATAGCGGTTAACACTAGGCCTTCCGCGCATTACCTCGTTAATCGAATTATTCCGGCGCAGCGGCCTTTCGACCTTATCGGAGCAGCTATGCGAGTCGTCGTTTTGGGCAGTGGCGTCGTCGGGGTGACGAGCGCTTATTATCTGGCGCGCGCGGGCCATGAAGTGACCGTCATCGATCGCGAGGCCGGTCCTGCACTCGAAACCAGCTTTGCAAACGCCGGCCAGATTTCGCCGGGCTATGCGGCGCCGTGGGCTGCGCCTGGCGTGCCGCTGAAAGCCGTCAAGTGGATGTTCCAGAAGCACGCACCGCTCGCGATCCGCCTCGACGGCACGCAATTCCAGTTGCAGTGGATGTGGCAGATGCTGCAGAACTGCACGTCGGCACGCTACGCGGTGAACAAAGGCCGCATGGTGCGTCTCGCCGAATACAGCCGCGATTGTCTGCAGGCGCTGCGCGCGGACACCGGCATCCAGTACGAAGGCCGCACGGGCGGCACGCTGCAGGTCTTCCGCACGCAACAGCAACTCGAAGGCGCTGCGAAAGACATCGCCGTGCTGAAGGACGCCAACGTCCCGTACGAACTGTTGTCGCCGGCCGAACTGGCGCGCGCGGAACCGGCGCTCGCCGCCGTGTCGCACAAGCTCACCGGCGGTTTGCGTCTGCCGGGCGACGAAACCGGCGACTGCCAGCTGTTCACCACCCGCCTCGCCGCGATGGCCGAAGCGCTCGGCGTGAAGTTCCGCTACAACACGCCGATCGATGCGCTCGCGCAAGCCGGCGGCCGCATCGCCGGCGTGCAGTGCGGCAGCGAACTCGTGCGTGCCGATGCATTCGTCGTTGCGCTCGGTTCGTACTCGACCAAATTCCTGTCCGGCATCGTCAAGATTCCGGTGTATCCGTTGAAGGGTTATTCGATCACTGCACCGATCGTCGATGCGGCGGCGGCTCCGGTATCGACCGTGCTCGACGAGACCTACAAGATCGCGATCACGCGTTTCGACGACCGCATCCGCGTCGGCGGGATGGCGGAGATCGTCGGCTTCGACAAGACGCTGCGCGACGCGCGCCGCGAAACGCTCGAAATGTGCGTGAACGATCTGTTCCCCGGCGGCGGCGATACGTCGAAGGCCACGTTCTGGACCGGCCTGCGTCCGATGACGCCGGACGGCACGCCGATCGTCGGCCGTACGCCCGTGTCGAACCTGTTCCTGAACACCGGTCACGGCACGCTCGGCTGGACGATGTCGTGCGGCTCGGGCCAACTGCTCGCCGATCTGATTTCCGGCAAGCAGCCCGCGATCCAGTCGGGCGATCTGTCCGTGCATCGCTATCTCGGCGAAACCAGCGGCACGGGACGTCCTGCCTACGCGTAACGTACTCACACGCGTGCGCTGCGATTCATAGCCACGCTACGCTGCAAAAACAAACGGCGCCCTCAAGGCGCCGTTTGTTTTGCTCGCAGTCATCTCAGCCGCTGCGCTACATCAGAACTGATCCTCCGACAACGCAAGCACACCTTCATCGCCCTTCGCACTGACGATCGCCGCTTCGAACGCCGTGGCCTGCGACAGCACGTGCTCCGCGAAGAACTGCGCGGTCGCGATCTTCGCACCGTAGAACGAAGGATCGTCGCCATGCTTCTGCTTTGCGACGAGTAGCGCACGCGCCATCTGCCAGCCACCCAGCACGATGCCCGCGAGCTTCAGATACGGCACGCTGCCCGCGAACACCGCGTTCGGATCGCGCTTCGCGTTCTCGAGCACGAACTTCACCGCCGCTTCGAGCGAACGTCGACCCTGTTCCAGCTGCCGCTGCATCGACGCACACGCGGCATCCTTCTCGCGGCCCAGTTGCTCGACGGTCTGTGCGATCTCGGCGAGCAGCGCCTGCGCGACCGCGCCGCCGTCGCGCAGCGTCTTGCGACCGATCAGATCGTTCGCCTGGATCGCGGTCGTGCCTTCGTAGATCGGCAGAATCCGTGCGTCGCGATAGAACTGCGCGGCACCGGTTTCCTCGATGAAACCCATCCCGCCATGCACCTGCACGCCGAGGCTCGTCACGTCGATCGACAGCTCCGTACTCCAGCCCTTCACGATCGGCACGAGGAATTCGTAGATCGCCTGATGCTTCGCGCGCTGCGCGTCGTCCGGGTCGCGGTGCGCGATGTCGCAGTGCGACGCCGCGACATACGCGAGCGCACGCGAACCTTCTGTGAGCGCACGCATCGTCGCGAGCATCCGCCGCACGTCGGGATGGTGAATGATCGACACCGACTGCTTCGCCGAACCATCGACCGGACGACTCTGCACGCGTTCCTTCGCATACGCGACTGCCTTCTGATACGCACGGTCCGACACGGCGACGCCCTGCATGCCCACTGCGAAACGCGCGGCGTTCATCATGATGAACATGTACTCGAGGCCGCGATTCTCTTCGCCGACCAGATAGCCGAGCGCGCCGCCGTGATCGCCGAATTGCAGCACCGCAGTCGGGCTCGCCTTGATGCCGAGCTTGTGTTCGATCGACACGCAGTGCACGTCGTTGCGCTCGCCGAGCGAACCATCCGCACCGACGAGAAACTTCGGCACGATGAAGAGCGAAATGCCCTTCACGCCTTCGGGTGCACTGGGTGTACGTGCCAGCACGAGATGGACGATGTTCTTCGCCATGTCGTGCTCGCCCCACGTGATGAAAATCTTCGTGCCGAAGACGCGGTATGCGCCGTCGCCGGTCGGCTCGGCACGCGTGCGCACCAGCGCGAGATCGGAGCCGGCCTGCGGCTCGGTGAGGTTCATCGTGCCGGTCCATTCGCCGGAAATCAGCTTCGGCACGTAGACCTGCTTCTGTTCCTCGGTGCCGGCGGTCAGCAGCGCTTCGATCGCGCCGTCGGTCAACAACGGACACAGCGCAAACGACAGGTTGGACGCGTTCAGCATTTCGATGCACGGCGTCGCGATCAGCTTCGGCAGACCCTGGCCTTCGTAGTCGGCGGGATGCTGGACGCCTTGCCAGCCGCCTTCGGAGAACTGGCGAAACGCGTCGCGAAAACCCGGCGACGCGGTAACGACGCCATCCTTCCAGCTGCTCGGATTGCGGTCGCCTTCGACGTTCAGCGGCGCGAGTACTTCGCCGCAGAATTTCGCCGATTCTTCGAGCACCGCCTGAGCGGTCTCGAGATTCGCGTCTTCGAAACCCGGCAATGTTGCGATGTGCTCGATATTCGCCAGCTCTTTCATGACGAACAGCATGTCCCGGATGGGCGCGTTATACATGTCAGCTCTCCTCCGACTGCGATATGAAAAAGGGGCGAGGGGACTCGAACCCCTACACCCCTTCGACCCTACGATTGACTACGGCCGGACGCCTGTTGCGCGGCGCTGTCCGGCAGCGATCAAAGCGCGCCGACGAGTTCCGGCACCACGGCGAACAGATCGCCGACGAGCCCGTAATCGGCCACGCTGAAAATCGGCGCTTCCGGATCCTTGTTGATCGCGACGATCACCTTCGAATCCTTCATGCCGGCCAGATGCTGGATCGCGCCGGAGATCCCCACCGCGATGTACAGCTGCGGCGCAACGATCTTGCCGGTCTGGCCGACCTGATAGTCGTTCGGCACGTAGCCCGCATCGACGGCTGCACGCGATGCGCCGAGTGCAGCATTCAGCTTGTCGGCGAGCGGCTCGAGCACCTTCGTGTAGTTCTCGCCGCTGCCCAGACCGCGTCCACCCGACACGATGATGTTCGCGCTCGTCAGCTCCGGACGGTCCAGCTTCGTCACTTCGCGGCTCACGAACTGCGACAGACCCGAGTCAGCCGCTGCGTCGATCTTCTCGACCGCTGCGCTGCCGCCTTCCGCTGCGACCGGGTCGAAGCCCGTCGAACGCACCGTGACGACCTTGATCGGATCCTGCGATTGCACCGTCGCGATTGCGTTGCCCGCGTAGATCGGACGCTCGAACGTGTCGGCGCTGTCCACCGCGGTGATGTCGCTGATCTGCGCGACGTCGAGCTTCGCCGCGATACGCGGTGCGACGTTCTTGCCGTAGGCGGTAGCCGGCGCAAGGATGTGCGTGTAGTTCTTCGCGATGTTCAGCACCGTCGCTTCGACGTTTTCCGCGAGGCCGGCTTCGAGTTGCGCGGCGTCGGCGAGCAGCACCTTCGTGACGCCCGCGATCTTCGCGGCTGCGTCGGCTGCGCCCTGTGCGTTGTGACCCGCGACCAGCACGTGAATGTCGCCACCGATCTTCTGCGCCGCTGCAATCGTGTTCAGCGTCGCGGCCTTGATCGATGCGCCGTCGTGTTCAGCTATTACCAGATTCGTCATCTCTATCCGCTCCTCTTACAGCACCTTGGCTTCGGTCTTCAGCTTGTCCACCAGCGCGGCAACGTCCGGCACCTTCACACCGGCAGCGCGCTTCGGCGGCTCGACCACTTTCAGCGTCTTCAGACGCGGACTCACGTCCACGCCGAGGTCTTCCGGCTTCACGGTTTCGAGCGGCTTCTTCTTCGCCTTCATGATGTTCGGCAGCGTCACATAGCGCGGCTCGTTCAGGCGGAGATCGGTGGTGATGACGGCCGGCAGCGTCAGCGCCAGCGTTTCGGCACCGCCGTCGACTTCGCGCGACACCGTCGCCTTGCCGTCGGCCACGACGACCTTCGATGCGAACGTAGCTTGCGGCAGGTTCGCGAGTGCGGCGAGCATCTGGCCGGTCTGGTTCGAGTCGTCGTCGATGGCCTGCTTGCCGAGGATCACCAGTTGCGGCTGTTCCTTGTCGACCAGCGCCTTGAGCAGCTTTGCGACGGCGAGCGGCTGGAGGTCTTCATTCGATTCGATCAGGATCGCACGATCCGCGCCGATTGCGAGCGCCGTGCGCAGCGTTTCCTGCGCCTGCGCGACACCGGCCGACACTGCGATCACTTCGGTCGCGACACCTGCTTCGCGCAACCGCACCGCTTCTTCCACCGCGATTTCGTCGAACGGATTCATCGACATCTTCACGTTCGCGATGTCGACACCCGTGCCGTCCGATTTCACGCGGACCTTCACGTTGTAGTCGACCACTCTCTTTACTGGCACCAGGATTTTCATGCACACGCTCCAAAGTTACGAATACGTCAACCCAGCGGCCATTATAACGACTGCCCCTTTCCGGCAGCCCCGCCGAAGGTAGGGTCCTCGAGGATATCGCTTCTCAGTGGCGCACCGACAATAGCGAACGATCGTTCTATTCTAAGCGAAAAAAAACCCGGACGCCAAGTCCGGGTTCCGATCCGCCCTTCTAATCGGGCTACGCGCCAAGGTCTATGCGCCGCGCGGCCATCACCACGCCGCAATCACCGAGCCGCCGAACTTGCTCGCGACGAACTGCTTCACTTCCGTCGAGTGATATGCGGCGACCAGTTTCGCGACCCACGGCTTGTTGCGGTCGGCTTCGCGGATCGCGATGATGTTCACATACGGGCCCTTCGGATCCTCGATCGCGATCGCGTCCTGGGTCGGCTTCAGTCCCGCTTCCATCGCGAAGTTCGTGTTGATCGCGGCGGCGTCGACGTCGCCGAGCGAACGCGGAATCTGCGCTGCGTCGAGTTCGACGATCTTCAGCTTCTTCGGGTTGTCGACGATATCGAGCGGCGTCGCCTTCAGACCCGCGTCGGCACGCAGTTTCAGCAGGCCGTTCTTCTGCAGCAGCAGCAACGCGCGGCCGCCGTTGGTCGGATCGTTCGGCACCGCGATCTTCGCGCCCGCCGGCAGCTCGGCCAGCGACTTGAACTTCTTCGAATAAATGCCCATCGGGAACGTCACCGTATCGGCGATCTTGATCAGCTTGTAGCCGCGATCCTTGATCTGCGACTGCAGATAGGGCTCGTGCTGATAGCTGTTCGCGTCGAGATCGCCGGCGGCCAGCGCCGCATTCGGCTGCACGTAATCGGAGAACTCGATGACCTTGATGGTCAGTCCGTTCTTCGCGGCGACGGTCTTCACGACGTCCATCAGTTGCGCATGCGGACCGCCGGTGACGCCGACCTTGATCGTGTCTTCGGCATGCGCCGAAGCGGCGAACAATGCAGCGGCGCCGAGTGCGGCTGCGAATCCCAGGAAAGAACGACGTTGCATGATCGACCTTTTATTTTTGCTGTGAACGTATGAGCGGACGCGAAGCCCGCGTGATTTATTTATGGCTCAGCCGACGCACGAGCCAGTCCCCGAACGACTGCACCACCTGAACGAACACGATCAGGATCACGACGACCGTGAGCATCACCTCCGGCAGGAAGCGCTGATAACCGTAGCGAATGCCGAGATCCCCGAGCCCGCCGCCGCCGATCGCGCCGGCCATCGCCGAATAGCCGACCAGCGAAACGAACGTGATCGTCAGTCCGGCGACGACGCCCGGTAGCGATTCCGGCAACAGCACCTTGAATACGATCTGGCTGGTCGTCGCGCCCATTGCCTGAGCGGCTTCGATCAGTCCGCGATCCACCTCGCGCAGCGCCGTTTCGACGAGCCGCGCGATGAACGGCGCCGACGCGATGGTCAACGGCACGACGGCCGCCGCCGTGCCGATCGACGACCCGACGACGAGCCGCGTGAACGGAATCACGGCGACCAGCAGGATGATGAACGGCGTCGAGCGCACGGCATTGACGACGACACCCATCACGCGATTCACCGCGATGTTCTGCAGCACGCCCTGGCGGTCGGTCAGATACAGCAGCACGCCGAGCGGCAAGCCGACGAGTGCACCGATCGCGCCGGAAATGCCCACCATCACGAGCGTTTCCCAGAACGACTGCACGAACATATCGAACATTTCACTCAACATACGAAAGCTCCTCGACGACGACGCCCTGCTCGCGCAGGAACGTAATGGCCTGCGCGACCTTTACCGGTTCGCCGCCCGCGAGTACCGCGAGCGAACCGAATGCCTGCCCCTGGATCTCGTCGATCTGTCCATGCAGGATGTTGAAATCGAGTTCGTAGCGGCGGATCGTCTCCGACAGGATCGGCTGGTCGACGCCCGAACCGGTGAACGCGAGCCGCAGCAGATGGCCGCTGCCGGACTTCAACCGCTCGGCGACACGCGCCTTCATCGCGGGCGGCAGTTCCTGCGCGATCACATCGCCGATCAATGCACGCGTCACTTCGTGATGCGGCTGCAGGAACACGTCGATCACCTTGCCCTCTTCGACGACGCGGCCCGCGTCCAGCACCGCGACGCGATCGCACACCTGCTTGATCACGTCCATCTGGTGCGTGATCAGCACGACGGTCAAACCGAGTTCGCGGTTGATGCGTCTCAGCAAGTCGAGAATCGCGCGGGTGGTTTCGGGATCGAGCGCGGACGTGGCTTCGTCGGACAACAACACCTTCGGCTTGCTGGCGAGCGCGCGTGCGATGCCCACGCGCTGCTTCTGTCCGCCGCTGATCTGCGCGGGATAGCGGTCGCGTTGCGCGGACAGCCCGACGAGTTCGAGCAGCGGCTCGACGGTCGCCTGGATGTCCGCGCGCTTCATGCCAGCCAGTTCGAGCGGCAGCGCAACGTTGTCGTAGACGGTGCGCGACGACAGCAGATTGAAGTGCTGGAAGATCATGCCGATCTCGCGACGCGCTTCGCGCAGCTGCGCGGCGGGCAAGGTCGTGAGATCGCGGCCATCGACGACGATGTTGCCTTCGGTGGGCCGCGTCAGCAGATTGATCGTGCGCACCAGCGTGCTCTTGCCGGCGCCGCTGCGTCCGATGATGCCGAAGACTTCGCCGTGCGGAATCGACAGATTGACGTTGTGCAGCGCTTCGACCCATCCGCGGGGCCCCGCGAAGCGCTGCGAGATGTTGCGTATTTCGATCATGAAAACGAAACGGCGGTCTGCCGGGCGACGTATCGCCGCCGACGGTCAGCCGCCGCTGCAGGTAAGGAAAAGAGCCGCGATTTTACCGCAGCGTCGACATTTCCCTTAATAATCAATTCCGATCTTTTCATAACAGAGAAGAATTAGAGGCCGCGCGCGGTGCTCGCGCGTGCGATCTGTACATGACTGCCTCTATGATCGTTCGCACCACGATAAAGGGAGAGGGCCATGGAGACGACCCGCCACGATGTACGCGCAGTCAGCGCGTCTGCGGCGCCGCAGATGTCCGTCGCAATGACCGCCGACGGCGTCGAGCTGCCGCTGTATCGCTGGCCGACGGCGAGCGCGCCGCGCGCGACGGTCGCGCTGGTGCACGGTCTCGCCGAGCATGCGGGGCGCTACGCGGCGCTCGCTCAGCGTCTGAACGACGCTGGCATCGAACTGGTCGCGATCGATCTACGCGGTCACGGTCGCGCGCCTGGCCGGCGCGCGTGGGTCGAGCGTTTCGACGACTATCTGCACGACGCCGACGCGCTCGTCGGCGTCGCCAGTCGCAGCAGCGCGCCGCTGTTTCTGATGGGACACAGCATGGGTGGCGCGATCGCCGCGCTGTATGCAGTCGAACGCGCCGACGCGCGTGCTCGACCGTTCGCCGGCCTGATCCTGTCGAGCCCCGCGCTCGCGCCCGGACGCGACGTGCCGCGCTGGATGCTCTCGTTGAGTCAGGTCATCAGCCGCGTGTGGCCTGGCTTCCCCGCGCTGAAAATCGACGCGGCGCTGCTGTCGCGCGACCCGGCGGTCGTCGCGGAAAATATCGCCGACCCGCTTGTGCATCACGGTGCCGTTCCCGCGCGCACCGGTGCGGAACTGCTGCTCGCGATGGCGCGCATCGAACGCGGTCGCGACGCACTGCGCGTTCCGCTGCTCGTCTATCACGGCACCGAGGACAAGCTCACCGAGCCGGACGGCAGCCGCGCGTTCGGCGCGCACGCGGGCTCGCCGGACAAGACGCTGACGTTATACGAAAAGAGTTATCACGAGACGATGAACGATCTCGACCGGGATCGTGTGATCGATGCGCTGATCGCGTGGATTACGTCGCACAGCACGCGTGCTGAAGCGGCGTAGCTCGCGTCGACCAGGATTGCGTCAGCGCGAGTGTGACCAGTCCGGCGGACGTTTGTCGATGAACGCCTGCACGCCTTCTAGCGCCGACTCGTCCATCATGTTGCAGGCCATCGTGTGACCAGCCAGTTGATATGCGGCCTCGACGCCCATCTCGAGCTGCCGGTAGAACAGCGCCTTGCCTGCTTGCACCGCTTCACGCGGTTTCGCACAGATGCTCGCGGCGAGTGCGGCGACCGTCGCATCGAGCTCGTCGAGCGGCGCGACTCGATTGACGAGCCCCTGCTGCTGCGCGCGATGCGCATCGATGAACTCGCCGGTCAGCAGCATTTCGAGCGCGGCCTTGCGCGACAGATTGCGTGACAGCGGCACCGACGGCGTCGCGCAGAAAAGCCCCAGGTTCACACCCGACACCGCGAAGCGCGCGGAGTCCGCCGCGACCGCGAGATCGCACATCGCAACGAGCTGGCAACCGGCCGCGGTCGCGATGCCGTGCACCCGCGCGATCACCGGCTGCGGCATTCGCTGGATCGCCAGCATCACTTTCGTACAGCGCGTGAACAACGACTCGTAGTACGCCGCCGATGGCGCCGCGCGCATTTCCTTCAGATCGTGGCCCGCGCAGAACGCGCGACCTGCGCCAGCGATTACGACCACGCGTGCATCCGATTGCCCGAGCGCGGTGAGCTGCATGTGCAGTTCGTCGAGCAACGCTTCCGACAACGCATTGAATGCGTCAGGCCGGTTGAGCGTCACGCACACGATGCCCTGCACGCCGAACGCATCGTGCGTAAGCTCGACGAGCGCACCGGTGGTGTCGGCCTTATCAGAGGACGAATGGGGTATCGCGCTCATGACGGACTCCTTTGCGTGACGACGGTGGAACAAAAATCTAGATGCCGGCCAGCGCGCGCACGTGCGCGACCACGCTGCGCCCGAGCGCCGACAGGTTGTAGCCGCCTTCGAGGCAACTGACGATGCGGCCCTGCGCATAGCGGTTCGCGATGTCGCGAATCTGGTCGGTCAGCCACACGTAGTCGTCTTCGACGAGCCCCATGTTGCCGAGATCGTCCTCGCGATGCGCATCGAAACCGGCGGACACGAACACCATCTCCGGCTTGAACGCATGCAAGCGCGGCAGCCACACGAGATCGACGGCTTCGCGTACTGCCATCCCCTTCGAGCGCGCCGGCATCGGCACGTTGACCATATTCGTGGCCTGGTTGTCCGCGCCCGAAAACGGATAGAACGGGTGCTGGAAAAAGCTGCACATCAGCACGCGCGGATCGCCAGAAAATGCAGCCTCGGTGCCGTTGCCGTGATGCACGTCGAAATCGATGACCGCGACCCGCTCGAGCCCATGCACCTCCAGCGCGTGACGTGCCGCGATCGCGACGTTGTTGAAGAAGCAGAAGCCCATCGCACGCGCAGGCTCCGCGTGATGACCCGGCGGCCGCACCGCGCAGAACGCGTTGTCGTAGCGGCCTTCGATCACTGCGTCGGTGGCAGCGACCGCCGCGCCCGCCGCACGCAACGCAGCCTGCAACGAGTGCCGGTTCATCGTGGTGTCGGGGTCGATCTCTGCGTAACCTTCGGACGGCGCGCGCTCGCGCAGGTAGTCGACGTGTGCCTGCGTATGCACGCGCAGCAGCGCGGCTTCGTCGGCGAGCGGCGGCGACTCGCGTTCGATCAGCGCGTCGATGCGGCTCGCGATCAACTGGTCTTCGATCGACTGCAGACGTGCGGGGCATTCGGGATGCCACTGCCCCATTTCGTGCAGTAGACAGTCGGTGTGGGAGTAGAAGCCTGTGGCCATGAATCGTGTTCTGCCGGCAGCGCGAAGCGTGCGCGGCGTGTCTCCGTCTGGGCGCGGCGGGGCGCGCGAATAAACATCAACTTACCACACGATGCGGCGAGGAATGTGCGGGGGCCTCGTGGATACGTGCCGTAGCCGCGACACCGGCCCGTTTTCGTCCGGAGGCGTGGAAAGCGTCGGGTATACTGGCCTGAGCTGCCCCGAGTTTTCCTCTTGTTCTCCCTGTCCGCGCACAACCGCTCCCCTATGACTGTCAAGCTTGCTTCGCCCGCCTCGGCAACGACCTTCTCACGCGTATCGAACCGGTTCGGCATCACGACTCTGGCTGTAGCAGCAGCGGCATTCTGTCTGATCGCAGGCAGTGCGCCGGCGGATGCACAAACCGCTCAGACAACGCCGGTAGTGCCTCAGCCCGCACTGCTCGCACAGTCCCAGCCGCAGCCGCGCGTGCCGCAAGGACAGACATTCGAAGAAGAGATCATCCCGCAGCGCTACGCAAACAACGCGAACGTCGACGCGTTCATCAACGACATGGTCGCGCGCTACGATTTCGATCCCGCCGCGCTGCACACGCTGTTCGGCGGCGTCAGTTACTCGGCAACGGCCGTGAAACTCGTGACGCCCTCGCCGTCGCCAACGATCAAGAACTGGCGCGTCTATCAGGCGCGCTTCCTCGATCCGGTCCGGATCAATGCGGGCGTGCGCTTCTGGCGCAGCAACCAGGCGACGCTGCAGCGCGCGTATGAAGAGTTCGGCGTGCCGCCGGAAGTGATCGTCGGCATCATCGGCGTGGAGACGATCTATGGGCGCTACATGGGCAACTTCCGCGTGCTCGATGCGCTGACAACACTGACGTTCGACTATCCGGATACGAAGAACCGCGCGGACCGCGAGGCGACGTTCCGCAAGAACCTCGCCGACTACCTCGTGTGGACGCGCGATTCGCAGATCGACCCGACCACAGTGCTCGGTTCGTACACCGGCGCAATCGGCATTCCGCAGTTTCTGCCGAGCAGCATCGTGCAATACGCGGTCGACTACGACGGCAACAAGCAGATCGATCTGCGCAACAGCCCGGCCGATGCGATCGGCAGCGTCGCGAACTATCTAAAGCAGAACGGCTGGGAGAATGGCCGGCCGGTGGTGTGGAAGATCGCCGGCGACGCAGGCAGCCAGGGCATCGCGCAGGCGGCCGCGGACGGTCAGCCCGAACCGCACTGGCCGCTCGCGCAACTGCTGCGCGCCGGTCTCGTGCTCGACGAACCGACGCTCGACATCGCCGCCGAAGCGGGCACGCCGGTCACGGTGGTCGATCTACCGACACCCGGACGGCCGACCGAATACAAGCTCGGCCTGAAAAACTTCTACGTGCTGACGCGCTACAATCGCAGCTTCTTCTATGCACTCGCGGTGTATCAGCTGGGAGAGCGCATCAAGGCTCAGATGGAAGCAGCGGATGCGGCGGCGCCTGCTGTGCCGATGCCTGCACCCGCTTCGAATCCTGCGATGCAGTGAGCGCGAGACAAGTCGCTCGACGATAAAAAAAGCGCTGGCTCGACCAGCGCTTTTTCTTGCTGCGGAAGAACCCGCTAAAACACCATCACACTCAGGCCGGAAACACACCCGTCGACAGATAGCGATCACCACGATCGCAGACGATAAACACAATCGTCGCATTCTCGACCTGACGTGCGACGCGCAGCGCAACCTCGCACGCACCCGCCGACGAGATCCCGCAAAAAATCCCTTCGACTGCCGCGAGCCGGCGCGCCATCGCTTCCGCGGCAGCCTGGCTCACGTTCTCCGTGCGATCCACACGGCTGCGATCGAAGATCTTCGGCATGTACGCTTCGGGCCACTTGCGGATGCCCGGAATGCGCGAGCCATCTTCCGGCTGCGCACCGATCACCTCGATCGCGGAATTCTGTTCCTTCAGATATTGCGACACGCCCATGATCGTGCCCGTCGTGCCCATCGCGGAGACGAAGTGCGTGACGCGTCCTTCTGTATCGCGCCAGATTTCCGGGCCGGTCGATTCGTAATGCGCGAGCGGGTTATCCGGGTTCGCGAACTGATCGAGGATCACGCCCTTGCCGTCGCGCTGCATCTGCTCGGCGAGATCGCGTGCGTACTCCATGCCGCCCGTCACCGGCGTCAGCACGATCTCCGCGCCGTACGCGCCCATGCTCTGTCGACGTTCGATCGACAGATCCTCCGGCAGCAACAGCACCATCTTGTAGCCGCGAATTGCGGCGGCCATCGCGAGGCCGATGCCCGTGTTGCCGCTCGTCGCTTCGATCAATGTATCGCCCGGCTTGATGCGTCCGCGCTTTTCGGCCTGGCGGATCATCGACATCGCAGGCCGATCCTTCACCGAGCCCGCCGGGTTATTCCCTTCGAGCTTGCCGAGCACCACGTTGTTGCGGCCGCGGATCTCGTCGTCGACCAGGCGGACGAGCTGAACGAGCGGCGTATTGCCGATCGTGTCTTCGATTGTTTTGTAAGCCATATGGAATTCGATTGCCGGGACGATCAGTAATCTGCTGATTCTAAACCACCCGGCAACGCATCGCTGTTCGTCCCTGCTGGCAGTACAGATAGCGATACCGCGATCGCCACGCAAAAAACCCGCGGCGAGTACCGCGGGAGCCAGTCATCTGAGCGACGGCTGAAGGAGTGATCTGATCGTGAAATCCAACCGGAGGCAAAGCACGCAGCGTTGCATGGCCACATGCACATGCCACATGCAGAGCCCGTGCAGCGACCGGCTATTTCTTCGCCACCGTCGTCGCGCCGCTCTTCACTGCGGGTGCGGTCTTCGCCGCAGCCTGTGCGCCAGCAGCAGCGCCAGCCGGACCGACAGCGAGACCTTCCGCCTGCAGCCGCTCGATGGTATGCCCACCCATACCCTTGACGCGCTTGCCGAGATCGCTCGCGTCCTTAAACGGACCGTGAGCGCCGCGCTCGTCGAGAATCGCTTTTGCTTTCGCCGGGCCAATGCCCTTGATGCCGCGCAGTGCGTCCTCGTTCGCCGTGTTGACGTCCACGGCCGCATACGCGTGACCGAACGCGGCGAGCATGGCCGCCGTAACCAAGATTTTTCGGAACATATGGAATCTCCCTGATGCTACCGGCCGGCGACGATCGCCGACCGGGAGATCCCAGTGTAAGGACGCGGGAGGAGGAGTTACAGCTGGCCGAACAGCCAACGCACGTAGCGGTCGACGCCTTCCTGCACCGTCAGGAACGGCGCATCGTAGCCGGCCGCGCGCAGCTTCGTCTGATCGGCCTGTGTGAAGCATTGATACTTGCCGCGCAACGCATCGGGGAACGGTACGTATTCGATCAGCCCGCGCTGCACCTGCTCGGCGAGCGACAGCGGCACCTCGTTATTCAGCGCGCGCAGCGTGTTGACGACGCTCGTCGCGATATCGTTGAACGGTTGCGCGCGGCCGGTGCCCAGATTGAAGATGCCGGACTTCTCCGGATGATCGAAGAAGAACAGGTTCACCTTCGTCACGTCTTCGACCGAGACGAAGTCGCGTGTCTGCTCGCCCGCACCGTAGCCGTTGTATTCGCCGAACAGCTTGACCTTGCCTTCCGCGCGGAACTGGTTGAAGTTGTGAAACGCGACCGACGCCATGCGCGCCTTGTGCGTTTCGCGCTGCCCGTACACGTTGAAATAGCGGAAGCCCGCGATCTGGCTTTTTGCGGTCGGCAGCACGCGACGGATCACTTGATCGAACAGGAACTTCGAATAGCCGTACACGTTCAGCGGCGCTTCCACTTCGCGGTCTTCGACGAAGCGGCTCGAGCCGCCGTAGATCGCCGCCGACGACGCGTACAGAAACTGCGCACCCTGCGCGAGACACGTGTCGAGCACCGCGCGGCTGTAGCGGAAGTTGTTGTCCATCATGTAGCGGCCGTCGGTTTCCATCGTGTCCGAACAGGCGCCTTCGTGGAAGACTGCACGCACCTTGCCGAAGTCGCCGCGTGCGAAACGCTCGACGAATTCGGTCTTGTCGAGATAGTCGTCGATCTCGCAGTCGACGAGGTTCTTGAATTTGTCGGCACGCGTGAGGTTGTCGACGGCGATGATGCGCTGCTCGCCTCGCTCGTTGAGCGCCTTGACGATATTGCTGCCGATGAAGCCGGCTGCGCCGGTGACGATGAGGGTCATGATGGTCCCGCGTTGAGTGAGAACCGCCGGGCAGGCCGCGCATCGCTGTGCGACGCACGGCCGTGCGCGGCATCAGTTGAACAGTTCGTCGTAGTCGACGGTAGCGGTGCCGAGCTTGCCGACCACGATGCCGGCCGCGCGGTTCGCGAGCGATACGGCTTCGACGAGCGACAGGCCCGCGCCGAGCATCGTGGCGAGCGTGGCGATCACGGTGTCGCCGGCACCCGACACATCATACACTTCGCGTGCAACCGCCGAAGCGTGCAGGATGCCCTCCTCGCAGAAGAGCGTCATGCCCTCTTCCGAGCGTGTGAGCAGCAGTGCGTCGAGTTCGAGATCGGCACGCAGTTTCGCGACGCGTGCATGCAGATCTTCTTCCGATTTCCACTGCCCGACCACCTCGCGCAGCTCCGCGCGATTCGGCGTGATCAGCGTCGCGCCGCGATAACGCTCCCAGTCGTCGCCCTTCGGATCGACCAGTACCGGCCGGCCCGCTTCGCGCGCCCGCGCGATCATCCGCGTGACGTGCGTGAGGCCACCCTTCGCGTAATCGGACAGCAGGATCACATCGTGCGCGGGCAGCAGTTCGTCGAAGCGCGCGAGGCCGGCGAGCAGCACTTCGTGCGTCGGTGAATTCTCGAAATCGACGCGCAGTAACTGCTGCTGACGCGACAGCACGCGCAGCTTGATCGTCGTGAGCAGCGCGGGATCGCGTTCGAGGTACGGCGTGACGCCGCTGTCGCCGAGCAGTTGCACGATGCGCTCGCCCGGCTCGTCGTGGCCGACCACGCACAGCAGCCCCGATTGCGCGCCGAGCGCCGCCGCGTTGCGCGCGACGTTCGCCGCGCCGCCCAGGCGGTCTTCCTGCTTCTGCACGTGCACGACCGGCACCGGCGCTTCCGGCGAGATGCGATTGACGTCGCCGAACCAGTAGCGGTCGAGCATCACGTCGCCGACCACCAGCACGCGCGCCCGCGCGAGCCGTTCGCGCGGCACGACGACAGCGTCCGGAACGGGTGTCGTGGCTTCAGGCACGTGCGGTTGTGTCGGCCTGGCGGTCGGTGGGTTCAGCATAGGGGCGTCCAATCGAGTGGTAGTCGATGCCGAGTTCCGCCATCGTTCCCGGTTCGTACAGGTTGCGGCCGTCGAAGATCAACGGCGACTTCAGCACCGATTTCAGATGCGCGAAATCGGGGCTCTTGAATTCCTTCCATTCGGTGACGATGACGAGCGCGTCCGCGCCGGTCAGCGTTTCGTCCTGCGTGTTGACGAAGTGCAGGCGCGCGCGCTGGTCGGGCGCGTTGTCGAGATCCATCGCGAACACGCGACGCGCCTCGTCGACCGCGACTGGATCGTACGCTCGCACCGTTGCGCCGCGTGTGAGCAGTTCGGCGATCAGTCGACGGCTCGGTGCTTCGCGCATGTCGTCGGTATTCGGCTTGAACGCGAGTCCCCACACGGCGAACGTACGGCCGTTCAGATCGGCGCCGAGCGAATCGGTGATCTTGCGCACGAGGATTTCCTTCTGCGCGTGATTCACGTCCTCGACGGCTTCGAGAATTTTCAGGTTGTGGCCGCTCTCGCTCGCGGTGCGGATCAGCGCCTGCACGTCCTTCGGGAAGCACGAACCGCCGTAGCCGACGCCCGCGTACAGGAAGTGATAACCGATGCGCGGATCCGAGCCGATGCCGCGACGCACCGCTTCGATGTCGGCGCCGACGCGATCAGCGAGATTCGCCATCTCGTTCATGAACGAGATGCGCGTCGCGAGCATCGCGTTGGCCGCGTACTTCGTGAACTCGGCGGAACGCACGTCCATGTACAGCGTGCGTTCGTGATTGCGGTTGAACGGCGCGTACAGACGCTTCATCGTTTCGCGGGCCTTTTCGCCGGGTACGTCGTCGTCGATGCCAAGCACGATGCGGTCGGGTCGCATGAAGTCGTCGACAGCCGCGCCTTCCTTCAGGAACTCCGGATTCGACACCACCGAGAAGCGATGCTTCGGGCTGTCCGCGAGGCCGCGTTTCGCGAGCTCTTCGGCGACGACCGTGCGCACGCGTTCCGCCGTGCCGACCGGCACCGTCGACTTGTCGACGATCACCTTATAGCTGTTCATGTAGCGGCCGATGTTGCGCGCCGCTTCGAGCACGTATTGCAGATCGGCTGAACCGTCTTCGTCGGGCGGCGTACCGACTGCAATGAACTGCACGTCGCCGTGTTCGACGCTCGCCGCGACGTCGGTCGAGAATGTGATTCGGCCGGCCGCACGCGTGCGCGCGATGATTTCCTGCAGACCGGGCTCGTGAATCGGCACACCGCCGCCGTTCAGGATCCCGATCTTGCGCGGATCGACGTCGAGACAAAACACGTCGTTGCCGATTTCGGCAAGACACGCGCCTGTGACGAGGCCGACATAGCCCGTACCGATGATGGAGATTTTCATACGCGTTCCGGTAGTAGATTCCGGTGAAGGGTTCCGGTGATCGGTTCGGCCGTGCCGTGCGTCACGCGACGCACGGCGCTCGCCGTCCCGCGTTCAGCTCGTCGCCGCGATCGGTTCGACGCGGCGCGGCGCATAGGTTTCCCAACCGCTGCAGCCCGGACATTGCCAGTAGAAAAGCCGCGCCCGGAAACCGCAATTCTGGCACGTGTAGCGCGGCAGATTCTTCGTACGCTGTTTGATCAGCGTACGCATCAGATCGAGTTCGCCGCGGCGCGGCTCTTCGGCCGTCGCCTGCTGTGCTTCGAGCAGGCGCGTCATGCCCGCGAGCGTCGGCGACTTCTGCATTTGTGTGCGTGCGAGCGCGTGCGCCGCGTCGGGTCCGCGCACCGATGCGACATGCTGATACGCGACGTCGAGCAGATCGTTCGACGGATAGCGGTCCACCCACGTGGTGAGTAAATCCGCGCCCTCTTCCTGACGGCCCAGCGCCGTGTAAGCCTTCATCAGCTTCTCGGCGACGAGTGGCAGATACGCGGGATTCTGCTCCTCGACCTTGCGCCACTGCACGATTGCTTTCGCGTCGTCGCCGCCGGTCGCATCGACTTCGCCCGACAGGATCGTCGCGCGCACGCTCTGCGGATTCGCGCGCAACGCGAGGTCGAGTTGCCGGCGGGCCTCATCGGACTTCTTCGCCTGCAATGCTTCCTGCGAGAGCTCGCAGTGGAACTGAGCGATTTCCTTGTCGAGCGACCCTGCGCCCATCGATTCGAGACGACGCGCGGTATCGATCGACTTGTTCCAGTCCTTCTCGATTTCGTAGATGGTCAGCAGCGCACGCTGTGCGCCGAGCGCGTGATCGCCGGTCTCGAGCGAACGGAAGGTTTCTTCCGCGCGATCGAGCAGCCCCGCCTTCAGGAAGTCCTGCCCGAGTTCGAACAGCGCGTGATCGCGCTCTTTCACCGGCAGGTCGGTGCGACTCAGCAGATTCTGATGCACGCGGATCGCGCGATCGGTTTCGCCGCGCCGGCGAAACAGGTTACCGAGCGCGAAGTGCAGCTCGATCGTTTCGGGGTCGAGCTTGACGACCTCGATGAACGCGTCGATCGCCTGGTCCGGCTGCTCGTTCAGCAGAAAATTGAGACCTCGAAAATACGAACGCGGCAGGTTGGCGCTCTCGGACAACAGCGTCTTCAGGTCGTAACGCGCGGCCATCCAGCCGAGCGCGAAAGCGACGGGTATGACGAGCAGCCACCAGTAGTCTAGATCCATGCGTAAGGTCGTGAATGCGGAAACGAACGCCGCGCGTCGGAACGCGCGGCATGGAGGTGGCTCACATCAAAGGCGGCATCGGCGGCTGTTCGACGACCACGGGCGCTTCGCGCGCGACACGCAGATCGCGCTTCAGACGACCGTTCTCGAGCCGCAGCCGGAACACCGCCGGCAACGACGACACGAGGCCGGCCAGCAGCCCGACGACGAAGAACGCGAGGCCGATCAGGATCAACGGTGCCTGCCATTGATAGCCAGCCAGGAAATTCAGCGTGGCGGTTTGCGTATTGGAGAGTGCGAGCACCAGCAGCAGCACGAACACCAGTACGCGGATCAACCAGACGATAAATTTCATGAGTAGATCTCTTGACGGCGGTTGCGGGATGACGCCGGCCTGATGACGCATCGCGCCACGGTGCTGCCCGCGCCGAAGTGACCCGTATTGTAAATGAAGCCCCTTACCGCTGGACAGAACCGGTGGTGTGGGCGGCTTACGGAGGCTTTCGGGTCTCTATCGACTCATGTCGCTTACGGGCAAAACTTACGGGCAAAACTTAAGGGCGAAAAAAAAGCGCCCGCAGGCGCTTTTTTCTGGTCTTCTTGCCGAGTGGCTTGGGCCGCCGGCAACTGTGGGCACGTTCAAACAGCGGTGCTCACAGATCGTCGTCGGGCCCTTCGTCTTTCAGCGGCTCACCCGCGCGCCGGTCGACCCGCTCGCGCAATTCCTTGCCCGGTTTGAAATGCGGTACGTACTTCTCGGGTACCAGCACCTTTTCACCGGACTTCGGATTGCGACCGACACGAGACGGACGGCGGTTAAGGCCGAAGCTGCCGAAGCCGCGAATTTCAATGCGATGGCCCTTGGCAAGTGCCTCGGACATCGCATCGAGCATCGTCTTCACCGCGAAATCCGCATCCTTGAGGACAAGTTGCGGAAATCGCGTAGCCAGCTGGGCGACCAATTCCGATTTGGTCATACTGCAGCAGACCCCTTAAGGCTTACTGATTCTGGCCGTCGAGCTTGGCCTTCAGCAGCGCGCCGAGGTTCGTCGTGCCGGTCGCTGCCGAGCTGGTGTCGGCTGCGAGGCCGCGGATGGCTTCCTGCTGTTCGGCCGAGTCCTTCGCCTTGATCGACAGGTTAATGCCACGCGACTTGCGATCGATGTTGATGATCATCGCGTTGACCTTGTCGCCTTCCTTCAGCACGTTGCGCGCATCTTCCACGCGGTCCTGAGCGATTTCCGAAGCACGCAGGTAGCCTTCGACTTCCGTCGACAGCTGAACCACTGCACCCTTCGCGTCCACCGTCTTGACCACGCCGTCGACGATCGAACCCTTGTCGTTCATTGCAACGAAGTTGCTGAACGGGTCGCCTTCGAGCTGCTTGATGCCCAGCGAAATGCGTTCCTTCTCGACATCGATGCCGAGCACGATCGCTTCCACTTCGTCGCCCTTCTTGTACTTGCGGACGGCTTCTTCGCCGGTTTCGCTCCACGACAGGTCCGACAGGTGAACCAGACCGTCGATGCCGCCAGGCAGACCGATGAACACGCCGAAGTCGGTGATCGACTTGATCGCGCCCTGCAGCTTGTCGCCCTTCTTGAAGTTGCGGCTGAAGTCGTCCCACGGGTTCGGCTTGCACTGCTTCATGCCGAGGCTGATACGGCGGCGGTCTTCGTCGATTTCGAGAACCATGACTTCGACTTCGTCGCCCAGCTGCACAACCTTCGACGGTGCAACGTTCTTGTTCGTCCAGTCCATTTCCGACACGTGAACCAGGCCTTCGATGCCCGATTCCACTTCGACGAATGCGCCGTAGTCGGTGATGTTGGTGACCTTGCCGAACAGACGCGTGCCCGACGGGTAACGGCGGGAAATGCCTTCCCACGGATCGTCGCCGAGTTGCTTGATGCCGAGCGAAACGCGATTCTTCTCTTGATCGAACTTGAGGATCTTCGCGGTGACTTCCTGGCCAACCGACAGAACTTCGCTCGGGTGACGCACACGACGCCATGCGATGTCGGTGATGTGCAGCAGGC
Source organism: Paraburkholderia flava (assembly GCF_004359985.1). Lineage (NCBI taxonomy): Bacteria > Pseudomonadati > Pseudomonadota > Betaproteobacteria > Burkholderiales > Burkholderiaceae > Paraburkholderia > Paraburkholderia flava. The sequence continues at coordinate 660,813 of NZ_SMRO01000002.1, read as the reverse complement.
CGTCGATACCGCCGAGGTCCACGAACGCGCCGTAATCCGTGATGTTCTTCACCACGCCTTCAACGATCGCGCCTTCCTTCAGCGTTTCGAGCAGCTTCGCGCGCTCTTCGCCTTGCGTGGCTTCGATCACTGCGCGGCGCGACAGCACGACGTTGTTACGCTTGCGGTCGAGCTTGATGACGCGGAATTCGAGGGTCTTGCCTTCGTACGGGGTCGTGTCCTTGACCGGACGCGTGTCGACCAGCGAACCCGGCAGGAACGCGCGGATACCGTTGACCATCACGGTCATGCCGCCCTTGACCTTGCCCGTGATCGTGCCGGTCACGAGTTCGTTGTTGTCGAGTGCCTTTTCCAGCGACAGCCACGAAGCCAGACGCTTCGCCTTGTCGCGCGACAGGATCGTGTCGCCGTAGCCGTTTTCCAGCGCGTCGATCGCGACGGAAACGAAGTCGCCCGCCTGCACTTCCACTTCACCCGCGTCGTTCAGGAACTCTTCGAGCGGGATGTAGGCTTCGGACTTGAGACCAGCATTCACAACCACGAAGTTGTGGTCGACACGAACGACTTCGGCGGAGATCACTTCGCCGGCGCGCATGTCCTGCTTGGTCAGCGACTCTTCGAACAGAGCCGCAAAAGATTCGGTATTCGGGGTGGAGGTTTGCAGGTCGGACATAAAAATCGGAATTTGCATGGTTTTCGCGCGGCCCTGGCGGCCGATGCAGCGGCGTGTGCCTCTGCGATAAAGCGAATCCCACACGGGGTTAAGGGGTTGAATACACGCCCCGCGGACTTCGCGAAGCACCTACCTTGCCGCTCGTACGCTCATGCGCACGTCATGCCTGCGGCTCCAGCGACTGATACCACTGCACTACCTGTTCGACCGCCTGGTCGACCGACAGCGCGGAGGTGTCGAGCAGCCTTGCATCTGCTGCGGGCTTGAGCGGCGCGGCCGTGCGCTGACTATCGCGCTCGTCACGTTCACGCAAATCCCGGAGCAAGTCATCTATATTAGCAGAAAAACCTTTTTGGATCAATTGCTTATAGCGCCGCGTAGCACGAGCCTCGACGCTGGCGGTCAGAAACACTTTCAGCGCCGCATCCTGGAAGATCACGGTGCCCATGTCGCGGCCGTCGGCTACCAGCCCCGGCTCCTTGCGGAACGCCCGCTGACGCGCGACCAGCGCGGCCCGGACGGGCGCGTGGACGGCAATTGCCGACGCCCGCTGGCCGATTTCCTCGGCACGGATTTCGCTCGATACATCGACGCCATCGAGCTGCGAAAGCCCTTCGCGGAACGTGATGTGGAGTTCATCGACCAGCTTCGCGAGGGCCTCCGCGTCGTCTGCGGATACGTTGTAGCGGACGCTGGCGAGCGCGGCGAGCCGGTACAGCGCGCCGCTGTCGAGCAGGTGGAAGCCCAGGTGGGCGGCCACCAGCGCGGCCACGGTGCCCTTGCCGGAGGCAGTGGGGCCGTCGATCGTAATGACGGGCGTCTGGTGAAAAGGACGGATCGGTTTCATCGAAAAAGTCGCTCGTCGGGGCCAACCGGAGGAAAACCCGGCGTCAGCGCGTGGCGAGCGCCGTAAAGCGCTCGAAATAATCGGGGAACGTCTTGCCGACGCACTTCGGATCGTTGATCCGCACCGGCACGCCGCCCAGGCTGATCAGCGAGAAGCACATCGCCATCCGGTGATCGTCGTAGGTATCGATCGCCGCGTTCGGCGTGAGGCGTGCCGGCGGCGTGACGACGAGGTAGTCCGCGCCCTCCTCCACGGTCGCGCCGACCTTGCGGAGTTCGGTGGCCATCGCGGCGAGACGGTCGGTTTCCTTCACGCGCCAGCTCGCGATGTTGCGCAACGTGGACGGGCCGTCCGCGAACAGTGCGGCAATCGCGACCGTCATCGCAGCGTCGGGGATCAGGTTGAAGTCCATGTCGATCGGCGCGAGCTTGCCGTGATCGTGGCCGATCCCGCGCACTTCGATCCAGTCGTCGCCCATCGACACGTTCGCGCCCATCCGGTTCAGCGCGTCGGCAAATCCGACGTCGCCCTGGATGCTCGACCGGCCGACACCCTCGACCCGCAGCGGACCGCCGCCGATCACACCGGCCGCGAGGAAATACGACGCCGTCGACGCATCCCCTTCGACCATGATCTTGCCCGGCGACCGGTAGCGCCGGCTCGACGGCACCGTGAAGCGCTGCCAGTCTTCGCGCTCGACGCGGATACCGAAGCGCGCCATCAGCTTGATCGTGATGTCGATGTACGGCTTCGAGATCAGTTCGCCTTCGACTTCAACGACGATCGATCCGCTGCTGGAGCGCACCAGCGGCAGTGTCATCAGCAGCGCGGTCAGGAACTGGCTCGACACGTCGCCGCGCACGCGGATCGGTGCATCGACGGCGATCTGTGCCGCGTGGATGACGAGCGGCGGATAACCCTCGTTCGCTTCGTAATCGATTTTCGCGCCGATCTGCCGCAGCCCGTCGACCAGATCGCCGATCGGCCGTTCGTGCATGCGCGGCACGCCGTGCACTCGGTATTCGCCGCCGTTCACCGCGAGCGCGGCCGTCAGCGGACGCACCGCGGTGCCCGCATTGCCGAGGAACAGATCGGCGGTCTTCGCGGTAAACGCGCCGCGTGTGCCGGTCACGACGCAGGTATCGCCGTCGCGCACGAGCTTGACGCCGAGCTGCTCGAGCGCCGCGAGCATCACGCGGGTGTCGTCGGAATCGAGCAGGTTGGTGATCGTCGTTTCGCCTTCGGCGAGCGCCGCGAGCAACAGCACGCGATTCGAAATGCTCTTCGAGCCCGGCAGACGCACGGTGCCGGACGCATGGGAGAACGGTCCGAGATCGAGGTAATCCATGATGTGTCCTGTTATTTCGACGCGTCGTCCGCGTCGGTCTTGCCGTCGGTCTTGCCGTCGGTCTTGCTACCGCCCGCCTGCCATCCGGCGCGCGCGACGCGCGAGCGCGCAAACACCGCTTCGAGCGCAGCGCCGTCGCCGGCTTCGATCGATGCACGCAGCTTCGCGAGCACGGCCGTGTAGGCGTCGAGTTCGTCGAGTAGCGCCACGCGATTCGCGACGCACACGTCGCGCCACATCTCGGGACTCGACGCAGCGATCCGCGTGAAGTCGCGGAAGCCGCCGGCAGCGAACGAAAATTTCAGCGATGCGTCGGGCGAACCGAGAATCTGCTCGACAAGCGCGAACGACAACACGTGCGGCAAATGGCTCACCGATGCGAGCACGCGATCATGCTGCTCCGATGACATGTCGTTCACATCGGCACCCGTTGCACGCCACATCGCCGCGACCCGAGCGACGTCCTGAGCCGAATTCTCTGGCAGCGGACACAGCACCACTTTGCGGTCCACATACAGATCAGCGAGCGCCGCGTCGACACCGCTCGATTCGCGACCGGCAATCGGATGGCCCGGCACGAACTGTCCGATGCGTGAACCCAGCGCGGCGCGCGCGGCGGCGACGACGTCCGACTTGGTGCTGCCGGCGTCGGTGACGATGGTCATATCGTCGAGCAGCGGTGCAATGCGTTCGAGCAGCGGTTGCGTCTGCGCGACCGGCGCGGCGAGCAGCACGAAATCCGCGCCGGCCAGCGCATCGCGCAGCGCGACCGGATCGTCGAGCGATGCCGTTGCGTCGATCACGCCGAGCTCGAGCGCCCGCGCCGTCGACGCAGCCGACCGTCCCACGCCGATCACGCGCCGCGCGCCGCCCACGTCATCGCGTTCGCGCAGCGCGCGCGACAGCGATCCGCCGATCAGGCCGACGCCGAAAATCACGAGCTTGTCAAAAGAGAATGCGGCCACGGCGAACAGAAAAAAACGCGCCGGCCCACGGCCGGACGCAGAGGAAAAACAGCGACCGCTCAGGCAGCCGCGAGGATTTTTTCGAGCGCCACGATAAACGCGTCGTTCTCTTCCGGCAGACCAATCGTGATGCGCAGCCACTGCGGCAGACCATAGTTGCCGACCGGACGCACGATCACGCCCTGCTTCAGCAGTTCGATATTCACACGGCTACCCGCACCATCGTCGTTACCGACTCGCACCAGCACGAAGTTGCCCGACGACGGCACGTACTCGAGACCGAGCCGGTCGAACGCTGACGTCAACTGACGATAGCCCTGCGCATTGAGCGCCGCACTCTTTTCGAGAAACGCCTTGTCGTTCAGCGCCGCGATCGCCGCAGCCTGCGCGAGCGTGTTGACGTTGAACGGCTGACGCAGCCGGTTCAGCAGATCGGTCAGTTCCGGCTGCGCAATCGCGAAACCGACGCGCAGACCAGCAAGGCCGAATGCCTTCGAGAACGTGCGCGACACGAGCAGGTTCGGATAGCGACGCACCCATGCGATCGAGTCGTAGCGCTGTTCCGCCGGCAGATATTCGGTGTATGCCTCGTCGAGCACGACGGCGACGTGGCGCGGCACCTTCGCGAGAAACGCGTCGATCTGCGCGCCGTCGAGGAACGTGCCGGTCGGGTTGTTCGGATTCGCGACGAACACCAGCCGCGTGTCGTCGTCGATTGCGGCGAGGATCGCGTCCAGATCGTGACCGTACTTCACAGCCGGCACGACGACCGCACGCGCACCGAGACCTTGTGTCGCGAGCGCGTAAACCGCGAACGAATACTGCGCGTAGACGATCGACTGGCCCTTCTCGACGAATGCATGCGCGGCCAGTTCGAGAATGTCGTTGCTGCCGTTGCCGAGCGTGATCCAGTCGGCGGGCACGTCATAGCGCTCGCTCAACGCCGCCTTCAGTTCGAACGCGTTCGCATCCGGATAGCGGCCCAGTTCGCTCGCGGCCTTCACCATCGCCTGCTGGGCAGACGGCGGCATGCCGAGCGGGTTCTCGTTCGACGCGAGTTTGACGATGCGCGCCTCGTCGAGACCGAACTCGCGCGCGACTTCCGAAATCGGCTTGCCCGCGATATAAGGCGCGATCGCACGCACATAGGAAGGACCGAAAGGCGTTGTCATCAGTATCTCCGGATCACTTTATCGATGTATTGGAATGGCGGCAGGTGGGCGCGGCGTCAGCGAGCGCGCGGATACGAGCCGAGAATCTTCAGGAAAGCCGCTTTCTGTTCGAGCTCGCCGAGCGCGGCCGTCACGGCCGGGTCGTCGCGATGGCCTTCGACGTCGATGTAGAAGTAATACTCCCACTTGTCGATCCGCGCGGGCCGCGATTCGAAACGCGTCATCGACACGCCGTGCCGCGCGAGCGGTTCGAGCATCCGGAACACAGCGCCCGGCTCGTTCTTGACCGAGAAGATCAGCGACGTGCGATCGCGACCGCTGACACCCGCCGGCTCCTTGCCGATCATCAGGAAACGCGTGCGGTTGTGCGGATCATCCTGGATCAGCGAGTACGCGACCTGCAGGCCGTAATGCGTCGCGGCACGATCGCCGGCGATCGCGGCGACCGTGGGATCGGTAGCGGCAAGACGTGCGGCCTCGGCATTGCTCGATACCGCCTGCGGCTCGAGATGCGGTGCATTCGTGGCGAGCCAGCGCTGACATTGCGCGAGTGCCTGCGGATGCGCGCAGACGCGCGTGACGCCCGTCAGACTACCGGTCGATGTCAACAGATTGTGGTGAATCGGCAGCGCCAGTTCGCCGCCGATCAGCAGCGACGATTGCAGCAGCAGATCGAGCGTGCGCGACACCGCGCCTTCGGTCGAATTTTCGACCGGCACGACGCCGAACTCGGCAGCACCCGCTTCGACGGAGCGAAACACTTCGTCGATCGACGGACACGGCAGACCTTCGATCGACTGACCGAAGTATTCGTGCATCGCCTGTTCGCTATACGTGCCGACCGGCCCGAGGTACGCCGCGCGGATGGTCTGTTCGAGCGAGCGGCTCGCGGCCATGATCTCGCGCCAGATCGCGCTGATGTGTTCCTCCGCGAGCGGGCCCTCGCTCATGCCCTGCAGACGCGCGATGACCTGCTGCTCGCGCTCCGGGCGGAACACGGGCGCGTTGAAATGCTTCTTTACCTCACCGACTTCGAGCGCAACCGACGCCCGCTGGTTGAGAAGCGCGATGAGCTGCGCGTCGATCGCATCGATGCGTTCGCGCAGCGGTTTGAGTCTTGAATTGAGATCGTCGTCCATGCGCAAAAAACGGCAGTTGGCGGAAAGAGTGACGCGGTATGACCCGGCTTGCTTGAACCTCGGCTCAGGCCTCGCGCCGTTCGAATTCCTTCATGTACTCGACGAGCGCTTTGACGCCTTCGAGTGGCACCGCGTTGTAAATCGACGCCCGCATGCCGCCGACGGACTTGTGGCCCTTCAGCTGCACCAGCCCGCGCGCTTTCGCGCCGGCCAGAAAATCTTCGTTGCGTGATTCGTCGGCGAGGAAGAACGGTACGTTCATCCTCGACCGCGATCCGCGCTCGACCTTGTTCAGATAAAAGCTGCTCGCATCGATCGTGTCGTACAGCAGTTTCGACTTCTCGAGATTGCGCGCTTCGATCGCAGGCAGGCCGCCCTGCTGCTTCAACCACTTGAACACGAGCCCCGCGATGTAGATCGCGTAGGTGGGCGGCGTGTTGTACATCGAATTGTTGGTCGCGACGGTCTTCCATTCGAACGCCGACGGACAGATCGGCATCGCGCGTTCAAGCATGTCCTCGCGCACGATCACGACCGTGACGCCGGCCATGCCGATGTTCTTCTGCGCACCGCCGAACAGCACGCCGTACTTCGCGATGTCCATCGGACGCGACAGAATGTGCGACGACGCATCGGCGACGAGCGGGATGCCGCCCATATCGGGGATATCGAAAGTCTCGACGCCGTGGATCGTCTCGTTCGTACACAGATGGACGTAGGCCGGATCGTCGGAGAGCTGCCACTCGGCACGGCCGGGCGCGCGGGTGAAACCGTCTGCCGTCTGGCCGGTCGCGGCGAGATGGGCCGTACCGTACTTGCGCGCTTCGTTGAGCGACTTCTGCGACCACGAACCCGTGACGACGAAATCGGCACGCGGCTTCGAACCCATCAGGTTCATCGGCACGATCGCGTTTTCGCCGAGGCCGCCGCCTTGCAGAAACAGGATATGGTGGCTCGCCGGCACGGCGAGCAGTTCGCGCAGATCGAGCAGCGCGGCTTCGTGGATCGACGAGAATTCTTTTCCGCGATGGCTCATTTCCATCACGCTCATGCCGCTGCCTTGCCAGTCGAGCATTTCGGCGGCGGCCTGACGCAATACCTCTTCGGGCAAAGCAGCCGGTCCGGCGGAAAAATTGAAGACGCGCATCGTGAATGTCCCGAAGCAGGCGCGGCGATAACACGACGTTTCCGCGCCCAAAAAGAAATGGCTGTTTGCGCCTGGACGCAAACAGCCATTATCGCACTGTACCGGCCACCCGCCAATCGAAGGCGCCTGTATGCGGCGCCCCGCTGGCGTAGCCGGTTCGAGCCGCTTACTTGGCCGGCTTGACCGACGCGACTTCCTTGTCGGCCTGGTCGCGCGTTGCCTTGATCGATTGCGGCATGTACTTCTGCATCAGACCGTTCACGACGTCGCGGCCCACCTGGTCTTGCACCTGGATGAACTTGCGGCCCGTCGGGCTCTTGTAGAACGTCGTCAGATCCTTGATTTCCGACGTGCTGTAGTACTTCGCGTACGCGTCGTACTGAGCCTGCATCGCATCCTGACGGAAGCCGTCCGTTGCGAAGACCTGACCTGCGCCGTCAACCAGCTTCGGCACAGCGTTCTTTTGCAGCGTCGGGACGGAAGCCTGCTTCTGCTTGTCGGTCAGCGTCTTGTTTTCCGACAGCGCATCCGACAGGATCGCCGGGACCAGTTGCTTGGCTTGCATCTGCGCGCTGTTGCCGATCGCGCCGACGAGCTTCTGTGCGTCGATTGCATCCAGAAGATCCTTGATCGCGGCCTGCTTGGCCGGATCAACCGGCGCCGCCGCCGGGGCGGATGCCGGAGCCTGGCTCTGCAGCGCCTGGGCCATTGCGAGGGTCGGCAAGAAAGCAGCAAGCACCATCAACTGTTTGAATCGTTTTTGCATCATTACTCCCTAAGAGAAATTAGTCGAACCGCATGCCGCGCGAACCGCGCATCGGCCCGATGCGCATCGTTGGTCCCGCAGCCAGGTTAGTCCTTTACTTCAATGCCGGTCAGCTCGTCCGGGTGGGTTGCGCGCATCACGCCGCGCCACCTTCCTCACCGTTCTCGCCATTTTCGACATCGCCATCCGCATCGGCTTCCGCGACCTGCTGCAGACCCGAAAGCTTCGTACCCTCGTCAAGGCTGATGAGTGTAACACCTTGCGTTGCACGGCCCATCTCGCGGATCTCCGACACGCGCGTACGGATCAGCACACCCGTCGTCGTGATCAGCATGATCTGCGCTTCCTGATCGACGAGCGTCGCGGCGACCACCTTGCCGTTGCGCTCGGATGTCTGGATCGCGATCATTCCCTTCGTTCCGCGACCATGACGTGTGTATTCGATAATCGGCGTGCGCTTGCCGTAGCCGTTCTCGGTTGCCGTCAGCACCGACTGCTGCTCGTCGCCGGCAACCAGCAGCGCGATGACCTGCTGACTTTCGTCGAGCTGCATGCCGCGCACGCCGCGAGCCTCGCGGCCCATCGGCCGGACGTCGTTCTCGTCGAAGCGCACTGCCTTGCCCGAATCCGAGAACAGCATCACGTCGTGCTGACCGTCGGTGATCGCGGCGCCGATCAGGTAATCGCCGTCGTCGAGACCGACCGCAATAATACCCTTGCGCAGCGGCCGGCTAAAGGCTTCGAGCGGCGTCTTTTTTACCGTTCCTAACGCGGTCGCCATAAAGACGAACTTGTCTGCCGAAAATTCCTTGACCGGCAGCACAACCGTGATCTTTTCGCCTTCCTGCAGCGGGAACATATTGACGATCGGACGGCCGCGGGAATTCCGCGAACCTTGCGGCACTTCGTACACCTTGACCCAATAGACACGGCCACGGTTCGAGAAGCACAGGATGTGGTCGTGCGTATTGGCGATGAAGAGCGTGTCGATCCAGTCGTCTTCCTTCATCGACGTCGCCTGCTTGCCGCGACCGCCGCGCTTCTGCGCGCGGTATTCGGACAGCGGCTGCGACTTGACGTAGCCCGCGTGCGACATCGTGACGACCATGTCCTGCGGCGTGATCAGGTCTTCCGTGTTCAGATCGGTCGCGTTCATCTCGATCTTCGAGCGACGCGCGTCGCCGAATTCCGCCTTGATCGCAGCGAGTTCGTCGACGATGATTGCCGTGATCCGTTCCGGACGCGCGAGGATATCGAGCAGGTCGGCAATCTGCGCCATCACCTCGCGATACTCGCCAATGATCTTGTCCTGCTCGAGCCCGGTGAGGCGCTGCAGACGCATCTGCAGAATTTCCTGCGCCTGCGTATCCGACAACCGGTACAGGCCATCGCCCTGCATCCCGAACGCCGGGTTCAGCCCTTCCGGACGATACGCCGCGCCGCCGCCGGCCGACGCGTTGTCGGCCTCGGCCCGCGTCAGCATCTCGCGCACGAGCGACGAATCCCACGAACGCGCCATCAGCTCCTGGCGAGCGATCGGCGGCGTCGGCGCCGCCTTGATGATCGCGATGAACTCGTCGATGTTCGCGAGCGCAACCGCCAGACCTTCGAGCACGTGACCGCGTTCGCGCGCCTTGCGCAGCTCGTATACAGTGCGCCGCGTCAGCACTTCGCGACGATGCGCCAGGAAATGCACGAGCATTTCCTTCAGGTTCAGCAGCTTCGGCTGGTTGTCGACCAGCGCGACCATGTTCATGCCGAACGTGTCCTGCAGCTGGGTCGACTTGTACAGATTGTTGAGAACGACCTCGGGCACTTCGCCGCGCTTCAGTTCGATCACGAGACGCATGCCGCTCTTGTCGGATTCGTCGCGGATGTCGGAGATGCCCTCGATCTTCTTTTCGTTGACCAGTTCGGCCATCCGCTCCTGCAGAGAGCGCTTGTTGACCTGGTACGGCAGCTCGTCGACGATGATCGCCATCCGCTGGCCGCGGTCGATTTCCTCGAAGTGGGTCGTCGCGCGCATCACGACGCGGCCGCGCCCGGTGCGATAACCGTCGCGCACGCCGGCGACGCCGTAGATGATGCCGGCCGTCGGGAAATCGGGAGCCGGGATGATCTCGATCAGTTCGTCGATCGTGGCATCCGGATTCTTCAGCAGATGCTGGCAAGCGTCGACGACTTCGTTGAGGTTGTGCGGCGGGATGTTGGTCGCCATGCCGACCGCGATACCCGACGAACCATTGATCAGCAGATTGGGAATGCGGGCCGGGAGAATCGTCGGCTCGTTTTCGCTGCCGTCGTAGTTCGGTTGAAAATCGACCGTTTCCTTGTCGATGTCGGCGAGCAGTTCATGGCCGATCTTCGCCATGCGGATTTCGGTGTACCGCATCGCGGCGGCGTTGTCGCCGTCGACCGACCCGAAATTGCCTTGCCCGTCCACCAGCATGTAGCGCAGCGAGAAGTGCTGCGCCATCCGGACGATGGTCTCGTAAACCGCCGAGTCGCCGTGCGGGTGGTATTTACCGATTACGTCGCCGACGATACGCGCCGACTTCTTGTACGCCCGGTTCCAGTCGTTGTTCAGTTCGTGCATCGCGTACAGCACGCGCCGGTGCACCGGCTTCAGGCCATCGCGGACATCGGGAAGTGCGCGCCCCACGATCACGCTCATCGCGTACTCGATGTACGAGCGGCGCATTTCCTCCTCTAGGGAGATGGGCAGAGTCTCTTTGGCGAATTGATCCATTTATCCGTGTCTTTTTCCATGCGAACGGCGAAGATGCAGCGCCTTACGCGTCGGCGCTGCAGGCGCAGCGCATCACGCGATTCTAGCATGCAGCGCACCCCCGACCTCCCACCTGCGTATACCTATTAGTGGGATGGGCGACGAGGACGCCTGGAGCCCGTCAAAAAGCGGCTGGACCGGGCCCGAAAACTGCTGCCGCAAAATCCGCGCGGAACCACGACGGGCGGGCCTTTCAAGAGTTAACGTTCTGTTGCGGATGCACCACAATTGCGAGGGGGTGATTGAAGGGGCCAGATTTTTTTATCGTCGGAAGGGAACGATATGGCAAAATGCCAACGCACAAGGAGTTAGACACTGCTCGAAGTCTACACAGCACGTTTTTTGTTCCGCACCAATGTTATACTTCGAGCAATGTATGACTTGTCTTCGTCAACAGGCTCGCAGTAAACCTGCGGTAATCTCAATTTCGAGAGGAGAAATATGAATAAACTTTCAAAGCTCGCGTTCATTGCAGCTACCGCGGTAATGGCTGCATCGGCTTCGGCACAATCGGTGCCGGCATCGCGACAAGCCGTGAACGACAACTGGGTGAACGGCACGGGCGAATACGTGTGGATGAACGGCACGAACGAGCTTTGCTGGCGCGACGCGTTCTGGACGCCGGCAACGGCAAACGCGAAGTGCGATGGCGCACTGGTCGCCCAGGCTCCGACGCCGCCGGCTCAATCGCCGGTTGCTCCTGCGATCACAAGCCAGAAGATCACGTATCAAGCGGACGCTCTGTTCGACTTCGACAAGGCTATCCTGAAGCCGACTGGCAAGGCCAAGCTTGACGACCTCGCCTCGAAGATCCAGGGCGTGAACCTCGAAGTCGTCGTGGCAACGGGTTACACCGACCGCATCGGCTCGGACAAGTACAACGACCGTCTGTCGCTGCGCCGTGCTCAAGCTGTGAAGGCATACCTGGTCAGCCGTGGCATCGAAGCCAACCGCATCTACACGGAAGGCAAGGGCAAGCGTAACCCGGTTACGACGGGCTGCAACCAGAAGAACCGCAAGCAACTCATCGCCTGCCTCGCACCGGATCGTCGCGTGGAAGTCGAAGTTGTCGGTACTTCGAAGCAGTAAGCTACAAAATTACCGCAGCATCAAAGCCCCGCTTCGGCGGGGCTTTTTTTATCCGCGCTCGCCTGAGGTAACCGCAGGCCGGACCGAAGTCAGAACCGACCCCGCGGCATTTTGCCGCCCTGATCACCGGCCTATATACTCAGGGTTTATCCTCGACGCGCCGCTCAACCGCGCCACACGCCGCCTCCGCCATGACCAATGCCGATCCCCACGAGCTACAGAAATTCAGCGATCTCGCCCATCGCTGGTGGGACCCGAATGCCGAGTTCAAACCGCTGCACGAACTGAATCCCGTCCGGCTCAAATGGATCGACACGCACGCAGGCCTTGCCGGCAAACGCGTGCTCGACATCGGCTGCGGCGGCGGCATCCTGTCGGAGTCGATGGCTGGGCTGGGCGCGATCGTGAAGGGCATCGACCTGTCGACGCAAGCACTCGGCGTCGCGGACCTTCATAGCCTCGAGAGCGGCGTCACCGTCGAATACGAAGAGATCGCGGCCGAAGCGCTCGCCGCACGCGAACCCGCTACGTACGACGTCGTCACCTGCATGGAAATGCTCGAGCACGTACCCGAGCCGGCCGCCGTGGTCGCCGCCTGCGCGACGCTCGTCAAGCCGGGAGGCTGGGTGTTCTTCTCCACGCTCAACCGCAACGTGAAGTCGTACCTGTTCGCCGTGGTCGGCGCCGAGTACATCGCGCAGATGCTGCCGAAGGGCACACACGATTACGCGCGATTCATCCGACCGTCGGAGCTCGCGGGTTTCGTCCGCGTCGCGGGCTTGCAGACGCAGGACATCAAAGGCATCACGTACCGGCCGCTCAGCAAACACTTCTCGCTATCCGACGACACCAGCGTGAACTACATGCTCGCGTGCCGTCGCGAAGCCTGATCCGAGCCACCGGCCGACCGCCCTTCTTCTCACTGATTCCATGAGCGACCCCACGCCCCTGCCGCAACGCGAAGGCGACGATGCATCGATCGGCCTCTGCCAGGCTGTCCTGTTCGATCTGGACGGCACGCTTGCCGACACTGCCCCCGACCTCGCCGCCGCCGTCAACAAGATGCGCCACGAGCGCGGCCTCGAGATGGTGCCGCTCGAACAACTGCGGCCACTCGCGTCGGCGGGTGCACGCGGATTGATCGGCGGTGCGTTCGGCATCGGTCCGGACGATCACAATTTTGCCGACATGCGCGCGGAGTTTATCGCGAACTACGAAGCGGATCTCTGCATCGAGACCACGCTGTTCCCCGGCGTCGATGCCGTGCTGGACGACCTCGACGCCCGCGGCGTGCGCTGGGGGATCGTCACGAACAAGGCGTCCCGGCTGACCGAACCGCTCGTCGCGCTGCTCGGTCTCGATACGCGCGCCGGCTGCGTGGTCAGCGGCGACACGACACCTCACGCGAAGCCTCATCCCGCACCGCTGCTACACGCGGCTCGCGAGCTCGACATAAAACCGGAACGGATCGTCTACGTCGGCGACGACCTGCGCGACATACAGGCCGGCTTCGCGGCCGGCATGGTCACCGTGGCGGCCGCATACGGCTACTGCGGCAACGATCTGCCGCCTACCCAATGGCACGCGCAATACGTCGTCGATTCGACGTCGGAACTGTTGCGGCTACTGCGCGAGATCGGCTGAACATCGCGGCTAAACATCGCAGCTGACGACAAACCGCTAGCGCCCTTGCCGCACAAGCCTTGCAACGACGCGGATTAGCCTCATATCGGGTTCTATGGGATAATTCCCGTTCACTTTGGGGCCGACCTGGTTTCGACGTGGGTAACAAAGCAACTCAGGGCATACCGAGGACCCGTCACCTCGTAAATCAATGGGACTTTAGTAACTGCGAACGACGAAACGTACGCACTGGCGGCTTAACCCCGCCAGCCTTGCACTAACTCACTGACGGGTTAGGGGTCGCAAGACCCGGCAAGGTCATTCACGTCAGTTAATCCCGGGTGGTGTCACGACGCCAGGGCCGAAAATCTAGTGACTCGCCGTAACGAAGCGTGTTCGTCCGCGTCGGCCCGGTTAAATCAAATGACTGAACTAAGTATGTAGAACTGGTTGTGGAGTACTTACGGACGCGGGTTCGATTCCCGCCGGCTCCACCACACTCCCTGTAAAAAAGCCCGCTCGGTGAGCGGGCTTTTTTTATTCCTGCGCCGTGCGGGCGACACCAGCCTTCGAGATCCGGCGACTGCACACGCCGGCCCGAAGACCGCGCACACCAAAGCCTGGTTAATCCAGCGGACACTTCAGGTTGCATCCATCCGGATCGCCATCGTCGCCCTTGCGCCGCAGTTTCGACGGTGCGCCCTTCTGATATTTCTTCGATGGTGCCGACGCCGCGAACGGCATCTGCGGATGCTCCTGCAGACGGAACTCGTCCTGCAGAATGCCGCCAGGCACACCCGGCGAATTCTGCGCGAAAGCGATCGAAACGGTTGCGCTCAGGGCGCCAGCCGCGGCAGCGGCGATGCATGCGTGAAGAAGGAATTTCATCTGGAGTCGTGACGGCGATGCGCCGTGCAATCAAAGCGAAAGGCGAAGCCCAGAGAGTATCGCAAACGATCGCGCGATGCAGCGTTCGCGGTGTTACTTCGGCTTACCTAACAACCCAACGATCGCCAGGCACTTCGAGGAACGTCACCCGCTCCATCCCACCTCAAGATCGAACACCTGTCCGCAGTCGACCGGATCGTAGCCCTCCAGGTGCGACACGCTCTGCAGAAACGCATCGCCACGCAACAGATCGATGACCGTCGCGAGCGGCGTTCGCGATAGCCGCGTCCGGTCGCACGCGAAGTAATAGTCCTCGTCGACGACCGGAACGAAATCGAGTCCGAAGTGATGCGCGGCCGGCTCGACGCCGAAGCCGACGTCGGCCATCCCGCTCGCGACGAACGCCGCGATCGCCGAGTGCGTCAGCTCGGCGGACGCATAGCCGTTCACCCGATCGGGATCGATGCCGATACCGCGCAGCGCCAGATCGAGCAGCAGACGCGTGCCGGAACCCGGCTGCCGGTTGACGAAGCGGATGTCGTCGCGCGAAAGATCGCTGAGCCCCGCGATCCGCTTCGGGTTGCCTCGCGCGAGAAACAAGCCTTGTTTGCGCTGCGTCAGATGCACCAGCACATGACGCTCAGGATCGAGCCAGCGCCGGTACGTATCGGCACACGCCTCACGAAACTCGCCACGCGGCAGATGAAACCCGGCGAGGTCGCACTCGCCTCGCGCCAGTGCCGTCACCGCTTCCGCACTGTCGCGGTACTTGATGTCGACCGGCACGTCGGCCGCAACCAGCGCGGTCACCAGCGCCGCGACCGCATAGCCGTGCGACGCATGGATGCGCACGTCGTCGGCGGGCGGCGCGAGCCAGCGGTTCAGATCGCTGGCCACTTCGCTCGCGAGTGCCTGCATGTTGCCCGCGAGCCGCTCGCCGCATAGACGCTGCGAACGCAGCACCGCCTGCCCCAGCTCGGACAGCACCGAGCCACGGCCGCGCTCCTTCGCGATCAATGGTCCGCCTAACCGCTCTTCGATACTGCGCAGCAATCCCCACGCGTGACGGTAGGACAAACCCTTGAGTGTCGCCGCCTGCGCAATGCTCCCCGCCTCATCGACGAATGCGAGCAGCGGCACGACATCCGTCAGGCTGGCCTCTCGCCCATCCACATCGCGCACGACCAGCTGCGCCCGGCATTCAATCTTGATCATATATGTTGAGACGCATCCTATTGCACAAGCCGGCGTCGCCGCCTATCGTTCGAGATACCCACAGTAAATAGAAGAAGCATAGATGCACGCATTATGAATCACAAGTGCATATTTGACTTCGGAGGAGCCACATGTTGGACGAATCTCAGGACCTCGCCCCCGAGGCGCTCGTCGAGCGTCACGCGCGGCCAGGCATGTCGCTGATCGCAGTCCTGCACGCGATCCAGGACGACGTCGGTTTCGTGCCGCAGGCCGCGATCGGTCCGCTGGCCCGCACGATGAATCTGTCTCGCGCCGAAGTGCACGGCGTCATCACCTACTACCATCATTTCCGCACCGAGCCGGCCGCGACCGTCACGGTGCAGCTGTGTCGCGCCGAAGCGTGCCGCAGCATGGGAACCGAAGCGCTCGCGCAGCACATCGAAGCGCGCACCGGTTGCCGCTTCGAAACGCAGCACCCTGCGCACGGCGGACCCGTCGGGCTCGAATCGGTGTATTGCCTTGGTCAGTGCGCGCTGTCGCCGGCACTGACGATCAACGGCGAGCTGCACGCCAAGGTCACGCCGCAGAAATTCGACCGGCTCTTTAATGCTGCCGTCGAAGCAACGAAGCCCATGGAGAAAACAGCATGACCCGCGTGTTTATTCCATGCGATTCGTCGGCACTTGCGCTCGGCGCCGACGCACTCGCTGCATCGATCGCAGCCGAAGCGGCACGCCGCGGCATCGCGCTCGACATCGTCCGCAACGGATCGCGCGGATTGCTGTGGCTCGAACCGCTCGTCGAAGTCGAAACGCCGCAAGGCCGCGTCGGCTATGCGAACGTCGATGAAGCGGACATCGCGTCGCTGTTCGACGCAGGCTTCGTCGAAGGCGGCGCGCATGCAAACAACGTCGGCATCGTCGACGAGATTCCGTATCTGAAGAAGCAGCAGCGCCTGACGTTCGCACGCATCGGCATCACGGATCCGCTCTCCACCGACGACTACGTCGCGCACGGCGGCCTCGAAGGATTGAAGAACGCGCTCGCAATGGACGGCGACGCTGCCTGCGCCGCACTGATCGAATCCGGGCTGCGCGGCCGCGGCGGCGCCGCGTTCCCGGCCGGCATCAAGTGGCGCACGGTACGCGGCGCGCAGGCCGACCAGAAGTACATCGTCTGCAACGCGGACGAAGGCGACTCGGGCACGTTCTCCGACCGCCTCGTGATGGAAAGCGATCCGTTCGTGCTGATCGAAGGGATGACGATCGCTGGCATCGTCACCGGCGCGACGGTCGGCCACATCTACGTACGCAGCGAATACCCGCATGCGATCGCGGCGCTCGAAACGGCCATCGATAAAGCACGTGCGGCAGGCTGGCTCGGCGACAGCGTACTCGGCTCCGGACATCGCTTCGAACTGTTCGTTGCAAAGGGCGCGGGCGCGTACGTGTGCGGCGAAGAAACCGCGATGCTCGAATCGCTCGAAGGCAAGCGCGGCATCGTGCGCGCGAAGCCGCCGTTGCCGGCGCTCGCAGGGCTGTACGGCAAGCCTACCGTGATCAACAACGTGATCACGCTCGCCACCGTACCGATCATCTTCGCGAAGGGCGCCGCGCACTACAAGGACTTCGGCATGGGTCGCTCGCGCGGCACGCTGCCGTTCCAGCTTGCGGGCAACGTGAAGCAAGGCGGTCTCGTCGAACTCGCGTTCGGCGTAACGTTGCGCGAACTGCTCTATGAATACGGCGACGGCACCGCAAGCGGCCGGCCCGCACGCGCCGTGCAGGTCGGTGGCCCGCTCGGCACGTATCTGCCCGAAAGCCAGTGGGACATCCCGATGGATTACGAGGCCTACGCAGCGGTCGGCGCAGTAGTCGGTCACGGCGGCCTCGTCGTACACGACGACACGTCGAATCTCGCGGAGCTCGCACAGTACGCGATGCATTTCTGCGCACTCGAATCGTGCGGCAAGTGCACGCCATGCCGGATCGGCGCGACGCGCGGCGTCGAAGTGATCCAGCGCATCCGCAACGGCGACACCTCGACGCGGCAGGTAACGCTACTGCGCGACCTGTGCGACACGATGGTCTCCGGCTCACTCTGTGCGATGGGCGGCATGACGCCGTTCCCGGTACTGTCCGCACTCGATCATTTCCCCGCAGACTTCGGTCTCGATACCGTTCCGACCGCCCGCGCGGCGGCAGCCTGAACAGGGAGCACACCATGTCCGACGCGCTTATTTCCACTGCCGGCGGTTGCGGCTCCGGCAACTGCAGTTGCAAATCGCAGGCGCAGCAACGCGGCGCCCGCTCACCGATGGACGAAACCGACTACGGCACGCCGATGCGTTACTCCGACGTCGACGTGACGCTCGAGATCGACGGTCAGTCCGTCACGGTGCCGGCCGGCACATCCGTGATGCGCGCCGCGATCGACGCGGGCGTCAACGTGCCGAAGCTCTGCGCGACCGACTCGCTCGAACCGTTCGGCTCGTGCCGTCTGTGTCTCGTCGAGATCGAAGGACGACGCGGCTATCCGGCATCGTGCACGACGCCGGTCGAAGCCGGCATGAAGGTGCGCACGCAGACCGACCGTCTGCAGTCGCTGCGCCGTAACGTGATGGAGCTGTACATCTCCGATCACCCGCTCGACTGCCTCACCTGCCCCGCGAACGGCGACTGCGAACTGCAGGACATGGCCGGCGTGACGGGTCTGCGCGAAGTGCGCTACGGCTTCGACGGTTCGAATCACCTGAAGGACAAGAAAGACGAGTCGAACCCGTACTTCACGTACGACCCGTCGAAGTGCATCGTCTGCAATCGCTGCGTGCGCGCCTGTGAAGAAACGCAGGGCACGTTCGCGCTGACCATCGCGGGCCGCGGTTTCGAGTCGCGCGTCGCTGCGAGCGAAAACCAGCCGTTCATGGATTCCGAGTGCGTGTCGTGCGGCGCGTGCGTCGCTGCGTGCCCGACCGCGACGCTGCAGGAAAAGAGCATCGTGATGCTCGGCCAGGCCGAACACTCGGTCGTGACGACCTGCGCGTACTGCGGCGTCGGTTGCTCGTTCAAGGCCGAGATGAAGGGCAACCAGGTCGTGCGGATGGTGCCGCACAAGAACGGCGACGCGAACGAAGGTCACGCGTGCGTGAAGGGCCGCTTTGCATGGGGCTACGCAACGCACAAGGACCGCATCACGAAGCCGATGATCCGCGCGAAGATCACCGATCCGTGGCGCGAAGTCAGTTGGGAAGAAGCGATCGCTTACGCGGCTTCCGAATTCCGCCGCATCCAGGCCAAGCACGGCCGCGATTCGATCGGCGGGATCACGTCGTCGCGCTGCACGAACGAGGAAACCTACCTCGTGCAGAAACTCGTGCGGGCCGCGTTCGGCAACAACAACGTCGACACCTGCGCACGCGTCTGCCATTCGCCGACCGGCTATGGCCTGAAGACGACGATCGGCGAATCGGCGGGTACGCAGACATTCCGCTCGATCGAAAAGGCCGACGTGATCGTCGTGATCGGCGCGAATCCGACCGACGGCCACCCGGTGTTCGGCTCGCGTCTGAAGCGCCGCGTGCGCGAAGGCGCGCAGCTGATCGTGATCGACCCGCGCCGCATCGACATCGTCGACACGCCGCACGTGAAGGCATCACACCATCTGCAACTGCGGCCCGGCACGAACGTCGCGATGGTCACGGCGCTCGCGCACGTGATCGTCACCGAAGGTCTGGCGGCCGACGCCTTCATCGCCGAGCGCTGCGAAACCCGCGCATTCGAACAGTGGCGCGATTTCGTCTCGCTGCCGGAGAATTCGCCCGAAGCTACTGCTGACGTGACCGGCGTGCCCGCGCAACTGGTTCGCGAAGCCGCGCGTATCTACGCGACCGGCGGCAACGCAGCGATCTACTACGGCCTTGGCGTGACCGAACACGCACAGGGTTCGACGACGGTGATGGGCATCGCGAACCTCGCGATGGCGACCGGCAACATCGGCCGCGAAGGTGTCGGTGTGAACCCGCTGCGCGGCCAGAACAACGTGCAGGGCTCGTGCGACATGGGCTCGTTCCCGCACGAACTGCCGGGCTACCGCCATATCGGCGACCCGATCGTGCGCACGCAGTTCGAAGACGCATGGAACGTCACGCTGCAACCAGAACCCGGCCTGCGCATTCCGAACATGTTCGACGCCGCCGTGCACGGCACCTTCATGGGCCTGTATTGCCAGGGCGAAGACATCGTGCAGTCGGATCCGGACACGCACCATGTGTCGCAGGCGCTGTCGTCGATGGAATGCATCGTCGTGCAGGACATCTTCCTGAACGAAACCGCGAAGTACGCACACGTGCTGCTGCCCGGTTCGACGTTCCTCGAGAAGGACGGTACGTTCACCAACGCCGAACGTCGCGTCTCGCGCGTGCGCAAGGTGATGCCGCCGCTCGCGGGCTACGCAGACTGGGAAGTGACGCTGCTGCTGTCGCGCGCGCTCGGCTACGAGATGGACTACGCGCATCCGGGCGAGATCATGGACGAGATCGCCCGCCTCACGCCGACTTTCCACGGTGTGTCGTACGCGAAGATCGACGAGCTCGGCAGTATCCAGTGGCCGTGCAACGAGGAAGCGCCCTTCGGCACGCCGACGATGCACGTCGACGAGTTCGTGCGCGGCAAGGGCAAGTTCGTGATCACGAAGTTCATCGCGTCGCCGGAAAAGGTTACGCGCAAGTATCCGCTGATCCTGACGACCGGCCGGATCCTGTCGCAGTACAACGTCGGTGCGCAGACGCGCCGCACCGAGAACTCGCGCTGGCACGACGAGGACCGTCTCGAGATCCATCCGCACGACGCGGAGGAACGCGGCATCCGCAACGACGACTGGGTCGGCATCGAATCGCGCGCGGGGCAGACCGTGCTGCGCGCGAAGGTCAGCGACCGGATGCAGCCGGGCGTCGTGTACACGACGTTCCACTTCCCCGAATCGGGCGCGAACGTGATCACGACCGACAGTTCCGACTGGGCAACCAACTGTCCGGAATACAAGGTCACGGCGGTGCAGGTGACGCCGGTCGCGCAACCGTCCGAGTGGCAGCAGGAATACTCGCGCTTCAATACGGAACAGCTCGAACTGCTGCGCAAGCGCGAGCTGGCCGGTGCGACCACGGGCAAGTGAGGACAGGCAATGAACGACAACAACCTGATCGACATGGCCAACCGGATCGGCGAGTTCTTCGAGTCGCTGCCCGATCGCGACGAAGCGATCACCAGCATCGCCGATCACATTCACCGCTTCTGGGAGCCGCGGATGCGGCGTGCGATCCTCGCGACGCTCGACGGTCCGCCGACGGCCATCGCGATGTCGCCGATCGTTCGCGAGGCGTTGCTGCTGCATCGTGAAGCGCTGACGCCGGCGCCTGCGACTGCGTGACGTTGTTCTGCATGCTGACGTTGCCATGTCAATGCGGCAACGTCAGCGCTCTACCGTAGCCGCCTCAGTCGAACCCTCTCTCGCGAACCACGCTTCGCAATAGCGCACCAGCGCGTGCAGGTCGGAAGACGGCCTGCCGCGCGCGCCGACATACCCATCCGGGCGCAGCAGATAGAACGACGGCCGCGTGCGGCCATACGCTTCGACGAGCGACAGCGCCGCCTCCCCTTCGAGATCCGTCACGCGCCAGACGCGCACCGCGTCCGGCAACGCCTGCTCGACCGCTTCCGCGAGCCGGTCGAGATCGTCATGGCGCGCGCCGTCGCCGAGTGCCGAGTCGGCATCGTCGGTGCTGTCGCTCGAGCGCGCGGGCGAGCCCGAGCCGTCCGGCGCGATCAGCAGGAACAGCGAGAAGAACGCGGGATCGTGCAGATCGAACACGCAGCCGATGCCCGGCGCGCGTCCGAGCGGCCCGTCGACCACATGCACGCGCGCATCGGGTGCCCGTGCGCCCGCACGTGGACCACCGTCGAGCATGTGCTCAAGCGTCAGCGGCGAGCGCCGGTACTGCACGGCCAGCTCGCTGATCTGCCGACGCGCCGCATCGCGCAGCGGCCCAAGCGCGGCGAGCGCGGGCATCACGCGTTCGCGCAGCAGTTTCAGCGGACCGTGATCGGCCTGCGCAATCTGCGTAATCATGCTCGTCTGCCGCAGCACCTCGCGTTCGATCGGATGACGTTCCGCGTGATACGTGTCGAGCAGCCGGTCGGGTGCGCCGCCCTTCATCACGCGGGCGAGTTTCCAGCCGAGATTGAACGCTTCCTGAATGCCGGTGTTCATCCCCTGCGCGCCGGCAGGGCTGTGCACGTGCGCCGCATCGCCTGCGAGGAACACACGTCCGCTGCGCAACTGCTCGACCATCCTGCTGTTCACGTGAAAGTACGAGGACCAGCCAGGCGCCGACAGTTCGAGCGGATGATGAATACGCCGTGCGACGATGTCGCGGCATTCGTCGAGCGAAGGTTGTGTGGCGGTGAGCGATGCGTTGCTGTCTGCATTCGCCGCGTCGGGCGGCAAAGGCGAGCGATCAGCGATCAACCGATGTCGACCCTCCCCCATCGGAAACAACGCGACGAGCCCTTCGCCGGACGCGAAGATATGGAATTCGTCGTCGGGCCAGCCGGTCTCGGCGTGCAGGTCGGCGAGCAGGAAAGTCTGCTCGAACGTCTTGCCGACGAAACCCATCTTCAGACCATGACGCACCGTGCTGTGCGCCCCGTCGGCGGCGATCAGATACGCGGGCCGCAGCATTTCGACGCGACCGTCCGCGCGACGCAGCGTCGCGCTCAACCCATCGGCGCCCTGCTCGAACGACGTCATCTCGACGCCGCGTTCGACGTCGACACCGAGCGTCGCGAGATGCGTGGTCATCAACCGCTCGGTGATCGACTGATCGAGAAACAGCAGATACGGATAGCGCGTCTGCAATGGATCGAAATCGAGTTGCACGAGACGCTGCCCGTTCGAGTAGAGATTCGCGGCGCGCGCGCGATGCCCGAGATCGAGAAACGGTTCGATGAGCCGATGCTGTTCGAACAGTTCGAGCGTGCGCGCCTGAATACCGATTGCGCGCGAATGCGGCTCGGCTTGCGGCGCCTTGTCGATCACGCGCACGGGCACATGCGCGCGGGCAAGGCTGAGCGCAGCGGCGAGACCGGTCGGCCCCGCACCGACGATGAGTACCGGCGATGCATCGAGGGAAGCGGCAGTCATGCAGGCCTCCACGGATGAACACGTCGCCTAGTGTACGCCGCCGGATCGACGCCGCCGGGTGCGCTGCATCAACGCACGAGGTTCAATGCGCGTGCGGCGGATGATCGAGCGTGCAGCGGTGCGACGTGGTGCCGAGGTCCACCTGCAGCGTCGCGTGATGCATCTCGAAGCGTTCGCGCAGCGTGCCGACCATCGCGTCGACGGCGGCATCGCCGGGATGGCCTGCGGGCATCACGAGGTGTGCGGTCAACGCGTTGCCGGTTGTCGACAGGGCCCAAACGTGCAGGTCGTGCACGTCGGTGACGCCGGGCTGCGTCGCGAGAAACTCGCGGATGCGCTGCATGTCGATGCCGGGCGGCACCGCGTCGAGCGCGAGCCGCACCGAATCGCGCAGCAGCCCCCACGTGCCGTAGACGATCACCGCGACGACGACGATGCTCATCGCCGGATCGAGCCACACCCAGCCGGTGAAAAGAATCACGAGGCCGCTCACCGCGACCGCTGCGGAAATCGCGGCGTCGGCGGCCATGTGCATGAACGCGCCGCGCACGTTGAGATCCTTCTCCTGGCCGCGCATGAAAAGCCACGCGCAGAAGCCGTTCACGACCATCCCGATCGTCGCGACGACGAACACATCGAGCCCCGCGACCGGCGCAGGCGAGAACAGCCGCCCGATCGCTTCCGCGACAATCACGCCGCACGCGAACAGCAGCAGCCCCGCGTTCGCGAGCGACGCGAGAATCGACGTGCTGCCCAGGCCGAACGTGTAGCGCGCGGACGGCCGGCGCGTCGCGAGCCACATCGCGCCCCACGCGAGCAGCAGACCGAGCACGTCGGACAGGTTGTGGCCGGCATCGGCAAGCAGCGCGGTCGAGTGCGCGAGCACGCCGTAGACGGCCTGCACGACGACGATCAGCACGTTCAAGGCGACGGCGAGCGCGAATGTGCGGCCCTGGCCTGCAGCGGGGGCGTGGTGGTGGGAGTGGCCGCTGTGGGAATGGGAGTGACTGTGGGTTTTGTGGTCGTGGTTCGTGTGGTCGTGCGCCGCGTGATCGTGTGCCGCGTGACCGTGGTCTGAGTGGTCATGCGCTGCGTGGTCATGCGACGCGTGGTCATGGCCTTCATCACCTTCCACGCGAGCAGGCTCACGCTCGCTCCGACCTTGCGGCCCGTCATGCTCACGCGCACGACCACCCAAAGCCTCGCTCCCTTCACGAGCCTCATCGCTAGAACCCGGCATATTCGTCATTCGCGTCATTGGGAATCCTGGGGAAATTCGTTGGCCGGTTCGGCGACGTGTTCGAGCATGTCCGCCAGCATCCCGCTGATATGGCGATCGGCGGCGCAGTAAAACACCTGCTTGCCCTGGCGCTCTGCCCGCACGATCCGCGCCGCGCGCAGCAGCCGCAGATGGTGGCTCACCAGCGACGGCGACAGCCCGAGCAGATCCGCGATCGCCCCGACCGCGCGTCGTTCGTCGACGCACACCAGCACGATGCGCAGCCGCGTCGGATCGCCGAGCAGGCGAAACAGATCGGCAATGGGAACGACGCGGTCGTCGACGAAGGCAGGCAGCATTTCGCGTTGAAAAACATATGAACAAGTATTCATATGTTAGTCGATCGTCGCGCGGACGGTCAAATCGCCGGAGCCTCATGGCGAGTGTGGGAAAATGTCGCTTTTGCATCACCCGATCCGCCCGCCTCCTTCATGGAACCTGCTTTCGACCGCGCTTTCGCGGCACACCGCGACGGCCGCCTCGACGACGCCGAACGCGGCTACCGCGCGACGCTCGACGTCGATCCGGTGCACGTCGATGCGTTGCATCTGCTGGGCGTCCTGCGTCATCAGCAGGGACAGCACGCGGAAGCGGCCGACCTCGTGCGCCGCGCCGCCGATCTGCGTCCCGACGACGCCGCGTTGCAGCTGAATCTCGGCAACGCGCTGAAGGCGATGGGCCAGCTCGACAACGCGATCGAACGGTTTCGCAACGCACTCACGCTCGCGCCGACGTTTCCGATGGCGCACTACAACCTCGGCAACGCGTACGCGACAGCAGGCCGTCACGCGGATGCCGCCGACGCCTTCCGTCGCGCGCTGCATCTACAACCCGCCGACCCATCGATCCACAACAATCTCGGCAACGCATTGCATGCGCTCGGCGAACATCGCGAAGCGATCGTGTCGTTTCGCCGTGCTCTCGAACTCCGTCCCGGTCACGCGGGCGCGCACAACAACCTGGGCATGGCGCTCAACGCGCTGAACCGGCCAGACGAAGCGATCGTCGAATTCCGCGCGGCACTGGCTGCGGAGCCGCGCTTCGTCGCCGCGCATTTCAACCTCGGCAACACGCTCGATGTAATGGGCCACCACGGCGAAGCAGTCACCGCGTTCGAAACGGTGCTCGCGCTGCAACCAAACCTGCCACCCGCGCAGTTCGGTCTCGGCAATGCGCTCGCCGCCGTGGGCCGGCACGCCGATGCGCTGCCGCTGCTCGAGCGCGCGGTCGGACTCGATCCGACGTTCGCGCTCGCGTGGCTCAATCTCGGCAGCGTGCATCACGCGCTCGGCGCATACGAGGCCGCGTTGCGTGCATTCGATCAGGCGCTGCGGCTGCGTCCCGATCTCGCGCCCGCGCACATGAATCGCGCGATCGTGCGGCTCACGCTCGGCGATTTCGCGCGCGGTTTGCCGGAGTACGAATGGCGCTTCGAGGTCACCACGCCGTCTTCGACGGATACACCCGATGCGCTCATGATGCTGCCACGCTGGCACGGCGAGCCGATCGACACGCGCACGGTGCGGCTCTACGCGGAGCAGGGTTTCGGCGACACATTGCAGTTCATCCGCTACGTGCCTGAAGTGGCGAAGCGCGCGGCGCGTGTGATCCTCGAAGTGCAGCCTGCGTTGATGCCGCTCGTCGAGTCCTTCGCGCAAGCATCGCGCGTGCAGCTCGTCGCGCGCGGCGATGCGTGTCCGAAAGCGGATCTGCAGTGCGCGCTGCCGAGCTTGCCGTTCGCGTTGGGTACGACGTTCGAGACGATCCCCGGAGGCAAGCCCTACCTCGCGGCACCGGCCGCATACCGACGCAAATGGCGCGGGTCGCTCGGCGGTCACGCAAAACGCAAGATCGGGATCGCGTGGTCGGGCAGCCTGCAACGCCAGGAGAATCGCGCGTTGCCGCTCACGGCACTCGATCCGCTGTTCGCGCTCGAAGGCATCGACTGGATCGTGCTGCAACCCGACCTCACCGCCGACGATGCAGCCGCGCTCGATGCGCATCCGCGCGCCGCATCGATTCATCGTTTCGGTTCGCGCATCCGCGACTTCGCGGATACGGCGGCGATCATGGAGCGGCTCGAAGCGGTTGTATCGATCGATACGTCGGTCGCGCATCTTGCCGGCGCGCTCGGCCGGCCGCTGTGGTTGATGCTGCCATTCGCCGCCGACTGGCGCTGGTTCACCGGCGATGCGCGCAGTCCGTGGTATTCGTCCGCGCGGCTCGTGCGACAGTCGCGGCCGGGGGCCTGGGACGATGTGGTCGCGACGGTTGTGCAGGCGTTGCGAGACGCGTGATGCGAGCGGGTCGTGATGCTCATACGCCGCAACTCGCAGGGCGTCCTGGTTGTCGCGACGGTACGTCTCAAGAATCAAGTGCCTGCGTGTAGTCACACCACGACTGACTGGGCCGGTGCGTCACAGCCCTTGCGGCTGGCGGCAACATCCAGTCAAGCCGACGCACAAGAGCCCTCCGATACGCCTTGGCAAGGTGGTAACCGAGGGTTTCACAGGACAAAACTTTCATTCGCATCCGCCGATAACTCGAACAGGAACCACTGGACGGCCGCCGGACAGCCCCCTGGCGCCATCCGGCGCACCCATTCACGCGCCACTTCGCATGGCAGCCCTGCGCAGTTTCCATTCGTTTGCTCAAGGACTCGGGATGCACAAGCTCAGTTTTAAGCAGAAGCTGTGGCTGCCGCTGATCATCAGCCTCGTCGCGTTGCTCGCTGTCTCCGTATCGGCGGCGTGGCAGTCGCGCGAGACGCGGATCGAGGAGCGTAAGCACGATCTCACGAACATCGCGCACGTCGGGCTCAGCATCGTGACGGAGTATGCGGCGCTTGCCCAAAGCGGCGCGCTGCCGGAGGCCGATGCCCGCAAGCAGGCACTCGAACGACTGCGCGGCGTCCGCTACGGCGAAGACGGCTACTTCCTCGTAATCAACTCGAAGCCGCAGATGGTGATGCATCCGATCAAGCCGGCACTCGAAGGCAAGGATCTCTCAGGCAGCGCGGATGCCGACGGTCGTCACCATTACGTGACGTTCGCGTCGGCTGCACAGGCGCCGGACGGCGGCTTCGTCGACTACGTGTTCCCGCATCCGGGCGCGGCGTCGGCGCAGGCGGTCGGCAAGATCGGCTACGTGGTGCGCTATGCGCCGTGGGACTGGATCATTGCAACCGGCGCCTATGTCGATGACATCGATGCTGCGTTCATGGCGTCACTGTGGCTGATCGGCGGGATCTTCCTGGCAGTGTCAGCCGTACTCGTGATGCTCGTCGCGGTGACGAACCGCAGTATCGCGCGCACGGTCGGCGGCGATCCGGCCTATGCGGCGAATGTGGCGGAAGCGATCGCATCGGGCGACCTGACTGTTGCGATCCGTACGCGCGACGGCGACACGTCGAGCCTGCTGCACGTGATGCAGCGCATGCGTGACGCGCTGACCAGCACCATCTGCCAGATCAAGCATGCTTCCGACAACGTCGCGTGCGGCGCGAACGAGATCGCGAACGGCAATGCGGACCTGTCGTCGCGCACCGAGAGCCAGGCGGCGTCATTGCAGGAAACGGCGTCGAGTATGGAGCAGATGACGGCGATGGTCCGTCAGACTGCGGACAACGCGCGCACCGCCAGCGAGCTTGCGGCCGGCGCCACGAAAATCGCGAACCGCGGCGGCGACATGATCACGCAGGCCGTCGCGGCGATGAAGGGTATCTCGAACGAATCGGGCCGCATGGTCGAGATCATCGCGACGATCGAGGGCATCGCGTTTCAGACCAACATCCTCGCGCTGAATGCAGCGGTCGAAGCGGCACGCGCGGGCGAGCAGGGCCGCGGCTTCGCGGTCGTCGCAAGCGAGGTGCGCAGCCTCGCTCAGCGTAGCGCGACCGCGGCGAAGGAAATTCGCGAGCTGATCAGTCATGCGGTGGGCAGCGTCGGCAGTGGTGCGACGCTGGTCGAAAACACCGGCTCGACGATCGACGAAGCGCGCGACGCGATCATGCGTGTGACCGGTGTCGTGCAGGAGATCGCGGCGGCCGCGGCGGAACAGAGCGCCGGCATCGATCAGGTGAATCTCGCGGTCACGCAGATGGACAGCATGACGCAGCAGAATGCGGCGCTCGTCGAGGAGGCAGCGGCAGCGGCGCAATCGCTGAAGGAGCAGGCGATGAGCCTGCAACGCTCAGCGGCGGCGTTTCAGGTGAACGACGTCGACGCTAGCGGCAGTGCACCGCTCGCGCCGGCTTCGGCGCAGCACCGCGCAGTGTTCGCGTAGGGATCCGTGCCGCGATCTCGCGGCGAACCTCGCGGTCCATGGCACGTCGGTGTGGTTTTTTGGATCGTTACCTTGCGCCCCATTGCAGCCGTTCGAGCCACAGCAAAACGGACATTCAGCCCGCCCGGTGCACCAATGTTGCGTGCACCTTGAATGCCACGCCTAAGCACGCACGTACAGGTGCATGTCATCGAGCCTTTTATGCAGATAATGCCGTTCATGCTTGCCGCTGAATTCTTCAAGCCGACCGAACTCCGTATAGCCGAGCTTTTGATAGAAGCCGAGTGCCTGAAAGCTGAATGTATCCAGAAAAGCGTGTGTGCAGCCACGCAGACGCGCTTCGTCTTCTGCGGCGCTCATTAATTGAGATGCATGCCCTTTGTTTCGATGAGTCTCGTTTACCCAAAGCTTGTGGATTTCGAGGTATTGCCAGTAGGTGTCCGCCAACAAACCGCCAATGATGCTGCCGTTCGCGTCACGTGCAAAGACGCGCAACAACCTGAAATCTCTAACTGCGAAGGCGGCATTGTAGGCGCTGAGTTGCGTTGCCACGAATGACTCATCCCGATCATTTCGCTGGTCAGTGACTTCGATTTCCATGATCTTGTCCTGCAACGTTAATGAGCCAGTTTTTCGTATAGTGACCAGACATAGCCACCGGGACCGGGTTCCTGCCACAGGCCTGCGCGGATGAAACCAAGCGACTCATACCAGGCGCACAACTTCGCGTTGTGAGCTGGGCAGTCGAGCCGGACATAGCGCCGGTTCAAATCCCGCACTTTGCTCGCGCAGCAGTCGAGCATGAAGCCACCGAGTCCTCGTCCATTAAAACCTGTACGCACGCTCAGTCCGTGCACGTAAGCCGCGATCGGGTCCTGCGCCCCCCAGCGCTGCTCATCGTCGAGATCGAGCGAAAACATGCCCGCCGGAATGCCACCCAGCTCAACGACATACACTTCCTTTTGGGCGACAGTGTTTCGCATCCATCGCTCGGAAACGCCGTCCCCTTCCTTGCCCCACGCGTAGTCGCGGTGCGCCACCTTCCATGTGTGTGCTTCATTGCGGATCTGTACGAGCACCAGGACATCCTCTGCCATTGCCCGGCGGATGCTTTTCGAGTCCATCATTCATATCCCCATTGGACATTACTCGTGAACGAAAGACGAAAGGTTGACACGAATGGGCTGCAGATTGTCACCGATCTAGCTACGGATGTCGAAGGTCCGCGACTGGCCGAGAACCGCCGCACAACTAGCACACCGCAATTCTGCGCATCCTCAATACAGATCACCGCCTAGAAGCAGCCCAAAAAGAAAAACCCCACGCCTAAAGCAGTGGGGTTTCATCGACAACGGGACCCATCAGCCCCGCCACTACACACACGCACCAATCATCCAACCCGATACTGATTCCGCGCTTCCTGCGTGCGATACAACACCATCGTCGCAATCAAACCGCACACCGCCGCAAGCGTCATCCACAAACCAGGCGCGGCCTTGTTACCAGTGGTGTGAATCAGCAGCGTCGAGATCGCAGGCGTGAAGCCGCCGATCGTCGTCGCGAGGCTGTACGCAAGCGAGAAACCGGCGGTGCGCACGTCGACGGGCATCACTTCGGTCAGCGCGACGATCATCCCGCCGTTGTAGCAGCCATACAGGAACGACAGCCACAGCTCGACCATCAGCAGACGAACAAACGACGGATCCGCGACGAGCCACTGCACCGCCGGGTACGACGTGAGGATCGTCAGAATGGTGAACGTGAGCAGCACCGGACGGCGACCGATACGATCCGACAACGCGCCCGCAAGCGGCAGCCAGATCAGGTTCGAGATGCCGACACAAACCGTCACGACCAGCGTATCGAGCGATGACAGTTTCAGCACCTGCCGGCCGAACGTCGGCGTGTACGCGGTGATCAGATAGAACGACACGGTGGTCATGATCACCATGCCCATGCCGCCGAGTACGATGCCCCAGTTCTGCGCCATCGACTTCATGATCTCGCCCATCGAAGGACGATGCTTCTTCGCGAGGAACTCGTCGGTTTCCTTCAGCGAGCGGCGGATCAGGAACAGGAACGGCACGATCAGGCAGCCGATCAGGAACGGCACGCGCCATCCCCAGGCGGTCATCTGGTCGGCGGGCAGCAGCTTGTTCAGCACGACGCCGATCAGCGCGGCGAACACGACGGCCACCTGCTGGCTACCCGACTGCCACGAGCAATAGAAACCCTTGTGGCCCTTCGTCGCGATCTCCGACAGATACACCGACACGCCGCCCAGCTCGACACCGGCGGAGAAGCCCTGCAGCAGCCGCCCCAGCAGCACGAGAATCGGTGCGAGCACGCCGATCGTCGCGTACCCCGGTATCGCGGCAACCGTCAGCGTGCCGAGCGCCATCAGACCGAGCGTCAGAATCAGCCCCTTGCGGCGGCCATGATGATCGATGTACGCGCCGAGCACGATCGCGCCGAGCGGGCGCATCAGGAAGCCGGCACCGAACACGGACAGCGACAGCATCAGCGACGCGAATTCGCTGCCGCCCGGGAAGTAGGTCTTGGCAATCGCGGACGCGTAATAGCCGTAGACCATGAAGTCGTACATTTCCAGGAAGTTGCCGCTGACGACGCGGAAAACTGTCCGGGCTTTCGATTCATCGGCTGAGGACGCGTGAGACGCGTGGGACGCAGTAGACATGACACTCTCGGGTAAGCCCGTTGCCGGTGGGCGGCAAGGAATCGGGCAGTTGACGACGATCCACTGCATCGGCAGGCGGATGGCCCGTGGCGCAGGTAGCACGCGCCGGAGGCGCTGCATTCTCACGCTGCACCCGCTGCTTCGATATCAGGGTAAACATGGAGGCACGCTAACCGCGCTCGCCTCAAGCGATATTAACTTCGTTGCGGTTCGATCGCGCTGCGGTTTGACATCCGGCGGTGGGTCGCGGTCTTCTGTACATCGGCGGATGCGTGCGTTCGCATACCGCAGCGGTACACTTTGCGCTCGACCGCTTTGCCCCTCTCCTTCCAATGACCAACACGTCCCTCACGCTGCGCCCGGCCACCGTCGCCGACGCGGCACTCATCGCATCGATTCACGCCGCGAGCTGGCAGGCCACCTATCGCGGGTTGTTGCCCGACGCGTTTCTCGACGGCGAAGTCACGCGCGAGCGTTCGACCTACTGGCGCGACCGGATGAACGCGCCGGGCGCCGAGCGACGCCTCGTGCGGATCGCCGAACGCGGGAACGAAGCGATCGGCTTCCTGTGCGTCGAGCGGCAAATCGATTCGCCGTGGGGCGTGCTGCTCGACAACCTGCACGCGTTGCCCGCGCATCAGGGCATCGGCGCGGGCAAGCTGCTGATGCGCGCGGCGCAGGACTGGGCACGCGAACACGGCGAGTCGCAGCTGTATCTCTATGTGCTCGAGGGCAATGATCCGGCGATCCGTTTCTACGAACGCCAGGGCTGGGAATTTTCCGGGGCGGAGCCGGACTTCATGGGCGGCATCGCGATCACCGCGCTGCGCTATGTGTATCGGCTGGATCGCCTGGAGTGAAAAAGAAAGAAGCCGCACGCTGAACGTGCGGCTTCGGCATCGCGAAAGCGACGTATAAAACGCCGCGTCTAGAAACGCGTCTCGCGCGCCACCCGCAGGAACGTGTCGAGCAACGGCGTGCAGTCGAGCAACTCCGGCCCGCCCGCGCGATGAAACTCCGGATGCCACTGCACGCCCATCACGAACGGCGCACGTCGATAGCGCACCGCTTCGATGATGCCGTCCGATGCCGACACCGCCTCGATGTTCAGATCGCGACCGAGCGTCTTCACCGCCTGATGGTGGATCGAATTGACGATCGCCTCGCGTCGTCCGGGGAACATGTTCGCGAGCGTCGAGCCGTCGGGAAAATGAATGGCATGGCGATGCTGATCGTAATGCTCGCTGACGTGCGCGCCGGCAGTCGGCACATCGGTAGCGATGTCCTGATACAGCGTGCCGCCGAACGCGACGTTGATCAGCTGGCAACCGCGGCACACACCGAGCACCGGCTTGCCCGACTCGACGAACTCGTGCAGCAGCTCGAGTTCGTACATGTCGCGCACGCGATCGCCGGGCCATTCGGGGCGCGTCGCGACTTCCGCGTACGACTGCGGCGCCACGTCGGCGCCGCCCTGCAGCAGCAGCCCGTCGAGATGCTTCGCGTAATCGCGCAGGCGGATGTTGCTCGGATGCAGCATGCCCTGGTGACCGACCGTCGGAATCATGAACACGATCACGTCACGCGACATCACCCAGTGCGCAATCGATTCCTCCAGATACTGCAGCGTTTTGCCGCGCAGTCCCTTCGCGCCCGGCTCCGGATGAAAGATCCGCGCGGACACGCCGATGCGCAGCGTGCGTTGCGTGATCCGCTGCCCCGCTCGATCGAACAGCTGCCGCGCACGTGCCGCGATGATCCGGCCGAAGACCGACCACGCCGAATCGTTCTGCTTCAGATACGCAGGCTGTCCCGGCGGCAATGCACTGGGCGGCGGCGGACGCGACGCTTCGAAATCGGGTGCCGCGCCGAAGCCCGGCGGCGGTACACCGGCCCGAGCCGCAGCGGCGGCAGCAGCCGCTTCGCCTGGCGAATCACTCACAGCGGACTGCACGGCGTCGCTTGAACTGGCGGTGCTCGCTGCAGCGGTCGCGGGTTTCGCCGCAGCCGCTTGTGCAGTCGCTTCCTGCTGCGCGGTCGCCTCAGCCGCCGACGCGCGCGCCTGTGCCGCATCGCGTCGCTGTGCAGCGGCGGGATCGGTAGGCGTCACGTTCGACGCGCTTTCAGGGGAATCGGTGGAACTGGCTACCGCGGCGGCTTGCGCCGCGGCCGGCGAAGGAGTCGCGGTCGGCGCGGGAGATGAAGAAACGGAAGAAGCAGGCTTCGAATCAGGCTGGTCTGGAGTGTTTTCGCTCATGACGTTGGCAGAGGCGCGTCTCAGCACGCGAACGAATGGACATGGAGCGATTATCCGCCAGCCGGTCAGCGTTGGGCAAACCGGCACACAATTGCTCACATTACTGTGATCCGACGACGAACCCGTGCGCGTCGAACTGTCTAAGGACAGCGCAATCTCAAGGGTCCGGCTGCTCCTCGAACGTTTCGCGTAGCGCGATCTGCATCGTCGCGTGGATCTTCACGCACCAGCGCCACAGCAGCGCGAGCAGCACCGCCGCGAAGACGAGCACGGCAATGAGCAAACCGGTCGGCGGAAGAATGCCGCCCGACAGCGCCGCGACCAGCAGAAACACGCCGACCATCGACACGATCGGCACAAGGTCCGAGATCGCATACCGGATCGTGCTCGTGAAGCGCCCTGCTTTCGCGGGCTGCACGCCGACTTCAGCGAGCAACAACGCGAGCGACTTCGTCTTGCGATACACCGCGACAAGGAACGGCATCGACACGATCAGCGCGGCGCTCCACAACACGGCGCGCTGCATCGGCTCCGACGCGAGCCAGCGCACGAGCACTTCGCTCGCATACGGCGCACCGTACGACACACCAAGAAAAATTGCCGCGACGAGTGCGAGATTCACCGCGATCTGCAGCACGATGCGGCGCGTCATGCCGAACACCGTCGGTTCGCCGTTTGCGGGCCGCAAGCTGCCGAGCCACTGCGCGTACATGCCGAACACGTTCGCGACGGTGCGCGGCATCGTACGGCCGAGACGCTGCGTGAGCGGATCGGCGGCGCGGATCAGGTACGGCGTGAACAGCGTCGTCAATGCGGATACGGCGACCGCGATCGGATACAGAAACGCGCTCGTCACCTTCAGCGTGAGACCGAGCGACGCGATGATGAACGAGAACTCGCCGATCTGCGACACCGTCATCCCGACGCGCATCGCGGTGCGCCCGTCCTTGCCCGCGAGGAACGTACCGAGCCCGCACGACACGATCTTGCCGACGATCACCGCGATCGTGATCACCGCGATCGGCCACGCGTAGTCGACGAGCACGCGCGGATCGAGCATCAGTCCGATCGTGACGAAAAAGATCGCGGAGAACGCGTCGCGCAGCGGCGCGATCAGATGCTCGATGCGATGCAGGTGACGCGACTCGGCCATGATCGCGCCGATCAAAAACGCGCCGAGTGCGATGCTGTAGTCGAGCTTCACGACCAGCAGACAGAAGCCGAAGCAGAACCCCAGCACCGACACGAGCAGCATCTCGTCGCTCTTCGAACGCGCGACGTAATTCAGCGCACGTGGCACGACGAGGATGCCGACGACGAGCGATACCGTCATGAACAGCAGCAGCTTGCCGAGCGTCATCAGCGCGACGCCCGCGCTCAGTTCGCCGGTCTGCGCGATGCCGGACAGCAGCACGAGCATCGCGATCGCGAGAATGTCCTCGACGATCAGAATGCCGAACACCAACTGCGCGAAATTCTCGCGCTTCAGGCCGAGTTCGGAGAGTGCCTTGACGATGATCGTCGTCGACGAGATCGCGAGGATCGCACCGAGGAACAGCGAATCCATCGGACTCCAGCCGAACGCGCTGCCGATCTCGTAGCCGAGCCACAGCATCAGCACGATTTCCGACAGCGCCGCGACGATCGCCGTCGCGCCGACCTTGAACAGCTTGCGCAGACTGAACTCGAGACCGAGCGAAAACATCAGGAACACGACGCCGAGTTCGCCGAGCGTCTGGATGGTCTGCTCGTCGTGGATCAGCTGGAACGGCGGCGTGTACGGCCCGATGATCACGCCCGCAGCGATGTAGCCCAGCACCACCGGCTGGTTCAGGCGATGGAACAGCACGGTGACGACGCCGGCGAGCGCCATCACGACCGCCAGATCCTGAATGAAGCCGATGCCGTGGTGCATGCGCACGCTCCTTACAAAAAGTAATCAACAAGAAGCAAATAGTAACCCACGCTCGCGACTGGCCCATTTCAGGCGGCTCAGCGGCTTATCACAGGCTCGCCGCGGGCTGAAACTGACCGCCACGCAAGGCCGGAATGTTTTTGACACGCTGGACGTCAGTGAAATATCACAATAATATCTGCCGCATATTCAAACCGGAGTCCGTCATGCCGCAGGTGTCGTTCAATGTCGTGAGCCGCTCGGGAACGAGCGTTATGTCCACCGTCGTACTCGACCGGCTGACCATCGCCGGCTGGGCGGGCCGCGACCAGGCGGCGATCGAGCATCACATCGCCGAACTCGCGGCGCTCGGCGTGAAACGCCCGTCGACGACGCCCTGCTTCTATCGCCTCGGCGCCGAACTCTTGACGCAGGCAGAACAGATCGACGTGGTCGGCGCGAAGTCGAGCGGCGAAGCCGAATGCGTGCTGGTGCGCAGCGACGACGGCCTGCTCGTGACGATCGGCTCCGATCACACGGACCGCGAAGTCGAGGCGTACGGCGTCACGGTGTCGAAGCAGGTCTGTCCGAAGCCGGTCGCACGCGACGCATGGCGTTTCGACGACGTCGCCGGTCATTGGGATCAACTGCAACTGCGTGCGTATGCGGTCACGAACGGTGCCCGGCGCGTATATCAGCAAGGCAGCATCGCCTCGCTGCTCGCAGCAGCCGATCTGCTCGAACGCGCTCCGCTTGCGGCCAACGCCGCGATGTTCTGCGGCACGCTCGCGGTGGAAGGCGGCATCGTTGGGATGATCGACGGCGATGCGCTCGAACTCGAACTGCACGACCCCGTGCTGAATCGCACGCTGCGCCACGCGTATCGCGTGCGCGCGTTACCTATCGTCGAATGAGATTTTCCTGAGCCCCTCATGAGCCCATCCCCAGCCTCCGCTCCCGTGGTCGAAAAAACATCGTCCACCAGGCACGACAACGCCGAACTCGAAGCCATCGCACTACGCAAGATCACGTGGCGCATCATGCCGTTCCTGTTTCTCGTCTACGTGCTGTCGTATCTCGACCGCGTGAACATCGGCTACGCGAAGCTGCAGTTCACCGGCGACCTCGGGCTGTCGAACGCGGCGTATGGGCTCGGCGCGGGTATCTTTTTCTTCGGCTACTTCGTGTTCGAAGTGCCGAGCAATCTGCTGCTGAAACGCTTTGGCGCCCGCGCGACGATCGCGCGGATCACGATGCTGTGGGGCGCGCTGTCGTGCGCGATGATGTTCATCCATTCGGAGACCGCGTTCTACGTGCTGCGCTTCCTGCTCGGCGTCGCGGAGGCCGGGCTCGTGCCTGGCGTCGTGCTGTATCTGACGTTCTGGTTTCCCGCCGACCGCCGCGCGCGGATGGTCGCCGTGTTCATGGCCGCGATTCCGGTCGCGGGCATCATCGGCGCGCCGCTGTCCGGCTTCCTGATGTCCGCGCTGCATGAGACGCACGGGCTGCGCGGCTGGCAGTGGATGTTCCTGATCGAAGGCATCCCGTCGATCCTCGCCGGCTTCTGGGCGCTCGCCGTATTGCGCAACACGCCCGCCGAAGCCGCATGGCTCACCGCCGACGAAAAGCGCGTGGTGCTCGCACGACTCGCCGTCGACAACAACGCCGCTGCCGCAGCCGGCGCCGAGCACAGCCTCGCGGTCGCGCTGCGTTCAGGCCGCTTCTGGCTGCTGACGCTGATCTATTTCTGCCTCGTCACCGGCAATGCGGGCTTCTCGTTCTGGCTGCCGCAGATCGTCAAGGATCTCGGCGTCACCGATCTCGTCACCAACGGTTTCGTCACCGCGATTCCGTATCTCGCGGCGGGCATCGGGATGATCCTGATCGGCCGGTCGTCGGACGTGACGGGCGAGCGGCGCTGGCACTACGCGATTTGCTGTTTTCTGGGCGCGGCGGGGTTGATCGGCAGCGCGTCGGTGACGAACTCGATCCCGCTCGCGGTGACCGGTCTGTCGATCGCGTACATCGGCATCCTCGCGGGCTTCGGCATATTCTGGTCGATGTCGACGACGTTCCTGCAAGGCACGGCTGCGGTCGCCGGCATCGCGGTGATCAACTCGATTGCGAATCTCGCGGGCTACGTGAGCCCGTACGTGCTCGGGATCGTCAAGGACGCGACGCACACGGTCACGTATGGGCTGCTGCTGATTGCCGGGGCGCTCATCGTCGGCGGTATCGTGACGCTCGCGATGCCGCGTGTGAAGGTGTTGCATGGTGCGGCTCGCTGACATGCGTCGCGCAGTGCTTCGCAACGGCACCGCGAAGCATCGCGCGGCGGTGTTCTACAATGCCCGGCAACACCGACCGCCCCCGTTTTCATGACGCTTCCGTCTCCCTCCAGCGCTGCCCGTGCAGCGCGACAGAACACTGCGAGCCTCGCCGAGCAGGCGTACGACTTCGTCAAGCGCGAGATCATCACGATGCGCCTGCGCCCGAGCGAAGTGCTCAACGAAGCCGATCTGATGGCGCTCACCGGCATCGGCCGCACGCCTGTTCACCAGGCGCTGCACCGGCTCGTGCACGAAGGGATGCTGACCATCATGCCGCGCAAGGGCATCATGGTGCGCCCCGTGTCGCTCGACGACGTACTCGCGATCATCGACGTGCGGCTCGTCAACGAAACCTATTGCGTCGAACTCGCCGCGCGTCACGCGCAGGCGCACGACTTCGCGACGATGCAGGCGTTGCTAGACCGCTCGGCGGTATGCGTCGCGGCGCATGATGTCGAAGGGATGATGGTCATCGACCGCGAATTCCATCTGGCTATTTCAGCCGCATCGCGCAACGCCGTGCTCGCCGACATCCTGCGCGGACTGCACGAACGCTCGCTGCGTTTCTGGTTCATCTCGCTGTCCGAGCCGCATCATCTCGAAGACGTCCACGAAGAACATCTCGAACTCTTCCGCCTGCTGCGCGAGCGCGACGCCGACGGCGCGCGTCGCTCCGTGCAGCGGCACATCGAAGCCTTCCGCGCGACCCTTTTCAACCGGATCTGAAATCATGGCCACCGAATCCACGCGCTTCACCCCCTTCCCGCCGCTCGCCCAGCTCGCCGCCGATCTCGCCGCGGGCCGCACCACGAGCCGCGCGCTCGTCGAAACCGCGCTCGACCGGATCGCCGATCCGGCGGGCCAAGGGTCGACCGTATTCATGCACGTCGACGCGGACCACGCGCGCGCCGCCGCCGACGCGCACGACCGTCTGCGTGCCGCCGGCACGGTACTGTCGCCGCTCGCCGGCATTCCGGTGTCGGTGAAAGACCTGTTCGACATTGAAGGCCAGGTGACGCGCGCGGGCTCCCGCGTGCTCGCCGACGCGCCGCCCGCAACGTCGGACGCACTCGCCGTCGCACGGCTCAAGCGCGCGGGCGCGGTGATCGTCGGGCGCACCAACATGAGCGAGTTCGCGTTCTCCGGGCTCGGCCTGAACCCGCACTACGGCCATCCGCTGTCGCCGTACCGGCGCGGCGTAGCGGGCGACGAACGGATCTCGGGCGGCTCGTCGTCGGGTGCGGCGGCGTCGGTCGCGGACGGCATGGCGGCGATCGCGCTCGGCACCGACACCGGCGGCTCGATCCGCATCCCGGCGGCGCTGTGCGGACTGACCGGCTTCAAGCCGACCGCCGACCGCATCCCGAAGCAAGGCGGCGTGCCGCTGTCGACGACGCTCGATTCGTTCGGGCCGATCGGCGTATCGGTTGCGTGCTGTGCGCTGCTGGACCGGATGCTCGCCGGTCTCGAACCGCGCGTGCCGGATGCGCGGCCGCTTGAAGGCGTGCGCCTCGGCGTGCTGACGAACTACGTGACCGACGGCGTCGAGCCGGCAGTCGCCGACGCGGTCGACGCCGCGCTCAAGCATCTCGAAGCGGCCGGCGCGATCGTCACGGAAGTGCGCTTCGCGCCGCTCGACCGCCTCGCGGAAATCAACCGCTTCGGTTTCTCGCCGATCGAGGCGTATGCGTGGCACCGTCCGCTGCTCGAACGGCATCGCGATCTGTACGACCCGCGCGTGCTGACGCGCATTCTGAAAGGTCAGCCGGCCAGCGCCGCCGACTACCTCGACCTGGTCGCCGAACGCCGCGCGATGCTCGACGCGGCGCGCGCGCTGTGGCAACGCTTCGACGCGCTGGTCGCGCCAACCGTGCCGGTCGTGCCGCCGCGCGTCGCCGATCTGGTCGACGATGACGACGCATTCGGCCGCACCAACGCGCTGATCCTGCGCAACCCGAGCGCGTTCAATTTCCTCGATACCTGCGCGCTGTCGCTGCCATGTCATCGTCGCGGCGACGCGCCGGTCGGTCTGATGCTGGCGGGCGCGCCGCATGGCGACGACGCGCTGCTCGCGGTCGGCCGCGCGGTCGAAGCGGTGCTGACGACGATCCGCTAGCGGGCACGGCGGGCCGACGGTCGTTCAAGTAAGTGAGCACGAGCGCGAAACTGCCCTGGTTCGCGCTAGAATCGCGGGCACCTGCCCGGCCGATCTGGCCGGGCTCCACCGACCGCCATCCGATCGACTCATGAACAACGACCCCGCCGTCCTGCGCCGCGAACGCTCCCTGCTCGTCCTGCTCGGTTTCATCTGTCTCGCGATGGTCGCGGGCGCGCTGTATCTGCAGTACTTCAAGCAGGAAGATCCGTGTCCGCTGTGCATCATGCAACGCTATTTCTATCTGCTGATCGCGGTCTTCGCGTTCCTCGGCGCGCGGCTGCGCGGCTGGCGCGGCGTGCGGCTGCTCGAATTGCTCGCGGCGTTGTCCGCGGCGGCGGGCATCGTGACGGCGGCGCGTCATGTGTACATTCAGGCGAATCCCGGTTTCAGCTGCGGGTTCGATGCGCTGCAACCGCTCGTCGACAGCCTGCCGCCCGCGCACTGGCTGCCGGGCGTGTTCAAGGTCGGTGGCCTGTGCGAAACGCCGTATCCGCCGATCCTCGGTCTGTCGCTGCCGATGTGGTCGCTGATCGGCTACGTCGTCGCGTTCGTGCCGCTGGTGTTGAGCCTGGTGCGGAATCGTCGGCGCTACAGTTGAGCGACGTGTAGCGACAGCGCGGGGGGCGGGGCACAGGGCACGGGGCGGTTTTTTCCGTGCGCCGGACACCTCCCGCTGTTCTGGCCAGGCTGCCGCAGCCAAGGCAGCCCGCTGAGCCTTTCCGGACTTGACCCCGCCACGTCCGACACCGTATCGGCGCCCTCCCCACCGCCCCGCCCGCGCAACTTCCGCCGCCGCCGCGAATCACAGGATGAGCGGGGCGCGATCGCCGATCCCCTCCCGCTGATACCCCCGCTCGAATACCCCTCATTACCCGGGGGGAATATTTTCTTCGCGCGGGAGTGCTATCTTCGGAACTGGATGGCGATCTACGTGCGCGAGGCCGGCTACGGCACGACCCCCTGCGTAACGCGCGCCCGGTCCGCAATGTCTTTCGGATTCGCCATGACAAAGCAAACCATCCGCATCTCGAGCCTCAGCCACAAGACCGTCCGCGCCGTCGCGACGGTAGTGGCCGCGCATCGGCTCGTCCCGTCTTTCTTGCCAGCCGCGCCGCGTGCGTTCGCTGCCGCGTTTCCCCTCTCCCCGTCGCACTCACCCGCCCGCCCGAACGTCTCGGGCGGACGCTGACGGAGCGCGCACGATGGAAGCCTGGCTGCCCGATCTTCAACAGCTGCTCGCGCACGGCGATGCCGTCGTACTGGTCACGGTCGCGCGCGCCGAAGGCTCGGCGCCGCGCGAAGCCGGCACGAAGATGATCGTCACGCGCGAGTCGGCGAAGCATACGATCGGCGGCGGACACCTCGAATGGAAAGCAATCGAAACCGCGCGCCAGGTGCTGAAAGAAGGCATGCGCATGCCGCGCGCGCGCCGGCTCGAACGCTTCGCACTCGGGCCAAGCCTCGGCCAGTGCTGCGGCGGCGCGGTCGTGCTCGCGTTCGAACGGCTCGACGTGGGCGATCTGGGCTGGGTGACGTCGTTGGCAAAGCGCGTGGCCGCCGGCCAGTCGACCGTGCGCAGCGTGTCGTTCGGCGCGCCCGATGCGGTGCTGCTGTCCGAGCCGGAACCCGGTGTCGAGCGTGCGGACTGTCTGCTGTGGGACGGTCCGGGCTTCGAAGCGAGCGGCGCGCTGCTCACCGAAACCATCGCGCCGCGTGAATTTTCCGTGATGCTGTTCGGCGCGGGCCACGTCGGCGCGGCACTCGTGCGCGTGCTTGCAACACTGCCGTGTCGTGTGCGCTGGATCGACGAACGCGACGCGCAATTCCCGCCGCCCGAAACGCTGAACGCAGCCAACCTCACGATCGACGCGAGCGACGCCCCCGACGCCGCCATCGACGAAGCCGCACCGAACACGTACTTCATCGTGATGACGCACACCCATCAACGCGACCTGGAACTGGCCGAGCGCATCCTGCTGCGCGGCGACTACGCGTTCTTCGGGATGATCGGCTCGCACACGAAGCGCAAGCAGTTCGAACACCGGCTCGCCGCGCGCGGCATCGACCCGTCGCAGATCGCGCGGATGAAGTGTCCGTTGGGCGTCGACGGAATCGTCGACAAGTCGCCCGAGATCATCGCAATCTCCGCCGCCGCGCAGATGTTGCAGGCCGTCGAGGCGAACGCGCAGCACAGTGCACATCAGACGGCAGCCGCCGCGCGCGGGGCGACCTGAACGCAACCTGAACTTAACAACGCGTTTCGCACGACGCCCGCGCCGAACCCCAGCGGCGCGCACGTTACCGAACCCATTCAATCAATCGCACGAATTGCACGAACAGAACACCCTGCACCGACCAAAACGAACATGACCACAACGAATACCTCCGCGCTTATCGACAAGGTCGCCCGCGCACCGAAGGCCGAACTGCACATCCACATCGAAGGCTCGCTCGAACCCGAGCTGATCTTCAAGCTCGCCGAACGCAACGGCGTGAAGCTGCCGTACGCATCGATCGACGAA